>NZ_JBVJYZ010000012.1:0-215011 GCF_055600045.1 Streptomyces sp. NPDC038280
GACGACTTCTTCGATCTGGGCGGCCACTCGCTGCTCGCGGTGCGCCTGGTCAGCCGTATTCGTGCGGTTCTGGGCGTCGAGGTCGAGATCCGGGAGCTGTTCGAGGCGCCGACGGTGGCGGGCCTGGCGGACCGTCTTGCCGGTGCCCGTGCGGCACGTACGGCGTTGACCGCCAGGGAACGCCCGGAGCGGATCCCGCTCTCGTACGGACAGAGGCGGCTCTGGTTCATCAACCAGATGGACGGGCCGAGCTCCACCTACAACATCCCCGTAGCGGCCCGGCTCGCCGGTGCGGTGGACGCCGACGCGATGGGCGCGGCCTTCCGTGACCTGCTCGCGCGGCACGAGGTCTTGCGCACGGTCTTCGGCGTCGCGGACGGGGAGCCGTACCAGCGGATCGTCGGCATCGACGAGCTGGACTGGGAGCTGACCGTCGTCGACGCCGAGCCGGCCGCCCTGGCCGGCGCGGTCGCCGCGGCGAAGGCGTACACCTTCGACCTGGCGGTCGAAGTCCCCATTAGAGCATGGCTGTTCAGGGCCGGGCCCGAGGAGCACGTCCTCGTGGTCGTGGTCCACCACATCGCCGGTGACGGCTGGTCGTGGGCGCCCCTGGCCCGGGACGTGTCCGTGGCGTACGAGGCCCGCGGCGAGGGCCGGGCGCCGGAGTGGGAGCCGCTGCCGGTGCAGTACGCGGACTACGCGCTGTGGCAGCGTGAGGTGCTCGGGGACAGCCAGGACCCGCAGAGCCTGATCTCCCAACAGGTCGCGTACTGGCGGGCGGCGTTGGAAGGCGTCCCGGAGGAGCTGGAGCTGCCCTTCGACCGGACGCGTCCGGCGATCGCCTCCCACCGGGGCCACCGGATCCCGCTGGACATTCCGGCCGACGTGCACGCGCGGCTCGCGGAGCTTGCGCGGACCGAGGGCGTGACGATGTTCATGGTGCTGCACGGCGCCTTGGCCGTCCTGCTCTCCCGGATCGGCGCGGGCACCGACATCCCGATCGGCTCGGCCATCGCGGGCCGCACCGACGAGGCCCTCGACGACCTGATCGGGTACTTCGTCAACACGTTCGTCCTGCGCACCGACCTCTCCGAGGACCCGACCTTCCACGAGGTCCTGGAGCGGGTGCGAGAGGCGGGGCTCGGGGCGTTCGCGCACCCGGACGTACCGTTCGAGCGGCTGGTGGAGGAGCTGGCCCCGGCCCGCTCGATGGCCCGCCACCCTCTGTTCCAGGTCATGCTGCTCCTGCAGAACAACGAGCAGGCGGTGCTCGACCTGGACGGCGTCGCCGCTCGGCGCGGGGCCCCGGCGGCCCCGTCCGGGAGCGGCGGCCCGTCCGAGGCGGTCGCGAAGTTCGACCTGGACGTCAGCGTCGCCGAGCTGCACGATGCCGAGGGAGCGCCGGCGGGTATGCGCGGCTCGGTGGTCGCCGCTGCGGACCTGTTCGACCCGGAGTCGGTGGAGCGGATCGCCGAGCGACTCACCCGGGTGCTCACGGCGCTCGCCGCCTCCCCGGGGCTGCGGGTCAGCGAGGTGGACGTCCTCGGTGAGGACGAGCGGCTGCGGATGCTCACCGAGTGGAACGCCACCGAGGCCGACGTCCCGCACACGACGGTCGTTGAGCGCTTCGAGGCGCAGGCCGCCCGGACACCCGACGCGATCGCCCTGGTCCATGGCGACGAGGAGCTGACCTACGCCGAACTGGACGCGCGGGCCAACCGCCTGGCCCGGTACCTCGCCGGGCAGGGCATCGGCCCCGAGTCCGTCGTCGCGGCGGTCTTCGAACGTACGGTGGACCTGGTGGTGGCCCTCCTCGGAGTGATCAAGGCCGGTGCCGCGTACCTGCCGATCGACCCTGCCTACCCGGCCGACCGGATCGCGTACGTCATCGCCGACTCGGGCGCGGTCGCCGTGCTCACCAGCCAGGATGTGCACGCCCGTCCGGCGGAGCCGGATCACCGTCCGCAGGTGCCGGTGATCCTGCTCGACAGCGCCGACGTCGCCGAGCGGCTGACCGCCCTCGCGGACGGTCCGCTGACCGACGGGGAGCGCACGGCGGCTCTGCTGCCCGAGCACCCCATGTGGGTGATCTACACGTCCGGATCGACGGGTCGCCCCAAGGGAGTGCTCGTTGAACACCGCGCGATCGTGAACTTCCTGACCTCGATGCAGGACCGGTTCGCGCTGGACGCGGACGACCGGCTGCTCGCGGTCAGCACCCACGGCTGTGACATGGCGGGCTTCGAGTTCTACCTTCCGCTGCTGAACGGGGCGCGGATGGTGCTCGCCTCGCAGGAACAGGTCCTCGACCCGTGGGCGCTGCGTTCCCTGATCCGTACCACCGGCGCCACCGTCGTCCACGCGACGCCGAGCCTGTGGCGCGGCCTGATCGCGGACGCGGACGACCCGGTCGACTGGACGAAGGTTCGCGCCATGATCGGCGCGGAGGCGCTCCCGAGCGACCTGGCCCGCGTCATCCTGGCCAGGACACCCACCCTGACCAACCTGTACGGTCCGACTGAGACCACCGTCTGGTCGACCGCCAAGGAGCTGGCGGGAGAGGGCGCCGACGCGACGTCGATCGGCGGCCCGATCGGCAACACCCAGGTGTACGTGCTCGACGCTGCGCTCGGCCCGGTTCCGCCGGGTGTCGCAGGCGAGCTGTACATCGGCGGCATGAGCGTGGCGCGCGGCTACCTGGGCCGCCCGGACCTCACCGCCGGCCGCTTCGTGGCCAGCCCGTTCGGCGGCTCCGGCGAGCGGATCTACCGTACGGGCGACGTGGTGCGGTGGACCGTTGATGGGGACCTGCAGTACGTCGGGCGCTCCGACGACCAGGTCAAGATCCGCGGCTTCCGCGTCGAACTGGGCGAGATCGAAGCGGCACTGTCCGCGCACCCCCAGGTCGCGCAGTCCGTGGCCCTCGTGCGGGAGGACAACCCCGGCGACCAGCGCCTGGTGGCCTACCTGGTGCCGAACCGGGGCATCGCCCCGCAGGGAGAGGAGGAGTGGACCGAGGAGACACGGGCGGCCCTCGCCGACCGGATCGGTCAGGAGGCCCGGGGTCTCGCCCAGGACCGGCTGCCCGGCTACATGGTGCCGTCGGCCGTAGTCGTGATCGACAGGCTGCCGCTGATGCCGAACGGGAAGCTGGACCGCAAGGCCCTGCCCGTCCCGGACGGCGCGGTGGTGGAGGAGGACGCCAACTGGGCGGTCACCTCCTTCGAGGAGAACATGTGCGCTGCCTTCGCCGAAGTCCTCGGCGTGGAGTCGGTCGGCGTGGACGACGACTTCTTCGCCCTGGGCGGCCACTCGCTGCTCGCGGTGCGGCTCGTGGAGAAGCTGCGCGAGCGGGGGGTGTCGATCGCGGTCCGCGACCTCTTCGCCGCGCCGTGCGTCGCCGAGCTGATGAAACGGATGAGCCTGTCGTCCATTCGGGACGCGCTGGACGTGCTGCTGCCGATCCGGGAGCAGGGCAGTCGGCCGCCGTTCTTCCTCATCCACCCCGCGGGCGGTCTGAGCTGGTGCTACATGCCGATGGCCCGCTACGTCCCGGCGGACATCCCGCTGTACGGACTCCAGTCCCGCGGCCTTGACGGGACGTCCGAACTCGCCCGTTCCGTGACGGAGATGGCGGCGGACTACGTCGAGCAGCTTCGCTCCGTCCAGCCGAGCGGTCCCTACCACCTCCTGGGCTGGTCCTACGGCGGGGCAGTCGCGCACGAGGTCGCCGTGCAGCTCCAGGCGGCCGGCGAGGAGGTGGCGGCGCTGGTCATCCTCGACCAGTACCCGTGGACCGAGCGCGCGGACGGATCGGTGGACGACGCCGACGAGACAGAGGTCGACCTGGAGGCCAAGGTCGACCGGCTGATCGAGGTGGTGCGCCGTGAGGCGGGCAACGCCCTCGGCGCGGCGACCGACGAGGAGTACCGGACCTTCGCCCGGATCCTCCAGAACCACCGGACGATCCGTGTCGCCCACGAGTTCGGCCGCTTCGACGGGAACGCCCTGTTGATCGTCGCGCAGGAGAGCAGGGCGGCGGACGACGCCACCGCCGAGCTCTGGAAGCCGTACATCACGGGTGAGATCACCGAGTCGGGTGTTCCGTGCACCCACTACGAGATGGCCAAGCCGGACACGCTGGCCGAGGTCTGGTCCGCGGTCTCGGCCTGGCTGGGCCTGAGGGGCTGACAGCGCGACAGTCGGGGGCCCGCCGGCCGGAGTGCGCTCCGGACGGCGGGCCCCCGGGCGAGAAGCGATCCGACGAGCCCCGTCCCTCTCGCGCCCTGCCTCTCCTCGCGCCTGCGAAGCGCGTACCGAAAGGGAAATCCGAAACCGGAAACAGAACGCGGAAACAGAACGCGGAAAGAGAAAGCGCAGGATCGCCGTGTCCGTCGTGTCTGCCTCTGCCACTCTTTCCCGCTCCGAGCCGGAGCACGGGAACCGGAGCGTGGCACAGACGGACGTCCCGGAGGGCAACGGCTGATGGCAAAGCACTTCACCACCCGCATCCGGGCGGCTGACCTCGACGAGGGAATTCCTTGCTCCGGCGGCCCTTACGGCTGCCGACCCGTGGGGAGCGTCCCCTACCTGCCCGGCCGGAAGGGAGCGGCCGGTGGCGGCGAGGCCTACGACCGGCACCGACCGACATCGACGAAACCGCCCCATGGTCCGGCGGTCATGCGCCCGGCCGCAGACCAATCGGCCTGAAAGGTCTGTTGCACCCACAGGCGAGGAGTATTTATGGCCCTCATAGGCGGCCCCAACATCACCTCTCGTAAGAATTTCGAAGACGGTGCGAAGATCCGTCAGAAAATCAAGCCGGGTACGCTCCGGCGCATACTCCCGTACGCCTTGAGATATCGGAAAGCGCTGGGAGTCCTGGTATTCGCGAGCCTGGCGTGCGGTGCGATCACCGCGGCCAGTCCCCTGATGCTCAAGTTTATGATCGACGACGGCATCGTGCCGAAGAAGCTCGACGTCGTCCTTGCCCTGGCGTTGGGCATCGTCCTGCTCGCCCTGCTGGAATCCATCGTGCTGTATGTCGAAGCCCGCTGCTCGGGCAAGATCGGTGAGGGGCTGGTCTACGACCTGCGGACCGAGGTGTTCGAACATGTGCAGCGCCAACCGCTCGCCTTCTTCTCACGGGTGCAGACCGGAGCACTGGTCAGCAGGCTCAACACGGACATCGCGGGGACTCGGCAGGCCATCACCTCGCTGCTGACCCAGGCGGTCTCGGCGCTGCTGACCCTGGTCATCGTCGTCAGCACGATGATCTACCTGTCGTGGGAGATCACTCTCATCGCCCTGGTGATGGTTCCGCTCTTCCTCTTCCCGGCCCGGATCATCGGGCGCAAGCTGCAACGGATCACCCGCGAGCGGATGAACCTCGACGGCGAGATGGGCTCGATGATGAGCGAGCGCTTCAACGTCTCGGGCGCCGAGCTCGCCAAGCTGTACGGGCGCCCGGCCGCCGAGTCAGCCCTCTTCGAGGAGAAGGCGGGCCGGGTCCGGGACATCACGGCGCAGAACGTGGTGCAAGGACGGATGTTCTTCATCATCGTCACCGTGCTCACCTCGCTGACGACTGCGGTCGTGTACGGCGTCGGCGGGAATCTGGTCATCGACGGCGCGCTGCAGATCGGCACGCTCGTCGCCATGGTGACGCTGCTGTTCCGGATGTACGGGCCGATCAACCAGCTCTCCGGCCTGCAGATCCAGGTGCTCACGGTTCTCGTCAGCTTCGACCGGATCTTCGAGGTCCTGGACCTGAAGCCGCTGGTCGACGAGAAGACCGATGCGCTTGAACTGCCCGCGAGCCTGGCGAGCGCCGTCAAGCAGGCTGAAGTCACGGCGCCAGCGGTCGAGTTCGACCACGTCTCGTTCCGCTACCCGACCGCGGACGAGGTGTCCCTCGCCTCCCTGGAACCGATCGCCCTGCGCGAGAAGGACCCGGGGAACAGCGCCTGGATCCTCAAGGAGCTCAGCTTCACCGCTCCCGCCGGGAAGTTGACGGCACTCGTAGGCCCGTCCGGCGCCGGCAAGACCACGATCACCCAGCTCGTGCCCCGGCTCTACGAGGCGACCTCCGGGTCCGTCCGCGTCGGCGGGCACGACGTGCGGGACGTGACGCTGCAGTCCCTGAGCGACACGGTCGGTGTGGTCAGCCAGGATACGCACATGTTCCACGACACGATCCGCGCCAACCTCCTGTACGCACGCCCCGAGGCCACCGAGGTGGACCTCATGGAGGCGTGCAGGGCGGCGCTGATCTGGGACGTGGTCGCCGCACTCCCGAACGGCCTGGACACCGTCGTCGGGGAGCGCGGCCACCGCCTCTCCGGCGGTGAGAAGCAGCGGATCGCCCTGGTCCGGCTCCTGCTCAAATCACCCCCGGTCGTGGTGCTCGACGAGGCCACCGCGCATCTGGACTCGGAGTCCGAGGCGTCGATCCAGCGGGCCCTCAAGAGCGCACTGGCCGGTCGGACCTCGCTGGTGATCGCGCACCGGCTGTCCACCATCCGGGAGGCCGACCAGATCCTGGTCGTCGATGCGGGCCGCATCCGCGAACGCGGCACCCACGAGGAGCTGCTGGCCGCGGGCGGTATGTACGCCTCCCTGTACCACACGCAGTTCTCCGAGGAGGTGAAGGACACCAAGGACGGCGCCCCTGTACCCCGTACCGCCTGAGCCGGTTCCCCCGTCGATGCACCAGTCGTCCGCGGACGACTGGTGCATCGACCACCCGAGGGACCACCGAGTGCGGGCGGACACGAGGAACGGCGCGACGACTCCATCACTTCGCGATGGTGTTCAACTGATGCGCGGCAACGGTTGAACACAACGCTCCCGCACGTGATTGAGCCGTCTTGGCACACACCCCGTCGACTGTTGTTGGTCCGAGCGGGTGCGGGTCATAGTGGATAGCCGCAAAACCCGCGGGCTCCGCGGGACGGGAATTGTGGATCGCGTACGTGTGGAATCTCCGCACCCGGCCATCGGTGTGGTCGCCGACGTGATCAGAGTCATCACCTGAGAGAGGACGACGTCGTGACGAATCCGTTCGATGACCCCAATGCCAACTACCTGGTCCTGGTCAACGACGAGGGACAGCACTCCCTCTGGCCCATCTTCGTCGAAGTGCCCGCGGGCTGGACCTCGGTGTACGGCGAGGCGAGCCGCGAGGACTGCCTCGCCTACATCGAGAAGTCCTGGACCGACATGCGTCCCAAGAGCCTCATAGAGGCCATGGCAGGGAAGTAGTCCGGCGGTTGGGGACAGACACCTCGGTCCGAAGACGGTGTGAACCGTGCTTCGGGCCGAGGTGTCTTGTGCGTCGGAGGTACTGCGTCGAGAGGTGCAGCCGTCAACGTGCGGATCTCTGTGGGGCGTTGTCGCACGCCTGGGCGAGCAGGGCCGTCACCAGGCTGGGTTCGACGTTGCCGCCGGAGAGCAGGACGCCGATGTCGGTCCCCCGCCCGGGTCCTGCGGCAAACTCCAGGGCCCCGGCCAGCGCGGTCGCGGCCGCCGGCTCGACGAGCAGCCGGGCCTGCAGCAGCGCGGCCCGCAGCGCGTCGGCGATGGCTTCCTCCGTAACGGTCAGCACGCGGGCCGCGTCGAGCGCCGCGACGGAGAAGGGAAGGGCGCCGATCCGGTCGGGGCGCAGCCCGTCGGCGATGGTGTGGCGCGCACCGACCGTCACTGGCTCGCCCGCGCGCAGGGCCGCGGTGTAGGCGGGCACGGCCTCGGGTTCCGCACCGACCACAGCGGCTCCGTGACCGGCGGCGGCCAGGCAGGCGCCCGCGAGCGCGCTGCCCCCGCCGATCGGTATGACGACGCTGTCGAGGCGCACGCCCTCGGCGGAGGCCTGGGCGAGCAGCTCAGCGGTGGCGGTGCCCTGGCCTGCGACCACGTGCGGGTTCTCGTACGGGTCGACGACGTCGTACCCGTGCGCCTCTCGTAGGTTCTCGACGGCGGCCACGCGCTCGGCGAGAGTCGTCCCGGCGAACACGACCTGGGCGCGGGCCTCTTTGATTCTGCGGACCTTGCCGGGCGGTGCGTCGGACGGAAGCACGATCAGGGTGGGCAGGCCGTGCGCACGGGCCGCCAGCGCTACCGCGATCGCGTGGTTGCCGGTGCTCTGGGCGACCACCCCGCGGCTTCCAGCGGCGGCCAGCTCCTCGACGGCGAGGAGCGCCCCGCGCACTTTGAACGAGCCACCGAGCTGGAGGTTCTCTGCCTTCAGCCACAGGCGCGCGCCGCACAGCCCGTCCAGCTGGTCGGAGCGTATGACGGGAGTGCGCAGGACCCTTCCGGCAAGCCGCAGCTCGGCGCGATCGATATCGGCGCGGCCGAGCCCCGGCAGGGTGGTGCCGACGGCGATTCCGCTCCTGTGGTCGGGCATGGGTGTCCCCTTCCGAAAATCCTTCACGGGTCATTACGGAAATTCACCGGGCAGGCAGGCCGGCAGCCGGTTGAAAGAAGACGGCACGGTGCGGTCGGCGAATCCGGATGTCGCTGCCGGTGAAATTGAACGGGCCAGGAACCCGCGTCAGTTCCTCAAACTACCTGCACCATTCAGGAACACGCACGTGTCCATGCTTTGGGGAAGTAATGCAGGGAACCTTTTAGGGGACGGCATGTTTTCCGGGGCGAGGAGCGCCCGGTGGTGACCAAGCGGGGCAAGGGGTGGTGGGATAGAGGTCCACCCGTCGGATCTCGGCCAAAAAGTGCGTCCGGGGCCGGAAGTCGTGGCGGGAGCGCATCGCGGGAGCTGTGACAACAAACCACCGCAGGAAGGGTGTTCGCCCTGAATCGTCTTTATTCCGGAGTTGTCGGCAAGTGGCCCTGCTGTACGGCGTGGACCCCGGCCTGGAAGCGGCTGCGCGCGTTGAGGTGCGTGAGGAGTCCGGTCGCGATGCGTCTGGCCGTCCGGGGAGAGACGCCGAGCTTCTTGGCGATCGACTCGTCCGTGGCGCCCTGCGCCAGCAGATCCAGCGCCGTCACCTGCTGCGGCGTCAGCTCGCCGGGCTGTTGTGGGCGGGGCCGGCCCAGCGGCTTGGCGTTGCGCCACTCGCTCTCGAACAGGGCGCACAAGGAGGAGACGATTCCCGGCGAGGTGGAGACGACGGCGCCCACGTCCGTGTGGTCGCTGTCGGTGGCGACGATGGCCACCCGCCGGTCGCAAATGATCATACGGTTCGGAAGCGACGGCGCCGTCCGGACATGCGCACCGTGGGATGTGAGCCATTTTGCGTGCTCAAGACTGGCTGGGTCCGGTCGAATGCTGTCAAGGTATATCGTGCGCATGCTGATTCCGCGCTCCAGTAACCGGAGGTTGAGCGGCCGTGAAGCCCGCATGTTGGCCGCTGTCTGAGCGCCTCCGGGGGCGAAAGTGATGAATTCTTCCTCGACTTGGTCGTTCAGGGAGGCGAGATAGTCACGAATTGAATCCACGCCCTCGAGGTAACGGACCGACGCATTGGACTGGGAGGACTGTTCGTGCGCGAACTCGGAGATGAGGCGCGCGGCCTCTGCGCGACTCGCCTCGACCCGCTGCTGCTGGGCCGCCAGCTCGGCCTGCTGGCGGGCGAGAAGCATCTCCATGCCGAGGTGCGGGCTGACCGCGTGCACATGGCTGGGGTCATCCGAGGAGGCCCGGACGAGAGCGAGCTCGCTGAGCTTGTCCAGCGCTGCCCGCAGCTCGGCCCCCGATATGCCCAGCCGGTCGGCCAGTTCGGCGAAGCAATCGCCAGGGTGGGCCAGCATCCCCCGGTAGACGGTCTCGGCGACGGCATCAAGCCCGAGATTGATCAGCATCGAGTCCCATCTCCGTTGAGCTATCCAGACAGGGTGGACGCAACCGAGCACCTCCCGGTTGCGTACACGCGTTCGGGCCAGTTCCCGCCAACCCTAACCGAGGGCCGAGTACGGAACATCAACTTTTTCTCCGCGGCATCCCGCCGCTGCCTCGACGAACGTCGTGAGGAGCCGCGTAGTTCCGCAACCGCGGTACGCCAGGTGTGGTGGCAGCACCCGGGCGTCACCGACCAGCTGCACCGTGTTCACCTCATGGAACCGAAACGCTGCGGGCACCATTGTCGTTCCGAAGCCCAACCCGGCGACAAGGACGACCACGTTGACCCGAACGTCCGCCTGAAGCGTCATGATTTCCGTAAGCGCCCGACCCCTGTCCGTCACCATTCCAAAGGCGCCTCGAGGACAGGGGCGTTGGCAGCCGCGCCACCTGGTGGAGCGGTCTGCGCCCTGCGCCACCTCGTCAGATCCGTCCACCCGATGGGAACACCGCACCGACTTCCACGACGCCCTTGCCTCTCTGGCCCGCAGTCCCTTCTGCCGGCGACGCCTCACGAACCACCGATCGTGATCGCGTCACGAACTCCTCGTGCGCGATGCCTACTTCCCCCGGGGAAGGTTGAGCTGTGTATCTCGTCCATCTTCGCCTCCTCCCGCATCCCGAAGGCGACCTGTTGCCCGTGTGCATCCCGGCCCTCCTGACTGAGGGCTCCGCCGCTGATACGAACTGCATCGAACACGTCAGCCTGCACCCCACCGCCCAGCCCCTCCCGGTCGTCGGCGTCTACGTCCACGCGGCCACCCTGGCGGCGGCGGAAGCGGCAGCGGCGCGGGCATGGGGGCGCGCCGTCCTGACCCATTCGCCGCTCGCGCAGTGGCAGTTGCTGTCGGCGGCTGTCCCTCTGCTGCGTCCGGACCTCGACGACTGACCCTCACCGCCCCCGCGGAAAGGGCGAGAGCGGCGCCTCCGAGGGGGAGGGTGGACTGATTATGCCAAGGCCGCTTTGCCCGTCCTGAAGGCTCTTCTGCTACCCATGGGATGCGCGAAACACTCATGTGCGTCGCAGCAAGTCCGCTCAAGAAGAGGCAAGTGATGATTCGTCAATTCCTTCTCGGCAGTGTCGCCGCCGGCATGTGCCTCCTGGGAGCGCAGCCCGCGTGGGCCGCCGACTCCGCCGCCGTCACCGTCGGCGCGGGTGTGCAGAGAGCGCAGCTGACCGTGACCGCCGGTGAGGGTGACGACGACCCCAGGGACGACTCGGGGTGGCAGGTCCCGCCCCCGGTTCTGGCCGGTAAGGGTAACGGCAAATGACAGGAGGACTTCTTCCGTCCCAGCCCGTTCCTCACGCGCCGACCAGGAGTCTTGCCTGTGACCGCCGAACCGCTTGAGAAACCCCACACGCACAGCAGTTCGGACTACGTGCTGACGCTGCGTGACCAGAGCCTTCGCGACGCACCGGTGGAGCTCGTCCCACTCGACGAACTGCACATCGTCTCCTCGCCCCGCACGGGCGGCGTGGACATCGAGTACACCCGGACACTCGCCGGGATCGAGTCGGAGCTTCCGCCGATCCTCGTCCACCGCCCCACCATGAGGGTCGTCGATGGAGTCCACCGCTTCAGGGCCGCCCAGGTCAACGGCCAGACGTGCATCATGGTCCGTTACTTCGACGGGGACACGACGGACGCCGACCTGCTCGCGGTCGCCCTCAATGTCTCCCACGGCCGCCCGCTGTCCCAGGAGGACCGCATCGCCGCCGCCGAGCGCATCTTCGCCTCCCACCCCGAGTGGTCCGACCGGGCCGTGGCCGCCGTGGCCGGGCTGTCCGCCCGCAAGGTCTCGGAAGTACGCCAGAACACGGTCGGCACATCCCTGCACGGTGACCGCAGGATCGGGCTCGACGGCCGTTCCAGGCCGGTGGACTCCACTCATGGTCGGGAGCTCGCGAGTCGCCTCATCAAGGAGGACCCCACCGCCTCACTGCGTGCCATCGCCCGCCAGGCCGGCATTTCACCGGCCACCGTCGCGGACGTCCGCAGCAGGATGACGCGCGGTGAAGACCCCGTACCGGCGCGTCAGCGCGGACACGCGCCCGACCAGCGTCCCGCGTACCCGTCCGCCCCTCGCCCGCCCCAACAGCGGCCCACCAGCATCAAGTCGCCCGCCGAACTCGGCTCCGTCTTCGACGCACTGCGCCGCGACCCGTCCATGCGGCTCAACGAGATGGGCCGCCACATCCTGCGCATGCTCGATGCCGCCGCCCTGGTGGCCCGGGACCGGCAGCGCTTCGTCGAGAGCGTTCCCGCTCATTGCAAGGTCCAGATGTCGGAGCTGGTCCACGGCTACGCTCAGGTCTGGGAGCTGTTCGCGCACGACCTGAAGGACCACCTCACGGCCGAGAGCGCCTGACGGCCGAGCTGTGCACCCGTGGCCGGCGTGATGACACGGCGCATCACCGTCCCCCCGGCCGACCGGGAGCCCATCGCCGCCCTGGCCGCCGCACTCGGTGCGGGCCGGGCAGTGCCGAGCGGATCGATCGAGCCGCGTTTCGAGAGGCTGAGCCACCCCCTCCGGATCGGTGCTTCCAGGCCGTCTCGACGGGAGAAGTCTGTCGCCGCGCACCGTTGGCGGGCGCAGCGGCCGGGTGCACGAACTCGGCGTTCTCACTGGTGAGAGTGCGGCTCCGGCAAACAAATGGCCTCGAGTGGCCCCCGGGACTGCTGTTAGGCTCATCAACGTTTGTTTGTGCATGGGGGAAGCAGACCGGGGGGTCGGGGACTTCACACGTCGCACGACGGCGCGCGCATCGAGCGGGCCGTCTTCTCGCCATGCCTCGACCACTGGTTTGGGGAGAATGTTCGATGCGTAGGACCAGGATCATCGGCGCGGCACTGGTGCCCACCCTGACGCTGGCTGTCGCCGGCGCGGGTGTCTCCATGGCTCTTGTGACGGCGGCGCCCGCAGGCGCCGCGGTATCGCAGGCGTGGGGTGCGCCGGCGGCGCTCACCGCGTTCGGCACGCACAGCTCCGTGCACGGCCTGAGGATCACCTCGGACGGCACCGCCGTCACCGTGTGGAGCCGGGACGCTGGGGCGGGCAACCAGGAGCTCTGGGCCGCCACCCGACCGGCCAAGAGCACCGGTTGGAGCGCGCCGGTCCGGGTGGCGGTGACGATGGGTGAGGTGTACACCGCCACGCTGACCGCCGGTACGGACGGTTCGGCGACGGTGGCCTGGCTGCACTGGGACGACTCGCGCGGGTACACGTACAGCTCGTCCACCCTGTCGGCCGGGGCGAAGACGTGGACGGACCCGGCGCAGGTCTCGAACGTCTCCCACCCGGCATGGCTGGCCCTCGCCGGCGGCCCCGGCGGACGCCTCGTCGCGGCGTGGACCAGCTTCGGCGACAACACGCGGGGGGACGCGGGCCGCGGGCTGTACGTCTCCGAGCGCCCCGCGCCCGGCGCCGCCTGGTCCGAGCCCGTCAAGCTCACCGACGTCCTTGCCTTCTCGCCGGCCGCGACCGTCGGCGCCGACGGCACGGTGACGGTCGCCTGGAAGGACGACTTCGACAGCAGCGGGCCGGCGTTGCGGGTCGCCACCCTGCCCGCCGGAGCGACACAGTGGCAGGCGCCCAGGGCCGTCGAGGGGACCACGTCCTCTCTCGCCGGCGACCTCGACCTGCAGTCGTCCGCCTCCGGCGCCACCCTGTTGAGCTGGTCGGAGGGCAACTACTCCCGCCGCTTCGCCTCCCGTCCCGCGGTGAACGCGTCGTGGGGCGCCGCCGAGTCGGCCCCTTCCGAGGGCCTCCCGTACTCGTCCGCAGCGCCTCAGCTCGGCCCCAGCGGCGAGGTGACGGCCGTGTGGAAGGACTCGTTCGGATTGCGCACGGCGACCCGCTCGTCGACCGGTGGCTGGTCGTCGGTCCGGACGCTCGCCGAAACGGGGGTGGACGACGTCTGGTCCCCGAGCGTCGGCCCCGACGGTACGGTCACCGCCCTGTGGACCACGGGCGGTGGGGACCTGACGGCCGCCGCGCGCACGGACGGCACCTGGGCCCCACCCGTGACCGTCGGCCGGATCGAGGCCGACGCGGTCAAGGGCGCGACCGTCAGCGCGACCGGTGCGGACGGCCGGGCCGTCGTCGTCTGGAACCGCACGACCGGGACGACGGACAAGGGAAAGGAGATCCACCAAGTGTGGGCGGCCGCCACGACGCCGGGCACCTCCCAGCCGTCGACCGCGGCCGGGCGCCGTGACTACGTCGGCGCGGACGGCCTTCCCGACCTCTACGCGCAGACCGGCACGGGCGCGCTCACCGTCTACCGGGGTACGGCCCAGGGCACCGTCTCCGCCCCTACGGACGGCGGTACTTGGCCCAGCACCTCCACCCTCGTCCCCTTCGGCGACCTCGACGGCGACGGCGCCAACGACACCCTCGTGCGCACCGCGTCCGGCGAACTCCACCGCTACACGCCCCCACGCGGCCAGGTCGTCACCCCCAGCAGCCCCCACACCAGCATCGGCACCGGCTGGACCGGCCTCGACGTCCTCACCTACTCCGGCGACTTCAACGCCGACGGACGGCCCGACCTCGTCGCCCGCCAGACCGCCACCGGCGACCTCTACCTCTACGCCGGCACCAAGAACGGCACCCTCACGCGAACGGGCCGCATCGGCACTGGCTGGAAGAACCTCACCGTCGTCGGCGTCGGCGACCTCAACAACGACAAGAACGCCGACCTTCTCGCCCGTACGAGCGCCGGTGACCTGTACCGGTACTACGGCACCGGCAAGGCCACGATCGGTTCCGGCGCCAAGACCGGTACCGGCTGGACCTCCATGACCGACGTCGTCGGCGTCGGCGACCTGAACCGGGACGGAAACGACGACGTCCTCGCCCGTACGAGCGCCGGTGACCTGTACCGGTACTACGGCACCGGCAAGGGCACAATCGGTTCCGGAGCCAAGATCGGAACGGGCTGGAAGGCCTTCACCAGCCTCCGATAGGCGCAGAGCCCTCCGGTCTTGCCTTCATGGCCCCACAGCCTGGAGGCAAGCCGGGGGCGGGCGCGACCGGAACGGCTCGCCTCGCGACCGGTGTGCCGCGGTCTTAGCCTGATGATGTCGCCTTGGTCCCTGTACGACAGGAGGCACCGTGAGGCCGACCCGCAAGCAATTGCGCCGCGCCTGCGTCGCCGCTACCGCAGCAGTTGTGCTCATCACCCCGGCCGTCGCGGGCTCCGTGTACGGGGCGCCCGCCTCAACGCAGCCCGTCACCACAACCGCCCCCTCCCCGGACAGTGACGCGGAGTTCCAGCAACTCACCCCTGCCATCGCGGCGAAACTGGACGAGGCCGTGCGTCAGACCATGCGCGAGACGCGGGTGCCGGGTGTGATCGTGGGGCTGTGGGCCCCCGGCAAGGGAAGTTACGTGAAGGCCTTCGGGGTGGCCGACAAGCAGTCCGGCGCGCCCATGAGGACCGATCTCAACATGCGCATCGGCAGTGAGACCAAGACGTTCACCGTGACCGCACTCCTGCGGCTGGTCGACCAGGGAAAGCTCCGTCTGGACGACACGATAGGCACGTACGTCAGCGGTGTTCCGAACGGAGACCGCATCACCCTGCGCCAACTGGCGGACATGCGCAGCGGGCTCTTCAACTACGCCGATGACGACGCCTTCAACAAGAGGCTCGACACGGAGCCCAACAGCACGTACACACCCCAGCAGTTGCTCGGCTACTCCTTCAAGCATCCCGTGCAGTTCGCGCCGGGCACGCGGTTCGACTACTCCAACACCAACCTGATCCTGCTCGGTCTGGTGATCGAGAAGGTCACCGGCCGGCCGTTCCACGAGGTCGTCGAACAGCAGGTCCTGCGGCCGGCCGGTCTGCGGCACACGGTCTTCCCGACCGGGGCGGAGTTCCCCGAGCCGCACGCGCACGGCTACACCGACCAGTCGGCCTCGGGCAAGACCGTGGACGCGACCGACTTGAATCCGTCCTGGGGCTGGGCCGCGGGAGCGATGATCTCCGACCTGCAGGACCTGCGCAGCTGGGCCCGCGTCCTCGCCACCGGCACGCTGCTGAAGCCCGCGACCCAGGCCGAGCGCCTGAAGACCCTCCCGACAGGCATCCCGGGTGCCGGCTACGGCCTGGGCATCTTCAACATCCAGGGCTGGATCGGCCACAACGGCTCGATCCCCGGGTACGAGAGCCTGACCGTCTACCTGCCCGAGGCACAGGCGACCATGGTCATCCTCCTCAACACCGACGTGCTGCACGACGGCAAGGAACCCAGTGCGTTCCTCGGCCAGGCGGTCACCAACATCGTGAGCCCCGACCACGTGTACCCGGGCCACGAGCCCCTGGCGCCGAAGCGCGACTGACGGCTCGTCCGCTCGGCCGTAGCGGTGAGCCGCCCCCGAACGGCCCCGGCCCAGCCCGGGCAGCTCAGCCGGCCGGGGCCGTCACCGTCGGCGTGTTCCACCCCGAGATGCGCAGCCGTGGCGCCGAGCCGCGCAGATCACCGGTCCTGTACGTCGCCGTCAGCGTCGCCGACTCGCCCGGCCAGAGGCTGATCTGGTTGTCGCTCCACCGGACCGGCAGTACGGGAGCGCCCTGCGCGCCCACCAGGTGCACGTCGGTGAACAGAGCCGGGGTGTTTCCCGCGCTCGCGTTGCGTACGGTCACCGTCGTCGTGGACGTACCCGCGCCGTCCGCCGTGGTCGAGGCCGTCGAGGTGACGGTCGCCTGCCCCATGGCGTTCAGCCCCCGCAGGTCGGCGTAGGCGGTGGTCGGGGTGTAGTACCAGTCCGTGTTCGCGTAGTCGAGCACGTCCGGCTTGGTGGAGAGCCAGTAGACGTTGCGGCTCACCTCCCGGCCGGTGGCGTCGGTGAGGAGGAGCCGGGCCAGATAGGTGGTGGACAGGCCGGCCACCGACGCGGGGACGGTCAGCGCGGTGCCGCTCGCGCCGTCGCCCGCGACGCTCAGGCCGGTCACGGTCTGGTCGTACCTCGGGGTGCCGTCGGTGTCGAAGAGCGTCACCCGCGCTGTCAGTCCCGCAGCCGCCGACGTCCGGTGGTTGACCACTGCCAACGAGCGGTCGTCATAGGCGTACTGAATGTGCAGGGGTTCGTTCGCCTTCTTCGCGCCGAAGTAGGCCCCGCCCTGATCGAGATACCGGTCCAGCAACTGCCAGTGCAGTGAGGTCCAGCCACTGTTGAACATCCAGTAGACGACGCCGGTCGAGGGTTTGGTGGGGTCCTTGGCGTGCCGGGCGTACGCCTCGAACTGCGCGCGCACGTTCTCGTACTGGGCGAGCTGGGCCTTGCGTACGTAGTCCTCGAGGCCGGTCGGGGGGCCGTATCGACCGGCGAGTGCGGCGTTGTAGAGCTTGAGCGTCGCGAAGGGGGAGTAGGGGGAGCGGTGGTACTGGGTGGCGGACGGGTCCTTCCACAGCGTCTCCAGCTCGGCCGGGGACATCATGCTGCGCAGTGTGTCGAGGGTCGGGACGTCCGGACCCGCGCTGGTCTCGGAGTTGAAGCCGGCGGCGCCACCCTCCCGCTTGTCGTACCAGTAGCCGGGCGGAACCCAGTCGTACGGTCCGGTCATCTTCATCCCCGAGCTTCCGGTGATCGGGGCCGAGGCATCGGACGCCGCCGGGACCACCGGGGCCGTCCAGTCGGCGGCCCGCAGCGCGTCGACGTACCCCTGTTCGATCACCTTGTTCGGTGCGAAGTCACTGCCGATCAGGAAGGAGATCACGCTGGGATGGTGGCGAAGCCGAGCTGCTTCGGCGGCCATCGACGCCTTGGCCACCGGATAGTCGGCTGCGCCCCACCTCTCTCCGGCCTCGGAGCCGTTGACCTCTCCCTCCCACTTGTCGCAGCACTCCCAGCCGGGCAGGGTCAGGATCCCGTAATGGTCCGCCAGGTCGAAGAACTCGTCGGGCTCGATGTGCCCTTCGAGGCGCAGGGTGTTGAGACCCAGGTCAAGGGCGTACTTCAACCGGTCCTCGACGTAGGTGCGGTCCCAGCGCAGGAACTCGTCGGGGGACCAGCCGCCGCCCTTGATCAGTAGCGGGCGGCCGTTGATCCGGTACTGCCGTGCGCCGTCGGTGTTCAGCGGTGCCTGCACGTCACGGACACCGAAGGAACCGTGTGCGGTGTCGGAAGGCGTGCCGTTCACCGTCGCGGTCAGGTCGAGACCGTACAGCGGCTGCTCGCCCATCGCGGCCGGCCACCATACGCGGGGCGAACTCAGCCGCAGGGCGGGGTGGTCGGCGGGGGAGAAGGTCACGGTCTTGGTTTCGTGGGGTGCGAGCGTGACGCTCCGGCTGAGGGCGGCCGGGCCCGCCGTGCCGGACACCGTCGCGGTGACGGCCGCCGGGGAGTCGTTGCGCACCTGAGCCTTGACGGTCAGGTCCGCCGAGGACATGGACGGCATGGCCAGGGCGGTCACCACATGGGCGTCGCGCAGGGCGACCGGCCCGCCGCGGCGCACCAGTACGTCACGGACGATGCCCATGTTCTCGTCCGGTGGCGGCTGCAGCCAGTCGAGCCAGCCCATCGTGAGCTGCTTACGGGGATTGTTGGGCTGGATCCGGAAGGCGACCGTATTAGTACCGGTCTTGACCAGATCGGTGACATCGAGCTCGTGCCGGGTGTACGCGCCGGCGACCGTGCTCGCGGTGGCGACGCTGCTGCCGTTGACGAAGACGTCGGCGGCGGAGATGACCCCGCTGAAGTCCAGGTAGGTACGAGCGGTCGTATCGGTGACGACGAAATCGGACCGGTACCACCAGGGGACGGTGAAGTCCGTGGCCGGGATCTGTTTCTGGTTGGTGGAGTAGAAGGGGTCGGGGTACACGCCGGCAGCGAGCAGTGCCGCGAGGACGGTGGAGCGGGAGCCGGCCGGATACCAGCCCGCCACCGCGTAGCCGGGACTGGAAACGGTGGCAGCCGGGTCCGTGACCTTCGCCGTCGACTGAATGGCGTACGCGGACAACGCCGTCGTGCTGCCCGGGACCGCGGCAATCCTGGTCGCCGCCGGCGGCGCTGGATCCGCCTGGACAGCCGGGGCCGCACCGGAAGTACCCACGGCGAGGGTGAGGATCAGGCCGACGACGGCCAGGACGGCGGTTCTTCCGCGTAGCGCGCGGCGGTGGAACACGGGGGCCTCCGCGGGGCCGGAGTCGGGATTCGGCGTGGTGCAGATTCAGCCACGGATGATCCGCGCGGCCGGGTGGAGCCGGTCGCTTTGTTGGGCTGCTCATGGGCGGGCGGCATCCCGCCCGCTCCTCTGTGCGGGGTGCTCCCAGACGGCTTGGCGAGCGGGAGTTAAGCGAACATATCGTCTGGAACGGAGCCGAGTCTGCCACGGTCGAGCTCGGACGCGACGGCGACAGTCCGTGAGTTATACAGCCTTTGGCCCCGGGTGGAGTCCAAAGCGCTGGACTGTCCGCGTCGCTGTCGAATGGCTTGATTCAACCGGCTGCGATGTCCCGCGCGAGCTGATCGACGGCCCAGTCGACTCCAGGCCGAGGGGTCGGCCAAAGGCATCTTTGTTGGCGGAATGGTTAATTCCAAGTGACGCTAAACCTTCGGAAATGGACCTGCGTTGACACTCTCCGTGGTCGGAAGCTAACTTCACGGCGTCGTCGCCACACCCGGAGCACGAGGCTCCGTCGGGACTAGCGGCGCAAAGGACGCTTTCCAGTTGACCGCTGAGACCGTCTTCCAGATCCAGCCCCTGACTCCGCCGGCAACGGCGACAGGGATCTTCCAAGTCCAGCCCTACACCGCCCACTGCCAGGTGATCTGCGCCGAAGGAGCGCATGCCGTGATCGGCGTCTCACCCGGCAACAGCTACTTCTCCGCCCAGCGCGTCCTCGATCTGGCCCGTTGGGGCCTGGAGTACTTCGACCGCGTCGACTTCGTCTATACCGACCTGCACGTGGCCGAGATGTACGAGGCCTCCGGCTACGCCCCCGACGACGCACGGCGCAAGGCCGTGAAGAACCTGCGGGGCGTAAGGGCCAAGGTGCTCAACGCCGTTCAGGAAGTCGACCCCGAGGGCAAGCGGCTGCGGGCCCATCCCATGTCGGCGTTCGAGACCAACCCGGCGTACCGCGAGATCCACGACCACCTCCAACGCCGACTGGATGTGGACGCGGACTTCCGTGCGACCTGCGAGGCGCTCGTCGACGCCTTCCTCTCGTCCAAGGTTCTGGACGGGAGGCCGGCCACCGCGCGCCAGCGCGAGGTGTGCCTGGAGTACGTCTGTGCCGAAGCGCCGTTGTTCCTGGACACCCCCGCCATCCTCGGCGTGCCGTCCTCGCTCAACTGCTACCACCAGCTCTTGCCGATGGCCGAACTGCTCTACTCCCGCGGATCGGGGCTGCGCGCCTCCCGCAACCAGGGCCATGCCATCGTCACCCCCGCAGAAGGAGACACCCATGTCCGTTGAGTCGCTGCTCGAACCGGCCGCCGAGGAGCTGCTCGACTTCCCCTTCTCCTGGCGGGGCGACCGACTCCCCGACGAGCTGGAGCAGTTGCGCAAGGAACCGGTCAAGCGTGTGCGCACCATCGCCGGTGACCCGGCCTGGCTGGTGTCGTCCCACGCCCTGTGCAAGCAGGTACTGGAGGACCCCCGGTTCAGCCTGAAGGACACCTCGGCGCCGGGTGTGCCCCGGCAGTACGCCCTGACGATCCCCCCGGAGGTCGTCAACAACATGGGCAACATAACCGGAGCCGGCCTGCGCAAGGCGGTGCTGAAGGCCATGAACCCCAAGGCGCCCGGCCTCATCCCCTGGCTGGAGTCGCACGCCGCCGCGCTGATCGACGGCCTGATCGCCGAGGGCGCGCCCGCGGACCTGCGCGGAGAGTTCGCCGACCCGTACTCGTCCGGCATGCACTGCCACATCCTCGGCATCCCGCAGGCCGACGCCCCGCGCCTGATGCGGAGCCTGGACATCGCGTTCATGAACTCCGCCTGCCCCATCACCGGCGCCAAGCTCAACTGGGACCGCGACATCGCCTACATGGTGGAGCGCCTGGACGACCCGGCCACGACGGGTCTGATGGCCGAGCTCGCGGCCCTGCGCGAGGACCCGGAGTACGCCCACCTCACCGACGAGATGCTCGCGACGGTCGGCGTGACCATGTTCGGCGCCGGGGTCATCTCGACCTCCGGGTTCCTGACCATGGCCGTCGTCTCCCTCCTCCAGCACCCCGAACTGAGGGAGGAGCTGCTGGCCGACCGCACCAAGATCCCGGCCGCGGTCGACGAACTGCTGCGCATCAACCTGTCGATCGGTGACGGCCTGCCGCGCCTCGCCCTCGAGGACGTCATGCTCGGGGATGTGGAGGTGAAGAAGGGAGAGCTCGTCCTCGTCCTGGTCGAGGGGGCCAACTTCGACCCCGACGTCTTCGCCGACCCGCACCGGGTCGACCTCACCCGCGAGAACAACACCGCCCATCTGTCCTTCGGTGGCGGTCGGCATTACTGCCCCGCCACCGCGCTGGGCAAGAAGCACGCGGAGATCGCCCTGGAGGCCCTGCTCGACCGGATGCCGGACATCCAGCTCGCCGTCCCGGTCGAACAACTCGTCTGGCGCACCCGGTTCATGAAGCGGATGCCCGAGAGGCTGCCCGTCATGTGGTAGCGCGCGGGATGCCCGCCGCCTCCCTGTGGGGCGGCGGGCAACTGCGGCTGGGCGGGCGGCGGGGGCGCGGGGCGCCCCCGCCGCGGCCGTGCACGGCCGATCCGTCCAGGTCCATTGGACGACATACAGGACTACTGGTCCCCGGAAGCGTTCCGTGCCGTCTGCAGTGCCTGGTCGGCGATGACGATCGCTTCTTGATCGTGGCCCGCCGCTTTGGCTGCCTGGGCCTGACTGAGAGACACACGGAGCAGTTCGACGGTGTGTTCAGGCAGGCGGTTGGTCGTCACGATCTCTTCCAGCTTCCGGATGACGTCTGCGGCCAAGTCCTCGGGCATGGTGTGGTGTCTCCTGCGTTGCGGATCAAGGACATGCGACGGTGCCACGCGGGAGCGGGCAGAACAAGGAGGCTTGCGGCCGAACTGCTCTCGCGCGTGACGGGAGGCGAACTCCCCACCCGGACGGCCCCATGTCGTCGTGAGATCCCTCCGGGGCGCCGACGAGGAGCGGGACGGCTCACGCGGCGAGGGCTGCCGGCTCGCCCAGGCGCACAGCCGCGACGCGCCAGGCAGCGGTGACGGCTCGGTGGGCGGCGGCGCTCGCCTGCCCGATGTCGGTGGGCAGTTGAAGGGGAGCGCCGACGTGGACGTGCAGGCGGGGGCGCCGCACGGGGGCCGTGAGCAGTCCCGCGACCTGCTTGGTCGGGCTGCCTGAGGTGACCCGGCGAGCCCCGGCCTGGCCGATCGGGATGATGGAGGCGCCAGAGGCGAGGGCGAGGCGCGCGGGGCCACTGCGGAAGGGATCGGGGGCGGCTTCGGCGGCGTCTGTGCGGCGTGGAAGTCCTCCCTCGCCGTAGATGAGAACGTGCCGGCCGGCGTCGAGCGCCGCTGCGGCCTTGCCCAGCGCGTCGGCCGCGTGGGCGGAGCGGCGGAAGACGGGGACGTGGCCGTCGCGGTCGAGCAGGAACCGCAGGACGGGGATGCGCCACAGTCCGGCGGTGGCGAGGATGACTGGTTCGATGTCCATGCGGCGCAGGGCGGCCAGCACGACACCGGGATCTGCCAGCGACGTGTGGTTGGCGACGAGGATGCCGGGGGCCGGGGCGGCGGCGAGATCGGTGGATGTCGTCAATCGGCCGAGCGAGGGGATGAGGGCGGCGGCGATGCGACTGAGCACGGGACTCCTGCCTTCTGGACGGCGACGTGATCTTCATCGTCGCGCCGGGAGATGCAGGCGGGCCTGAGTGCGCGTACTCATCTCTCCCAGGGGAGCCGTGCCCACGTGCTCAGTCAGTGATCGGGATCGCCCAGTTCTTGCGCATGCGGCGCGCAAGTCTCAGGCCGGGCCGGCCGCGTCTAGGGTATGCGTCGCGAACGCCCACCGATCGGCCCGGAGGTGCCATGTCCCTGCAGATGAAGTTGAGCGCGATCACGCTCGACTGCCCTGATCCGCAGGCTCTGGCGGCGTTCTATCAGCAGGCCACTGGCCTCGAACCCCACCCCAAGTCGAACGCCGACTTCGCCGGCCTCAGCCGTGAGGACGGACTCCTCATCGGCTTTCAACGGGTCGACGACTACCGGGCTCCGAGCTGGCCGGGCCAAGTCGTTCCCCAGCAGCTTCACTTCTGCTTCGACGTCGAGGATCTGGACGAGGCCGAGGCCCGGCTGCTGGAGCTGGGCGCGGGCAAGCCGGATCACCAGCCTCAGGAGGACAGATGGCGGGTCCTCACCGATCCGGCCGGGCACCCCTTCTGCCTCGTCGGACGCTGATCGCCAGGACACAAGGGAGCTCAGGAGGCTTCGGCCTTCTGGGTGTGAACTCGCCGGGGGGTACTGGGTCATCGGCGGCTGGTGCCGCGACAGGGGAGGCCTTGGTCAGCGCCCTCTCCTGAGAGTCAGCGCCCTGCCCTCAGGGCAGAACCTTGACCCCTACACCTGCGATCCGGCCGACGGCGTTGAAGGTGACCTCGACCGCGTTGTCGCCGTGCAGATCGGCCACGATCCGATCGCCCTCGACATGGTGGGGCACACCGTGGTGGTCGAAGTACCCGCCGACGACGTGCCGGGCCGAGTACCCGATCAGCCCCGCGCCGGTGAGCAGCGTCCGCGGCAGCGTGACCGGATCCGGGCCCGCGCACGGAACCCGTGGGTCGTCGGGAAGGAAGTAGACCTGCGTGGCCGGTCCCGCGGGGACGCCGATGTACCCCGGCGCCTCGGCCACCCCCATGCCGGTGAAGGCCAGCATTTCCGCCGCGCGCCGAGGGTCGTCGAAGCGGGACAGGTCCAGGACCTCCTCGGTCAGTTCGGCGATGCCGTGTGCCCGGCCGTACCGCTCGACCGCGCCGGTCAGCGCGACCACCTCGGTGCCTCGCAGACCCGGGTTCGCCCAGCCCCACATCCAGGACCGCTCGTCCATGTCGTACGTACCCAGCACGGCTACGCGCAGCTCGAGCTCCCCCTGCCGATAGAGACAGGACGGCAGGTCGGCGGTCCATGGCCCCTCGGGCAGGAACGCGGTCAGGGCCTCGAGTTGAGCCGCGCCCCAGGCGGCATGCCGTTCGGCCTCCAGGAGGAACGCGTCGCTGAATGCATTCACCATGCCCTGACCCTATGTGACCTCTGCGATCGCACGCCGAGGAGGTGCCGCCGGCGACGTCAACCCACCGCGGGACTGCCCGTCCGTGCGGCAGGGCCATTTGCCTGGTGAGTTCGTCCCTGGGAACGTATCCCCCGGGCGCACCCGGCTAGCATGAAACACTGGTCGGGTTCGACCGACTAGACGGTAAAGATGACCACTACGAGATAGGCAAGCAGGCTGCCTGGCCTGCGGGGTGGGGCGAGGGCATGGATGACCCGCAGCACGGCACGAGCGGGCCTGCCGCCGTGCAGCCACGCGTGGAGGCCTCGCTGGAGATCAAACCGCTGCCCGCGGGGCTGCGTGCAATCGGGGAGATCAGCATGAGCACGCAGACAACATGGCAGGAGGCGCTGGAGCAACTCGCACAGAGCCGGACCGCCACGCTGCATCTGGACATGTCACAGGTGACCTTCGTTGATGTGGCAGGCGTCACCGATCTGGCCGTTGTCGCGCAGCGGATCGCGGACGACACACGGGTGGTGGTGCACCAGCCTCCGCCGCAACTTCCCCGCATTCTCGAGATCTTTTGGCCCGGACTTCCCACGATCGAGGTGGCTCAGCGATGAAGACGAGCCACCCTCCTGAGCCGTTCGTCCACCCCGCCTTGTTCTACCGGGACGACGAGCAGTACGTGAACGGAACAGTGCCCTTCGTCCTCGAAGGGCTCGACGCCGGCGAGCCGGCGGCTGTCGCCGCCCCACCGGACCGGCTGAATCTGATCCGTGAGGGGCTGGGCGCGCGTGCCTCCGAGGTTCATCTCGTGGACATGACGCGGGCCGGCCGTAATCCGGGCCGCATCATCCCCGGTGTGCTGCGCAAGTTCGCCGACGCCCATGCTGCCGCGGGCAGGGTACGGATCATCGGTGAGCCGATCTGGCAGGGTCGCAGCGAGACCGAGTACCCGGCATGCGTGCAGCACGAGGCGCTGATCAACCTGGCCTTCACCGGCCGGGACGTGACCATCCTGTGCCCCTATGACGCCTCGCGCCTCGGGGAGCAGGTCCTCGCCGACGCGTTTGCCACGCACCCCGTGCTCATCGACGGAAGAGGCGAGGTGGCGTCCGCCACCTACAGCCCGGAGCAGGTCATCGCCCGGTACAACGAGCCCCTGTCCCACCCGCCGGGTGCCGACGCGCGGTCCTTCACCGCCGAGACGCTGCCCGACGTCCGGCACTTCGCCGTTCAAGGGGCGCAGAAGCTGGGCCTGGCGGGGTTGGCCTTGGAGGATCTCGCCCTGGCGGTGGCGGAGCTGACCACCAACAGCGTCGTCCACGGCCCGGGGACGGGAACCCTACGGCTCTGGGCCGAAGGCGAGCAGATCGTCTGCGAGGTGCACGACACAGGGCGGATGACCGATCCACTGGCAGGGCGCCGCCCGCCGGCCCACACCCGCCCCGGCGGCCGTGGACTGCTGCTCGTGAACCACATCGCCGACCTCGTACGCCTCCGCACCGGCGAAGAAGGCACCACCATCCGCTTCTACCTGACCCGCTGATCGCGCAGGCGACTCCCGATGGCCGGTGGCGAAGGCCTGGTGCCTCATCGGTACTGCTGCCAGGCGGCGGCTGCGTCAGCCGGATGGAGCCCCGCGTACGAGCAGGCCGGTGGCCGGACACGTCGCAGCCGGCCACTCACCCGCACCGGGTCGGCCGGTGCGGGTGAGGCGAGAGCCGTCCGGCGTCAGGAACTCGTGAGGATGACGAGTTGCTGCGTCGCGCGGGTCATCGCGACATAGCGGTCGACGGCTCCCTCGATGCCCGTGCCGAACGTCTCCGGGTCGATGAGGACGACCAGATCGAACTCGAGCCCCTTCGACAGTCCAGGCGTGAGCGAGCGGACGCGGGATGTCGCCCGGAAGGTCGGATCGCCGATGACGCACGCGATTCCGTCGGCATGGGTGGCGAGCCAGGTGTCGAGGATCGAGTCCCGCTCGGCGACAGACCCGTGGACGACGGGGATGCCGCTGCTGCGGATGGAGGTCGGCACGTTGGCGTCCGGGAGTGCGGCGCGGATGGCCGGCTCGGCTTCCGCCATGACCTCTTCCGGTGTGCGGTAGTTGATGCTGAGGGAGTTCACGGTGATCCGGTCGAGCCCGACCCGCTCGAGCCGTTCCTCCCACGACTCCGTGAACCCCTGCCTGGCCTGGGCGCGGTCACCGACAATGGTGAAGCTCCGGGAGGGACAGCGGAGCAGTAGCATCTGCCATTCGGCGTCGGACAGTTCCTGGGCCTCGTCCACGATGATGTGTGCGAACGGGCCGGCGAGAGCGTCCGGTTCGGTGCCGGGCAGGGCGCTCTCGTCGATCAGGGTGTCCTGCAGGTCCCGTCCGCGCAGCATCGTCACCGCGCCCTCACCGTCGTCGTCGGCCTCCAGCAGGCCGTCGATGACATCGGCCCTGCGCGCACGTTCGGCGGCGACCGCGGCCTCGTGCCGACGCCTGCGTACGGACGCCTCCGGGTCGCCGAGCCGCTGCCGTGCCGCGTCCAGGAGCGGCAGGTCGGAGACCGTCCAGGCCTGGGCGTCCTGGCGTTGAAGCATGCGAACTTCGTCGGGGCCGAGCCAGGGAGCACACGTGCGCAAGTAGGCGGGTACCGACCACAGATCTCCGACGAGTTCACTCGCTTCGAGCATCGGCCAGGCGCGGTTGAGGGTCCTGATCAGGTCTCGGTCCTGCAGCAGCGACCTTCGGAGCAGGGCGGGCGGCGCGTCACTGTCGTCCTTGTCCATCAGGATGGTGAGCAGTTGCTCCAGGATCTGGTCGCGCGCCTCGTTGTGCGGAGTGCCTGGTTCCACGGCTTCGAACGCTGCCGCCCAGTCATCGGGGCCGAGCCAGATGTCGGACCAGTGGCTCGAGACCGTCATCCCCTCGGTGGGCGGCTCCTCGTAGATGCCGACGGCCGGTTCGATCGCCTTCACCAGGTCCGCGGACGACTTCAGAAGGGCCACGCCCGGGTCGTTCTCGATCACCGCTCCGGCTCCTTCGGTGACGAGGTCGCGCACGGTGCAGGTCTGCACGCCCTCCTCGCCGAGGCTGGGCAGGACATCGGCGACGTAGGCCAGGTAGGGCTGGTGCGGACCGACGAAGAGTACGCCGCCCCGACGGTGACCGAGGCGGGGCTCGGAGTAGAGGAGGTGGGCGGCGCGGTGCAGAGCGACGACGGTCTTGCCCGTACCCGGACCGCCGTCGACGACGAGAGCGCCGTGCGATCCCGCCCGGATGATGGCGTCCTGGTCGGCCTGGATGGTGGCGAGCACGTCGCGCATCCGAGCCGACCGGTTGCTGCCCAGGCTGGCGATGAACGCGGACTGGTCGTCGAGCGCGGCATGCCCATCGAGCCCCTCGGCGGTGAACACCTCGTCCCAGTAGTCGCTGATCAGGCCGCGGGTCCAGCGGTACCTGCGGCGGCTCGCCAGACCCATCGGGTTGGCGTGGGTCGCCGCGAAGAACGGCTCGGCCGCGGGGGAGCGCCAGTCGAGCATCAGCCGACGCCCCGCGCTGTCGGTGAGGCCGAGGCGTCCGATGTACACGGGCTCGGGGTCGTCCGTGGGGACGACGTGGCCCAGGCACAGGTCAAGACCGAAGCGACGCAGGGTGCGCAGGCGACCGGTCAGGCGGTGGATCTCGGCGTCCCGGTCCATCGCCTCGCGGCCGACGCCGCCGGGCGCCTTGCGCTCGGTCTCGAGGCGGTCGGACAGTTCCGCGATTTGCTGCTCGAGGGTTTCCGAGATGGCCGCGAAGTGCCGCTCGTCGCTGTCGATCAGCGCCGGGTCGGCCTTGGCGGAGAGGTGGTCGGGAAGATTGAACGCGCTGGTGATCAGAGGGTTCATGTCATCAGCTCCGGTCCGAGGTCGCTGCCGCGACGGCCGACTGTGCGCACGCCCGAATCTCCGCGGCGAGTGCCGGCGTCCGTAGTCGGTGTGCCACCACCAACTGGACGTCACCGCACGACCCGTGAACCGACAACAACCCATGCACTTTGTGAATCCCCCGTCTGTTTCTGCAGGTTCTGAGCTCGGCCCGCGATTCTGCCCCACGACCAGGGCCTTGCCGCAAGCCCCCCAGTGCGCTATAAGTTGAAGGTGGCAAGGAGTGGGTATTCGCAGCCTCCTGGGACCTGTGGCACCAGCTGACCGCCGCGCATCCTCCGGCCGTACCGCTGGCGAAGTTCGTGGGCCGCTGGTGGACCGAGCCCCACGCGTTCCCGGACGACCGCTGGGGCGACGACATGTCCGCCGCCTACAAGGCCCAGCCGCTCATCCAGGCCTACCTGGACCACCCCACAGCCTTGGCTACGGCAGTCTGCTTTTCCCAAACCCCGCGGAACATCCCGTCATCGACTACGACGGCGACCGCGCCGCCTACATTCGCGAGCTCACCAGCCCGTACCCGCCGGACACGGACGTGCTGACCCTTGACGGCTGGTGGCTGGAGGGTGGCAGCAACGCCGTGCACGCCTCGTGCGACCCGAGCCTGTGCCCCCACGAACGTCCAGGGCCCGCGGTACGGCCGGGCAGCGAGGCATACCTCGCCTCACTGCCCGGCGACACGATCTTGGTCCGGCTGAGCTGCCACGCGTGACGGCGTCACCGAACCAGTGAACAGCCGGCGAGCCCGCGGGAGCCGGACGCTGCAGCCGAACGCCTAGGTCAGTGCCCCGGCCCCGTGGCGGCCCTGGCAGACTTCGCCGAATGAAATCGTTCGAGCGAGCCGACGAACTGGCAGGTGCCGCGTCGCGGGGCCATGACCAGGCAGGGCTGAGCACCTTGCTCCTGCAGGGCGAAGACATGATCGACCAGCTGGGCCGCGCGCACATGTCCTGGGGGCTCGGTTCGGCGGACCGGTGGGGCCTCGACCAGCGGACCGGGGACATCACCTGGACGTTCCCCGACAAGACTGCCACCGCGCCGGCGCAGATCCTCGGCAGCTACAGCGCCTCGTCGGAATCGTGGCTGTGGGCGTGGGCCAACGAGAGCATCCTGCCCGAAATGAGTCGCGATGCCCGAGCTGTTCGCGACTGGGCCGAGGCCAACGGCCATGTCGCTCTCGCAGAGCCGAAGGTCACGGCCGACGAGCGGAAGGCAGCCACTCTCGCGGCTCTGGCAGTCAGGATCACCAAGGCGACCGGCTTCTATCGAGGGCCCGGCAGCACGTCGAGCGTGATCATCACCTTCGGACCGGTCACGCTGACCGCCGAGGACGGGAGCACCTCAACGTTCAAGATCGACCTCGGCTAGGACATGTCCGCCCGACCGCACCCTGCGCCGCTGGAGCATCTGGACCTTCGACCACTGCCGCACCGCCCGCAAGGAGCTCAGCGCCGCGACGACGCCGCGACCCGTGCCGTCCGCCGCGACGGCAACCGAGCCCGCAGTGGTCCCGGCTCCCGGCCACGAACGGGTCGCCCGGGGCTGGGCGGAACGCGCCAGGCTCACAGCCCCGGCACAGCGCAGGGGTGTGGCCCTCGGAGGCGCGCGAGGCCTTGCCTGGTGGTGTTGACACCAGGTGCAGCACACACTTCCGTTCCACCGCCCCGTACGACCAGGCTGGTCGGCATGAACCGACGTACGATCTTGATCACCGGCGCAACCCAGGGTCTTGGCCGCGGCATCGCACTCGACCTCGCCGTACGGGGCCATACCGTCCTGCTGCACGGGCGCGACCGCACCCGGCTGGATGCCGTGGCGGCCGAGGTGACGGCGGCCTCCTCGGGCGCCACCGTTCGCACCTACCTCGCCGACCTGGCCGATCTCGACCAGGTGCACGCGATGGCCGCACGGATCCGTGCGGCCGAGCCCCGGCTCGACGCGCTCGTCAACAACGCCGTCGCGGGCGGCGGCGCTGAGCCGCTCCGGCGCGAACTGAGCCGACAGGGGCACGAGTTGCGGTTCGCCGTGAACCACCTCGCGCCCTACGCCCTCACCCGCGGCCTGCTGCCGCTGCTCACCGCCTCCGCGCCCGCCCGCGTCGTCAACGTCGCCTCGATCGGACAGGAGGCCATCGACTTCGACAACGTCATGCTGGAGCGTGACTACGAGGGCCTGCGGGCCTACTGCCGAAGCAAACTCGCGATGATCATGGCGACCTTCGAGCTGGCAGCCGAACTCCAGGGGACCGGCGTCACGGTGAACACCCTCCACCCGGCCCACCTGATGGACACCGACGGGGTGCGCGAGTACGGCCTGACTCCGGTCACAGGAGTCGACGAGGGAGTACGGCCCACCGTGCGGCTCCTCACCGACCCGGACCTCGAAGCCACCACGGGCCGCTATTTCGACCAGTTCACCGATGTGCGCGCCCACGACCAGGCGTACGACAGCCGGGCCCGGGAACGCCTGATGAAGCTGACCCACCAACTCCTCAAGGAGGGACTGCCCGGCATGCCGTGACGGAGGTTCCGACGACTCCGGAGGACTACGGACCGGCGACCGGCCGCACCAACGGCTTGGCGCAGAGGTACGGACGCGCGAGCAGCAGGCCGGTGCCGGTCACGGCGATGCCGAAGTAGACCGGCGCGAGGTGGATGAAGTCCGTGTAGTGGATCGCGCCGTGCACCATGACAGCCGGCAGGAAGCCGGCGCTCGCCGCCGCGGCCAGCGTCCAGAACACCCAGGCCTCGCCCCGCCGCCAGCCCCACGCGCTGATCAGAACGATGGCCACCGCGGCGGCCATGAGGGCGCCGCCGAACCCGGCGCGGTCATGGGCGACGAACGGGACAAGCCGGGGATTCACCATGTCCAGCATGTGGGGGCTGGTACCCAGGAAGACCAGGTCGGTCGGCACGAAGACACCGGTCAGACCGACCACGGAGATCACCGCTCCGCCGACGAACAGTCCCGCTCCCGTGACGATCAGCAGCAGCTGGCCGACCAGCGCCCGTCGGCGCTCCGGCTCCGGCCCCTCGGGCGCCAGGCGCCACCGCGGCACGTGCGGGGGCCGGCGGACCGCCGCCACGAACATGGGGAACAGTACGACGGTGGTGGCCGTGTGCAGGGGTTCCACGAAGCCGGTGGCCAGGAAGTAGAACAAGGTGGGGAAGCCGATCGCCCCCGAGAACAGATACACCTCGCGGGCCCAGGGCCAGCCGCGCCTGATCCCGCCCACGGCCAGGCCGGTGTAGAGAGCGCCGATCGCCACCATCGTGCCGGCCATGGTGATGCGGTCGTGCTGGAGGAAGTGCACGAGGTGGTGGTTGGCGGCGTGCAGTTCGTGCAGCGTCATGCCGAGGTAGTCGCGGTCGTACCAGAGCAGTACAGGCCCGAGCGTGATCGCCGCGGCGCCGAGTCCGGCGCCGGTCATACCGAGCCCGACGAGCAGCGCCCACCACCAGGCGGGCCAGCGGCGGGGATCGGGACCGACGTCCCTCAGTGTCGGAGCGGGCGCGGTGGGCGTGGCCGCTTCGGTGACCCGTGCGAACCAGCCGGGGCCGGCCTCGACGAGCACCGCGGGCCGGGCGAGTACCACGGCGCCCGGCTCGTCGAGCGCGGAGGCCGCGGCGGTGACCGACGGGTCGGACACACGGACCACGTGCGGGTCGTCGCCGGTGGTGAATCCGTCGACATGGGGCGTGAGGGCGACCTCGGTCTCCGGGTCGCAGGCGCGGACGACCAGCGGGATCGAGCGGCCGGCAGCGGCCTCCCGTACGGTCTCCGCGTCGACCGCCGAGACGGGCGCCACCTCGACGACACCGACCCCGAGCGGAGGCATCGCGCGTACCGCTTCACGGGCGAGCGAGGGCGGGACGGATATGCCGAGGCGGACGGTCACGGGCACGCCGGCGATCTCGCCGGCGAGCCGCTCCGGAGGATGGCGGTGGCCGAAACCCCGGGCGATGAAACGCGCACCGGCGCGACGGGAGCCGATCGAGGCCAGCAGCCGCAGCGCGGTTCGCTGCGAGCGGCGCCGACCGAGGACGGCAGCGGCCGCGCCGCGCAGCGGGTGGTACGTCCAGTCCGGCATCAGTGGCTCTCGCTCTCGGTCACCCGGTCGCCGGGCGCTGTCCAGCCCAGCACCGGCGTCATGGAACGCAAGGTGGCCCGCGTCGGCGTCAGCCGCGCGGCCGCGTCGCGCAGCAGCACCGCCGGCGGCCACGACAGCTGGCCGAGTGCGCCGAGCCGCGCGGAGCGGCGCGTGACGGCCTGGGTCCTCGGGCGGCGCAGCAGGTCGTACGAGCGGAGCGCGGCGGCCACGTCCGGGGTGCCGTCGAGGCAGTGGGCGAGGGTGACCGCGTCCTCCAGTGCCTGGCACGCGCCCTGGCCCAGATTGGGGGTCATGGCATGGGCCGAGTCGCCCAGCAGCGCGACCCGCCCGCGGACGAACGAGGGCAGCGGCGGCAGGTCGTACAGGTCGTGTCGGAGCACGGCGTCCGCGGGGACCGCGGCCAGCAGGGCGGGGATGGGATCGGGCCAGGACCCGAACCGGCGCAGCAGTTCGGCGTACTCGGACGAGCCGGAGACCTCTCCCGCCGGCAACGACGCGGTCGCGAAGCAGTACATCCGGCCGCCCGGCAGCGCCGTGTAGCCGAACCTCTCCCCGCGGCCCCAGGTCGCCGCGCCCTCGGAGGGCGGCTCGGCGAGGGGCTCTGTGACCATGCGCCAGGCCGTGTAGCCGGCGTACCGTGGGTCGGCCGCGTCGGGCCACAGGGCGCGGCGGACCGCACTGCGCAGCCCGTCGGCGCCGACCACGAGGTCGGGCCGGGACTCGCCCGCACGGTGATCGACGACCAGTCCGCGGCCGTCATCGCGAACCTCGGAGACCTCGCTGCCCGGCCGCAGGCTGTCAGCGGGCAGCGCCTCGGTGAGCGCCCGCAACAGATCCGCGCGGTGCAGGACCACCAGGGGATGGCCGAAGCGGCGGGCCAGCTCCGCGTTGTCCGTACGGGACAGCCAGCGGCCCTTGCGGTCGCGTACCCCACCTGCCGCCTCGACGGCGCCGAGCGCCCGGACGGCGCCGGCCAGACCGAGCGCCTCGAGCGCGTGCAGCGCGTTCGGCCACAGGGAAATGCCGGCACCGACCTCGGTGAACTCCGGGGCCCGTTCCAGCACCTCGACGTGCCAGCCCCGGCGGTGCAGGGCGACGGCCGCCGCGAGACCGCCGATCCCGCCGCCGACGATGGTCGCGGCGCGCTGCGGCATGGGTCCTCGCTCTGGGTTCGGGGGCCCCGCCCCCGGTGAAATGGCCGTCGATCCGGTGCCCGCGCGGCATGCGACGCGGCGCAGGTCCTGCTGAGCAGCGCCTCATAGCAACATGTCGACAGACGCCTGTCAACGCGCGGAGGGGGCGTACCGGCCGGGCCCGCAGGCCGGGAATGGTGGCGCGCAGGTTCACGGGGGTTCGTCAGGCAGGCGGCCTCCATCCCGCGGTGCGGCAGCATGAGCGCGGTGATCGGTTACCCATGCGTCCGCTGCGGCCATCTGACCCGTGAGCCAGCACCGAAGCACCCGCGTGGCGGAGCTCGGGCGGCGAGCGCCCGCCGCCGGTTGAACCCGCCGCTGGTTGAAACGGAAACCGGCCCTCGCAGATGATCTCCCGGCGCGCAACCTGGCGCCGATCCCCCTCGACGCGGCTCGGACGGCCCTGCCGCGCCACCCCGGATCCTGGCCCCAGGGCGCGGCTCGCAAGGACCTCTCGCGCCCGCTCACCCGCCACGAGATGCGTAAACGCCGCCATGGGGTGAACTGGTGTAGGAGCACTGGAACGGCGCAGTACGGAAGGGACTCGGGCAGCCCCATCGGCTCGGTGCAGGCCGGCACCCCGTTATGGCCTGAGCCGTACGGTTGCCCCGCCGCCGCGCACAAGCCATCGGGATCGTATTTCCTGGACCTCGCGAGGGGCTGATCATGGGCAATCGAAGCAGCGTGACCGTAGGGGTGCTGGGGTCCTACGGTGGGCGGAACGTGGGTGACGAGGCGATCCTCACCGCCATGCTGGACCGCATCCGGGCCGGGCGTCCGGACGTTCACCTCGTGGTCTTCTCCCGGGATCCCCAGTACAGCCGCAGCATGCATCCGGACGTCGAGGTGGTCGCCTGGGAAGGCGTGTGCAGGGAGCGGATCTCCGAGCACCTGCAGCGGCTGAGTGTGCTCGTGCTCGGAGGCGGCGGAATTCTCTACAACACCGAGGCGCGCCGCTACCTGCGACTGGTCCGGACCGCCCAGGACCATGGTGTTCCCGTCTTCACCTATGCCCTCGGCGCCGGTCCGCTCACCGACGAAGCGGACTGCGCCTGGATCCGCGCGACGCTCTGCGACGCCGCGGAGGTGACGGTCCGCGACGAGGAGTCGAAGCTGGTCCTGGAGGAGGCCGGGCTGGACAGGCCTGTCACGGTCACCGCCGACCCGGCACTGCTGCTGGAGCCCGGTGACGGCGGCGGTGAGCTCCTGCGGGCCGAGGCCGTTCCTCCAGGTGTGCGACTGGTGGGGATGAGCGTGCGGGAGCCCGGCCGTGCGGCCGAGCACCTCGATGAAGACGGATACCACCAGCTTCTCGCCAGCGTGGGGGACTTCCTCGTCCACCGGCTGGACGCGCATGTCGTCTTCGTCCCGATGGAGCGCGACGACATCCGGCACGCGCACGCGGTGGTGTCCCACATGGCCGAGGCCCAGCGCTGCCGGGTGCTCCACGGCAGCTACCGCCCGCAGCAGGTGCTCGACATCGTCAAGCAGCTGGACCTGGCCATCGGCATGAGGCTGCACTTCCTGATCTTCGCCGCGCTCGCGGGCATCCCTCTGCTGCCCTTGCCCTACGCGGGCAAGGTCTTCGACTTCGCCCAGCAGATCGGGGCTCCCGCCCTGCGAGGTGTCGTCAGGGAGGCCGCGGGCCCCCTCCTTGCGGAGGTGGACCGGCTGTGGGACGAGCGGCCCGCCCGTGTGATCCACATGAACGCTCGCACGGCGGCGATGAAGGTGAGGGCTGCCCAGACGTCCGACCGACTCCTCGCCTATCTGGACCAAACCGCTCCCCGTCCCCTCGTCCACAGCACCGCGCCGGCCGCCGCGGTCGGCTGACTCCACGAGACTGGCTCCCGAGGGAGGAACCGTGTCCTACCTGATTCCGCCCCGCGTCCCCCGGAGTGTCGAGCTGCCCCCGCGCCAGGCGCTGCACGCGGGCTCCACGCAGGTTCTGGTGATCGGCGGTGGGCCGGCCGGCATCGGTGCCGCCCTCGGCGCCGCGAACGCGGGCGCCGAGGTGGTGCTCGTCGAGCGGTACGGATTCCTCGGAGGCAACGCCACCGCGGCGCTGGTCATGCCGCTGATGAGTTTCCACAACGAGGTGAAGCAGGCCGTCCCCGGCGATTCCGCCCGCCTCCTGCCGCCCGATCACGGCGAGGGCGAGCCGGTCGTCGGCGGCGTGCTCTGGGTGCTGCTCGACCAGTTGGTGCGCGCGGGAGCGGCGATCCGTCCCTCGCTCGAAACGGGATACACGGTGCCCTTTGACGCCGAGCTGTTCAAGCTGGTGGTGTACGAGCTGTTGGAGACCCACGAGGTGCGCACGCTGCTGCACGCCTTCGCCTCGGGTGTCGTCTCCCTGCCGGACCGCGCACGGGCGGTGTTCGAGACGAAGTCGGGCCCGCTCGTCATCGACGCGGACGTCATCGTCGACTGCACCGGGGACGGCGACATCGCCGCAGCGGCGGGCGCCGCGTACGAGATCGGCCGGCCGGAGGACGGCTGGACCCAGCCCATGACGCTCATGTTCCGCATGGTCCGCTTCGACCACGAGGAATTCGCCGCGTACGCCCGTGCCAACCCCGATCAGTGGAAAGGCGTGCACGGCCTGTGGGACCTCGTCCGCGCCGCCACCGACGCCGGCGAACTCGACCTGCCGCGCGAGGACATGCTCTTCTTCGCCACCCCGAACACCGGCGAGATCGCGGTCAATTCCACTCGTGTGACCGAAGTTCTCGGCAGCAGCGTCTGGGACCTCACCCGCGCCGAATTCATCGCTCACCGCCAAATGGCGCAGATCGCCCGATTCCTGCGCGACCGCGTCCCGGGCTTCTCCGACTCGTACGTCGTCCAGAGCGGCGTGCAGGTCGGCGTCCGCGAAACACGTCGGATCGTGGGTGAGTACCAGCTGACGGGCGAGGACGTACTGACTGCCCGTACGTTCGGTGACGCCATCGCCCGTGGCGCCTACCCGGTGGACATCCACAACCCCAGCGGGCGCGGCACCACGCTCAAACGGCTCCCGCGTGGCCAGTCCTACGACATTCCCCTGCGCTGCCTCTTCCCCCGTGATGTCGACCGGATCCTGGTCGCGGGTCGCTGCATCTCGGGCGACCATGTGGCCCACTCCTCGTACCGCGTCATGCCGATCGCGATGGCCACCGGCCAGGCGGCGGGCGTCTGTGCGGCCCTCGCGGCGGCCCGGGGCAAGCGACCCCAGGACATCCCGGCGGGTGAGGTCCAGCGAGAGCTCCGCTCACAGGGCGCGAGCCTCTTGTAATGCCCGCCCGAGTGCCGCCAGGGGCGCGGCCGCGACGGTTCTGAGCTCGGGTGAAGGTGAGGCTCGGGTGACGATGGGGCTCGGGTGGCTGCCGGCGTCGGAGCGCAGCATCTCAACACGGCTCAGGCTGATTCCCGGCTGCACGGCCCCGCACATGGCTGCACCGGCCCGCAGTGGGTCAAGCGCCCCGTCGACGCCCTTGGGCGGCCGGATGAGCCACACAAACGAGTGACCGGCTCCATTGCCATCGTGCTTGCTCATGGCCAAGCTGAAGCCCTACAGCCGAAGGGGACGACGTCGAGGCCGTCGAGGCCGTCCCACGACCGCTCCGCATACAACCGCAGCCGCTTGGGACAGGCCGGTGGACGGTCGGTTCCACCTCTCTTGGGGCACAAAGCACCTATGAACATCTCGCTCCCGCTCCGGCTGTTCGCCGCAGCGACCGCGCTGGGCCTGTCGCTCACTGGGTGCAGTGGCTCCGGCGGGTCCCCGAGCTCATCGGGATCGACGCTCGTCACGCCTGGGGCCTCCGCGCCCTCGCGCACGACGCCCACACCCTCGACACCGCCGTCGGCCACACCTCCGGCCGCGAACGTTCCGACCACGCTCACGCCGACCCAGAAAGGCACACCGCCTCTCGGCTCCTGGAGTCTTCAGGCGGTGTGGCCGTTCGCCACGCTCGCCCAGGCTCAGGCGTGGGAGCGTGCGTACCAGTCCGGCGGCCACCAGCCCTGGCACCGCGACCCCGGTCAGACCGCGCTGGCCTTCACCCGTGACTACCTGGGATTCAAGGAGATCGACAGGGTTTCCTCGCGCACGATCAGTGGTCGGCACGCTCGCGTCGGCGTCGCACCGACGGGGCCCGAGAGCGGCACCGCGGCGGTGATCCACCTCGTGCGGTTCGGCTCCGGCCCGGATGCCCCGTGGGAGGTCGTGGGCACCGACGACACGACGTTCTCCCTGACCACGCCCGCGTACGGGTCGCTCGTGCGTTCCCCTCTGACGACCGGCGGGAGGATCTCCGGCGTGGACGAGAGCATCCGTGTCGAAGTACGCCAACCCTCGTCCGAGGCGCCGTTGGGCACCTCCCCCTGCTGCATTCCCGCAGGAGGCAACGACCAGCACTGGAACGCGAAGGTCTCCTTCTCCGGAGCCCGCGACCCGGTGCTCACGATCGTCGCCTCCACGGGCGGTCACGTCGCCGCCGTCGAACGCTTCACCATCACGGCTGTACACGTCAGGTGACCGGCTGACGGATCCGCTGATCCACGCAGGAATGCGTGGATCAGCGCGCCGTTCTGCCCCTACATGCCTACATGCCTACATGCCTACATCGCTGCTCGTTCTTCGCGGATGTCACTGACGCTGGCGAGGAGGGTGCCCTCCGACTGCTCGTAGTGGGAGAGGGCGAGGCCAAGGCCGAAGAAGGTGGGCGCCCATTCGCCCACGAAGATGCCCCACCGGTCGGCGCGGGCGAGCCCGGTCCCTGGTTCCGCACTGAGGGACGTGGCCCAGGTGGCGATGGAGAGGCCGATGGAGGCGAAGGCTGCCATGTAGGCGTGTTCGCTTCGCATGCCCATCTCGTGGAGCTTCTTGATCATGGCTATCCCTTGGGTGTGAGGGGGCGGATCTCCACCAGGATCACCCGGTCGGCAGGCACGCGCATCCGGAGACCGTGGTACGTGCCGGGCGGCGGCGGGCATCCACTCACGGGGGCCCTGAGCAGCGTTCGAGCGGTTCGTACGAGCCGCGCCGACTCCCCGCCACGGCCAGGGAAACGTGTGTGCGTGGCAGCCGTCAGCCGGACCTCAGGTGGGTCAGTGGGTGAAGTGCGGGAAGTGCCAGTCCGGTCCGGAGGGCATGTGGGGGGCGAGGGAGCGGGCCCGTTGCCACATGCCGTGGGCCTGCTCGCCAGGGCGCTGCTGTTCGCCATGGAGGGCGTTGAGGATCAGCAGGCCCCCGGTCAGTGCGGGGACGGTCCACTGCATGCACGCCAGCTGCCGCTGTGCCCTGTCCGTGTCGATGGGGTGCTTGGCTGCCTTCTCGGCGTCCTTGGGGTCGGAGGATGCGGCGAGCTCGATCTTCTTGCCCAGTACGCGGCTGTAGGCAGTGGCCGCGAGGGCGGCGCCGGTGAGGACCGTCTTGGCCAGCGTGGAAACGCCGACGCCCTGCTGGGAGGCGACGCGCGGGGCGTTCGCGGCGAGCATGCCGCCGGAGCCGAACAGATGCACCGCGATCGCAGCGGCGTTGACGGGTGTCCACTTCGCCCAGCCCGAACTGGCGATCCGCATGCTGGTCGCCCAGGTGCCACCCTCGTCGCGGGCCGCGCCGTTCAGCCCGACAGCACCCATCAGGGAGCCACCGAACCAGGTCGCCAGCCCCACATCGTGCAGGCTGCGCAGCATCGTGTTGCGTTCGGACATCAGATCGGCTCCTTGCGCGGACGGGAGAAAGCGCCGGCGAAGCGGCCGGCTGTTCCTCACCGTTCCCGATCACGCCGCCGGCGGCCATCGTGGTTGGTGCGAATGGAGCAGCCGGCTCGTCCAGCCCCCGCGCGGCGCCCGTCACCACGGCTGTGCGGCCCACCAAGGGATCGCGTGGCGGCATGCGTCCCTCCAAGAAAGGGCGAGTGGTCTTTCGGGACGCGGCCGTGCGCGTCACGTCGCCCGAGCGGGGGAGTCACCCTCATGCCACCACGCGAGGAAGGGCCCTGCCGGGTTCATTGCGCCGATTGCCCTACACCTGCGCACGGCCCGGGACGCCTCCGGCCGCCGCGGGTCGAAGGTGAATCGACTGGGTGAGGAACGGGCCCGGGCGGCGCTCATCGATGGTGATGCCCTCGCGGCCTCCGGGACGGGTCCCGCCGAAGCGGTGGATCCCCTTGAGCCCTGTCTGAGGCCCGCCGAGTCGCTCTGGGGCACGCTGAGTCCGCTGGCCCCCGTCCCAGTGGCGATGTGGAGCTTCCTCAGTCGTCGAGTAGCCGCCATGCGACGAGGGCGAGCCTGACCCGTGTCAGTCCGATCGGTCCGGTGAGGTCGACGCCCAGGTTCTTTGCGATCTGGTCGAGCCGACGGGCGACGCTGCTGTGGTGCAGGTGGAGGAGGTCGGCGGCCCGGCGGAGAGAGCCGGTGGCGCAGTACATGTCCAGGGTCTCCAAGTCTTCTGGGTTCCCGGCGATTTTGGCGATGGCGGCCACGTCGGCGTTGCCCCGCGCGGTGTCCGTCGGTATCTCCGCCAAGAGCGCCAGCGCGCCCAAGTCGGCGTAGCGGACGACCGGTTCACGCGGGGTGGTGAAGCGGAGGGCGGTGCGGGCCTCCCGCCAGGATCGGGCGGGGCTGTCGGCTCTACCGATGCCCGCGCGGATGCCTGCCGGGAACCGTGTCGGGTCCACGGTGGTGGCCAGGATGACGCCGACGTCGGCAAGCGGCGCCGCCTTCACCGGGCGGGCGGGGCAGATCAGGCCGCCGATCTGATCGAGCGGGAGCTGCGAGCGTACGGTGACGACGTGGACGGGCAGGTCGGCGGCGAAGCCCAGGAGCCTCAGCGCCCGAGCTCGGCCCGCCTCGTCGCTGTCGGCGCTGATCGCCAGCTCGACGAGGGCGGGATCGGCCATGGTGGTGTGGGCCGGGCCGTACCTCTCGACGACCGCCGCGGCGGCGATGGCCAGCCGCTCCAGCACCACTTCGTCGAGCGGGCCGGTCGGACCGGGCCGTTCCAGCCAGACCCAGCCGATCTCCTCCTCGTCGAGGGTGATCGGCACGGTGGTGGACGCGGGGGCCGACGGGGTGGACGCTTCCGTGCCGTCGGGCGAGAAGCGGATCGCCCGCCCCGTGCCGGCGAGCCGGATCCCGGCCACGCACTCGGCCAGGCCGGCCGAGGCCCGGGTGAGCGCCGGGAGATCGACCCGTCGGCGCATCAGCGTGTCGTAGAACGTGACAACCCTGATCGCGCCTTCTACGTATGAATCCAGTCCCGACAGCCGTACGGCCAGTGCTTCCATGACAGAAGGATAGAAGGGCAGGGGCGCGCCGATCGGCGCGTGATCGGGAGCGTATGCGCGACGGTTGGCGGATGACCCTCATGGGTGGCGGGCGTGAGGATCGTCGTCATGGACCCCGAACTCGAAGCCTTCGTGCCCTTCCTCCCCGAGAACGACCTGACCGACCCGGTGACCACGCGCAAGACCTTTGCCGCGCTGGCCGGTTCGAGGCCGGCACCGGACACCTCGCACATGGCGGTCGAGGACCGCACGGTACCGGCCGATCCCGACGTGGCGGTGCGGATCTACCGCCCGCACCAGGCGCAGGGCGCCATCGTCTGGCTGCACGGCGGCGGGTTCGTCTTCGGCGACCTGGACACCGAGCACCCGTGGGCCACCCGGATCGCCGACGGCTCCGACGCGGTGGTGATCTCGGTGGGCTACCGCCGCTCCCCGGAACACCGGTTCCCGGCCGCCCTGGACGACGCCTACGCCGTACTGACCTGGGCGGCCGAGCACGCGACCGAACTCGGCATCGACCCGGCACGGATCGCGATCGGAGGCCACAGCGCGGGTGCGAACCTGGCGGCCGCGGTGTCCTTGCGGGCGCGTGACCAGCAGGGGCCGCCGATCCGCTTCCAACTGCTCAACCAGCCCGGGCTCGACGACCGGCAGGAGACGTGGTCGGCGCGGAACTTGACCGAGGTCCCCTGGTTCGATCACGACAAGATCGCCGCATCGTGGCGGCACTACCTGGGCTCCCAGCCCGCCACACCGTATGCCGCCCCCTCGCGGGCCACCGACCTCTCCGGCCTGCCACCGGCCTACATCGCCACCGCGGAGTTCTGTCCCAACCGCGACGAAGGCATCGAGTACGCGCTGCGGCTGATGCAGGCGGGCGTCACGGTCGAGCTCCACCAGTGGCCCGGCACCTTCCACGGCTCCCAGGCGATCCTCCACGCCGAGGTCTCGCAGCGACAGAACGCCGAACTCGGCGCCGCCCTGCGCCGCGCTCTGGCCGACTGACCCGTGGACGTCCCGACAGATGTCCGCGCGGATGCCCAAGGGGCTGTCAAAAAGGGACGAGAAGAGTCCCGTTGCACTCATTGATCACGAAAGGACTGACGACGTGAAGATCCGAATGGCGTTGTGTGGAAGCGTGGCCGCGCTGAGCGTATGCGCGGGCACGGTGGCCGCGGTTCCCGCGCCCAACGAGGCTGGGGCCGTACCGGCCGGCAGCACGAGCCCGTCCACGCGCTTCGATCCCGCGGAGCTCGAGTCCGCCTTGGACGGCGTCCACCGCGCCGGGATTCCGGGGGTGTACGCCGAGGTGCGCGACGCCGGCCGGACATGGCGCGGTGCCTCCGGGGTCGCCGATGTCCGGACCGGCCGTCCCGTCACGCCCTACATGCGGCAGCGCGTCGGCAGCATCACCAAGACCTTCACCGCCGCCGCGGTCATGCAGCAGGTCGAGCGGGGCCGGATCCAGCTCGACGCCCCGATCGGCGGCTATCTCCCGCAGTTGGTGCCGGGGGAGCGCGGCAGGAAGATCACGATTCGGATGCTGCTCAACAACACGAGCGGCATCCCCGATTACATCCCCTATGCGTTCCCGTCCCTCCAGACGCCCTCGCCCGAGAGCCTGGACGACAACCGGTTCCGGCAGTTCCGCCCGGCCGAGCTGATCGAGTTGGGGCTCAACGCGCCTCCCACCGGCGAGCCGGGAGGCCCCACAGGGGTGTACTCCAACACCAATTACCTGATCCTCGGCCAGCTCCTGGAGCACGTGACCGGTACCCCGGCCGAGGAGTACATCACCCGGAACGTCATCGAGCGTGCCGGACTCCGGCACACCGGGTTTCCGACCGGGCCGCGCATCAAGGGACCCCACTCGCGGATGTACGAGGCGGCCTACGGCCTGCTCGACCCGCCGCGCGACTACAGCGTCTACAACATGTCCTGGACGGGGACGGGGGCCGCTCTGGTGTCGACCATGGACGATCTCAACCGCTTCTACGGCAAGCTGCTCGACGGCAAGATCGTCAACCGGGCGTCACTGGAGCAGATGCAGCGCACGATCCCGGTCATCGCCCTGGACGGATCGACGATCCAGTACGGCCTCGGTCTGCACAAGGTCGCCATCCAGGGGTGCGGCACCTTCTGGGGTCACGACGGCACGGTCTGGGGGGCCGGAACGATCTCCCTGACCCGGGCGGACGGCAAGCGCCAGATGTCCGTCGCGGTCAACCTCCAGAGGTGGAAGAAGCCGGACTCCTCGGGGAAGCCGCAGCAGCGCCACCCCATCGACGACGCGCTGTCGAGGCTGCACCGGGAAGCGATGTGTGGTGACGGAAGCGCCGCCCGGGCCGAGAACGCCTCGCAGGTCCCGGGGTTCACCCCCTGAAACGGCCCGGCGTCGGCGGGGTCAACGGGTCACGGTGCTGACGTCAATGGGTCTCGGTCCTGACGTCAACTGGTCTCGGCTCGGACGGTTGTCGTGTGGTGCCCGTCAGAGCGGCCGCCGAGTCTGCGGCGGGTCGCATCCGGTCAACACATGCGCGATCAGCTGGACCAGGGCCAGGACCAGAGTGGCGGCAAGCCGGAGCGCACGCGGGCAGACCTGCCCGCGTGCGCTCCGGCTGTCTTCCCCGACGCGGCAACAGAAGCCGAAGCGCTGGTGTTCGTGTGCGCGACGTGTGGCGTCCCGTTGACGGGGCCGCTCACACGCCTGCCCGCCGTTCCCGAGCCTCCGTACTACGCGTGGTGGGACGCCGATGAGCCGGGTCCCTCCCCCGCGACTGTGCCGTCGGGCCGCTATGCGATCGAGACGGAGCCGTACGGCGCGCCCTTGGTCGTCGCCGAGGCGCCCGGACCGGTGATGCCGCGCCTCGGGACCAAGAGCGTGCACGGGCGGCCGTTGGTGTCGCAGGGCCCGCGAGGCAACATCGTCGTCAACCCGGGCGACGCCCGCGGCCTGGAGCTGCGGCATGAATCCGCCGCGTGCTGCGGAGCGACCCCGTACGGCGGAATGAACCAGTTGTGCGCCTGCGGAACCCTCGTCGCGACCCTCTGCTCCGACTGCTGCCTGCCCTACGAGCTCCATCTCTCGGCCGGCCACGTCCGCGCCGTTCGCCCCTGACTCCCCGGCCGGGGCCCTCGCAGGCGGGTCTCGTACGTGAAGGGGACCTGGTACGCCCGGCGTGTACGGAACCAGGTGGAGATCCAGGCAGGCGCGCCGCACGGTGAGCCGCCCGCCGGTCCGCCGCCGGATTACCGCGCCCCCGGGCCATCGGGCCGTTGCGCGTCGCCAAGGGCGTTGTGGGCGAGGCTGATCAGGGCGGCGGTGATGCGTTCGAGGGTCGTGCCGCTCTCGCGCTGGTGGCGGAAGAGGTCGGGCGCGAGCGGGGCGAGGAGGTGATCGGCCGCGGTGTCGGGGTCGGACAGGCCGGCCTGGCGGGCGAGATGGGCGACGTGCAGTCGCCAGAAGCCGTAGGCGCCGGTGCGGTAGCGGGCGTCGCCGGTTTCGGCCCCGAGGACCAGATGGATGTGGTTCTCCAGGAGCTCCGCCATCGCGAGGTAGAAGGCGGCCAGCCGGGCGGCCGGGGCGGGCTGCGGCTCCGAGGGGTCGCCAGGGCCCAGGGGCGGGGCGCCGCGCAGCAACTTCGCCTGAAGGCCGCGCTCGTGCTCGTCGAGCAGGGCGCGGGCGATGGACGCGCGGTCGGGATAGCGCCGGTAGAGGGTCCCCCGGCCGATACCTGCGGCCTTGGCGATGTGATCCATGGTCACGGCAGTGGGGTCGCCCTCGGCGAAGAGGCGTTCGGCGGCCGCGAGCACGCGTGCCCGGTTGCGTGCGGCGTCGGCGCGCTCGCGCGGCGGCTCGGACGCCAGGGGCAGTGGTGGGGGCGGCGGCAGGTCTGTCACGGGAGCAACCCTACGAGTAAGTGGACACGACGTCCACTTACTCGTAGGGTGCGGAGCGTCAGTAAGTGGACGCCATGTCCACTTAGGCGGTCATCGACGGTCCATTCGTCCTGCCGTACTCACTTCTCATCAGGGGGATCCCCATGTCCCGGCTCCTGCATCTGGACAGCAGCGCCCGCTCCGACTCCTTCTCGCGCCGCCTCGGCGCGGCCTTCGTACAGGCCTGGCGCGAGGGCGGCGGCGACATCACCCACCGCGACCTGGCGGCCGATCCGCCGCCGCCGATCCGTGAGGGCTGGACCGAGATCTGCGACAACCTCCTGCGCGAGGGGATCACCGACATCGGCCGCTACGCCGAGGCCGTCCGCACCGACCGCCAGCGGGAAGCCTGGACGGTCCTGCGCCCCCTGCTGGACGAACTGGTCGCCGCCGACGTCGTACTGATCGGCGCACCGATGTACAACTTCGGGGTCCCCGCCGCCCTCAAGGCCTGGATCGACCAGGTCACGTTCCCCAAGATGGTTCTCGCCCCACGGAAGTTCGTCGTCGTCTCGGCTCGTGGCGGAGCCTACGGGCCCGGCATGCCGCGCGAGCCGTTCGACCACCAGGGCCGCTACCTGCTCGACTTCTTCCGTGGCCACTACGCGGTGGACGACGGGCGGATCATCAGTACCGAACTGGTCAACTCCCTCGTCGACCCGGGCCTGGCCGGCTTCCTCCCGCAGCACCGGGACTCCGCCGCCGACGCTCTGCGCAGCGCCGCCGGCCTCGGGAAGGAACTCTCGGGCCACACCATTCCGAGGGGCAACTGACCGTGCCGTGGGTTTGGCTGTTGTTGGCGGGCGCCGTCGAGGTCGCCTGGTCCCAGTCCATCAAACCGACCGAGGGCTTCACTCGCTTCCCGCAGACGGCTCTCTGTTTCGCACTCATGATCGGCGCGGTCTTCCTGCTCTCGCGCGCCCTCCAGGGCCTCCCGGTCGGCCCCGCGTACGCCGTCTTCACGGGGATCGGCACCATCGGGGCCGTCCTGGCGGGGCTCCTGCTGCGCCAGGAGTCCCTTTCCGCCGCCACCCTGACCGGACTCGCCCTGATCACTGCAGGCCTGGTCACCGTGCACCTCGGCACGTCCGGCTGACGGTCCGCCTCCTGCCCGGGCGGCAGCAGGACGCACGGGCAGGGGGAGGTGGGCGCGCCCATCCAGTAGTCCTCCGCGCCCTGTGCCTCGGGGTCCACCCCGCGTGATGAGGAGTGAGGAAGGGTGCGACCATCCCCGGGTGAGAGAGATCGACGTGTTGGTCCATGCGGACGATCCGGCGTGGCCGGGGCTTCAGGAGATGTTGAGGGCGACTTCCGTGCCGGTTCAGGTGTTGCCCGCTGACATCGACGAAGGGCGTCGATATCTTTTGCAGATGCCTCAACAAGCAGCGGCCGAACGTCGGTGACCTGGCCGCCTCGCGAGCGTTCGCCGAGATGCTGCGGGACGGCAAAGAGCCGGTGACCTGACCGTGCCGCCTCCATCGTTGGCATTTCCACGCGGGCCGGGCGGCAGCTCAGGTCCCCCGCTTCCTCCGTCTTGGTCCCTGCACATGACCCCGCGCCCGCCTCCTGGCGGTGGCGGGCACAAGCGGCCGGGCGGGTCAGGCGACGGGATCGGCGACGAGGCGGATGACCTCGGCGGGCTGCGCGCGGAAGGCCTTGTTCGCCGCGTCGGCGGCGGTCATGTGACGGGCGGCGTCGTGGGCGGCGAGCGCTTCTTCCGAGGCCCACCGCTCGATCAGGATGAAGCGGTCGGGGTCGTCAGCGACCTGGTGGAGGTCGTACTGGAGGCATCCGTCCTCCGCGCGCACGAGGGGTGCGAGGTCTTCGAAGGCGCTGATCTGTTCCGCACCCCGGCCGGGCAGGGTGCTGATGAGGATGATGAGCTGGATCGGCTGCGACATGCAGGGGACCCTACGCGGCGCGTTGTTCGCGGGTCGGGGCATCTCACCAGGAGGACAGGGGCGGGGTCGGCGACGGGCGAGAGACGGCTCGGTTCCGTTCGTCGAGCCACACCTGTCGCCGTCCCGACCCGGGCTGTGCTTCGACACCGTTCACCTGGGCGCCGCTCGGCCGGCCCTCAGCGTGCGCCGAAGACCTGCGTCCAATAGGGACCGCCGCCGGAGTGGATGCCGATGCCGATTTCCTTGAAGGAGCAGTTGAGAATGTTCGCCCGGTGGCCGGGGCTGTTCATCCAGGAGTCCATCACCTGGGCCGCGGTGCGCTGGCCCATCGCGATGTTCTCGCCGTACGTCGACCAAGGGTAGTTGGCGGCTGTGATGCGCTTGCCCGGGTCCTCGCCGTCGGGATTGGTGTGGTCGAAGAAGTCCCGCGCGGCCATGTCGTCGGAATGCCCTTGAGCGGCCTGGTTGAGCTTGGAGTTCTCGGTCAGAGCGCCGCAACCTGCCTTGGCACGCTCGGAGTTGACCAAGCTGACCACCTGCTGGGCAGTGGAGGACGAACCGGAGCCGTCCGTCGTGCTCGTGGGCTTCGGCCGGGGACGGGGTGAGGTGCGCGTGGTGGCCGTCTTCGTCGGCTTGGGTGTGGCGGAGCGGCTCACGCTGGGGGTGGGGCTCTTGCTGGGACTCGGCGACGCGGACGGCGAAGGGGAGGACGACGGCGTCGCGGTGGCCGGGTCCGTGCGGGTGGGCAGGGCGGCCCCGGGAGCCGCGGCACGTACGGAGTCGACGGCGACCACCTCTTCCTCGGGACCCGTGATCAGGTAGAAGGAGCCGCCCGTGACCGCCACCACCGCGATGCCCGCGGCGACGACGGCCCGGCGTCGTCCGCGTCGCTGCTGTTGGCGGCGGGCGCTTCTGGGCCCCGGCACGGCGGAGTCGGCGGAGTGCCGGGGGCCGTGGGGCGTCGCGGGCTCGTACGACATGGCGGGCTCGTACGACGTGTGGGACTCGAGCGATGTGTGGGACTCGTATCGAGAGGAGGCGAGCGGGCCGGACGCGGCGGTGAGCCCGAGGCCGGCGGCCTCACGGACGCCTGCGAGCAGCAGCGCGGCCGGAGGCACCAGCATCAGTCCGGCGAGCAGGCCCTCGGCCGGTACGAGGCCGCTCCACAGGCCCGCGCAGTGCGCGCAGCCGCGGGCGTGCCTGGCTATTCGCTTGCGCCACAGCGCGGAGGGGCGGCCGTCCCATCCGCCGGTCTCGGAGCGGAGAGTGGGGCACAGCGGGTTCGCCGAGAGGGCCCGTACGACGACCCGGGCGGCCTCCAGTTGCGCCTTCATCCGCTGTACCCGGACCGCGGTGTGCTGGGTGGACAGCTCCAGGGCGGCCGCCACTTCGTGCCGGGTCAGTTCGCCGGCACACTCCAGCCACCAGAGGGACAGCAGAGCGCTGTCGTCCGGTTCCATCCAGCGAGTCGCCTCCGCGGTCTCTCGCCGCTGGCCGGACAGATTCAGCCGGACCACGGCCAGGTCGACGAAGTCGGCGCCGGGCTGAGCGAGGTCACGGGCCTCGTCGAGGACGCCGGTGTGGATGCCGGCCTGCTGTGTGTGCCAATGGCTGCGGATTCCGTTCATGGCGATGGCCACCAGCCAGGACCGGAAGCTGTCCGGTGAGCGCAGACCGGCCAGCCCGTCGAGCGCCCGCAGCATCGTCTCCTGCACGACGTCGTCGACGTCGTGATGGCCGTTCAACGCCCGGCCCACGATGTTGTAGACCAGGGGCAGGTAGGCGGCGATGAGCTGGTCCTGCGCCCGCAGATCGCCGTCCTGCGCCGCTCTGACCAATTCCGTACCGCTCTGTATCCCCATGTTCCGATCCACCCTGCCTGTCCCTGTCCTTGTCGATGCCCAACACTTGGGAGACCGCAGGCCCTCCGTCCGATAACAAGAAATTCTAAAAATACTGCGGTGAATCTTCGGCGGGGGGGTTCGGAGACGGGATGAGAGGCGGGGATCGGAGGCCGGGTCAGAGGCGGGTGAGCGGCCGCCGGCCGCCCGGCAGCCTGCCCGGGCCCGGGCCGCCCAAGACGGCTGCGCGGCCGGTTCGGCTGCCCCTCACAACCCGCCCGTGGCGCTCGGTGGTGGACTGCTCGTAGGCGTAGCGCCGGCACTGCCGGAAGGGCTTGGGGGCGGGGTCGTCGGCGACGGGGAGGCCGAGTGGCTGGGGCGGCCACTGGGTGGCTGGGGCGTCGGCCTCGCTTTCACGGGCGGCGGCGAACTGGTGGCAGCGGGTCCTCGGGGAGGTTTCGATTCCCTGGCATCCCTGGCACCTTCGGTATCCCGGTCATCCCGGTCATCCCGGTCAGGAGCCGTCGTACGAGGATTTCGGGCACCGGTGCTGCCCCGGTCCCGCACACCGGTTCCCGCCGGGTGCGTGGCGGGATGCTCCGGTGATCGCGAGGTCCGCGGCGAAGCGCTGCCGTTGCCGTGGGGCTCGTCGGGGACCTCCATCGCGCGTGGCGCCGATCCGGGGGATGCGGCGGAGTGCTGGGGCAACAGCAACGCGGAGGCCAGACCTCCGAGCACGGCGAAGGTGGCAGCCCCAAGAGTCCAGGTGCCGTACTTCCTCAGCTGGGGAGAGCCGTGCCGGGGTGCGGGCGCATCCGCTGGGGATGTGGAGGACACGGTGGGCTCGGGGGACCCCGAGAGGCCCGCCCCTTCGCCGAAGAGAACATCCAGCACCGCCGGTTCGAGCGTCGGAGCACCTCCGCTCCCGTCACTCGGGAGGCCCGCGTGGGGCTCGTAGGCGCCGCACTCGGGACACGTCACGGTGTCATTGAGGGGACGGCGGCAGGGAACGCAGTAATCCATGGGCTCGACCCCTCAGCGTGCGAGTCGCTGGGAGGAAGCCGGGCACGCCCATCCGGCTGGGCGACAGCCACCGGCCGGAAGCACGCGCTCGGTGCCCTTCGGAAGGATCCTTGACATGCGTCAACCTCGCTCACTCACCGGTCTGTAGTTCGGTCACCGGTTACCGAGGTCAACGGGACCGGGTGAGTGGGTGTTCAACCAGCAGCCGAAACGTGGCGCACGCAACTTCGGTGACTCGTGCGGATGCCTGCTTCGTGGCCTGCTGGAGCCCGGGGCGCTGACGGGACCTGACAGAGCGGATGCCGCGTCGCTCATCCATGCGCCGGCCCCCACACCTGCCCGCAGGCAGGTGTGGGGGCCGACCCAGTTCGTGACGGCGGCAGGCTACGCCCGGCCGGTGGCTGCCTCCCTCTTGCGGCGCCACCAGACGAGCGCCGCACCAGCGGCTGCCAGGGCCGCGGCGATTCCGGCGAAGAGCCCGACGGGGGTGTCGGATCCGGTGTCGGCGAGATCGCCCTCCGGGTCCTGGGGCTTACCGGTCGGGCCGCCGCTTCCTCCATTGCTCTGCGTGGGAGTGGGAGTCGGCTTGTCCGTGGGCTCGTCCGTCGGGTCGGGGTCGCCCGGGTCCGTCGGATCAGGGTTGGGCCCGGGGCCCTGGTCGAGCTTGCCGGCGCCGTTGCCTCCGAGGTAGGTGGTGCTGGTGTCCCGGTAGGCGGCTTCGTCGGTCACGGACCGCTGGGTGGTCTTGTCGAGCTGGGGGTGCTCGATGTCGAACCGCGTCTTGGTGATGTTCCGCTTCGGGGACTTGGAGAAGTCGACGCCGCCGACGGAGATGACCCAGACTTCCTGGCCCTTGCGGAGTTCGTACTTGAACTCGCCTTCCTTGAAGATCTTGACGTACTTGTTGTAGACGCCGTACTTCGTCCAGTCCTCGTTCGGGGCGCGCAGGGGCCACCGCTTCACATCGTTGCTGTTGATGATCTTGCGGAAGTCGGTGGGCGACTGCTGGTCCTTCTGCCGGACCCACTCGGCAGCCACGCGGGAGGTGTAGACGCGGCGCAGATCCGCGTACTCGGGTGCCTCGTTGATCCACTTCTGCACCACGGGGACGACCGTGGTCTTCAGGACACGTTCGTTGTGCTCGATCTCCGCCTTGGTGAGCTTGCAGGCCTCACCCTCCCCGGGGCCGGGGGTGGAGATGTCCATGGGAGCGGTCAGCAACTTCAGCGGTGCGTCGAGGATGTAGATGCCACCATCCTGCTCGCGCACCTTCGCCGGGGCCGGTTCGATCCAGTTCCGGCCGGAGTGCAGGCACGGCCATCCGTTGCGCTTGGCCAGGCTGTCCCAGGCCCGCTTACCGACGTCGGTCTTGGGATCCATGGCCTTGAAGAAGTCGTGCTTGAGCTGGAGATCAGCCTCCAGGAGCACGCGCCCGGCGTCCGTCTTCGCGAACGACGAGTCCATGATCTTGTCGGGCTGGTCCGGGTTGAGGTTGACCCAGAACTTCTCCGGCGTCAGCGCGAGCCACGTGAAGAACGCGTCCGACGCGAGCTGCAGCTTGGCCTTGCCGCCGTAGGACGGATGGGCATCCGGGTTCTTGACGTAGTCGGCCTTGAACGAGTAATCGATGCCCTTGCCGGGCTGCGGGTTGCCGACGTAGCGGAGTTCGAGAGAGGAGAAGTCCACGCCGCCGGGGCCGCGGCCGCCGGGGAACGCCCCGCGGGTGCCGCTGCTGCGGGCAGCTTCCTGTAGCCGGCGTGCGTCGTTCGGGGTGGGGCCGGAGTTGTTCGCCGCGGAGTTCATCGATCCCCGGCCGCCCTTGAGCGGGTCGGGGTTCATGACCGGGTCGTACTTGGTGTAGATGTTCGGCTTGCCGATGTTCGCCCGGCCGGTGGAGCGGTGCTCGCGGACGCGGACCTGAGTGCGGTTGGTGCCCCGGTCCTTCTTCAGCTCGTCGTCCAGGTCGCTCATGGCGTTCTTGGTGCCGTCTTCGGTCTTCTGGCCGGTGACGTAGGTGAGCCGATGGTCCTTGTACTTGGGGTCCTTCAGGATCGCGCGTTCGGCGCGGTACTGGTCCGAGCGGTGCTCGCCGCTCGACTTGAACTCGGCGAACTCCTTGCTGTTCTTGTTGTACGCGTCGAAGTCGCGGACGATCCACTTCTTGCCCGTGGGATCGCTGGGGTCCTTGACGCGCACCTTGACCTGGCACAGCCAGTCCGGTCCGACGAGGTTGAAGTCCTTGACGACCTTCGCTTCGAACCGGCGGCCCTTGGCGTTGTTGACCTCGTTGCCGACCAGGCGAACCTTGAACCAGTCGTCGAACTTCTGCATGCCGCGTGGGCCGTTGAGCTGCTTGTTGTAGCGTGCGTAGATCTCCATCGCCCGGTCCGCGGGGTTACCGGACTTCTTGTACGCGTTGCCCCACTTCTTGATGTCGTCCTCGGTGTCCCCGGCCTTGTCGAGCTGGGCCCGCGTGGGTTCCTTCAGGTCGTCGAACGCGGCGGACGGGTTGTCGAAGCTGTAGTCGGTCTCCAGACCGGCGGGAAGCTCGGAGAAGTTCCCGCTGCCCGGTATCTGGCCGGGCGGCGTGTTGATCTCCTTGCCCAGCCACTTCTTGTCGCACCGCTTGCCGCCGATGATCTCCGCGGACGCGCCTGTGATCGGTAACCCGGGAAGGCCGGTCAGCGTGACCGCACCAGCGGCGGTGAGCGCGACTGCCAGCCGCGCCACGAGTCGGTGGCGGCGCCTGGGTGGTGAAATCGCTTGCCTCACGATATGTGTCTTTCCCTCGTTGTGGGGGCAGTTGAGGGATGTGGGGTCGGTGCACGTTGCCCCCGTGACATGAGCACCGCCAGCCACCTTAGGGGCTCAACTGTGCCCCGCCGCAGGGGATATGGCCGTGTCGGGCGCGTCTTCACATGACGCGACCGTCACCCCGCTTCCCTACAGTGGGGGTCATGAGCGAACCAAAAGGGGACGTCCGACAGGCGGCGGAGCAGCTTTCGGCGTGGCTGGACGAACGCGCCGTCGCCTTCGAGGAGTGGACCCGCGCCACAGGCCGGGACGGAGTGTGGAATTTCAGTGAAGCGTCCCTGGACGAACTCGAAGGCCTCCTGCGCGAGCGGTACGCGGACGATGCGGCGATCCTCGCGGACAAGCGCAGTGACTTCGTGCAGGGCGCCACGTGGTACCTGGGCGAGGTGCTGCGGCGTCACCGCGGCGCCGTGTGGGGCTTCGCCCCGTGGGCACCGGGCAAGGGCGCTCCGGTGCCGACCCTGTTCGAGGGCATTCGCGCCGTCACCGACACTCCCCACCTGACCGGCCCCGGAAAGAGCGAGGACAGCGGCGGGTTCTATCCGCTGGGGGCACTGAACGTACTGTTCTGGGAGACCGATGAGCTGGATCAGCCGATCGACTCCCATCTCCGTGACGCGCTGGACGAGTTCGCGTGACGGGCCGGCCGACGGCCAGGCCATCGACGCGGGAAGGACCTGCGACCGGAGCATGAATCACCGCCGCCCGCTAGGGGGGCGAGTCCGCGTGCACGGGCTCCGGAACCGTTTCACCGAATGCCGCACCTTTCCGGGTTCCGGGTCGTCGGCCCCCGGAAAACGTATGTGCGTACGGGGTTTCGGCCGTGCCAGGATGGCGTGGGGAAGCGAGGTCTCGTGGACGAGTTGAGTCGATTCGGCCCGGCGCTGGTCGCGTGGGCGGCCGGTGGCGCGGGGGCGGGCAGGGCCGCCGCGGTGGCGCGGGAGCTGGCCGGCGGTGTGCGGATGGTCGTGCTCGTCGAGGGGAGCAGCGATCAGGTAGCGCTCGAAGCGCTGGCCACGCGCTGCGGCCGCGATCTCGAGGCGGAGGGCGTGGCGGTCGTACCGCTCGGAGGCGCGACGAGCATCGGCCGATTTCTTGACGTGTGCGGTCCTCCGGGGCTCGGACTCCCCGTGGCCGGTCTGTGCGACATCGGCGAGGAGCGGCACTTCCGGCGTCATCTGGAGCGGGTCGGGCTGGCGTCCGGTCTCACGCGCGCCGGCCTGGAGACACTCGGATTCCATGTGTGCGTCGCCGACCTGGAGGACGAGCTGATCCGCGCCCTCGGGGCCGACGGAGTGCAGCAGGTGATCGAGGCACAGGGCGAGACGCGCCCCTTCCATACGTTCCAGGGCCAGCCGGCACAGCGGGAACGGCCCGTGGAGCACCAGCTGCGACGCTTCATGGGTACGCACAGCGGTCGCAAGGCGCTCTACGCCCGGGCACTGGTCGCGCATCTGGACGTCGGGCGCGTTCCCCGGCCGCTGGAGCGTCTCCTCGCGCACGTCTGACGCGGCCGAAGCCTTGTGGCCTCGTGTGACACGGCCGGACCCCTTGGTTGCGTGTGGCGCGGTCGGACCCTTTGGCTGCGTGTGACGCGGTCGAAGCCGTTGGCTCCGACGTCCAATGGCTCGCTGGTGCCGGACGAGGAGGCCCTGCGACCTCGGGGCACGGACGACCTGCGCGACGCCTGCCGACGGCAGATCGAGGCTGGCTTTCGCGGTCGCCTGGGTGGTGCCCGTGCCGGCACGGGCACCACCCGCGGGACCCCATGCCTGACCGGTGGTCAGCGGTCCGCGTGCGGCCGGCGCCGCCGGTGCGCATCGGTCAGCGCCTGCGGCCGCCACGCTCCGTCGGGATGGTAGAGGTTGCGGCCCGGCGGGACGATCTCGTCGATCCGGTCCAGCGTCGCGTCGTCGAGCACGAGGTCGGCGCCCTTGAGCAGGCCCTCCAACTGCTCCATGGTGCGCGGGCCGATGATGACGGAGCTGACCGCCGGGTGGGCGAGCGGAAAGGCGATCGCAAGCTCCGGCAGCGAGCGACCGAGGCCGTCGGCCAGCTCCACCAGCTGCTCGACGGCTTCCAGCTTGGCGACGTTCTCCGGGATCGCCGGGTCGAACCGTGCCGGGGTCAGCGCCGCCCGGCCCGTCGTCATGTCCACCGGCGTGCTCAGGCGGTGCTTCCCGCTGAGGAACCCGGACGCGAGCGGGCTCCAGGTCAGCACCCCCATCCCGTACCGCTCCGCCACCGGCAGGACGTCGGCCTCGATGCCGCGGGCCAGGATCGAGTACGGCGGCTGCTCGGTCCGAAAGCGGGGCAAGGAGCGGCGCTCGGCCGCCCAGTGGGACTCGATGATCTCCCCAGCCGGGAAGGTCGAGCACCCGAACGCGCGGATCTTGCCCTCGCGCACCAGGTCGCCCAGGACGGAGAGGGTCTCCTCCACATCGGTGTGGGGGTCGGGCCGGTGCACCTGGTAGAGGTCGATCCAGTCCGTGTCGAGCCGGCGCAGACTCTCTTCGACCGCCTGCACGATCCAACGGCGGGAGTTGCCACGGCGGTTGCGGCCCTCGCCCATCGGGAAGTGCACCTTGGTGGCGAGCACGACATCCTCGCGCCGCCGCCCCTTGAGCGCCTTGCCGACGATCACCTCGGATTCCCCGGCGGAGTACATGTCAGCGGTGTCGACGAAGTTGATCCCCCGGTCGAGGGCGGCGTGCACGATGCGCACACAGTCGTCGTGGTCCGGATTGCCGACGGCTCCGAACATCATGGTCCCGAGGCAGTGGGCGCTGACTTCTATGCCGGTTCGGCCGAGCGTGCGGTATCGCGTGGTGGTCATGGGGCCGCACTCTAGGACTTGGAGTGCACTCAAGATCAACCCCATTCCTGGGCTGATCACCGGAGCGCCCGCTTCCGCTACGTCGGCGCCGGGCGCCGGAGACCGGCTGCGGCGCCAAGGTCGGCACCGGCTGGCCCTCCGCCACCGTCATATGAGGCACCTTCCAGAGCGTCATGTCGTCGTACCCCCGGCCTCGATCTCGGCGCGACCCGGCGAGGACGACGCCGTCCGTGCGCAGGGCGGACACGGACCGAGCAGCCGACGCGGTCACACGTACTCAGGCCGAGAACGACGCCACCCGTGGGGTGATCCACGTCACTGGTCAAGGCTGTCAGGAATACGGGGGCTGTCTCGTTCAGGGAGCACGCGAACCAGACAGGAGCGAACCATGCAGCACCGCATCGTCGTCCTCGGGGCCGGATACGCCGGAGCCTTCTCCGCCGGATACCTGGCCCGTCAACTCCGCTCCGACGACTTCGAGATCACCGTCGTCAACGCCGAACCCGATTTCGTCGAGCGGCTCCGCCTGCATCAGCTCGCCGCCGGACAGGACCTCCGCCACCGGCCGCTGGCGGAGGTGTTCGCGGGCACCGGCATCCGGCTACGAGTGGCGCGGGTGACCCACGTCGACGCCGAGCTCCGGACTGTCACAGTCGCCGACGGCGAGGGCATCGACCGGCTCGCCTACGACACTCTCCTCTACGCGCTCGGCAGCACCGCCGCCGACCACGGCGTTCCGGGCGTCGTCGAGCACGCCTTCCACGTGGCAGCGCGGCCGTCCGCGCTGCGCCTGCGCGCACGCCTCGATGACCTGGGCGGGGACGGCAGGGTGCTGGTGGTCGGCGGCAACCTGACCGCGATCGAGGCCGCCACCGAGATCGCCGAATCCCGTCCAGGACTTCGGGTCAGCCTCGCCACCAGCGGCGAACTGGGCAGCTGGCTGGGCCCGAAGGCCCGCCGTCACCTGCTGCGTGCCTTCGACCGGTTCGGTATCACGATCCACGCGCACACCACCATCGAGCGCGTCGAGGAGGCGGCGGCCATCGCCGCCGACGGCACCGCTTTCGCCTCCGACGCGACCGTGTGGGCCGCCGGCTTCGCCGTCCACCCGATCGCCGCCGCCAGCGGACTCGAGGTGGTGGCCAACGGCCAGATCACGGTCGACCGTCAGATGCGGTCGGTCTCGCACCCGGACGTCTACGTTGCCGGTGACAGCGCCTTCGTCATGGGCGAGAACGGTCGGCCGTTGCCGATGTCCTGCGCTTCCGCCGGATCCACCAGCATGCAGGCGACGGCCGCGATCATCGGGGACCGGACTGGGCGCACGATCTCGACGGCCTCGCTGTCCTATGTCGGCAACCACATCAGCCTCGGCCGGAAGGACGGGCTCTTCCAGTTGGTCGACGGTGACGCGCGAGCGAAGTCGTGGGCCCTACGTGGCCGGACGGCCGCGCGCGTCAAGGCGGCGATCCTCGAGACTGCCGCCTGGAGCCTGAGCCGCCCGACCTTCGGAAGGCCGGGTCACAAGTACCGCTTGGCCGCCACCCGAAGCCACTCGCCCAACGTGGTCGCTGGTTAGGGCCGTGCTCATGGACACCGCCGCCGTGGCGCGTTTCGAGGCCGGCCGGAAGCGGCTGGCCTCGCTCGCTTACCGTCTGCTCGGCTCGGCCGCCGACGCCGAGGACACGGTGCAGGACGCCTTCCTACGGTGGCAGGCCGCCGACCGGGAGCACGTCGAGCTGCCCGAGGCATGGCTGACCAAGATCGTCACCAACCTGGCGCTCGACCGGCTCCGTTCGGCGAAGACGCGGCGCGAACGCGCGGTCGGCGGCTGGATGCCCGAACCGCTCCTCGACGGCGACCCGATGCTGGGGCCGGCCGACACCGTCGAGCAGCGCGAATCGGTGACCCTGGCGGTGCTGACGCTCATGGAGCGTCTGTCGCCGGTCGAACGGGCCGTTTACGTGCTGCGCGAGGCCTTTGCGTACAGCCACGCCGAGATAGCCGAGATTCTCGGCATCACCGAGTCCGGGAGTCAGCAACACACCCACCGAGCCCGGCGTCGAATCGCCGCCGCAGGCAACGGCACTGACATCGACCGAGCCTCCGCGCGTCGAATCGTCGAGGCGTTCGTCGAAGCCGCTTCCTCGGGCCGGACCGAACGGCTGGTGGCGCTGCTGACCGACGACGCGACCGGCATCTCCGACGGCGCCGGGCTGGGGATGGCCGGGAAGCTGATCCGGTACTCGACCCCGGAGCGGATCGCCGGCGCGGTGCGGGCCGGCTTCACACCGTCTCCGGCCAAGCGGAGACTCGCCGGTGGCTCACCCTCGATCCATGCCGTCGTGGTCAACACCTGCCCGGCCATGCTCGCCACGCTCGACGACCGGGTCGTGGGCGTCATGATCCTGGAGATGCGTGACGGCGGGATCGCAGGCGTACGCGGTATCGCCGCCCCGGGCCGACTCGGTCGCCTCACCGAGGAATGGCAGCGGCAGGAGCATGCTGTCCCGCTGATCGAATCGTGGTAACCGGCCGTCCCGACACTCAATCCCACGTTCGTCGGTCAATTCCCGACGGCCGCGAAGCGGTCACAGACCTCTCGTAGATGGCTACGGCCGGCTCCCTGGACAGCCAGCGGGGCGGCCGGCCGTTGAGTAGCAAATCCGTATGCGAAGGCGGAACCGTCGCCCCCTCGGTAGCAACTGGGCATACTGTGCGCCACTATGTGTGGCTGCTGTGCTGTTCCGGCAGCCACTCCTCCATGCTCTGCCGTGAGGGGCTCATGCGTACATTCAGAGGGCTGGCTGCTGCCCTAATAGTTCCCGTCGCCGGTGCCGGCTTCGTGCTGGCGCCGCAGGCGTCGGCTGTCACACCGCCTGTGGCGTTCACGGCGGACGCGCTGCCGACGTGGCAGCCCAACGGCATCGTGTGGTCGATGGCCGAGGCGGGCGGCACTGTGTTCGCGGGCGGTACGTTCTCCGCCGTCCGCCCGCCCGAGGGCGCGGCGGGCAACCCGCAGCAGGCGGTGAACTTCGTCGCGCTGGACGCCGCGACCGGTGCTCCGAAGTCCTGCAAGCTGTCCTTCACCATCGGAACGGGCACCGCGACGGTGCGGGCGCTGGTGGTCTCGAAGGACAAGAAGACGTTGTACGCCGGCGGCTACTTCCGTGCGGTGAACGGCACGCCGGTCTCGAGCCTGGCCGCCATCGACATCGCTTCCTGCACTCCCAAGGCCGCCTTCCGTCCCGCCTTCCCGGCCACCGTGCGCGCGCTGGCCGTCACCGACGGCACCCTGTACGTGGCGGGCGACTTCTCCACTGTCAACGGTCAGGCACATCGGCGGTTCGCCGCCGTCGATGCCGCCACCGGCTCGCTGAAGCCGTTCAGCGCGAACGCGGACGAGCCGGGCCGCGCGATCGAGGTCACCCCGGACGGCAAGAACGTGCTCCTGGGCGGTGACTTCTTCACGGTCAACGGCACCAACAGTCACGCCCTGGCCGTCGTGAACGCCACCACCGGTGCGCTCACCAGGGCGTATCCGACGGGGTACATCCCGTCGAACTCCGTGGTCAAGGACATCGCGACCGACGCCACCGGCTTCTACACCGGCAACGAGGGCACCGGCGGGGGTGCCTTCGACGGCCGCATCGGACTCAACCTGAGCGACTTCCGGGAGAAGTGGCGCGACCGCTGCCTGGGCGCCACTCAGTACGTCCTGCCCTACCAGGGTGTTCTCTACGTCGCCTCCCACGCACACGACTGCTCGCTGCAGGGTGAGTTCCCCAACGGCAAGCGGCACTTCCTGCTGGCCCAGCTCACCGACCACAGCGGTACGGCCCCCGCGCCGGTGGGCGGTTATGTCCGCGCGCCGCGCAAGCTCGGCTGGCACCCCACCGCGAACGACGGCATCGGTGAGGGCATCGGACCGCGCGTCATGGCCGTCGCGGCGAAGAACAACGTCAGCTACATGTGGGTCGGTGGTGAGTTCACTCGCATCAACGGCAAGCCGCAGCAGAGCCTGACCCGCTTCGCCTCCACCGGCGACGTCGGCGCCCCGACCGTGCCGGTCGTCACGGCCACCTCCGTCAGGCGCGGTGAGGTGAAGGTCAGCTGGCGCACCAGCTACGACCCCGACGACAGCAAGCTCACCTACAAGATCTACCGCAACGGCGCCGCCACACCGGTCGCCACCGTCTTCGCCAATTCCCTCGAGTGGGATCGTCCGCAGGCGGCCTGGAACGACACCACGGTCAAGGCAGGCCAGTCCTACACCTACCGGGTGACCGCGAGCGACGCGGCGGGCAACACCAGTGCGCTGTCCGCGACCGTGCGGGTGACCGCACCGTAGCCCACCCAGCCAGGCCGTACGGCCGGCGCCACTCAGTACTGGCGACGGCACCGTGGGCCCGTACGCCCCCGACTCCGGCACCAGCGGCAACACGGCCGGAGGGGACAACCGCAGTGCTCAGTCGCACCACCCTGTGCGACGAGCACTGCGGTTGCCACCTGAGCCCCGACCTGGCTCGAGGGCCGGAGCCGGGCCCTGCCCCCCGCCCGCCGGTCAGCTGATCCACGTGCGGTCGTCGGTGTCAGCGGAGCTTGTGGCGGTCGGCCCAGTCGGCGATGGCCCCGGCGATCGCGTGGGGCTGGTCCTCCGGGGTGTGGTGTCCGGCGACCGCGTCGTTGTGCGCGATCTCAAGGCCGGCGATGTTCTGCGCGCACCAGTCGACGATCGTCGGGCCCATCATGGCGCCGGGTCCGGGCGCGAAGGTGAGGAGGAGTTTGGGCACGTCCTCACTGGTCGCCAGCCACGTGTCGTAGGCCTGGATCCTGGCCACGACGTCGGCGGGTTCGCCTCCCAGCGGCATCGAGCGCGGCCATTGCAGCAGCGGTCGGCGGCTTTCCTCGGTGGGGTAGGGGCGGCGGTAGACGTCCAGGTCGGCCGGGTCGAGAGGGGTGGCGACGGTGCCCGGCAGCGCCTGCTCGATGAAGAGGTTGTCGACGAGGACCATGGCCTCGCCGACCTCGGGTGTCTTGATCGCCCGGAACAGCGCGTGGCCGCCCTCGGGGAACTCCTCCCAGGCCATCGGCTTGACGATGGTCTCGGTGAAGGCGATGCCACGCACCCGTCCGGGATGCCGGGCTGCCCAGTCGAAGGCGAGCGCACCGCCCCAGTCGTGTCCGACCAGCACCACCTCGTCGAGGCCGAGCACGTCGAACCAGGCATCCAGGTAGCGCGCCTGGTCGGCGAACGTGTAGGCGATGTCGGGCTTGCCCGACTCGCCCATGCCGATCAGGTCCGGTGCCAGGAGCCGGCCCGGTTCGCCGACGGCAGGCAGGACGTCCCGCCACAGGTGGGATGAGGTGGGGTTGCCGTGGAGGAAGACCATCGGCGCACCGGCGCCGCTCTCCCGGTGGAACATGGTGGAGTCGAGTACGGACCGAACGGGCACGACATCTATTCCTGTCGGGTAGGGAATTTCATTGGTCGCCCACCGTGAGGAAGGTGGGGCGGCTGTGTCCGGCCGGCAGGGGAACGCCCGAGCCGGGCCGGGGATTTCACCGGAAGGCGGGGGCGGTGCGTGCGGCCCAGTCGGCGAAGGTGCGCGGCGCGCGGCCGAGGATCCGCTGGACGGCGGGGCTCGTTTCCTGTTCGGCGGGCAGAGGGCGGCCGAGGATGGCGAGGGTTCCCTCGACCACCGGCTCGGGCATGAACGCCAGCATCTGAGCGCGGGCTTCGGCGGGGGATTGCTCGATGAACCGCACGGGAGTGCCCAGGGCGGCGCCGATCGCCCCGGCCCGCTCCCGCGGGGTGACCGCGGCGGGTCCGGTGAGGTCGTAGGTGCTGCCCGCATGGCCGCTCTGGCGCAGGACCGCGGCCGCGACCTCAGCGACGTCCGCCGGGTCGACGGTGGGCAGCCCGACATCGCCGAACGGCGCGACAGCTGTTCGCTGCTGACGGATCGTCTCGGCCCACGTGAAGGCGTTGGAGTTGAGTCCCCCGGACCTCAGGATCGTCCATTCGAGGCCCGAGCGGCGTACTGCGTCCTCGAAAGCCGCGGGGTGGCGGTAGACCTCCGGTCGCGTCCCGGCGCCCTGCGAGGAGAGCAGGACCACGCGCCGCACGCCGCCCGCACGGGCGACATCGAGGATGCCCTGCGGGTCCTCGCCTGCGACGAGCAGGAACAGGGCCTCGGCCCTGTCGAGGGCGGGGCGCAGACTACGCGGGTCGGCGAGGTCGGCCTGCAGGTGCCGCACGCCGTCGGGCAGTTGCGCCGGGTGCCTGGAGACGGCGGTCACCCGCTCACCCGCCCCGACAAGGATCCGCACAAGCTCCTGGCCGACGTTACCGGTCGCACCCGTCACAGCAATCACAAGAACCCCCGGTTGTGAGTTAGTTGGCTGACTTAGCAGTGAACTTAGCCGACGCCGCGTTGTCACGTCTACAGTTAGTCGGGTGACTCACTCAAAGGGTGCTCGGCGAGCGCCGGGCAAGCGGGAACGACTGGCCGCCGCCGCGGCGCGGGTGCTGCACGAAAAGGGCGTCGAGCAGACCACGCTCGCCGATATCGCCCGAGCGGCCGACGTCCCGGTCGGCAACGTCTACTACTACTTCAAGACCAAGAACGAGCTGGTCGAGTCGGCGATCAACACGCACGCCCAGAAGCTGCGGGCCATGATCGACACACTCGACGCGCTCCCCACTGCCCAGGACAGGCTGAAGGCGCTACTGAGCGGCTGGATCGACGAGCGCGAGCTCACCGCCCGCTACGGCTGTCCCACCGGCAGCCTCGCCTCGGAGCTCGACAAGCGGGCCGACGGCCTCGATGAGGCCGTCGGCAGGGTCATGCAGGACCTCATCGACTGGGCCGCGAAGCAGTTCCAGGAGATGGGACGCGACGACTCCCGCGAACTCGCGGTCGCGCTGGTCGCCGCGTACCAGGGGATCTCACTGCTCACCAACACCTTCCGGGCACCCGAGTTGATGGCCACCGAAGGGCGCCGCCTGGAACGCTGGATCGACTCGCTCGCCGGATGAACCGTCGGCGCCCGCCGGACCCTCCGCCGACGGCACGGCGCAGTCAACACCACCGCCGGTCGTGGTCTCGGTCGACGCACCGCGTCCTGACCCGCAAGGGCGCGCCGCATTGTCGTCCGATGAGGCGGATGGGTATCGGTCAGGCGTTGCGGTACAGTCCGCGGCCCGCTCGGTTGGCGCGTGAGGTGGCGACGAGGCGGTCGAGGGTGCTGCGTACGGTGTTGATGGCGGCGGTGGAGTCGTCGCGGCCGAGGGCCTTGGCGACGTCCCTCGCCCGCAGAGCGGTGTCTGCGTTGTGGGCCAGGACGGCAGCGACCTGGGCGGTCAGACCGCCGGCGGTCTCGGGGGCCGCCTCCGGCCCCTTGCGTGCCGTCTTCTTCGTCTGCGGGGGAACGGCCGGCTTGATCTTCCTGGCCTGACGGGGCTGTGAGGGCGCCTTGTTGGACGTTGTCCTGCGTCCGCGGGCAGTCTTGCGGGGCTTGCTCGGCGTGGGAATGCTCGGCGTCTGAGGAGCTTCCACGGCGGCCGACTCGGCGACCACGGAGACTGCCGTGTCGGACGCCGTCTCAACGGGAGATTCGACATCTGCGGCCGGGGCGCCGTCCGCGACCTGGGTTGCTGAGTTCTCGGCGCGCTGCTTCGGCAGCGATGCCAATGACAGGGCCTGCAGCGCGGTGAGGGCGCTGCGGACCGATTCGAGCCGGTCGGTGACCGCGGCCAGTTCCGCCTGGAGCTCCTGCTGGTGCTGCTCCAGGCGCGGTAGTTCTTCCTGCAGCAGTGCGGTGGTGGCTTCGATGCTGCCTGTTGCGCTGGTCAGGGCCGACATGTGTGCTCCTGCGGGGATTGGTGTGCGGGCGGGGAGAGGCCGGGGCCGAGTACCACGGTATGGCTGAGGTGTTGTGTCCGGCAAACACGCGCAGCTCCCGGCTGCCGTCAACACGCTCAACACCGCAGTGGTCCTTGCCGGTTCTACGTCCTCCGCCGGGGCGGACAACCCCGCAGGCGTGCGGGCGGTGTGGGTGCGAACCGCACAGGTGCCGGCCGTCAGCCCCGGAAGATCCCGTCCAGGTGTGCCTCGACCTGTTTGAGCCTCGTGCGGCTGTCGGCGTTGTCACTGGCGAAGTCGCTGCCTCGGGGGAAGGTCGCCAGTACGAGGCCGAGGGCATGGAGCAGCCGGTCGGTGTCCAGGGCACAGCCGAACTCGGCACGTCGGATGACGCCCCGCGCGTCGTCGATGTTCAGCGGGGGCAGGCCCGTGGCAGCCGTCCGTTGTTGCTGGCCCGCTTCAGGTCCTGCGGCGGACCGTCGGCCCAGTCCAGCAGCACGGCCACCAGTCGCCACAACGACACGAAGTCCTTCGGGGCGCTCCTGGCCCTGAACCCCTCGCCCACCGTCGTGGTCGGCAGATCCGCGTCACCGCAAGCCTTCGCGCGCGACCAGCAGGGCTTTCGCTGCAGAGCCGTCCTCTCCAGGCCGACCAGCTCATCGGCCAACGCCTGTCGCCCCGGATGCACGTGCTCTGCCCCCGCCATGTCCCCGCTTCCCGCCTCGCTCCGTCCGGACGGCGTCCGGAGCATCCGGAGCGTCCGGACGCGGTGCTCCGCCGACCCGCCGCAACCTGCGCCGACGCAACCACCGTCCGCCTCATCCGGAACAATCATGCTCAGCCGCAGTGCTCGTGGCACGCTACGCGCTCGCTGACACCGACTCCGCGCACAGGGCCCGCGTTCTCACCGCAGTCGCCGAGGTGATCCGCGCCATCCGTGGCAAGCGGTGAATACACCCGCCGGAACGACGACTTCGCCGGGTGAGGGGAGCGATCGATCCCGCTGACGCGCCTCGCGTGTGCCCCGTCCCTAGAGGAACTCGGAGCGGAGACACGCGCGTCGGGCCGGCGCGCCGGCTCATGGCGCCTGACCGGCTCCGGAGTGCGCCGGAAGGAACTTTTTTTCGGATTCCTGTCACACATCGGTGGCCCGGTGGGTCAGTGGTGTGTAGTCGCCCATTGGGGGCCGATGCGAAGGAGTGCAGCCATGACGAACACTTCGATTTCCCGGATGCCGAACCCGGCGGAGTTCGTGCCGGAGCTGAACGACATCAGCGCCGCTCTGTTCAGGGCCACGGGCAACCGTTCGGTGCCGCGTACCACGATGAGCCTGGTCCACCTGCGGGCCGGGCAGATCGTCGGCAACACCTACCTGACGATCCTGAACACTGGCTTCCTGCGCAAGGCCGGGGAGACCGAGGAGCGCATCACCGCCGTGTCGTCGTGGCAGGACGCCCCGTACTTCACCGATGCCGAGCGCGCCGCCCTCGCCTTGGTGGAGGCCACCCTGCAGCCCGCGCCGCACGGCAGGGAGCGGGTCACGGACGAGCTCTACGCCGAGGTGGCGAAGCACTACGACGAGAAGGCGCTGGCCACCCTCACCATCGCGATCGGCCAGATCAACTTCTTCATCGCCCTGGCCGTCATCGGCAAGCCGCAGCCGGTCACTTCCCTCGCGAGCCAGCAGTGGGACTGACCTGAGTCCCTCCACCGAACCCCCGGCCCCATCCTCTCTCGGGATGGGGCCACTCCTGGCGCCAGATGAGCGACCGGCCGGTGGGCGCCAGCCGGAGCAACCGGGGTTCTCCTGACTGGGCCTGCGGACGCCGCACCTCCCCCTGATCGTCGACGCGGTGCTCACCCGGCGCCGGACGCGCGTCACCGCCGCCGGCGCGCCCCGCAGGAGGTGTCGGCCCGAATGCCGATCCTGATGGCTCCTCATGGACATCGCCAGGAAGCCACGGGGTAGGCGGACCGTACACAGTCCGAAGGAGGAGCCATGTCCGGTTTGATGACGCGTATCAAGCAGTTCACCCGCAGCCCGCAGGGGCAGCGCACGATCGCGTCGGCCCGCCGCGCCGCCGCCGACCCGCGCAAGCGCGCCCAGGCCCGCAGGCTGCTCGGCCGGCTTCGCGGGCGCCGATGACGCGCGTACCGAAGGGCGCCGGGCGCCCGGGCCACTGACGGGCCGGGCGCCTCTCGGGGGCCTCAGGGCAGCCGATTCAGCCTCGATGTCCCTGCCGGGAGGGGTCAGGAGGCGTTGCTGCCCGCCGTTGCCGGGCTGCCGGCCAGGATCGTCGCTTCCACCTCCTCGTAGCGCTGACGCTGGTCGGCCGCGTCCTGGTCGTAGAGCACGGTGGCGAGCCAGCCGGCCAGGAAGCCGAGCGGGATGGAGACGATGCCGCTCGTCGTGAAGGGGAACCAGTTGAAGTCCTGGTCGGGGAAGATGGACTGGGGCGACCCGGACACCAAATTGCTGCCGGTCGTCAGGACGAGGGCGGCGACGGTGCCCACGATGAGCGTGGCGATCAGTCCCGTGCGGGTGTAGCGGCGCCAGAAGAGGCTGTAGACGAGCGCCGGGGCGATGGCGGAGGCGCCGACGCAGAAGGACAGGGTCAGCAGTGCCTGGAGGTTCAGGTGCCGGGCGCCGGCCGCCACGGCGATCGCGACCAGCCCGACACCCGCCGTCGAGGCCCGGGCGACGGCCATCTCGGTGGAGTGCTTCAGGGCGGTCCTGCGCAGCCCGTGGGCGATGAGGTCGTGCGCCAGCGTGTTGGCGCAGGCGAGGGTGACCCCGGCGACCGAGGCGAGCAGGGTCAGGAAGACCGCCGTGGCCACCGCCGTGAAGAGAAGTGTCTCGAGCACGTTCGGGTCCGGTCCCATGACGGCCTGGCTCACCATCAGGAAGGACGTCTGGCCCTGCGGGTCTCCGGCGACGAGCGCCTTGTGGCCGACGATCGCGGCCGCTCCGAAGCCGATGACCGCGAGCATCAGGCAGGTCACGACGACCGTCGAAACGGCCCAGGACAGCGAGCGCCGCACGGCGGTCGTACTGCGGGAGCTGAACATGCGCATCGTGATGTGCGGCAGCACCGCCGCGCCCAGCACGATCGTCAGCTGGGTGGCGATCATGTCGACGTCATCGCCCGCGAACTGCAGCCCGGAGGCGAGATAGGCGTCCCCCGCCCCGCTTCCGGCCTTGGCCGCGTTCAGCAGGAGCGGCAGGCTGAAGTCGAAGCGGTTGAGGATCAGCACCGCGATGGCGGTGGCCGTGCCAAGCAGGACGACGGTCTTGACGATCTGGATGAACGCGGTGCCCTTCATGCCACCGATCGCCGCGTACGCGATCATCAGCAGACCGAGGAACACGATCGCCCCGGTCTTGAAACCGTCGGCGTCGAAACCGAGCACGACGGCGAGCAGATCACCCGCGCCGGCGAGCTGGAAGATCACCAGGGGAAGCAGCGCGGACAGCGTGACCATGGCCGCGGTGATCCGCACGAGCGGTCCCGAGGCGCGGCGGGTGAAGACGTCGCCCATCGTGAACCGGCCGGCGTTCCGCAGCGGTTCGGCGAGCAGGAACATCATCAGGACCAGCGAGAGCACGGTGCTCAGAGTGAGCGTCACGCCGTCGAAGCCGAGCAGCGCGATGATGCCGATGGTGCCGAGCACCGTGCCGGCCGAGATGTAGTCACCCGCGATGGCGAGGCCGCTCTGTACCGGTGACAGCGAGCGGTAGCCGGTGTAGAACTCGCCCAGGTCGCCGTGGTCCGGGCCGGTCATCACGCACACCAGCAGGGTGACCGTGATGACGGCGATGAACGCCACCAGCGACATGGTCTGGGCGTCGGAGCCGAACTCGGTCATGATCGGGCACCTTCCCTGGGGCCTGCGGGCCACTGCCACTGCTCCTGGCCGGCGGGGTACGCCGGACCGTCCGTCCGCGAGCCGCCGCGGGCCGCCCGTCCGCGCGTCTCCTCTGCCCGCTGCGGGCTGTGCTCCCGGATGACCGCCGCGAGCGGGTCGATACGACGGCGTGCGATGCGCTCGTACAGGGCGATCGCCGCGAGCGCCACCGGCAGCTGACAGAGGCCGAGCAGCAGGCCCGTGTTGAGGCCGCCGGTGATCTCGCTCGTCATCAGCCCGGGCACGAAAGCCGCGAGGAGGAGGAAGAGGACGAAGTACCCGAGAGCGGTGAGCGTCGCGACGCGGCGCAGCGTGCGGTAGCCGGACCGGAGCGCGTCGAGGTCGCGGTGAGGGCGGTGCGACTCGTGGTGGTCCTGGTACTGCGGCGGCGCGGGCGCGTCCCAGAAGTACGCGGCCGCGTCGTCGGTGTGGCGCGAGGGGGGTGGGTCGGGGAAGGGGCGGTGGTACGACATCGACTTGCTCCTTGCCGCCGCGGGGGCGGGCGGGCGGATGGTATGCCGGGTGGTGCGCGAAGGTTACTCATCGGTAGCGAGGTGGCGTAAGAGGGGTCCCACCGACTGGACGGACGGGTTCGGTGGAGATTCCGCGCAGGTGGGAGCACGCCTGCGGCTCCGCCGACGTTCCCGGATGCTCGCGCTCGCTGCGGCTAGCGTGTCGACCAGAGGGGTCCACGACACGAGGAGGCGTCGATGAAGGCTGCGGTACGCACCTGGGAGGCGGTGCGGAAGTTCGCTCTCGGACTGCCGGGCGCCGTGGAGGAGTTCCCCTGGGGTCCCGAGGACTGTGTGGTGAAGGTCAACAAGAAGATCTTCGTCTTTCTCGGCAACGTGGACGGGCCCCAGGCCCCCGGTATCTCCGTCAAGCTGAAGGACCAGGCGCTGCACGAGCACGCGATGACAACCCCGGGCGCGGAACCAACCGGGTACGGACTCGGCCGGGCCGGCTGGGTCTCCGTACCGCTGGGGGAGAAGGGAGCGCCGAAGGCGGAGTTGCTGTGCGAGTGGGTGGAGGAGAGCTACCGGACCGTCGCCCTCAAGCGGCAGGTCAAGGAACTCGACGCACGGATCCCGGCGAACGGCTAGCTGGGCCTGGGCGTGGCGGTGGCGCGGAGCTCTGTGGACTCGGCCTGTCTGCCCGGGCGGCGCGCTGCCGGCGCGAAACACCCGTCTAGTCGGTACGTCTGCGCGGGCCGCGGCGGGCCATGGGTGAGACGGTGGCACGTGTCGGCGTCAGGTCCTGGGATCAGGAAGAGTGGGTTGATATGGGCGGTCGAGTCTGCGATGACCCGGTCTGGCTGGACTTCCTCTGGCTCGAAGTGACCAATCGGTGCAACCTGCAGTGCGTGCACTGCTATTCGGACTCGCATCCCCAGAGCGGCTACCGCGACCTCCTGTCGAGGGACCACTACGACAGGGTCATGGAGGACGCCTACGGGCTCGGCTGTCGGAAGGTGCAGCTCATTGGAGGGGAGCCGCAGCTGAGTCCGCACTTCGGCCACCTTCTGGAGAAGGCGAAGCACATCGGGTACGAGTTCGTCGAGGTCTTCTCCAACCTGACTCACCTGAGTGACGAAACGATCGATTTCGCGGCACGGAATGACGTTGCCTTTGCGACGTCGGTGTATTCGCACGATCCAGCGGTGCACGACAACGTGACCAAGGTGCGGTCGAGCCATGAGCGCACCGTCCGGAACCTCGGCAGGCTCGTCGAGCGCGGAGTCACCGTCCGTGCCGCCGTGATCGCCATCGACCAGGGCAAGGACGAGATCGACCGCACGAAGGACTTCCTGAAGAGGATGGGCGTCCATTCCGTGAGGGTGGGCGCCGTGAGGGAGTTCGGTCGAGCGCAGGACGTCATGTCGCAGGGTGCGCGGCTCTCGGGCCTGTGCGGTCACTGCTGGCGGGGGCGGCTCTGCGTAAGCCCTGATGGAACGGCGTATCCCTGTGTCATGGCAAGGCAATGGCCGGTCGGCAACGTCATGGAGGAGGAGCTTTCGCAGATCCTCCAGGGCGATCCGCTCGACCGGATGCGTCAGACGATCCGCGAAGAGGTGTGGCTTCCCCGGGAGCGGTCCCACGCGGATCGCTCGAAGACCTGCGGACCCTCGAAGACCGGCGAACCGCAGCCCTATTGCTCACCGGACGTCGGACCCTGCGGTCCAGGCGATTGCCCGCAGGGCGGTGACGACCCCACACCCGCCTGCGTCCCTGACGGCTGTCCGCAGAGCTGCGAACCGGACACGTGCCCGCAGAGCTGCGACCCCAACCCGTTCTGCTCACCTGACGTCGAGGAGTAGTACGCGCTACGCGTCGGGGGCCCTCGGGCTCCCCTGCAGGACGTGGTCCTCGGTGAGCGCCGCCCGAGCCGCCGGTCGCTTCCCCGCGACGCTGCCCAGCCAGCCGAGCAGGAAGGCAGCCGGTATCGAGACGAGGACGACCGTCTGGAGCGGGAACCAGTCGACGTGCCAGCCCGGGAACAGTGCCAAGGGATTGCCGGAGAAGACCGGACCCGACAACTGCAGGCCGACCGCGCAGCACAGACCGCCGTACAAGGTCCACAGGAGCCCGGTTCGGGTGTAGCCCTTCCAGAAGAGTGAGTACACCAGTGCGGGAAGGAGGGAGGAGGCCGCCACCGCGAGGGAGAGGGCCGTCAGGAACAGGACGTTCCACCCTTGGACCCAGACCGCCAGTCCGATGCTCAACAGGCCCACGCCGGCGGACGCCAGACGCGCGGCGGCCACTTCCCGGCCCTCGGTCGTGCGCCCACCGCGCAGTACATGGGTGTACAGGTCGTGGGCGACGGCTCCGGCCGCGGCCAGGGTGACGCTCGCGACGACGGCCAGCGTGGTGAGGAACGCCGCGGAGGCGACGAGGACGACGAGAAGAGCACCGTTCGTGTGGGTGGACGAACCGCCCGCCAGCTCGCCCGTGAGCATCAACAGGGCGCTGTTGCCTCCGGGGTCCGCGGCCATGATCGCCGGAGCGCCGACCAGCGCGGCCGCCGCGAAGCCCATGAGGGCCGTGGTGAAGCAGAAGCCGCCGACGATGGTGAGGGTGTGGCGCACGGTGCGGCGCGCGGTGGCGGCGTCGGGAGCCGTGCCGATGTGCATGACGACGTGCGGCAGACACGCCGCTCCGAGCACGATGGTGATCATCAGCCCGATGAAGTCGAGCGTGCCTTCGGGTTGGGTGCTGCCGGCGAACCGGAGGCCGGGGCGCAGGTAGTCGGCGGGCCGGCCGCTGCCCCTCGCGGCGGCGTCGAGCAGCGCGTCGGTGCTCCAGTGAAAGCGGTGCAACAGCACGGCGGTCACGGCCAGGGCCGCGCACAGCAGCACCACCGTCTTGATCACCTGGATCACGATCGTGCCGCGCATGCCGCCGAAGACGGTGGCACAGAGGACCAGTGCGCCGATCATGACGATCGCCGTCTGTTCGACGCCAGGACCGGAAAGTCCCAGCAGGGCCGCGATGGTCACTCCGGCACCGGAGAGCTGGACGACCAGATAGGGGACGCACGTGCACAACGTCACGACGGCGACCGCGATCCTCACCACGCGCCCCGGAGTCCGCAGGGCGAACGTGTCGCCCAGGGTGTAGCCGGTGCGTTCGCGCAGGGGGAGGGCCAGCAGGAGGAGCACACCGAGGGAAAGCAGGGTGCACAGGGCGATGAACAGGCCGTCGTAGCCGAAGACCGCGACGCTGCCGGTGGTGCCGAGAACCGTGGCCGTGGACAGGTAGACGCCGGACAGTACGAGGGCTCCCCGCAGGGGCCGCAGCGTGCGCCCCGCCGCGTAGAAGTCGTTGATCCGGTCCCTCGCGGGGCCGCTCAGGACGCAGACGAACAGAATGGGGACGACGAACGTCACGAAGCACCCGATGATCAGGGCGCGTGTGTCGGTGTCGAGGGCGCCCGGCGCGGCGAGCGAAATCTCCGGTCTCATCAGTACTCCCCGTGCTGCCCGTGCTCCTGCGCGGCATACGCACTGCGGTCGTAGCGCGCCGCTGTCCACACCAGCAGGAATCCCTGGAGCAGGAGGGCCGGAAGGCCGAGCGTGGTCTCACCCAGGACGGGGGTGGCCATGAAGTCGGTGGCGGAGCAGGCGAGCAGCAGGTGGAGGGCGAAGGCCGAGCCGTTGATCAGGGCGAAGGACATGCCGGGGCGGCGGTGAGGAGCGAGGGGATGCCGCGGGTGAGGATGCGGCCGAGCGGCGTGCGGGTGGGCCATTGGAGGTCTCCTGGCGGGCATGGGTGCGGGGCGGATCGCCTCTGAACGAGGCTCACCAGAGCACCTCGACCCGGTCCCGTCCATGCGGTGCGCCGACGCCGTTGTCCACTCCCAACGTGGGCGGGGTGCGGTTGTGCCGCTGCACACTCACTCGGCTGGGAGGGGGCGCTCGCCGGTGATGCCGAGTGCCGTGGCCGGCCCGAACAGGCGGTGGGCGTCGAGCGCGAGGGTCAGGTGCACCAGGTCGCGGGGATGGGCCAGCGCGAGGCCGGTCAACTGCTCGAAGCGGCGCAGACGATTGAGCACGGTGTTGCGGTGGCAGAGCATGTGCCGGGCGGTCCGGACGGCGGAGCCACCGCTCTCGATCCAGACTCCGAGGGTGTCGAACAGCGTGGTGCGGTCGGCCGGTTCCAGCTCGTACAGCGGCCGGAGCACCCGTTGTGCCAGCTCTGCCGACACGTCGGGCCGCGAGATCAGGAGCCCGTCGGGCAGGCGGGCGTCGAGCCTGGCGACCTCGCCGTCGCCCCGGCAGGTACGAAGGGCGAGGCCGGCCATGTCACACGCGCGGGCCAGGCTTCCGAGACCCTGGACGACCGGGCTGATCCCGATACGGAGCCCGGGACCGGCGGCCAGCCCGGAGACGAACGCGTCGAGAGGGCGGTCACCCAGGTGGGCGACCAGTACATCCCGCTGTCCGCCGGCATGCCGCAGGACGCGGATGCCGCGCAGGGTCGGGGCCGTCCCGGGCACCCGGCCGTACGGCGGTGTCGCCGCCACCACCGCCACCGCGAAACGTCCGTCCAGCGGCAACTCGAGGAGCTCCGCCGCGGTCCGGGTGAACTCGGCGTCCTTGCCGGTCTCGAGCAACGCGGCGAGGACCAGCCGGACGCGTTCGGCGTGCCGGCCGGCCACGCCGTCGACGACCTGCCGGTAGGCGTCGGCGACCAGGACGGCGTCGCGGTCGTTGCTCTTCCACACCAGCTCGGCGACATGCACCAGCCGGCGCGTGTCGCCCAGTCCATCGCGCTCCACGACGTCGATGATCCCGCTCCAGACCCGGGACCCGGCGATGCGGAAGGCGTGCAGCACTTCGTCGAGGGGGCGGCCCTGTTCGGCGCGCCGCATGCCCAGCTCCCTGGTGTACCGCTCGACGTCGACGATCCTGGCCGGATCGACACAGGCCTCCAGCGCGTGGCGGACGCCGGCGCCCACGGTCTGGCGTACGTCGGGCGGCGCGAGCACCGGGTCGGCGTAGTACGGCACCTCGGCGCGGATCGCGTCCACGACCGTGTCCGTGAATTCCGTGCCGTACGCGAGCAGGCGGCGGCATGCGCGGTCGAAGAGCTGAGGGGGAGCGGGATCCGGAGCGCCGACGGCCGCGCCGCGGTCCAGGCTGCGGCCGCTGCCGGGGACGGAAGGATGGTGCATGGTGCCTCCAGGCGGACGGGGCGTGCGCGAACACCACGCGCGCGGCCCGCCGTTGACCGCGCGCAGTGCGATGACGTTCCACCACCGGGTCGGTCACCGGGCGTACGTCGCCTGTGCCCCCACCCCGGGGACCGCCATGCTAAGCGGTCGCTTACGCGCGGGCGGCGTCTCGACCGAATCGTGATGTCGGCGGCCGGCGGGGGTCCGTCCGCCCTCACTGCCAGGGGTGGCCGCAAGCCCCTGACATGGTTGCCGTTCAGGGGAGATGATGACGTTTCGGCTCGTGATCGAGGCGGCGCACGCCGAGCCGGCGCTGCGCGCCCTCTACCCGTTCACGAGCCACTGGACGCTGCGCTTCTCGACCACCACCCGCCCACGCCTGACCGTCGTCGGACCATGCCTGACCGCAGGCAGCGACGGCACGTATGGGGTGGGCAGGGGCTTCACTCCGGATCTCGGCCTGTTCGCCACAGCGCACGAGGCCGTGGCGCTGGCCGTGCGCCGGTTGCCGCCCGGGCTCGGCCCGATCGCACTCGGCGGATGACCCCGCCCGGCTGTGGCCGGGGCGACAGCGCAGCAGCGGACCAGCGAGACGCTGCCAACGGCCGACCGAAGCGGTCCGCTCCCTCGGTATCGCGCCAGGCGCCCCCAGTCACAACGTCGGCATCCAACCTGACAGGAGCGCCTTGGCAACGGCTGGGCCGCCCACGAGGGTGGGGCAAGAGGAAGCGCAGGTGCGAGCTGCGCGGGGCGGATCTCGCAGCCCTGAGCCGGTGGCTACCGAGCCGGCGGTCGCAACGGCAGGACAGCCGCCTGGGACACGATGAGTACGGGGACCGGCCTGCTCTGAGTACGTCCGCGCAGGGGAAACCGCTGCGGAACCGCTTGACTGTTCTCATGCACGAAACGACCTCAGCCCCGACCGCCGGCAGCGCCGCCGAGACTGCCGACAGCCGCGAGGTTCCGGTGTGGTGCACCGTCTTGACGGTGCTCCTGATGCCCGTGGCCTTCTTCTTCGGCGCGTTGGCCCCGATGGCCACGGACGCCCGCCCCCACACCGTGGCCGTCGTCATGGCCTGCTGGTGGGCGTCCTGGACGGTCACCCCGCTCCTCGTGGTGGTTTCCCGGCTCACTCCCCGCCGCCCCTTCCTCACCACGGCGTGCCGCTGGGCAGGACGTGCCGCGCCCGTGCCGCCGATGGCTGTGGTCCTGCTGGTGCTCACCCTGTAGACGGCGGGCAAACGGTGTTCAGGCGGGGAGGCCGTGAGGCTACAGCAGCACCATCTGCGCCCGCCGTCAGGTCGCCACCGAGCCCGTGCCTCTGCTGATCGTCCGCGGTAGCCGCCGGCCCTCGCCGTCATCGATCTCGCGAACGCGCACTCGTTCTGCCACCCGCGTAGCTGATGGCCCGATGCCTCTGGAGCGCCAGACTCAGGGGGAGTTGTCGAGGCCGACCGCGAGAGTCTTACCTGCGGCGCCTGACCGGGTGACGCCCTCGACTGCCACACAGATGCCGAAGACACGATCGTGGCTGGTCCAGCCGTTGACGCGGCCACGGATACTGCTGATCTGCACCCGCTTTTTGGCGGGGTCCACGGGCGACACCAAGTGCAAGTACACCGTCCCGGCGACACGGGCGAGGACGATGTCCCCGACCTCCAGCTTCGATGGGTCGACCGGAGCAAGGACTTGAAGGGTTAGGGCTGCCCGGAGGATCACGGCCGGTGCCAGGTGGCTGCCGAGACGGCAGCGTGGGCAAGGAAATCCGCCTGACGACCCGAAGAAATATCTGTTCCCGCGAAGTGAGGGTTTAACGGACCGCACAGTGAGAGTTTTTGGCACAGCGGAAGAGCGGAAGTATTCAACACCCTCCGGGAGCTTCGGCGTGCTACTGTCGATCTCAGTTGCAGTTGTGGTTCCCAAACTTCAAGTGCCTTCGGTCGGCTTCTGTGCGACTGGGAGCGCTTTTGTATTTCCGGTCATTTTCCGGGTGGGGTAATCATCGCGGCGACACGGCGTCCGCGCAGTGCGGACCCCGATGTGCCCCAAAGGAGACATGACATGAGTACTGGCACCGTGAAGTGGTTCAACGCAGAAAAGGGCTTCGGCTTCATCGAGCAGGACGGTGGCGGCGCCGACGTGTTCGCCCACTACTCGAACATCGCCGCCCAGGGCTTCCGTGAGCTCCAGGAAGGCCAGAAGGTCAGCTTCGACATCGCGCAGGGCCAGAAGGGCCCGACGGCCGAGAACATCGTTCTCGCCTGACGTTGACGCGTACGACGTAGCTGGGGCCCGCATCCTTCGGGGTGCGGGCCCCAGCTGCACGCATTCCCCGGAGTGGTTTCGCCTCCGGGAAGATTTTGAGGGGTCCGCGCCCTCACCGCACGCGGACACCCCGTTCAGAGCTGCCATACCGCAGTCGACGCCCGGGCTTCACACCCGTATTGCGTCACCCATTTCCAGCGCCTCTGGCCGAGCTAGTTTCCCGCCGACCAGATTCGCTTTCGCGTTCCATTCGGCCCATTCTTGCAATTCTCCGAGCGGCTCATTCGCTGCGGGAAATTCCTTGATATGCGCCGCATCGAGGAAGGTTCCGCATGAACCGCACACGCACGAACGACCGCTTCTCCCGCACGCGGAATGGCCGTACCGGCTCCGCACAAGGTGGCAGCCGCCTCGGCTCGTCGGCCCGCAGCAGCTCCGGTGGGGCAGGCCGCTCGGGCGGCTACGGCCGCCGGACCGCCACTGTGCAGGGTGAGTTCGCACTCCCCGAGACGATCACCCCGGCGCTGGCCGCCGTCGAGACGTTCGCCGATCTCGACATGCCCCCGCAGCTGCTCGCCGCGCTCGGGGCCGAGGGCGTGACCGTACCGTTCCCGATCCAGGGCGCGACCCTGCCGAACACCCTCGCGGGGCGTGACGTTCTGGGCCGCGGCCGCACCGGCTCCGGCAAGACGCTCGCCTTCGGGCTGGCGCTGCTGGCCCGTACCGCCGGTCGGCGCGCCGAACCCCGCCAGCCCCTTGCCCTGGTCCTCGTCCCCACCCGCGAGCTGGCGCAGCAGGTGACCGACGCGCTCACTCCGTACGCCCGCTCGCTGAAGCTGCGGCTGACCACGGTCGTGGGCGGCATGTCGATCGGCAGGCAGGCGGGCGCGCTGCGAGGTGGTGCCGAGGTCGTCGTCGCGACCCCGGGCCGGCTCAAGGACCTCATCGACCGCGGCGACTGCCGGCTGGACCAGGTGCGCATCACCGTGCTGGACGAGGCCGACCAGATGGCGGACATGGGCTTCCTGCCGCAGGTCACCGCGCTGCTCGACCAAGTGCGTCCCGAGGGGCAGCGGATGCTGTTCTCCGCCACTCTGGACCGCAACGTCGACCTGCTCGTCCGCCGGTACCTGACCGATCCCGTCGTGCACTCCGTGGACCCCTCGGCCGGTGCGGTCACGACGATGGAGCACCACGTGCTGCATGTCCACGGCGCCGACAAGCAGGCCACCACGACGGAGATCGCCGCCCGTGACGGCCGCGTGATCATGTTTCTCGACACGAAGCACGCCGTCGACCGGCTCACCCGGGACCTGCTGGGCAGCGGCGTACGAGCCGCCGCGCTGCACGGCGGCAAGTCACAGCCGCAGCGCACCCGCACGCTGGCGCAGTTCAAGACCGGGCACGTCACCGTGCTGGTCGCCACGAACGTCGCCGCCCGCGGTATTCACGTCGACAACCTCGATCTCGTCGTCAACGTCGACCCGCCGACCGACCACAAGGACTATCTGCACCGTGGTGGCCGTACCGCCCGCGCAGGCGAGTCCGGCAGTGTCGTCACCCTCGTCACCCCGAACCAACGACACGGCATGGTGCGCCTCATGTCGGATGCGGGCATCCGCCCGCGGATCACTCAAGTCCGGTCCGGCGAGGCCGAACTGAGCCGCATCACCGGCGCCCAGGCTCCTTCCGGCATCCCGGTCGTCATCCCCGCACCCGTCGCCGACCGCCCCAAGCGCGACGCCGCCTCCCGCCGGCGGCGCGGCCGGTCCTCGCAGGTGACGCGCGGTACCGCCCAGCGCCGGTCCGCCATCGGCTCGGCCGCCTAGGACCTTCGTACGCGGATCGACAACCGACCATTCTCTGCTGGAGGCATGTGTGACACCGGTTCAAACGCAGCCCCACCCCACGAGCACCACCTCAACGAACAGGAGCGTGGTCGAGGCCATGGACGAGGCCGGACCGCAGGTCTGGGGCGATATGACCGTCGAGGTGGCCCTGTCCGTCATGGCCAGTGCCCGCGCCGGGCACCTGCTCCTCTGCGACGAGGACGGCCGGTGCACCGGTCTGGTCACCCAGGCCCAGCTCACCGCCGCCCGCGAGAGCTCCTCGTACACGGACCGTGTCCGCCTGCGCGACCTCCTCGGCGACCACGGACCGGTCACCTCCCCTGTGGCCAGGCCGGCCGGGGCGGAGCACGTGATGCGCCACAGCCGGTTCGCAACGTTGCCCGCGGTCGGTGGGCAGGCCTGCACCACAGGCGTCCTGAGCCTCTCCCGCTGAACCGCCCCAACCCCGGCGGCCCCCTCTCCACCCCTCCCCTTCTCCCTGTGAGGCCCTATGCGCTGCGTCATCGCCCGCTTCCCGTTCGACCTGACGAAGAGCGGCGTGCTGGAAACGATGAAGGGTGTGAAACCAGAACCGGTGACGGGAGAGTCCGTGACCATCGGACGCCGTCAGTACCCCGTCAAGCAGGTGGGCGCGGTCATCACCCGCCAGGACCGTCGTGATTTCAGCGCCGGTGAAGTCGTCCGGGCCATGACCCTCCTCGGCTTCGTCTGCCGACCGGGGCCCCAGGCGGCGCCCACGTACGTCAGCCCGATGCAGCAGGCGTCCGCCCTGCTCGGCACTCCCGCGCCGGTCTGACCGGCGGGGAGACGCAAGCCGCACCTGAACAGCAGTGAGGGCCCGACCGGAACGTTCCGGTCGGGCCCGACGCATGTCCGCCCCTCGCCTACTGGAGGGAGAGTATTGCCTGATCGTCAGATACGAAAACCTACAGCGGCCAGAGTAGACATTCAGCTGTGGTGTGGTTATGGTTTCTCTCGTAGCCAAGATCGAGGAAGGCCCGGCAGAGATGAACTGCCGGGCCGCAGTACACGAGCAGTTCGCAGGACGGTGCGGTGGTGGAGTCCCGAAGCCATGGTTTTCGCAGGAAGGCGACGGGACTGACGGCCGGACCGGGTGGCCCGCGGTGATCAGGGGCCGCCGTGAAGAGTAAGTGCAGTTGCAGTTCCGTAGGTGCAGTTCGTAGTACCAGCAGTGCGGTGGTTCCTCAGTGAAGGCGTCGGGCTGCGGGCGCGCGTGCTGAGGGTCGACAGTGGGGTTCCAAGCCGGACGGACGCAGGATGGCGAGGGGCCGGCTGTCGAGAGGGTGGCGCTTTCCCAGGCCACCGGCAGTTCGCAGTAAGTGAGTTGGTTCAGAGGAAGAACGGAGGAGTTGAGCACCATCGGGATCGCCCGGGCGGAAGTCCTTTTCCCCCGAGTACCGCAGGACATCGAGAGGCAGGTGGTCTCCGGTCACACATCCGCGATCCCCGCACCCCCGACCCCGTATGGGGCGGCCGTGCGGACACAGTAGGCCGGCGCAGTAGTGGGCCGGCAGATGGTGCAGTTCCTTCGGGGCCCTGGTGCCGTACGGCACCAGGGCCCCTCCACGCGTTCCGCAGAGAGGTGAGATGACAGCAGACGATCCGATCGGCCGTCTCGAAGACGACGACTACCCCGCCTACACGATGGGGCGGGCGGCTGAGATGCTCGGCACCACTCCGGGCTTCCTGCGCGCCCTCGGCGAAGCACGGCTGATCACCCCCCTCCGATCCGAGGGCGGTCACCGGCGCTACTCCCGGTACCAGTTGCGCATCGCGGCCCGCGCCCGGGAACTCGTCGACCAGGGCACCCCCATCGAGGCCGCCTGCCGCATCATCATCCTTGAAGACCAACTCGAGGAAGCCCAGCGCATCAACGCCGAACACCGCCGCTCCGCGGCCGAACCACACCCGCCGGCCACGGCCTGAGGTGAGCGTGGCCGCCGGAGCTGGCGCACACCACATGCCCGCGCGGCGCGGATCCTTGCTGGGCTGCCACGGTCAAGGCGTGGAAGACCTCGGGGAAGCCGAACCCACGAGGTGGCCCCGGAAGACGATGCCGGCATCGCCGGACATGGCCGGTTCCGCCGCCCCCGTGAACTCCGGTCCACGTCATCCGCCGCCAATTGGGCCCGGATACGTCGTGTAACGCCGGCTCACCATGGGCACGATCAAGGCTCCCGAGCTGGCTCCTCCGCTCGCCTACGCCCAAGGACCGCCGATGCTTCCCGAGTTCCGCTCCCACGCATCCGCCCCCCTCGCACATCAGCTGGAACATGGATTGGGCCTGAGTCCGCACCTCGAAGCAGGCCGTCTCGACGTGGGGCGCGTCGCCGATATCGCGGTGGTCGCAGCGGCCCACTCCGACGGGTACGCCGCCACCGCGCACCTCCTCGGCCTGTTCGCGGCGCTCCCCGCCCCCACCGAGGCAGGCGAACACTTCTGGTCCGATCTGTGGAGGTCCTCGGGCACCGCCTACCTCCTGCCCGGCAACATCAAGGCGCTGGTCCTGCGTTCCCTGGCCGGAGAGGGCGCCGGTCTGGCCCGGCAGATCCTCTCGGCCGTGGACGAGATGACCCCGCCCCAGCGCATGGCGGCCGGGGAGGTGATCGGACAGGCACTCGCCGAGTCCGACCATCTGCCCGACCTCAAGACCCAGGTCATCGGTGAACTATGGCTCCGCGACCTCGAACTCACCGCCTGGCGCATCGTGCACGCGGACCACAAATCGACGAACCTCGATGGGCGGAAAGCCTTCCTCGACGCCTGGACGAACGTCTGAGCGCCCGGGCCTCTCGGTCTGTCCTCCACGCCCGCGCCGGCCTGAGCCGTTCACGCGGGCCGGTGCGAGCCGTCCCACGGGCGGTCGCGGCACGACCGAAGCGCCCAAACGGCTTCCTCACCCTTCGCGGCGTTCCTGGCCCGTCCGAGGCCCTTCGGCGGGAATCGCGTGTGCTCGCTGGGTTCCGGTCTCGATGAGGATCTGTTCGGCCTGGGTGACATTGTCGGCCCGTACGGCTCGGGCCATCGCGGCGCGTGCCGCGTCAGCCGTCGCGTGCGGCGGGACCACGAGCAGGGAGAAGTGGTCCCGGTCGCCGCGAGTAATGAGGACGGTGTCGTCACCGACGGCGAAGGAGTCGAGGTGCACGATGCGGTCGTCGACGATCAGACGGGTGGGCAGCTCCTCCCAGGCGCCGGTGTCCAGGCCGACGCGCGTGACCGGGCCGAGATGCTCGGTCAACGCGGAGATCAGGCCGGGAAGCTCGGTGCCGATGTCCCGCGAACGCGGCCACCAGGCGCCGTCGAGGATTCCCTCGCGGGCATGTGTCGTCTCCAGCCTCAACAGCACCGTTCCGGGCCTCACGGCATGGTGAATCTCGTCCGGCAGCAGCTGGGGGTCGCGAAGGTCGTCGGAGTCGGCCATGGTGTGTGCCCCTCTGGGGGAGTTCGGCGCGTCCGCCGAACGAGGTGACCTCGTCTTCTCACCGTACTCCGCCGACGACGCGCAAAGGCTCGGCGCCGACGGATCCCGGCGCGGGCTCCCCAGGAAAAATGCCTGGTCATACGCCCGCCGCAGACCGGCATCCGGAGTAGAGTTGAGGCACCGGGAGTACTTCGCACGCCAGCTCCGATGCTGGTGCCGTTTCCGGTGAGCAACAACACCGGGACGTCGAAGACGAGCCCGGAGGCGGGTTCGCGTAAATGACCGCGACCATTGAACGTACAAGCATCACCGAGCGGCCCGTGCCATCTAAACCGGCCCGTCTTTCCCTGGTCCCCGCGGGGCCGGTTCCCGGACTCCTGGACGGTGCCTGGTGGCCCCGCTCCCGCGACCTCTCCCGTGAACTCCCCGCCCTCACGGACGCCTTGGACGCGCCTTGGGGCCGGGTCACCCGTGTCACGGTGAACCCCTCCCACTGGCCCGTGATCCCGCGCAAGGTGCCCGTGACCGGGCACACCGTGCACGTGGGCTGGTTCGCCGACGAGCAGGACCCGAACAAGCTGATCATCCTCTCCTACACCAGAGGCCGCATGGACCTCCTGGTGATCCCGCCGGAGACCGACACGGCTACAGCCGCACGGCTGATGTCCGCCGCTGCCGTTCCGGGGGGCCTCCTCACCGCCAGCAAGTTGCTGGGCGACGACTCGGACCGCGAGGGGACGGCGGCCCGAAGCCGGGAGGAAGGCTGGGAGACCGACGGCGGCTCCGGCTCGGCGGGCGGGAGCCCGGCCGGGCTCCTCGACTCCGCCCGAGGGAGGTGAGGACGTGGAAACCGTCATCACCGTGGCCCTGATCATCGCCATGATCGGCCTGGGAATGATCCTCATCCACCGGCTCAACGCGCAGCACGAGGGAAGAATCGCTGCCTTCCGCTACAGCGAGGCCCTGCCGGGAATCGGCCGACTGCGCGGAAAGAACCGACGACCGGAAGAACCCGCCGGATCGCCCCCAGTCGACGATCACGAGCAAGGTGCCGGGGGTCGCGGATGACCTCGGCACTTCCCGACCGGAGAGGCTGGGCGTGCCGCGACGACCGGAGGCGGTGGGCGTGGCGCGCCGACGTCACGCCCACCCCACGCACGTCTCCCCGATGAACGAGGTCACCATGAAGTCACCGGAAGTGCCCGCTCACGGGTACGCCGACGTGCGCATCGTCGCCTCGTCCCCCGAGACCGCCCGGCAGGTCGCGGAGGTTCTCCGTCGCTGCTTCGCAGCCACCGAACAGCGCAGCTACCCCGTCGACACGGTGAGCGGCGGAACACGCCTCCACCTCACCGTGGACACCACCAACGCGGCAGAGCCCGCGCGATCCTGGCTGGCCACCAGTCAGTCCTCCGAGGACGATCGTCCGCAGACGGACGAAATCTGAAGCGGTGTTGAGGGCGTTCTCGGGGGTGCCGCTGGGACTGCCGGCGGGCAGGAGGGCGTCTGATCGAGGGCGGGCTGACTCGCCCGGGCCCGCCTCGTCCCGGCCGCGCCCGGGACGGGACGGCGGGGGATGTGGCATCAGCGGTCAGGCGTCGGGCCGTGCTTCGAGGAATGCGAGGGCCCTGGCCACGAACGCGTCGTGGAACTGGAAGATTCCGCCGTGCCCGGCGTCCGGGTAGAGGGCGACGAGTTCGCCCCGGGGCAGCCGTGCGGCGAGGTCGAGGGTGTTCTCGCTCGGCACCATCCGGTCGCTCTCGCCGTTGGCCACCAGGACTGGCTGGCGGATGCGGGACAGGTCGGCCGGCGGCTGGAGGCCCCACCGGTGGATGGCCTTCAGCTGGGCGCGGAACGACGTCAGCGAGATGGCTTTGTCGCGGTGGTCCGTGCGCTCCTTCAGCCGTTCCAGGAAGGCGCGTGCTTCGCGTCGGCCGTGTTCAGTGCTGGTGAAGAAGAGGAACTCCTTGGGGTCCTTGCGAGTCAGGAAGCCCTTCAGGATGTCCCGGAGGGTGAGTGCGGTGACCTTGTCGATGCCCGGGCCTCCGGCGGGGCCGGTGCCCGCGAGGACGACCCTGCGCACCAGCTGCGGTTCCTCGGCTGCGATGACCTGGGCGATGAAGCCGCCCATCGACAGGCCGAGCAGGTCGACCTGCTCGAAGCCCAAGGTTCGGATGAACAGCACCGCATCGCGGGCCATCGCTTCGATGGTGTCGGGGGTAGAACCGCCCGACGCGCCGACTCCGCGGTTGCCGAAGGTGATCACCCGGCGCCGGGCGGCGAGTCCGTCGATGACGCGGGGGTCCCAGTTGTCCAGGACCGCGGTCAGGTGGTGGAGCAGGATCAGCGGTACGCCGCCTCCTTCCGGGCCGAGCTGCCGGTAGACGAAGTCGACGCCGCGCACGGACACCGAACGGGTCGGCACGTCCTTGTACGACGATGGGGCGGCTGTGGGGGAACTGCGCGGTGCGCTCATGATCGATTCCTGGGGGTGTGGAAGGTAGGGGTGGTGGGAGGCGGGATCCTCTCGCTCCCCGGGGCCTGTCGGTGGTGTGGCGTGTGCCGGCCCTCACGCCATGGCAATGACGACCTTGCCGGCCTTGGCGCGGCCCTTCTCGGCATACTCCATGGCTTCGCGGGTCTGCTCGAAGGGGAAGACACGGTCGACGACGGGGCGGACCTCTCCGGCGTCGATGAGCCGGGTGAGTTCGCGCAGCTGATCGCCGCCGGCCTTCATGAACAGGAAGGAGTAGGTCACGCCCTGGCGCTTGGCGTGGCGTCGGGTCCTGAAGCTCAGCGCGTTCATCGCCTGCCGCAGGACCGGGTTCGCGCCGAGCTCGCAGGCGAAGTCCGCGTCGGGCGGCCCGGCGATGCTGATGACCTTCCCGCCTGGCTTGAGGACCCGCAGCGATTTCTCCAGGGTCTTGCCGCCGAGGGTGTCCAGGACGACGTCGTAGCCGTCCAGGAGCTCCTCGAAGTCCTGGGCGCGGTAGTCGATGACGACGTCTGCGCCGAGTTCCTTGACCAGGGCGGCGTTGGCCGCGCTCGCGGTGGTGGCCACGTGTGCGCCCAGGTGCCTGGCCAGTTGGAGGGCGATGGTGCCCACTCCGCCGGAGCCCGCGTGGATCAGGACTTTCTGGCCCGGCTGTACCTGTGCCCTCTCGACCAGCGCCTGCCATGAGGTGAGGGCTACCAGGGGAAGGGAGGCGGCCTCCGCCATGGTGAGGGTGGCCGGCTTGTGGGCCAGGTCGTTGTGGTGGACGGCGATGAGTTCGGCGAAGGTGCCGATGCGGTCCTTGTCGGGCCGGGCGTAGACCTCGTCACCCACCGCGAACCGGGTGACGGCCGAGCCGACCCGGACCACCACTCCGGCGAGGTCGTTACCCAGCACGAGAGGGAGGTGGTACGGCAGGATCAGCTTGAAGTCGCCGTCGCGGATCTTGAAGTCCAGCGGGTTGACGCTCGCCGCATGGATCTTGACCAGGACGTCGTCGGCGCCCGGCTCCGGATCGGGCATCTCGGCGGCGCGCACCGCGGACCGGTCACCGTACTTGTCGATCAGATAGGTCTTCATCGCCCTCTCCCTGTCTCGTCCGCACAGGGACGGGACCTCCGCTCGCTCCGGGTTTGCCCCGGTACGGCGTACCTTCTGATAGTTACAGATGATTCATAACGCCCCGCGCCGATGCCGTCGCCGCGCCTCACGCTGCGCTCAGCGATGCGGCCAGGCTCTGCTTCACGTACCGGGTGGTCTCGTCGGCGAGGATCTCGGGCAGGCCCGTCTCGATGCCGGACAGGGCCTGGGCGGCAACCTCGGCGGGTTCGGCCTTCTGGCCGGCGGGAACGCCTGCGGCCATATCGGTGTCCATGTATCCGACGTACAGCCCTGACACGGTGATGCCGCAGGGCGCCAGCTCCTCCCGGGCCGCGCCGGTCAGCGCCCATGCCGCGGCCTTCGCCGCGGCGTAGGCGCCGAGGTCAGCCGGGTGCAGCCAGGACAGGACCGACAGCACGTTGAGCACGGAGCCACCGCCGTTGGACTCGATGACCGGGGCGAAAGCCCGGGTCACGGCGAGCGGCCCGAAGAAGTTCACCTCCATCTCCAGGCGCACCGCGTCCGGGCTGCCCGCGATCAGCGGCGTGCCGGTGGAGATGCCCGCGTTGTTGACCAGCAGCGTCGCGTCGGAGGCGGTGCGGGCCGCCGCTCGGATCGACTCCGCGTCCGTCACGTCGAGCCGCAGCGGGATGACACCCGGAAGGTCCACCGTTTCGGGGCGGCGGGCCGCCGCGTACACCTTGGCGCCGCGCTGCACGAGCTGGGCGGCCAGATGCCGCCCGAGCCCCCGGTTGGCTCCGGTGACCACCGCTACCGCGTCCTTCAGTTCCATGCCCACTCCCAGCACACGGCCGCCGTCAAGCGGCCCGCAAAAATTAGATTACGACACCAATCTAAGCACTGGTCTAGGATAGATGCCAGTCGACATCCAATTGGGAGGTGGCCGATGGGCCGCGTATCGCAGGCACAGGCGCAGGAGAACCGCCGACGGGTCGTTGAAACCGCGTCCCGCCTGTTCCGGGAACAGGGGACCCACGTCAGCGTCGCCGACCTTATGAAGGCGGCCGGTATGACCCACGGCGGCTTCTACAAGCAGTTCACCTCCAAGGAGGCACTCGTAGACGAAGCCACCGCCCACGCCTTCGACGAACTCGCCCAGCACCACAAGGACGGGCTCGATCAGCACGCCGGGCAGCGCGACGCCGCCCAGCGGGCGCTGATCGACACCTACCTCTCCGCCGAGCACCGCGACAGCGCGGCAGAGGGGTGCCCCGTCGCCGCACTCGCCACCGACATGGCCCGTGACGGCGGAGAAAGCGAGGCCCGCCGCGTCTACACCCAGGGAGTGGGCGACTTCGCCGACTGGCTGGCCACCAAGGACCAGGACGGCCTCACCCGGCTGTGCACCATGCTCGGCGCACTCGTCCTGTCCCGGGCCACCAAAGGCTCCCCGCTCTCCGAGGAGATCCTCACCATCGCACGCGAGGCACTGACGGCCACCAACTGACCGGAACCACCGTGCGGCGCGGCATGCCGCAGGAAGGGTGCGCTTCTTCGCACCCTGTCGTCATCCACTTCTCGTGAACGGCTCTCCCGCGTTGCCTCTCGCTTCCGCACGCCCGATCTTCCTAACCGCCTCCGAGAATGAGCTCGCAGGCGTGCGGCCTCTGTTTCTTGTCGGCGACGTGCCGCAGGCTCTCCTGCAGGCCGGCGACCTCGCCGAGCCACTGCATCCGCTGGGCCTCCCCGAGGCGCTGGCGGGTGTTGGTCTCGATCTCCAGCAGCCGGGGTTCCTGGGCCAGGTTGAGGCGGAGCATAGAGCGCCTGACACAGGGAGTCACCCCGGTGGAGTTTCGGGGTGGTGACGAATTGGGTCGTCCACGGTGACGAAACGCGGTCGGCGGCTCAGCTGGTGTTGGCTGGCTCTCGGCCCTTTGCAGAGCCGGGAGGCAGGCAGAGGGTGGGTGCGTCGCGGCCTGGCTCTCGACTCCCTGGGACTGATCAGCATCGGTGCTCGGCTGATGCTTCCCGGCACGACGAAGGACACATCGGGCCGATTTCCAAATAGGTCGGTGGGCTGGATAGGTCGGTGGGCCGGCTGCCCGGACTACTGCCGCTCGATTGTCCCCTCAGCGCCCCGCTAGCGGGCCAGGGTGAGCAGGACCCTCTCCAGCATCTGTCGCAGGGCTGTCCGGTCGGTGGTGTCCGGGCCGGGTCGCGTCACCCCGTCGTACGTGAGTCCCTCAGCGAAGGCGACCACGATCCGCCCGCCCTCTTCCGGATCCGGGCTGCCGAGAGCCGCCGCCAGCGTCCGCGCCTGGCGGACGAAACTCTCCCGCGCGCGGAGCAGCTCGGTGCCCAGCTCCCCCTCCGGGTGGCGTGCCGTCAGGAGGATGATCTCCAGGCGGGCGCGGGTGCGGTCGCGTTGGGGGCCGAGCCAGTGGGCGAGTACGCCCGCGAAGCGGTCGGCGATCTGGCGTACCGGCGACGCCTCGGCCAACTCTTCGGAGACGGTCGCCGCTTCGATGTCCGCCACCTCCTGTTCGGCGATGAACGCGACCACGGCGGCAAGCAGCGCCTGCCGGGTACGGAAGTAGTAGCTGGTCGACCCGGCAGGCACCTTCGACCGCCCGTCGACCGCCCTGTGGGTGAGCCCTCGCAGGCCCTCATCGGCGATGACCTCCACCGCCGCGGTGAGCAGCGCCTGTACGCGGGGGCTTCTGGCGCTGCTCATGCGACGGCCCGCTTCCTGAGCCTGCGGAGCATCATCCGGCGGACGAGGCCGCTGAAGGGCTCGATGAACCGCCAGTACCGCCCCATGGCACGACGAGCCGCCGCGTCAAGGCACAGGACCCGCGTCTCGGTGACGACCCGCGTGCCGCCGGTGGCGGCGTCCGCGGCGAATCGCATGCTGAACGTGGCCTTCGCGTAGCCGGGTTCGTCGAATGCCAGGAACTCGCCAGGGCCTGTGACGTCCGGCCGTCCGTCGGCTGCTCCCATGGTCCACCACTGCCCCACGATCCCCCGGACCGTCTCTCGCGGCGGGTCTTCGGCCAGCAGCAGGAAGCTGTCCCGCAGGTCCTTCTCCGGGACCGGTGCCTCTCCGCCCCGTCTCTTCAGGCGGCCGAGCTGCCGCCGCACGGCGAACAGCGCCCGGACGACCGGCCCCCACCCCTCGCCGCCGGCCTGCTCCATCTCCTGCCACGCCGACCACACCGCGTCCAACGGGGCCGGGATGACCGTCTGGTGCCGGGAGCCGAAGTCCGGGCGGGGAACGAACGTACCTGCAAGCCCACTCATACCCAGCACTCTACATTTGTAGAGTGCATGGGACCAGGCGTTCGGCAATGTCAGCGCGGACCCGCCTGGATCAGGGAATGGGGTGGTGACGAAATGCGCCACCCTGGGTGACGAAAGCGACTCCTGAACTCATCGGTTGTGTGATTCATGCACTTTGAGTGACGGCTGAACTCGCGGCGTGCCTCGGGAAGTTGCCTTAAAGTGGCGGTGGCAGGAGTGGGTGGGGCCGACAGTTCGGTGCTGTGAATGAGGTCTTGCTCCGGCTGGAGAGTTGTTGCTCCCGTCGATTGCAAACGTCGCGGTGCTGTCGGTCGACGTGGACGAGTACGCCACCCGCAAGGGCCGCCACGAGGGGACCGTCTTGTGGACGTCGAGACGCGCCGGCCTGTCGACATGCTGCCCGACCGGGAGTCATCGAGCCTGGGCGCGTGGCTGGCCGAGCGGCCGCGAATCGAGGTGGGTCTGCCGGGACCGTGCGCCGTTCTTCGCCGAGGGCGCGACCGCGGCGTCCCTCAGGCGGTGCGGGTCGCGGACAGGTGGCACCTCTGGCACAACCTCAGCGAGCCCGCCGAGCGAAGCACCGCCCAGCACCGCCAATGTCTGCGCGTCCTGATACTCGAGACGCCTCAACTCAGCCGCGGGGAGGGGACTGGACAGGTGGATAGGCGAAGACCCGTCGTTCTGACTCAGCGACCCGGAGCGTCCCAGCCATCCTCTGATTGCCGAGCGTGGCCACACCACACAAGCTGAGCCAGAACCCGAGTTCGGGAGGCACCCGCTGCTGACGCGATGGGTACGGGTGTACCGGGGTTGGTCCGGCAGGAGCTCGCTCCAGGCTGCGTTCCGTGCAAGGACGGTGAAGAAGATCGTTCGCCGCAGGCGAGCCAACCCCTGAAGACGACAAGAGGCTCGGGGCCGGCAGCTCTCAGGAGCGCATCGTGGCGAACCCCGCTGTATCCACCGTTCGCATCGCCTTCGCCGTGCGTCGACTCCGGCGGGACAGCACGGTGGCCGGAACGAGAAGCACCGCGCCGAGGAAGAAGTAGCCGTTGATCACCATGGTCTTCCAGAAGTCCCCTGACCCTGTGTCAACGGCCTCCTTCTCCATCCCGAGCAGGCCGTGCGGAGTGAGTCCCGTCGCCGTGGTGACGTTCTCGACGAGGCCGGGCACGCCCCGCATCGTCAGTACCGCACAGCCGATCCACAAGGGCACGCGCACCAGCCAGGCCGGCGCACGTTGGCCCCATGGTTTGACCGTGGCCAGCACGCACACCACACCGACGACCGACATGAGGACGATGAGGGCGTCGTAGGAGAGGAAGAGCCACACCGGAGTGCCGTCGTCGGGATCCACCGTGTCCTCGTACATGACACCCATCTGCACGTGCCACACGAAGCTCGCCACCAACCAGGCGACGGCAGCGTATGCCCAGCGAAGGAGAGCTTTCCCGGGTTCGGACTGCATGATCTCGACGCTACGAGCCGGGGCGCGGACGAGGCGTCGGCTCGCAGGAGGAGCGCCTCCGCCACACGGGGGAGGCGCGCCGACATCGAGCGGGAGTGGGCGGCCCGTACGGCGTGCTTGAGCCGCGTGGAGGTCCTGCTCACGCACGACCAGGTCCGCGAGTACGAGCTGCCCCACGGCTGCGGGGAAGGCCGGCGACCCTCGTTGGGCCGGGTTCGCGCGTCGGTACGGGCTCGAACCCGGCCATCCAGTGGAGTGGGAGGTCGAGGCGCTCGATCCGGACGAGTTCCAGCGCATGGTCCTGGCCGCCGTCGCTCCTTACATCGGCGGAACACTTCCTGGCCTTCGTCGGCAATAACGCCGCTCTGATCTGTTACCGCCGTCCTTCCAGGTAGACGGCCCACCGGGTCTCTATATGCCGTTGCAGTGATCCGTTCAGCGGCAGGATCATGACCGTTATGGAGCGACCGAGACAGATCATCGAGTGCGGAGACTTCGCCCTGCGACGCTGGCGGGGACAGAGCGACTTCGTGCCGGCGCTCCGGCTGATCGAGGAGTCCTTGGACCACTTGCGCCCGTGGATGCCCTGGGTCGCCAGTCACAGCGAGGAGAAGACTCGTGACTTTCTCGCGAAGTCTGACGCGAAGTGGGACAGCGGTGACGCGTACAACTACGCCATCACCAAGGACGGCACGCTCATCGGTATGTGTTCGACCCATCGCGGGGCCGACCCTCAGGGCTGGTACATGGGCTACTGGCTGCACCCTGCCGCCATCGGCCGTGGCATCGCCACGAGAGCGACGGCAGCCATGATGACCGAAGCATTCACCCTGTCGAACGTGACATACCTGGAAATTGCGCACGACGCGGCCAACGTCTCCGGCAGTGCCATACCGCGCCGCCTGGGGTTCACCGAAGTCCGTCGTGAGCAGGTAACGCCGCCCGCTGCCCCGTCAGACTCCGGCATCGACGTGATCTGGCGACTGAACCGCCCCACGCCGCCCGTTAGCTAACGACATTCCCTGCCACTGACTGAACTGACCGCACTCAACTCCCGTCGTTTCGGCCCCAAACGAGATGACCTCTTATGCCGTCGTCGTGAGACTCGCTGGCCAGGGCGCGACGTAGTTCGTTCGTTCGGGGGTGAGTTCGTCGTTCTTCCCCGATGTGCGGGTGCCGTCCCCTGACCGTGTTGCCTGTCGAGCAAGTGACTGCGAGTCGCTGTCACGTCTCTTCTCCGACTCGCTGCCCAGGGGCGGGGCCGGTAGCTCACATGGTGACGGTCGCGCGGACCAGGTTGTGGTCCGAGAGGCCTTCCGTGCTCTCGACCGTTGCGTTGCTGACAACAGCGCTCCGCACGACCACGTGGTCGATCCACTGCGACTTCGAGCCTGACGTGCTCGGCCGTGTCGGCAGGGCGTCTGGCGGGAGGTCCGCGACGGCGAAGCCCGTACCCAGAGCCGACGCCACGGTGGCACGGTCGGTGTTGAAGTCCCCGAGAAGTACTGCTGCGTATCCCGGGGGAGAGGCAGCCAGTTCGGCCAGGCGTGCCAGCTGGCGCGTGTGCCGCTGATCGCCGCTCACGTGCGTGGCGACTATCAGCGTTCCGGCGGCCTCGACGGCGAGCGCGCCCTTCCCCGGGTCGTCCTCGAAGGACTCGGCAGTGACCTCCCGGCTCGGTCCGTCGACCAGGAGCACGAGGTACTCCTCGGGGTCGCGCAGCGAGCAGGTGCCGTGGCGGGGTGCCGGGACGCGCGGGTACCTCAACGCGTGGATGGTCCGGCCGGTCAGCGCAAGTCGGAGGCTGGCCAGTTGGTCACCGCTGACCTCCTGCAGGGCGATGACGTGCTCGTCTCGTCCCGCCAGCAACGCCGTGACCGCGGCGATCCGCTCCGACTCGTCCGGGCAACGCCTCAGGACGTCCTCGTCCCAGTTCTCGGCGTGGACGCGGTGTAGAACGTTCCAGCTGGCAACCGTGATCATGCGTCGGATGTTAGACGACATGTCCGAGCCGTGGTCTGGTTCGACAAATGAGCGGCACAGACCATGAGCCCATCGGCTGCCAGCCTGTCGAGGAAATGCCGGATCTGAGACCCAAGCCGCATGACACGGCGTTGTGGGCGCCCTTCTCCCAGATGCCCCGATGCGGGCGTCGACGCCTGCTCGCCGGCCGGGACATGCCCACGCGAGCGATGGCTGGCACTCGCATCTCCTTGGGGCGCGGCTCGGCAGGTAGCGTTCGGCGCCATGGAGGATGTGAAGATCGTTGTGGAGCGTCGTTACGCCCCAGGCCCCATTGATTTCGAGCGCCTTGTCTCCCTGGTCGAGTCCACTGGTGAACGCGTCGTGCTCACGGAGGCCGACGTGCCGATGAGCGTGCTGTTGCCGGCGGGGGTCGTGGCCGAGCTGGAGCACTGGGCCCGCGCTGACTACCCCGCGCCCGCACCGGGACCGCAGGACGACGACGAGGACGGTGCGAACGAGACAACGTGGGACGTGGGTCGGCTTCGAGCCGAGTCGTTGGCCAGACCGCAGGAGTGCGGCCCCTATACCCGGTACGTGCGCCCTGATGGCAGGCGCGTGAGCTTTGCCCGGGGCGGGGCGGTGGTGGCCGTGCAGCTGACTGCCGACGAGGCGGCATGGCTTGAGGACAAAGCCATGCACGCGCGCCAGGGATTCATGGACCCCGAGCAGGCGGCGGCATTCGAAGAGTTCCTGGCCCGACAGCCCCCAGTCGGCGAGCAGTGACCTGAGGCGGCCAGGCTCAAATACCACCGCGAGCGCCACCAGCCGGGGCTTCCCCGGCCCCAGAGGGCGGCCCGGCCATCTGGCGCAGACGGGCTGAGCCCTTGAGTTGGCGCGGGGTGCCAACGTGAGGGCTCTGTCACACCTCATTGGAGGCTTGCCCACCCGCCCCGTTGAGGCTTGCCCAGTCGCCTGGCCGGCAGAAACGCCCGCGGGTAGCTGCAGGGGCGCGGACTTCGCGCAGGGTGTCCACCCGTCAGGGAAGCGGCCGTCGCGGCGGGCTTGGGCCAGCTGACCGCTGGCCGGTCCTCGCCCGGCGCTACGGCGTCGACACCGACCGGCTGTCCAGTCTCTGGGCTGACGCAGGCGGAACGCCCCGGCCAGGGGCCCGTCCAGGACCTTCGGGGCCTGCCGCAGTATGGTTCGCCCTGTGCCGCGCATCCGGCGCCAGGGGCCGGGTTCCGCAGTCGCGTACGGTCTCGGCGAAAGCCTGGATCAGGAGGCTCTCGCGTGCGGCCGGCCAGACGAGCGCCCACTCGGTGGCGGGTGCGTCGTGGATCGGCAGGCAGGCGATCCCGGGGTGGGTGTAGTACCACGTGACGTGCTCGTTGAGCGGGCACGCGACCTTTCCGGCGGAGACGAGGGTCAGGACCTCGTGAAACGTCTGCGCCGCCGGTCTGCGGGGGATCGGACGGCCACGCGGCGTGCGTCCGGGAACCATCGCGTCAGCCCAGTAGTCGGGTATGTCGGGGCCCGAGCCGAGAAGCGTGCAGTCGCCCAGGTCCTCCATGGACACCGACGTACGAGTCGCCCATCCCGACGCCGTCGACACCGCTCCAGTCGTACGGTGCCGTGCACGGCGCCTGCCGCGGCTCCGGCGCGCTCGATGCCGGTTTGGATGAGGTCGTAGGCCTGACGGAGGTCATCGCGCAACAGACGGCCAACCGCGGTGAGTTCGACCGACCGGCTGGTGCGGTGGAACAGAGCGGCACCGATCCGCCGCTCCTGCTTCTTGATCGCCTGGCTCACGCGCGCCTGCGAAACGTGCAGACGAGCGGCCGTCCGGCCGAAGTGCAGCTCCTCGCACAGGGCCAGGAAGATCTCGATGTCCCGCAGCTCCACGCCTCTAACCCCCCTCCCGGCCCATAACCCCCAGGTTATGGGTGAGTTGGGGAAGTCTACGTTGATCCCGGCATGTGCTGAGGCGAGGCTGGACATCGCAGATCCTCCCCGGCACCCGGGGGCATCCGACACCCCGCTCGCACACCGACGCGGCGGTCACGTGGGCGGGCGACGGCCAGGTACTGATCGATTTTCGGCCGGCGACAACCGTGCCCCTGCCGGTGAGCCCAACCCTTTCGAAGGAGAGCTTGTGTCAAAGCAGCGCGTCACCACCGTTCTTGCCGTCATCACCGGACTGGCGCCCCTGTTCTTCGGGTTGAACTTCCTCTTCAACCCGGGCGGAGCGCCGGACGGCTTCGGCATCGAACCCTGGCCGACGGGAAACGCCTCGGGCTACTTCATGGTCAAGGGCATACGCGACGTCGCCACCGCAGCGGTCGTCTTCATCCTGATCGCCCTGAGACAGCGACGGGCGCTCGGTTGGGTGGTCCTCACCAACGCCCTGATTCCCCTCGGTGACGCACTTGCCGTGGTGACCCACGGAGGCACGATCGCGACGGCCCTGAGCGTCCACATCTCGGCCGCTGCGCTTGTCGTTCTGACCGCCGTACTGCTGCTCACCGAGAACCGGGACCGCCACGCCTCCCGTCACCCCCAGCCGGCCTCGCGCCCGCAGCCCCTCACGTCCTCGAGGGTGTGAACCAGCGCACGGGCGCTGCCCTGGGCCGCTCAAGGCATGCGGAGCCTACTGGCCCTGGTCATCGAGGAGTTCGAGGTCGATGCCTCGGGAGCCGCCCCGACCACGGGCTTCTTCCGACCCGAACACGAGCGGTTCGGACGCCGGGGTGGTGACGGCGGGCATCCGCCGACGCTGCCCGGCGGCCCGGCCTTCGTTCGAACGAAACTGCGGAGGTCGGGCCACCGGCGTGTTCCGTGGGTCGTCAGGCGCGGCAGCGCAGCATCTCCAGCGGGGGATGGTCGAGGAGGTCCGCCCAGAAGTTCGCACCGAACTCACGGGTGCCGGCATCGGACACCCTCAGCGGAACCCACTCCACCTCACTGAACCCGGCCGACCGCAGAGACCCCTCGTAGACCTCGCGGCGCGGGGCCGCGACGACGAAGCTGATCGGCTGCGGATCGAGGAGAGCCGTGACCCGCACCCTCGGACCCGTCTCGTTTTCCTCGCCCGTCGGCTCGCAGCGGAACCCGTACGCGTCCAAGGACGTACAGTCGAACCGGTAGTCGGGCTTCTGGGCGAGCACGAAGAACTCTCCACCCGGCACCAGACTCCGGTGGATGTTGCGGCACATCCGCTCCATCGCCGCAGTGTCCTCGGCGTAGTTGAGGCACTGCACTCCCAACGCGATGTCGAAGTGCCGGTCGAGAGGCCGCAGCTCGGCCACGTCACCGACCTCGTAGCGCACACCCAGCGGCTCACTCCGCTCGAATTCCCGCGCGGCGGAAATCATCTCGACGGAGATGTCGACACCGAAGACATCCTTGGCGCCGCGCCGCTTGAACTCCCTGCTGTAGAACCCGGTGCCGCACGCCAGATCGAGAACCGACTTGCCGCTCACGTCCCCGACCATCCCCAGGAAGCTCGGCACCTCGCCGTAACGCATCAGTGGCAGGGACTTGAACCCCTCGAATGCCCCGCCGATCTCGTCGTACTGCTGCACGCTCACGCGCTGTCCTCCCTGTGGTTTCCAGCTGATCGCGGTTCGTGCGAGGAGTACACAGGCAACGAGTGAAGTCGGCTAAGGGATGGAAGACCTGAAATCATCCTCAGAATGAGACCGGATCTCCATAGGTCTCTACAAGAGCCGGCCTGACTCACCGCTGGGCAATGATCCAGCACCCTCGCCGACCGGCTGGACACCGTCTCTGTCTTTGCCCGGCGGAGGGCAGCGGCGGGCAGGCCATCCGGTTTCGACCACGAGACGTACGAGCACAGGCACAAGGCCGCGTGCTGGATCGGCTTGTTGAAGCAGGCGGGGGGCGTCGAGACGCGCTGCGAAAACATGGGGTCGGTGAGCGGTTGTCAGTGGGCGGTGCCAGGATGACGGTGTGTTCCGGGAAGCGGCCGGGGCGAGGACGTGGACAGGTTTCGAGCGGTCGGAGGCGGCATGGCCAAGGAATTCCAGGTGACTTACGACTGCGCCGATCCGGGCGCACAGGCGGCGTTCTGGGCTCAGGCGCTGGGCTATCGCGTTCAGCCGCCGCCCGACGGCTTTCCCGACTGGACGGCTGCACTCACGGCGTGGGGCGTGCCGCCCGAGCACCACAACGACCGGTCGGCCATCACGGATCCGGACGGCAAGGGGCCGCGGGTGTTCTTCCAGAAGGTCCCGGAGGGAAAGACGGCGAAGAACCGCTTGCACCTGGATGTGCGCGCAGCACCCGGTCTGACCGGGGACGAGCGGATGGCCGCACTGGAGGAAGAGGCCACCAGGCTGGAGGAGCTGGGAGCGAAGCGGCTGCACCGGCTCGAGCCCAATGGCCTGGACGAGGGGATCATCGTGATGACCGACCCGGAGGGAAACGAGTTCTGCCTGGATTGAGGGCGGGGCGCTGGCTTGAGAGGTCGTCTCCATTAGTGAGGTGACGCCGGACGAACATCCAGGAAGTGCTCCGGCTCCGGCAAGCGCTTATTGCGCCTGCGCAGGCGGCGGAAGCCATCCCTCCGCCGTCCGGGTCTGCTCCGCGGCCCGCCCTTGACGGTCGGACGGGCAACCTGGATCTACGAGTCCTGCTTCCAGTCCTGGACGAGGAGCCCGAGCAGCACCTCGTCCAGGAACTCGCCCATCACCCAGGCCGAGGAGCGCAGCACGCCCTCACGGACGAAGCCGTTGCGCTCGGCGGAGCGCAGCATCGCGGCGTTGTCCGACAGCGTCTCGATCTGCAGCCGCTGCAGGCCGCGCACGACGAAACCGTAGTGGCACAGCACCGCGACCACGTCGGTGCCGTAGCCCTTGCCGCGACAGGACGGCAGCAGCCCCAGCCCGACGTGCGCGGACCGGTTGTGGTTGTCGATGCCCCACAGCGTCGCGGCGCCGACCAGCGTGCCGCCGTCCAGCTCCACCACGGAGAATTGGACGAGCCCCTGCTCCTTGTCGTCCACCACCAGCCGCGGATCCTTCGAGCCGGGCGTGATCGGCCGCCACGGCCCGCCTTCGGCCCGCGAGGCGTTGACCACGTCGTCGTAGAGCTCGGTCCGCAGGATCGGGATGTCGTCCTCGTGCCGGGCCCTGAGCCCGACCTTGCCGCCTCTTAGCATGCAAGCTTCCTATCCGGCCGGACCGGCCGGCGGCAAACCATTAAGCGGTCGCCTCAGTTGGTGGAGCGGCGGTAGCAGATGAGGACGGTGCCGACGAAGGTGAGGAAGTGCTCGGCCGTGCGCTCGTAGCGGCGGCGCGGACGGCGGCGACCGTTGAGCGTGGCCTTGTCTCAGGTGGCGGCCCGGTCAGCCGTCGGCGTCGAGGCCGTCGTCGGCCGGCCGGACCACCAGACGGAGCCCAACAGGAGCGCGCCGGGGGCGATTCCGGCGACCACCCCGATGGCTGCCAGGGAGGCACCGCAGACGGCCAGTACCAGGCCGGCGGCACCGCAGGCCGCCATCGACGAGCCGAGTACGCGTAGTGAGGGCCGTCGCCAGGCGGTTGCGAGGCCGAAGAAGTGCAGGCCGACCACGAAGGCGATCCATCCCACGGTTGCGCTCGGTGTGTGCAGTACGTGGCTGATCAGCCACAGCCCGACCGCGAGCGCGAGTACTTCGGCTGCCACCACGTACCAGTAGCGCCGCCCGAAGCCCGTGCCCGGAGTCTCATCACTGCCGCTCTCGGGGATTCGGCCGCGCCGTCCGAGGGCGACCAACCCGATGAACGCGATGATCGCGAGTACGCGCAGGGGAACCGCGATGGCCGTCGGCAGAACACCGGCGTTCGCCTGAATGAAGACGAGCCCGAATCCGGCACCGACGAGCCTGCCCACCTGATCCTTTGTCATGATCGGCAGCTTGTCATGTGGGGATTGGGCGGCCGTTGGCGAGTCCGCCGGCCGGCGAACCAGATCGGCGAAGCCCGGGCCTGGAGGGTAGGAACTCGGCGCGTGATCGATGTGGATGCCGGCTTCGACGTGCAGGTTGCTCGGGGCCGGCCACGCCCGTCTCCGCTCGGGTGGGCTGGCGCGACCACGTCGCCGTGGTCCGTCATACGGTGATGATCACCTTGCCGAACGTCTGCCCTGAGGCGTAGTGGTGGTAGGCATCGGGTGCCCGGTCGAAGGGGAACGAGCGGTCGATCACCGGGCGGAGCCGGTGCGTTTCGATGGCTTTGGTCATGGCGAGGAACTGGGCGCGGCTGCCGACGGCGACGGCGCGGACGGTGGCGCCGGAGGTGAAGATCGCGCGAGGGTCCAGGGGCGGTGGCGCTGTCTCGCCGATGAACCCCACGGTCGCGACGTGGCCCGCCATGGCAACGGCATCGAGCGACTGCTGCAGTGCGCCGGCGACGTCGACGACATGGTCGGCACCGCGCCCTCCTGTCAGTTCCCGGACCCGAGCCGGCCAGTCCGGAGTGGCCCGGTAGTCGATGACCTCGTCGGCGCCGAGGTCGGCCAGGCGCGCCGCTTTGGCGGGACTGCTGGTGGTGGCGATCACTCGGGCGCCGAGCGCCTTGGCGAACTGCAGCGCGAACAGGGACACACCGCCCGACCCCTGGGTGACAACGGTCTGGCCGGGCCGCAGGCCGTGGCCTCCGCCGGTCAGGGCGTTCCAGGCGGTGACCGCCACGCAGGGCAGGGTCGCGGCCTCCTGGTAGGACAGGTGAGGGGGGATCGGCACGAGCGTGTCCTCGTCGAGCACGGTCAGTTCGGTGAGCATGCCGTCGAGGGAACCGCCGAGCTGCGGCAGGTGCTGGAGGCCGAACGGGCCGTCCTGCCAGCTGGGGAACAGGGTGGCCATGACGCGGTCGCCGACCCGCGTCGTACGGACTCCGGGGCCGACGGCCATGACCTCGCCGGCTCCGTCCGAGACGGGCACGACATCGGGTTTGACCGGCAGTACGTAGTCGCCGGCGAGCACCATCAGTTCGCGGTAGCTCAGCGAGACGGCACGGACGGCGATCAGTACCTGCCCGGGGCCGGGCCGGGGCTCCGCATGGTCCTTGAGCGCCAGGCCGGCGATGCCGGCGCCACTGTTGACGTGGTAACTGCGCATGAGAGGTTCCCTTTCGCTGCGGTGGCGAAGGCGTTCAGTGGTCGGTGTCGGTGTCGGTGTCGGTGCTGCCGCTGGTGCCGGCGTCGCTGCCGGCGTCGGTTGCCAGGGGGACTTCTCCTGCCGTCTTGCTGTAGCCGAGGGCTTCGACGATCTGCCCGTCGTGTACGCGCATCAGATTCACGCCGCTGACCCAGTCGGCGGGGCCCGACCCGAAGCGGTAGTTCCAGCGGATCGTCGCTCGCTCGCCCGAGAGGACGACCTCCTGCGGCTCGAACTGGCTGGTGCGGTCCTCGATCAGTACGCGCCACCACTCCAGACAGGCCTGGCGGCCCTCGACACGTTCACCGGAAGGCGCCGGCTGGACGGCCTCCATCACGCAGCCGTCGGCGACCAGATCGCCCAACAGGCCGGGATCGTGCTCGATGAAGGCCCGGTTGAAACGGTCGATGACTTCGGAGGTGGAACGGAAGGACATGGCCACTCCTTGGGTATAGATAGAACGGGCGGTCTACATGAGGTATACCGACCGGTTGATCTACTCGTCAAGGCGTGAAAGGCTCGGAGTCATGAGCGTGCGCACTGAACCCGGCCCCCGGGACCGTCTGCTGGATGCCGCGGGGCAACTGCTGTACAGCCAGGGCATGAACGTCGGCGTGGACGCCCTGCTCAAGGCCGCCAACGTGGCACGTCGCTCGCTGTACGAGCACTTCGGAGGAAAGGACGGCCTGATCGTCGAGGTGCTGCGCCGCAGCGCCGCGAAGGACGAGGCCGACTACCAGCGGACGATGGAGGCGGCGGGGCAGGAGTCGCGCGACCGACTGCTGGCCGTCTTCGACCGGCTCGGCGAGATCATCGGCGCGACCGATTTCCACGGCTGCCGGTACTTGGCCGCCGACCTCACTCTCACCGACCCGGAGCATCCCGCGCACGCCGTCACCGGTGATTACCGGAAGCGCGTGAACGAGCTCCTCGAGCGCGAGCTGACCGCACTCGGGCATCCGCGGCCCACCCGCGGCGCCGCGCAGCTCCAGATCCTCATCGACGGCGTGCTCGCAGCCGGAGCGACCCGGCCCCAGGGCAACCCCGCGGCCGCCGCCAAGGAGTTGGCCGAGCTCGTCATCACCGAGTGAGCGCACCTTGCCGGCCTGATCGCAGGCAGGCGCGAGCATCGCGAAGGGAACACGGAAGCGCCTTGCCGGCGGTCGGACCGGCGAAGTAGCTCAGTCGCGCGCGCGTCGTGTGCTCCTCCCCGCCGCTCCGTACTCGTCGGTGACGTCCTCCGGGACGAGGCAGCCCGCATCGCCGTGGCACGGCGGAATGGAACCCACCTCTCTCCGCCGGCGCGTTCGAAGACGCCACAGGACATGGCACTGCCTCGTCTCGTGTCTCCCTCAGCCGACTGTTCCGGAGAGAGGACGGGCTCCGGCGCTGGTTCTCTGAAGAGTGGCGCACACAAGCCGACTCCGCCTGCGTTCAAGGCGGTCCGAACCTTCGGGCGCGCCTTCTTCAGTACGGACCCGACCGTCAGCGACCGCCTTCCGGCGTGAGTGCCGCGGCGGCCGCGAAGAGGCGGGCGCAGCGCTGGGTCATGGACTCCGGGGTCTGCTCCGGGTGCTTGACCCACCAGCGGACGAGAGTGGCGACCAGGTCCCGCCACACGTACATGAGCGCGTCGGCGTCCAGCGGGTCGGTGGACCCGGCCCCCCGTAGCAGTTCGGCGGTGCCGGCGGCGGCCAGGCGGTCGATGGCCGACCAGTACTCGGCGGCCCGGCGCGCGGCCTCGCCGCCCGGCGGCAGGGTGGTGTCGTAGAGCACGAACCACGCCTCCCGCTGCCCTTCCAGGGCGGTGAAGATCCCGCGGAGCACGCGCAGCGGCGTCTGCGGGGTGGTCCCGTCCGGTCCCATCGCCGTACGGATGGCTTCCAGGAGCCGGTCGCCGACGGGGACCAGGCAGGCGACGTAGAGGTCTTCCTTGGTGCCGAAGTACTGGTGCAGCAGCGTCTTGGTGACGCCCACGCGCGCGGCGATCGCGGGCAGCGACGCGGCCGCGTAGCCGCGGGTCCCGAACTCTTCGGTGGCGGCCTCCAGCATCTGCCGCGCGCGGCGCTCACGCGGGACTCCCTTGGTGCCGGGTTTCGAGGAAGGGGTTGCCATGGAGGGATATTACCAGTACGTAATTTACCGCACAGTAAATTCATGCGAACCGCGACCTCTGGAGTACCTCCATGGACGGCACCACCGCTCGGCCGACCGACCGCGCCCGCTCCTGGTGGGGCTGGGGTTGGACGGACGCGCACCCCGACGACGCGGAATGCGTCGCGATGGGGGCACTGATTCCCGGCACCCTCGGCCGTCCGCTGCCCGTGCCCCGCGTCGACGACCTCGGTATAGGGGGACCCGGCGTCGAGCCGCCGCCGAGCCTCGCCCACCTGGTCACCGCCGACCCGGCGGACCGCGCCGCCCACGCCATGGGAAAGGCCTACCGCGACGTGGTGCGCGCCCTGCGCGGGCAGCCGGGTCGCATTCCCGACCTCGTTGCCCGCCCGACGGACGAGCGGGGCGTGGCCGATCTCCTGGACTGGGCGGGCGACCGTCGGATCGCCGTCGTCCCGTACGGAGGGGGCTCCTCGGTCAGCGGGGGAGTGGAGTACCGAGGTGACGCGCACCGGGCGGTGCTGTCCCTCGACCTGACCGCCATGGGGCGCGTCCTGGAGGTCGACACCGAGGGGCGCGCCGCGCGCATCCAGGCGGGCACCCTCGGGCCGAGCCTGGAGGACCAGCTTCGCCCGCACGGCCTCACCCTGCGGCACTTCCCGCAGAGCTTCGAGTTCTCCACCCTCGGCGGCTGGCTCGCCACCCGCGCCGGCGGCCACTACGCCACCGGGCGCACGCACATCGACGACTTCGTCCAGTCGATGCGCGTGGTCACCCCGTCCGGTACGAGCAACTCCTGGCGGCTGCCCGCCTCCGGGGCGGGCCCCTCACCCGACCGCCTCTTCCTGGGTTCCGAAGGGGCGCTCGGCGTCATCACCGAGGCGTGGATGCGCCTGCAGGAACGCCCCCGCCACAAGGCCTCCGCAGCGGTCGCCTTCACCGACTTCCACGCCGCGCTCCGAGCGGTGCGGGCCCTCGCGCAGTCCGACCTCTCGCCCGCCAACTGCCGTCTGCTCGACCCGGGCGAGGCGGCGCTGTCCGGCGCCGCCGAGGACGGTTGCTCCGTCCTCGTCCTCGGCTTCGAGTCGGCGCACGAACCAGTGGCCGACCGGCTCGCGCGCGCCGTCGAGCTGGCCCGTTCCCACGGCGGCCGGTACGGCGGGACCGCCGGCCCGGGCCCGGGCGAGGCGGCGGGCGGCGACGCGGCCGTGAGCGCCTGGCGCTCGGCCTTCCTGCGCATGCCCTACCTCCGCGACGGACTGGTCAGGATGGGCGCCGTGGCGGAAACCTTCGAGACGGCGGCCACCTGGGACCGCATACCCGGCCTGATCGACGCGGTGCGCACCGAGGTCGGTGCGGCGGCGCTCGAAGCCACCGGACACCCCGCTACCGTCAACTGCCGTCTGACGCACGTCTATCCGGACGGCGCCGCCCCCTACTTCACCGTCCTCGCCGCCGGACGGCCCGGCGACGAAGTCGCCCTCTGGGACGACCTCAAGGCCGTCGCCGGCGAGGTCCTGCACCGACACCGGGCCACCATCACCCACCACCACGCCGTCGGACGGGACCACCGGCCGGGTTACGACCGCCAGCGGCCCGAGCCCTTCGCGCTGGCCCTGCGGGCGGCGAAGGGCGCACTCGATCCCCGGGGCATCCTCAATCCCGGCGTACTCGTGGACTGACGGGCCCGCGCGTGACGCCGGCCACGACGCGAGCGAGTCCTGCGTCGAGCCGCCGACCCGTAGATCTCGGACGCGAGCCGCCGCCTCTACGGGTTCGGCGCCGGGGTGAACTCCGTGAGGATCAGCAGGGCGTCGACGAGATCCTCGGCCGGGGCGCCGGTGGCCAGGCGGCGCAGCTGCTGGCCGAAGACCAGGGCGACGGCCGCGCCCGCCAGGCGCGCGGGGTCCGGCACGCCGAGGTGGGTCAGGATCCGGGTGGCCAACAGGTCGTAGGCGGCGAAGCACTCGGCCGCGGCGGCACGCAGCCGTTCGTCGCGGCCGGCCTGGACGTACAGCTCGAAGGGCGCGATGTGGCGGCTGTCGAAGGCGTTTCCGCCCGCGACCTGCGCCACCACCTCGGCCGCCTGCCCGATGTCGAAGCGCTCGTCGGAGCACGCGTCGGCGAGCGCCGTGAAGTGCCGGGTCTCCTCGGCCACGAATTGCAGCAGGCTCTCGCGCAGCAGCTCGTGCTGGGTGGCGAAGTGGTAGGTGACCGAACCGAGGGAGACCCCCGCCTCCTTGGCGATCCGCCGGTTGGTGACGGCGGCGATGCCGTCCTGCCCGATGATCCGCAGTACGGCGTCGATGATGCTCTGGCGGGTGTCGGAAGCATGGGGCATGTCGACATTCTGCCCCATCGGCCGCCGCGACCGCCCGGGCAGGGCCGGGGAGTTGGGGATGCCTGAGGTGTGGACACGGGGCGGAGGGATCCATACTGTTCGTTCGAACGAACAGTAGAGGGCAGCCGCAGGGGAGTCATCGTGGACATATCCGGATCCAACGTTCTGCTGACCGGGGCCACCGGAGGCATCGGCTCCGCCCTGGCGGCGAGCCTGGCAGGGCAGGGAGCCCGCCTCACGCTCACCGGGCGCCGGGAGGAGGCCCTCAAGGCCACCGCGGACGCCTGCGGCGCCCGCACGGTGGTCGCCGATCTGGCCGAACGGTCCGACGTGGTCCGGCTCGCCGAGACCTGCGCCGAGGCGGACGTCCTCGTCGCGAACGCCGCCCTGCCCGCCAGCGGCGACCTCCTCGACTACACCGAGGAGCAGCTCGACCGCGCCCTCGACGTCAACCTGCGCGCGCCCGTCCTGCTGTCCAGGCTGCTCGCGGCGCACATGGTGGTCCGCGGTCGCGGCCACATCGTGCTGGTCGGTTCCATCTCCGGCAAGGCGGCGACCAAGTCGACCTCCCTCTACAACGCGACGAAGTTCGGGCTGCGCGGATTCGCCCTCGCGCTGCGCCAGGAACTCAGGGGCACGGGGGTGGGGGTGTCCCTGGTCCAGCCCGGCTTCGTCCGCGACGCGGGGATGTTCGCGGACACGGGCGCCGCCCCGCCGAGCGGCATCCGGACCGTGACCCCCGGACAGGTCGCCGCCGGCGTCGTACGAGCCGTTCGCCGCGACCTGTGCGAGGTCAACGTGGCGCCGCTGGAGCTGCGGCTGCTCAGCGCCATCGCCGGGCAGTTCCCCGGGTTCGCCGAGCGGGTCCAGGCCCGAGCGGGCGTCGACGGCTCGGTGCGACAGATGGTCGAGGCCCAGCGCGCACACCGTTAGCCGTCGACGGGCCCGTGCTCACACCGTGAGGCGACCACGGCCCGTGCTCACATGGTGGGCGCCCGCGGTCTCGCGCCACCGGGCGGGACCGCCGCTCCCCGCCCGCACCGTCTCCTTCACCCTGCCGCGGTCCGTCCTGCCCCCGCTCCCGCCCATGCACCGCAACGCCCGCGGACGGGCACCCGCACGCCTCGGACGTCCACGCATAGGGAACGCCGTCGCACCGCTGCCGCACGCCCATGCACCGGAACGCCGTCGCCCCCGCTCCCGCCCATGCACCGGAACGCCCGCGGACGGGCACCCGCACGCCTCGGACGTCCACGCAAAGGGAACGCCGTCGCACCGCTCCCGCACGCCCTCGCACCCGAACGCCTTCCACGCCACCTCACGTGAACGGAGAGCACGACTGTGCCGAGTCAACACCTCCCCAACGCCGCCGTGCCCGGCCCGTCTCCCGGCCCGGGTGTCGAGCGCAGATCCCTGCTCCGATTAGGGGCCCTGCTGGCCGCGGGCGGAGCCGCCGCGCTGGTTCCCGCACCGGTCGCGCACGCCGCGACGCGGGGCCAGGGGACCGACGCGGTGACGACCACCTACAAGGGCCGCTCCCCGTACGGCAACGACCAGTGGGCGTACGTCGCCTTCGACGTCCCCGCCGGAGTGCAGCGGATCTCCGTCTCCACCACCCACGACGCCGCCGCCGGCATCCTGGACCTCGGCATCTTCGGCCCGTCCGGTTTCCGCGGCTGGTCGGGCGGCGCACGCACCGGGTTCACCCTCTCCGCGGCGGACGCCACTCCCGGCTACGCGCCCGGGCCCGTCGAGCCCGGCCGCTGGTCCGTCATCCTGGGGCCGATGGTCGGCAGCGCCGGCGGCATGGCCTGGCAGGTCGACGTCACCCTGCACTCCGGAGACCCGCTGCCCCGGACCCCGTACGACATCCTGCCGACCTCGGTGGCAGGGCGGGGGGCCGGCTGGTACCGGGGCGACCTGCACCTGCACAGCGTGCACTCCGACGGGCAGCGAACCGTGGACGAGATCGTCGCTGCCGCCCGCCAGGAGGGGCTGCACTTCCTCGCCACCTCCGACCACAACACCAGCTCCACCGGGGTGACGTGGCACGGCAACATCCCGACCGACCTCCTGGTCATCAACGCGGAAGAGGTCACCACGCGCCACGGCCACTGGCTGGCCGTCGGACTGCCGCAGGGCGAATGGGTGGACTGGCGTTACGGCCCCGCGGACCAGGGGGCGTTCGAGGGCCACGCCCGGCGCGTGCACAGTCTGGGCGGACTCACGATCGCGGCCCACCCGCTCACTCCGGCGGCGGGATCCTTCTGGGAGTTCGGCCTCGACCGCGTGGACGCGCTGGAGGTGTGGAACGGACCGTGGACCCTGGACGACGCGGCCAACATCGCCGCCTGGCACGTCATGCTCTGCCTCGGCAAGCGGGTCGCCGCCGTGGGCAACAGCGACGCCCACAGCCCCGCCGACGCCGTCGGCAGGCCCCACAACGTCGTGCACGCCACCAGCCTGTCGACTCCCGCCGTACTGGACGCACTGCGCCTGGGCCGGTCGTACGCCGTCGAATCCGCGGCCGTGACCCTGGACTTCACCGCCCGCGCAGGCGCTGCGGTCGCGGGACCCGGCGAGGAACTGCCCCTCTCGCTCTTCGACACCGTCGACGTGACCTTGGACGTGACCGGCGCCCCGGACAGTATCGCCACGCTGTACACCGAGTGGGGCATCATGGCCGCGACCTGCATCGACGGCACCGGCAGGGGGCGACTGCACTGGCGCGGCTGGGGCAAGGCCTCCCTGTTCGCCCGCGCCGAAGTACGCCGGCCCAAGCCCGCCTCCACCACCCTGGACCAACTGGTCGCCATTACCAACCCGGTGTGGTTCTACTCCGCGCAACTGCCCCCGTACGACGTCGAGAGGCGCGCGCTCTTCCACTCCGTGCGCCACCCCGACGGGACGTGGAGCAGCATGCGTCCGCTGCCGGGCGCCGTCGGCGCCGCTTCGTTCGCGGGGGTCCAGAGCGCCGCGGCCGGTATGCCGGACGGGTCCGTCGTGGTGCTGGGCATCGCCCCCGACAACGGACTGTGGCTTACCACCGTACGAGGTTCGGCCACCCTCCAGCCCTGGCAGCGCGTCGCGGGACCGGACGGCTCGACCGGGTTCACCGTCCGGGAGGCGGACATCGCCGCCTTTCCCGACGGCACCTGCCAGATCGTGGTGACGGCCATGGACGGCACCACCCTCCACCAGCAGCGCCGCGCCGACGGGGGGCTGCCCGGCTTCCGGGCCGTGCCCGGGTTCGGCCCGAACAGCCGCTGGGGTGCGACGAAGGTGTCGATCACCGCCATGCCCGACGGGTCGGCCCAGCTGCTGAGCTACGGCACGGACGGTGCCATGTACCACTGCGTCCACGGGCGGGACGGTGCGTGGACGGCCTGGGGGCGCCTGTCCGGCTACAACGGTGCCCCGTCGTTCTCCGGGCCGGCCCTCGCGATCACCGGCATGCCCGACGGTTCCTCCCAGGTCCTCGCGATCGGGCTCGACGGGATGGTCTACCACCAGCAGCGGCTGCCCAACGGCTCCTGGACCGGATTCCGGCCCCCGCGAGGCGTCACCACCGCTACCATGGGGGCCAGCGCCATCGGCATCGCGGGGACGCCCGACGGCTCGGCCCAGATCGTGGCGGTCGGGCTCGACGGCCGCATCTGGCACACCGTCAGGAGGCCGGACGGCGCCTGGACACCGTTCGCCCGGATACCCGGCCCGAACGGGAGGGACCCCTTCCCCGCGGGGCAGGTCCGCATCACCGCACTGCGCGACGGCACCACGCACGTGACGGCCATCAGCGCCGGCTAGGGCGTTTCCTTCGGATCACCTCGCCGCAGCGCAGCGTGTGTCCCGGCCCGTCCATGGCCCGACGGGCCGGTGACGGACCGGGGGCACGCTGTGACCGCCTCTTCTCACACCGCGCGGACCTTCATGTGCCACGATCCCTCCGCGGCGTCGAACCGGAGGAGGAGGGGCCCCTCGGGGAGCGGAGCACTCACTCTGTGGCGCTTGCCGGCCTCGTTGACCAGCATGGTCTCGTCGGCGGCGGCGATGGTCGTGTGGCCGGCTACCTCGTGTCCGCTCATGTGGCAGTAGCTACCGCCGGTCAGGTCGCGGAACTTCACCTTGAGGTCCGCCACCGGCCCCATGTAGAGCAACGCTTCAGGACCGCGACCAGTCAACTCGCTTTCGAGCCGGCGAGCGTGCGCGAGTGGTCGGAAGGTCAGCCTCCACCGGGTGTGCGCCTTGACGCTCAGGCGCAGCGGGCGGCCGCCGAGTGAATCGACAGCCGCACTGCCTTGGAAGTTCTCCAGCGTGGAGTTGAAGACGAGCTGGTCTTCCTTGTTCCGCTTGTCCAGGCTGTAGACACAGAAGTAATCGTCACCTTCACGCGTCATCTCGACCAGGACGGGACCCGGCGGAACACTACGGTCCGCGGTGACGACCTGCCTTCCCTTCCCTTCGACGGTGTACGGCTCGAAGACCGGTCCGAAGGTCCAGGCGCCGCCGGGCGAGACATGCGTCGGAGATACGGGCGCTGCGAGGGGAACTGTGGGCGGGGCGAACGCGGGCGGGACTGCGGCCGGGACAGCCGGCGTTGCGAACGTGGCGGGGGCTGCGGGCGGGGCGAACGCGGGTGGCGCGAAGGGAGCCGGACCAGTGGTCTTCGACACCGCCGCGAGCGGAACCGGGCCCGGCGACGGCGGAGCCGGCAGCGGTACGGCCGACGCGGGAGACTCCTCGGCAGCCACCTCGATGCCGAAGTCCGTCGCCAGGCCCGCCAGCCCGGAGGCGTAACCCTGGCCCACCGCACGGAACTTCCAGCCGCCCGCGCGTCGGTAGAACTCGCCGAAGACGAACGCCGTCTCCGTCGTCGCGTCCACGACTGTGTAGCGGACGACCGAGACGCCGTCCGGCGCGAACGCCTCCACCGTCGGTTCCGCCAAGGCCCCCACCGTGCCGCTGTCCGTCGAGCCCACGACCAGGACGCGTTCGACCGCCGCCTCGACGCGGGGCAGATCAAGTTCGAGCCACTGCGTGGAGGCGTCGTGGGCGTCGCCCACGTGCCGTACCGCGCCCGAAGGATGCACCGCCTGGCCGTGGAACACCATGTCGGCGTCTCCGCGCGCCTTGCCGCTCGCGTCCAGCAGCAGAGCGGAGACATCGACGAGTGGGGCTCCGGAGCGGAGTTCATGGCGCACGGCGACGCGAAGAGCGACTGTCGGCACGAAGGAGTTGGCGCCCTTGGTTATGTGGCTCATGCCGGACATCATGCGGGATGCGCCCGGTGGAGGCGATCAGTCCATTTGAGCGCGAAAGGCCGGCGCTCCAACAGGGGCAGGAGCGGAGGGGCCCGTCCAACGACGGCGCGGGCGAGGGCCGACCGCGTCGGGCAGCCGGCCTGCCGGCTGATGTCGGCCCGGACTCTTGCCCATCCACCGGTCTCTTGGAGACCGCGCTGGTGGACACCTACGATGCCTAAGATCACTGTCACGCCGTGGACGGTTTCGGCAGCAGCACCACACCTCGGGGGGGACGTCCATGGACTCGTTCAACGTGCCCGTTGGGCCGGCGGCCGTACGCGGGCCCCGTTATCGGTTCCGCGACCCAGCGACCGGCACTCTCGCTCAGGCACTGATAGCCACGTCTGTCCTGGCTGACGTCTACGACATGCTGACCCGCGGCGCCGATTCCCCCTGGATCGCAGACGGCGGTGTCTTCCTCGGCGTGCTTCAAGCGTCCTGCTGGATCGCCTTCCTGATCTGGTTCCACCGCTGTCGTTGCAACGCGGAGGTGCTGGCATCCTGGCGATCGTCATCCGCCGTGTGACCGCCTACCAACCGGCTGGCCCCCTCCCGTACATGAACATGACCTGAGCCCGGGGCGACGCTCGGCCTCCGGCCGACCGAGGCCGTCCGGGCGCCCCGGCCGGGGACGGGGCGTCCTCGTGCCCGTCCCGATCGCGTGCGAACCGCGCTGCCGTGCGCGGTGGCCGACCGGGGTGGTCAATCGCAGCGGGTACCCAAGGCGATGACCGCCGCCAGAGTGGAAAGGGCGGCGAGGAGCAGGAACAAGGACGGGTAGCCGCCCAAGGGGCCGACGAGGACGGCTCCGGCAAAGGGGGCGAGGGCGGCCACGATGGTGGTCGGGGCGCCGAGCAGGGCGGAAAGGCGTCCGTAGTGGGTGGTTCCCCAGCGGTCGGTGACCGCGGTGGCCTGGAGGAGGGTGAGGTTGCCGCGTATCAGTCCTGCGGTGACCGCGAGCACGGTGAGTGCGACGAAGGGGCCGGGCACGAGAGCGAGTGCGGCGGTGGTGGCGCCGCCTGCGGCCAGGAGTGTGGCGGTTCGGATGGTGACGGTAGTGCGGCGGGCGAGGGTGGAGTAGAGGGTGCGGCCGAGGGTTTGGCCGGCTCCGCCGAGGCCGAGGGCCCAGGCTGCCTGGGTGCTGGTGGCTCCGCGTTCGGTCAAGAGCGGGACGAGGCCCATGACGACGGAGTACATGGCGAAGCCGGACAGGGTGAGGGCGATGGCCAGCAGGAGGAAGGGGCGGCTGCGCAGGGTCGCCGCCGCGCCTTCATTGAGGGGCGCGTGCTGCGGCGAGGTGGCCGGTGCGGGCGGCCAGGGTGCGTTGAGAGCGATGGCGTGTGCCGGCACCGTGACTACGGCCAGGATCGCGGCCAGTACGAGGTAGGTGGTGCGCCAGGAAAGGTGCTCCGCGAGGCATGCGGTCAGCGGTGCGAAGACGGTGGAGGCGAGGCCACCGGCGAGGGTGACGATGGTGAGTGCGCGGATGCGGTCGGGGCCCCACCAGCGGGTGAGGGCCGCGAAAGCCGGGTGGTAGAACGTGGCCGCCATCGCGACACCGGCCAGCGCCCAAGCGGCGGCGAAGGCGTACGGATTGGATGTGCAGGCGACTGCGATGAGGGCGAAGGTGGCGAGCATCGAGCCGCCGGTCATGACGGCGCGCGGGCCGCGGGCGTCGAGCATGCGGCCAATCGGGATTCCGGCCAGGCCGGAGATGGTGAGGGCCAGGGAGAACGCGGCGGTGGTGGCGAGCGGGGACCAGCCGGTGTCGGCGGTGATGGTGGGGTTGAGCACGGGGAAGGCGTAGTAGACGATCCCCCAACTGGTGATCTGGGTGGCGCACAGGGCGGGGAGTACGGCGCGAGGCCGCGACCGGCCCCCCTTTCCGGTCGCGGCCTCGCCGGCCTGGGTGTGCGGCACGGTGGTCAGCAGCCGCCGGAGGAGGCCGGAGCGCCGACGCTGATCTGCGGCCCGGTCGTGGCAGGGGCGCAGCAGCCGCCGCCCGCTTCTTCGGCCGGTGCGGGCTGGTCGAAGAGACCGGCGCCGCCGCAGACTCCGGTTTCGGGGAGGGTGAGTTCGACGCGTTCGGCGGCCTCGTGGTCGCCGGCGAGGTGGGCGGCGATCGAGCGGACCTGCTCGTATCCGGTCATGGCGAGGAAGGTCGGGGCGCGGCCGTAGGACTTCATCCCGACCAGGTAGACGCCCTGCTCCGGGTGGGAGAGCTCCTTCACGCCGTGGGGCTGGACGGTGCCGCAGGAGTGCTGGTTCGGGTCGATGAGCGGCGCGAGTTCGACGGGGGCTTGGAGGCGCTCGTCGAGCCGGAGGCGGAGCTCGTCGAGGAAGGTGAGGTCGGGGCGGAAGCCGGTGAGGCCGATGATCTCGTCGACCGCGTCGAGGCGGCGGCCGTCCTCGCCGACCAGGACCAGGCGCCCATGGTTGTCGCGTTCGACGGCGTCGGTGCGGAAGCCGGTGACGGCGTCCGCGTAGCCGCCCTCGACGGCGGCCTTGGCTGCGAGGCCGAGGGCGCCGCGGGCGGGGAGCTGGTCCGATTCGCCGCCGCCGAAGGTCGATCCGCTGATGCCGCGGCGCAGGATCCACACCGCGTGGGTGTCCGGCTCTTCCTTGGCGAGCTCGGCGAGGTGGACGAGGGCGGTGAAGGCGGAGGCGCCGGAGCCGATGACGGCGGTGCGCTTGCCCGCGTAGCGGGCGCGCTGCGCGGGGTCCTTGAGGTCGGGGACCCGATAGGAGATCCGGTCGGCCGCGGTCTTCTCGCCGCGGGCGGGCAACCCGTCGCCGCCGAGCGGGCTGGGGGTGGACCAGGTGCCGGAGGCGTCGATGACGGCCGAGGCCAGGATCCGCTCCTCGCTCCCGTCGCTGCCGGTGACGTGAACGGTGAAGGGCCGGCTGTGGCGGTCGGCGTCCACGACGCGGTCGCGGCCGGCGCGGGAGACGCCGGTGACGGTGGTGTGACAGCGAACGCTGTCGCCGAGTGCGTCGGCGAGGGGCTGGAGGTAGCGCTCGGCCCAGTCGCCGCCGGTGGGGTACGCGCTCCCTTCGGGCGCGGTCCAGCCGGTGGGGGAGAGCAACTTCTCGGCGGCCGGGTCGATGACCTCGGCCCAGGTGGAGAAGAGGCGTACGTGCGCCCACTGGCGGGTCGCGGCGCCTGCACTGTCACCGACTTCGAGCACCAGTGGCGTGATGCCTCGTTCGACGAGGTGTGCGGCAGCCGCCAGGCCGATGGGGCCTGCTCCGATTACCACGGTGGGCAGGGCGGTGGTGGACGCGTTCACGGTGACTCCCCAAGTTGATTCGACATTCGTCGATGACCTGTCACGTTCAGCGTCCCACCTGATTCGATGGACGTCAACATAGACATTCATCGAAGAGGAGGGTCATCCGTGGAGCTGTTCGAAGTCGTCGTCGGCCGGGCCCGTCGGCGCACGTCCTGTGGTGAGGAGGGGTACGGCCGGGTGGTGCGGGTGGCGTGTGGCGGGGTCGTGGCCGCTCATAGGGCAGCGGCCGCTCTTCTCGCCGGCCAGGTACGGCGCGCTGCCCGGCCTGCTGTTCCCCGGCGATCCGGACCGGTACCCGCATCACGACGGTGGGGCCTGCCTCGCCTCCCGCGCCGCCGGCCCGGGCGCCGACGCCCGTATGGGATCGCATGTCAGCGAGGCTGTGCCGACGGCCCCGGCTTCACCGTCGAGCTGGCTGGAGGCGGGAGATCGGTGGGGTGGCCGAAGGTTCCCGATCCGCGACCACCTGGCCGTCGTCGAACTCCCTGGCGAGGTATCGGGGCCGGGGGGGCGGCCCCGTCAGCCTGGCATCCGGCAGGGACGCTTGTGCGCCGCTGGCCCGTGCCCCTTGGTTCGATGTGTGTCAACATAGATGCATGTCGAATGTGAAGGCGCTGCCGCTTCTGGAGCCGGACGCCCTGGCGGCGTGTTGCCCGCCGCTGAACGAGCGGCCGCTCAACGCCGAGGAGGCCGAGACCGCCGCGAAGATGTTCAAAGCGCTCGGGGACCCGGTGCGGCTGCGGCTGTTCTCCGCCGTCGCCTCCCACGCGGGCGGGGAGGCGTGCGTGTGCGACATCTCCGACGTCGGCGTCTCCCAGCCCACCGTCTCCCATCATCTGAAGAAGCTGAAAGAAGCCGGGCTGTTGTCCTCCGAACGGCGCGGGACCTGGGTCTACTACCGCGTCGAACCGGCCGTACTCGCCGCCATGGGGGCCCTGCTGACCACCGCCGCACCCCCAGCCTGAGCCGGCGCGGAGACCGGAGCGTCTCGACTCATTCCGCGACCGTCCGCCGGTCGGCCGCCGTTATCCAAGCGGTGACCGAGGTGCAGGCGGTCGAGTGCCGCTCAGGCCCGCGTGGCGGAGTTCTGTTCCAGTCGGGCGCGGAGGGTGGCCGCGAAGTCCTCGGCGCGGGCCAGTTGCACTCGAAGCTCCTGGATCTTCGCGACTGCGGCGTGCTCGTAGCCCCGCACCCGTTCAAGGAGCTGCGCGTGCTCGCGGGTCTCGGTCTCCGCGGAGTCGAGGCGGTCGGTGGCGTCGAGGAGGTCGCGCATCTGGTCCAGGGTGAAGCCGAGCGGCTTCATGCGCCGGATGACCATGAGCCGCTGCACGTCGGCTTCGGTGTAGAGGCGGAAGCCACCTTGGGATCGGGCGGACGGGGCGACGAGGCCGGTCTCCTCGTAGTGCCGGATCGTGCGCAAGGACAGTTCGGTCCGCGCGGCGACTTCGCCGATCTGCATGTGCTTGTCGTTCACGCGTATGACCTCTGGCCTTCTCGTCCCCGGTCGGCTGCGGCCGATGCGGCCTCAGCGATCTCTACTCTAACGTTAGGGTAGAGTTGCTGGCGCGAGGGCGGTGTACGGCTGCTCTGCTTCAGCCGTGCCGGGGCCGATGACGCCCCCGGCCAAAGTCCGTTCTTGCAGGAGCGTGCGTGCGCGAGCCCATGATGCCCGGCACCGCCGCCTGCCCGCCGTGACGCTTGGCCAGTGACGAGAGCATCGGCCCCAGTGCGTGCCGACCCCGCTCCGTCCCTCATGACTTCCGGCCCGAGTTTGCGGGCCGCTCGCGGGGTGCCGCCCGGCCCTTCCGCGTCTTTACGCACGCCCCGACTGCCGACGTGGGCGTGCCTGAGTGCGACAGGTACCTGCTTCCTTGTCTTCTTCCGCCCTCACCCCGGTCGCGCGGCTGCGCGGCCTGCGCCCCGACTGGCTCTCCGACCCGAAGGTCTGGCGCACCGAGGTCCTGGCCGGCCTCGTGGTTGCTCTCGCGCTGATCCCCGAGGCGATCTCGTTTTCCATCATCGCCGGTGTCGACCCCGCGATCGGCCTGTTCGCCTCCTTCACCATGGCCGTCGTCATCTCCCTGGTCGGCGGACGCCGCGCGATGATCTCGGCCGCGACCGGCGCGGTCGCGCTCGTCATCGCACCCCTGAACCGCGAGCACGGCCTCGGCTACCTGGTCGCCGCCGTCATCCTCGCCGGCGTCTTCCAGGTCGCCCTCGGCGCCCTGGGCGTGGCAAAACTGATGCGGTTCATCCCGCGCTCGGTGATGGTCGGCTTCGTGAACTCCCTGGCCATCCTGATCTTCATGACCCAGGTACCCGAGATGCGGAACGTGCCGTGGGCCGTGTATCCGCTGATCATCGGCGGGCTGGCGCTGATGGCGTTCTTCCCCAAGGTCACCACCGCGGTCCCGGCGCCGCTTGTTTCCATCGTGATCCTGACCGTCATCACGGTCGGAGCGGCCATCGCGGTGCCGACCGTCGGCGACAAGGGCGCCCTGCCCTCCTCGCTGCCGGTGCCCGGCCTGCCCGACGTGCCGTTCACCCTCGACACGCTGACCACCATCGCCCCGTACGCCTTCGCGATGGCGCTCGTCGGTCTGATGGAGTCCCTGATGACCGCCAAGCTCGTCGACGACATCACCGACACCCACTCGAACAAAACCCGCGAGTCCATCGGCCAGGGCATCGCCAACATCGTCACCGGCTTCTTCGGCGGCATGGGCGGCTGCGCCATGATCGGCCAAACCATGATCAACGTGAAGGTCTCCGGCGCCCGTACGCGCCTCTCGACCTTCCTGGCCGGCGCGTTCCTCATGGTGCTGTGCATCGTCTTCGGCCCGGTTGTCTCCGACATCCCCATGGCCGCCCTGGTCGCCGTCATGGTCATGGTGTCGTTCGCGACGTTCGACTGGCATTCCATCGCCCCGCAGACGCTCAAGCGGATGCCTCCGGGTGAGATCGCCGTCATGTTCGTCACTGTGGCCTGCGTCGTTGCCACCCACAATCTCGCCATCGGCGTCGTCGTCGGCTCGATCACGGCCATGGTCATCTTCGCCAAGCGGGTCGCGCACCTGGCCAACGTCACCTCCGTTACCGACCCCGACGGAACCGCCGTCGTGTACTCGGTCACCGGTGAGCTGTTCTTCGCCTCCTCCAACGACCTCGTCGGCCAGTTCAACTACGCCACCGACCCGGACAAGGTCGTCATCGACCTCTCCTCCGCCCACATCTGGGACGCCTCGTCCGTCGCCGCGCTCGACGCGATCGAGACCAAGTACAACCAGCGCGGCAAGACCGTCGAGATCACCGGCTTGAACAACCCAAGCGCCGACCTCCACGGCAAGCTCAGCGGCGAACTCAGCAGTCACTGACCGGAGCCCGGCCGGGCTTCCCCGTGACGGGAACTCGCGCAGCGGGGACTGGCGCCGACTTCAGCGCGAGAACAGCGGCGATCTCACGGCGGCGTCCCGGGCCGGGCGGCCGATACCGGCCGGGGCCGAACCGGTCCACCTCGCGGCGGCCTGGGACGCCGGGTAGGAACGGCCGCGGGTCCAGGTTCCGGTGGCGCCGATCACGTCGCGGGCGTGCCAGGCGCCGTCTCCGGTCTCGACCCGCAGTAAGTCGCCCTCGCGGTGGACGGCGTCTGGCTCTCGTTCACGGGCAGAGGTTCTGGCTCAGGTTGTGTGATCCGTGCACCGTAGGGTCCTCCGCTGCCTGGAATCCCTCTCACAGACCGAATGCCGGCGTACGAGCGGAAGTGCAGAACCGCGTACAGATGAACGTGCAGAGCTGTTAGGACCTGCCCCCATGATCATGTGGCGGACAGTCAGTCGCTAGGGGAGCGGGGTCGGCACGGGGCCGGAGAAGCTGCGAACGGGCGCGGGTGTTAGCTTCTTTTCCCGTGGTGGAGCACCAGGACGAGACCAGGGCGGCCTACGACGGGATCGTCGAGCTGTATGCGTCGATGTTCGCTAATCAGCTGGAGACGCAGCCGTTCTCGCGGAACATGATCGGCACCTTCGCCGAGCTCGTGCGCGGGACGGGGAACACGCGGGCAGCCGACGTCGGGTGCGGGCCCGGACATCTGACGGCCATGCTGCACGACCTGGGGCTGGACGCTTTCGGGCTCGACCTCTCCCCGGCCATGGTCGACCACGCTCGGCGGGCCCATCCGGCGCTGCGGTTCGACGAGGCGCGGATGGAGGCCCTGCCGGTCGAGGACGGCGCGCTCGGCGGCGTGTTGGCCCACTACTCGGTGATCCATACCCCGCCTGGGGAATTGCCCGCGCTGCTCGCCGAGCTGGTGCGTGTCCTGGCGCCAGGGGGCCTGCTCCTGGTCTCGTTCTTCGGGACCGAGGGACCGGAGCCGGTCCGCTTCGATCACAAGGTGACGCCCGCCTATAGCTGGCCGGTGGACCGGTTGGCCGAGTTGCTGGTCGGGGCCGGGCTCGTCACGTTCGCCCGGCTGCTCCACGATCCGGCCTCCGAGCGGGGCTTCCTCGACGCCCACTTGCTGGCTCGCCTCCACTAGAGCGTGCCCCGTCGCCTTTAAGGCGGCAGTCGCGGAGGATCTTCCAGGTCTTCATGCGGGCGAAGACGTGCTCAACGCGGGCTCGGGCCTGCTTGTGGGACTTGTTGTGTTCCTCTTTCCAAGCCGGGAGCTCGGCCTGGCCGCGCGCTCGCGGCGGTGCGGAATGACCAGTCCGGTGCCCGGGTAGCCGCCGTCGGCGATCGTGAGGGTCTTGCCGACGGCAGCCTTGGCGCCGGCTCCTCCCACGCCTTGCAGTCGTTCCGGTTCCCGGCGAGCGGCCGGCCGATCACGACGATCAGTGGGGTGTCGGCGTCGATGACGACCTGGTGGTTGGTGGAGTACCGGTAGTTCTTCGACCGCTCGGCGATGGTGTGGTCCCGGGTGGGGACCAGGGTGCCGTCCACGATGAGCACAGCGTCCTTGGCGAACCGCTTGCGGGACCGAAGGGCGCAGGAGCCCGAGGTGGTCGATGATTCGGTCCGCCGCCGACTTGGACACACCGAACATTGGGGCGAGCTGGCGCATGGTCAGGTACGTGCGCCAGTAGGCCGTGACCAGCAGTGTCCGGTCCTCCAGAGGAAGGCTCCACGGCCGGCCCTTGCGGACCGTGTCCGTGCCCTGGCGCCGCAGAACCTTCACCGGCTTCCCGAAGGCGGGCTCAGCCCGGAGAACGGGGTTATCCAGGACGGCTCCGACGCCGTGATCACACCAGCCACACCATGATCGTTCCAGCCAGCGGAGGTCGAGCGAGTGTCCTTCCGCAAGGTCAGTGGCCACCGGTGCTGTGCCTGCCGACACGGCCAGTCCAGAATGCTGCCGTGGTCGAAGACGAGCAGAGCGGCATAGAACCGCGTTCATTCCTGACATGCGCGATAGAGGTGGCTCGGCAGCTGGGCGTCGGAGACGTCGCCATGAAGCCGGACGACCAGGCCCGCCGCCTCGCCCATGCGGTGCGTAAGCCGCTGCTCGAACGCGCAACTCTGCCGGAGGAGTTGTTCGCCCCACTGATGGCTGCAGCCGTGTACGACCCAGATCCCAGTTTCTGCCGCTGGTTCGTCGAGCCGGCGGTCTACGCGTTCGGACGCCGCCGTGTGATGGCGGCATTGGTCGACTACCTGAGGAACGGCACGGATGCTGAGCGAGCTGGTGCCGTGCGGGCCTGGTACAGCGCCCATGTGCCCATACGTGCAGATCGTTCCCCGGCGTACGGACCCGGTGGGGTACGTGATCCCGCTCTGGACGAGTCACAGGACATCAGAGCCGGGTGGATGGAGGCGTCCATGCGGGTGTTCGCCGAAGCCACCGACCTGCAGATGCGCCACCGGGTCCTCCTGGGCCTGCCTACCTCCCCTGCGGCGTACCCGCCATCCCTGCACGAACTGTTTGAAAGCACACTCGCATCCGCCCGGCTCCATTCCGACCTACACATCCGCCGCTGGGCCGCAGCAGCAGACCACGAGGGGGGCTGAGCCCGATTCTCGTCCTGCCAGTTACGGGACAGCCCTTGGCAAGGCTCCTTGGTGAACAGGGCCGACACCGAGGCGGAGGACAGTTCAAGGCCCGGCCTTCTCGGCCAGAAGCCGCCGCAGTTGGGCGGATGGCCGCCGCCCGGCGCGAGGTCAGGGAGAACAGGTGCCAGGAGTACCAGGCCCGCCGCCAGGCTCCGCCCGGTGCGCTCTGGGCGTCGCGGATGACGTGCTCGATGCCCGGGTGGCGCAGGTGGTAGCCGTCGGCGCACCCGGACTGGCCGCCTCCCATGACCACCATGTCCGTGCGTTGCGTCATGCGGCCGGTGTCTGCGAGTCCGTCCTGCCGCGCATGAAGAGGAGGGCGACCAGAGCCAGGCCCACGACCGCGCCCAGAAGCTGCGCCGCGACGAACGCCGGGACCGAGCCGGGGGCGATGCCTGCGAAGGTGTCGGTGAATGCCCGGCCGATGGTCACGGCCGGGTTGGCGAAGGAGGTGGAGGAGGTGAACCAGTACGCGGCACCGATGTACGAGGCGACCGCGACGGGCGCGAAGCGGAGGCGGTCGGTGCGTGCCAGGCCGAAGATCAGCAGGATCAGGCCGGCCGTGGCGACGACCTCGCTGAGGAGGAGGTTCCCGGCGGACCGGTCGTGCGTGGACCACTTGACCAGCGGTTCGCCGAACATCGCGTCCGCCAGGATCGCGCCCGTGATGGCGCCGACGATCTGCGACGGAACGTAGACAGCCGATTCGGGGCCGGTGACGCCGGCGCCGCCGCGTCGGGCGGTCCACCACTCGGCGAGGGTGACTGCCGGGTTGAAGTGGGCGCCGGAGACCGGCCCGAGCAGTGTGATGAGGACGCCGAGGCCGAAGACGGTGGCCGTGGAGTTGGCCAGCAGCTGGAGGGCCACGTCGTTGGTGAGCTTGGTGGCCTGTATTCCGGAGCCGACCACGACCGCGACCAGGGCCGCGGTGCCGACCAGCTCGGCGGCGGCGCGGGCGATGAGCGGCGTGCGAGGCGGGGTGGCACCGGGGGCCGGCCGGGGCGCGTCGGCGGCTATGACGTTCTCGGCTACGGCGGCGGTGACGGACTCGGTGGCGGTCAAGACGGGAGCTCCTCGGGCAGGTGAGGCAGAGCGGGGAATGCTATGGGCAGGACCGCTTGAGGTTCGCGTCGGCGGTGGCGCGTGCGGTCCGGGCGAGGTCGGCGAACCGATCGGCGATGCTTTCGAGAACCTCCGCGCGCAGGCGGTAGTACGTGAACCTCCCGCACGGCTCGGTTTCGACGACCCCGGCCCTGCGCAGCACCGTCAGATGGTTGGTGAGGTTCGTCTGCTTCGCGCCCGTCTCCTCCACGAGGTGGGTGGTGCAGAGGGTCTCCTGGGCGAGGAGGGTCACGATCTTGAGCCTGAGCGGGTCGGCCAGAACCCTGATCAGATCAGTGTCGACTGACGTCATCATGGACTGATACTTTCACATCAGCGCTAACTGACACGACCGGGTGACGAGGGCATCGCCTCTGATTCCCGTCGTGAGACAAGAGAGACCTCTGATGTCCGACAAGCCCTCCGTGCTCTTCGTCTGCGTCCACAACGCCGGCCGCTCCCAGATGGCCGCGGCGTGGCTGACCCATCTGGCCGGGGACCGCGTCGAGGTCCGCTCCGCCGGCTCCGCGCCCGCCGACAGCGTGAACCCCGCCGCCGTCGAGGCGATGCGCGAAGTCGGCATCGACATGTCCGCCGAAACCCCCAAGGTCCTCACCGTCGACGCCGTCAAGGCCTCTGACGTGTGCATCACCATGGGCTGCGGCGACACCTGCCCCGTCTTCCCCGGCACGCGCTACCTCGACTGGAAGCTCGAAGACCCCGCAGGCCAGGGCGTCGAATCGGTTCGCCCCATCCGCGACGAGATCAAGCAGCTCGTCGAGGGCCTGATCGCCGAGATCGCCCCGGAGCCGTCGGCGTAGGCGACAGACGCGAGGTCGTCATCATCGGCTCGGGCCCGCCAGATACACCGTCTCCCTCTCACCGCCCGTGCCCAGCTCAAGCCCCCCGCTGTTCAGCAGCTCCATCGGGTTCGGCGACCCCCTCACCACCACCTCGCCCCGAACGATGCAACGCCAGGCCGGACGGGTGGGGTCCGTACCGAACCGGCTTTGGGGTGAACCGGCCGACGGCGGAATCGACCCTCGTCCCGTGGGGAGAGCGTGTATACGGGCGTGGGGGTGACGCCGGCTCGCATCGCCCGGACGGTCATCGCCGGTGAGGATCGGTAAGGACCGGTGAGGACCGGTAAGGACCGGTGGCGGCGAAGAAGGGAGCGGAGTGGACAACAGCCTGTCGATCCGGGATGCCGTCGGGCGGCAGACGGAGGACGTTCTGGACCGGTTGGCACAGTGGGTGCGCATCCCTTCGCTGTCCTGCGACCCCGACAGGGCGGGGGATGTCACCCGTTCGGCCCGCTGGTTGATGTCCTCCTTGCGAGAGACGGGATTTCCTGTGGTCGAGGAGTGGGAGACGTCCGGGCTCCCCGCCGTCTACGCGTCCTGGCCCTCGTCCGAGCCGGACGCGCCGACCGTGCTCGTCTACAGCCACCATGACGTCAATGCCGTCATCGACGGGGAGTGGCACGAGTCCGGGCCGTTCGCCGGCGCACTGAGCGAGGGGCGACTGCACGGGCGTGGCGCGTCGGACGCGAAGGGCCAGGTGATGTGCCATCTGTGGGCGCTGCGCGCGCATCTCGCCGCGACCGGGCGGAACGACCCTGCCGTCACGGTCAAGTTGCTCGTCGAGGGAGAGGAAGAGGTCGGCTCCGTCCACCTCGGCAGCCTGTTGGAACAGCATCGGGACGAGCTCCGGGCGGATGTCGTCATGATCTCCGACACGATGCTGTGGTCGTTGGACGCGCCCGCGGTCTGCACTGGAGTCCGTGGGTCCGTCAGCGCGGAGCTCACCCTGAAGGCGGCGGTACGAGACATCCACAACGGCGCCGCGGCAGGAGCCGCCGGCAATCCGCTCACCGAGCTGTGCCGCGTGATCGGCCTGCTCCACGACGAGAACGGCCGAGTCACCGTCCCCGGCTTCTACGAGCGGGTGCGGGAGCCGTCCGCGTACGAACGGGAACAGCTCGACGCCATCGCCCCCGGCGAGCAGCAATGGGCCGACCGGACCGGCACCTTCGGCACGCCGGGGGAGGCGGGCTTCGGGATCCTGGAACGGGTATGGCTCCGACCTGCCGCAGAGGTGACCAGCCTGCTCGGTGGCCACCCCGACCTTCCCGGGCTGGGTGTCATCCCGGCCACGGCCGCGGCCGGACTGGCGTTCCGCCTGGTGCCCGACCAGATGGCGGACGACATCGCGCAGCGAGTACGACAGTGGGTCGAGGAGCGCGTCCGCCCCGGCTTCGCCTTTGACCTCGATCTGTCTTCCAGCCGGTCCGACCCCTACACCACCCCCGCCCACCACCCCGCCTTCAAGGCGCTGGAACAGGCGATCAGCCACACCCTCGGCGGCCCCGTCGTGCACATGCGCAACGGAGGCGCGGCTCCGGCCGCCCAACTCGCCCGAGCCATCGGCGCGCCCGTGGTGTTCTACGGCACCGGCCTTCTGGAGGACCGCTGGCACAGTGGCGACGAGCACGTCGAGGTGCGTGCGCTCGTCCAGGGCGCCGAGACGCTTGCCCGCTGGCTTTCCGCCCTGCCGGAGGCAATGAGCTGAACCGTCGGGTTCCACCGCCTGCCGGGGAAGCCGTCACGGCACGCCGAACACCGGCGCCCCGCTCGGCCGGAGTGGTGACGGTCGTGGGTGGCGGGATGGCCCCGGGCCGGGCTGTAGGTCGGAGGACGTCCGACGGCTACATGATCGATTGCCTTGAAGCCTGGCAGCTCAGCGAACAATAATCGGTTGCCTGTTGGCGATGTGACGGATGCAATGTCCGGCATGGTCGCCCCGGTGCGCCCGCCACGGCGGGACGAGATGAACGCGTACCACCGGGGCTTGCCGCTCTGCGATCCAGGCAAACTGCGACCGCATCGTCACACGGGAGACGCCAACGCATGAACACGCCACCATCGACCCCTGCAGCGGAACCGACTGACGGATCATCCGTTCAGATCGGCGCTCTCGTTCCGCTGACTCGACCGGGCTGGGTCCAGGCAGGCCGACACCTGCTGGCTGGACTCGAGCTGGCCGTTCGCGAGGTCAATGAAGCCGGCGGGATCGCCGGAAGACCACTCGAGCTGGTGGTCCGAGACACCGCGGCTGATCCCCAGAGGGCCGCGGCGGCCGTGGACGAATTGGCTCGCCTGGGCGTGGTCGCCTTGGTGGGGGAGTATCACAGCGTCGTCGCGCGCGCCGCTGCTGCCAGGGCCGACGCCCTCGGCCTGCCGTTCCTCTGCTCGTCAGCGGTTCTCGACGGGCTCACCGAACAGCAAACGGAATGGGTCGCGCGCCTCTCCCCGCCGCAGTCCCGCGGCTGGCAGACCTACGCGGACTTCCTCCTCGGCGCGGGCCACCGTCGCATCGCCATAGCAGCCGAGCCGAGTGTCTACTGGGCAGCTGGGGCCCGCATTCTGCGGGACTACCTCACTCCACTCGGCGGCACCGTCATCGAACTCGACATGCGCGCGCTCGCCCCCACGGACGTGTGCGACGAACTCGTCGAGAATCGCGCGACAGCCCTCCTTCTTCTGGTCGGCCACCCTGAGCCGGCAGTGCCGATCGTCAAGTCTGTCCGCCGCGACCCGCGCCTTTCCGAGATCATGATGGGTGCTCCGGCCGGGCAACCGGAGTTCGCCGAGTGGGCGACGTTGCTGGGCGACGACGGCGCCGCGATCCCGTTCTTGCGCTACCTGCCCGAGCACCTCAGCCCACTCGGTGCACGCGTCGAGACAGTCCTCCGCGAGCGGCTGGCCGAAGCGCCCTCCTTCGTCACCTTCGAGGGCTACGACACGATCGCCGTCCTTGCCGATGTGCTGCGTTCTCACGGCGCGGACCGGACGCGTATTGCCGAAGCCTGGCCGCGCACTGCAGTCGAAGGCACGCGCGGGAAGATCCAGTTCTCCCGGGTGCCAGGCATCAGCGTGTGGCAATGGGCTGAGACGCCCATCCAAGTCGTTGATCGAGATCCGGCGGAACCCGATCGCTTCCGGATCCTCCACACCGGCTGAGAGACGCGGGGGCCCTGACCGCATTCTCCGGCATGGGTCCCTGCGGCGTCCGTACGGCCCGTAGCCGGCGTACATGTCGAAGTGCTCAGGCAGGAACCGCGAAGTGCTTACCGCACCGCACACGATGCCGAGCTCGGCTCTGTCCCCGCGGCTGCCGTGGTACGGCTGCCACCCGGCGAAGTGTTCCGCACCCCGTCGCACCGCTCCCGATTTCGCCGACATGCTGGCTCGGCCAAGGGAGTTGAGCCCCATCAGTCGTACCGTCCTGAGGAAATTCCGGTGTAATCCGACGCCCGTCTCATGTCGTGGCCCCACCTGGACGATCACCATGCCCCACCGAGGCCGTAAAGCGGTGGACACCCTCCCGGAGCTGGGCGAGCATCTCCGCGATGAACAACGAACTTCGCTCCATCCCCAAACGCGTCCGCTTCGTCGAGCTCAGCGCAAAGGCGCTGCGGGCGCTTGCCGATGGTGACCTCGCTCGTGGCAGCGCCGAGGCCGGGGTCGCCCTTGACGAACACTTCGTCTGTGACCGCGCCCGCTGGATCTTCGGCTATCGCGCTGACCAGCTCGCCGAGGACCCGTCTGCCGCGCCCTGGATCACGCGGGCCGTGGTGTCCGAGCCGGACGGGGCCGTCGTCGGCGACGCCGGCTTCCACGGGCCGCCGGACGAGGCCGGCACGGTCGAGGTCGGCTACACCGTCGTGCCGGGGTACCGCCGCCAGGGCTATGCCCGCGCCATACTGAAGGCACTGCTCGTCAGGGCCGCCGCTGAACCCCGCGTCCGGACCGTGAGGGCCACGATCCGATCCGACAACCAGGCCTCCCTGGCCACCATCGCGAGCGCCGGTTTCACGCGCGTCGGCGAGCAGGGGAACGAGCGCGACGGGTTCGCGATTGTCTTCGAGGTCCCGGCAGACGTGATCGGGGCCGAGTAGCTCGCCCGTGCGTGGGCTGCCGCGCGACCGAGGTGGAGGGCCCTGAGCGGCGGCTCGAAGGGGGGCCGAGACCCAGATCCCGCCGTCCGCGGTCCTACGCCCCGGGCGCCGGGCGTTCGTCTCCGGATCGGGCCACCGGCCGGGAGACCACGCGCGTCAGGGGACACACCGGCTGGGTGCGGGTGTCGGGCGCCGTCCGACACTGCCGAAAGTCCCATCTGCGCCGCTGAGCGGCGAGTACTGAGCGCCGAAGCATCCGCAATTCATGCTGGACTCATCGCTCAGCGGCCGCCGAAGCAGGCGGACTTGGCGTGCATCACCGCGGCGTCGCCGCAGGCTGACCTCGTCAGCGCCCATGCAGGGCCGCTCGTCCGACGGCCCGGGTCCAGAAACTCGGGGGCCGTCTCTCCCGGCACCTCGGCAACCAGGCGGACACCAGCTCCGGCCTCCCCGCCCCGGCCGTCATCGCCGAGGCGCAGCTCCCGATCACCGGCCCCGCGCAACGCGCCAACGAGCTGACGCGCCGGCTCATTGAGCGGAACGCCGAACTCGACGCCGCCAGGGCTGCGAATCGGCGACCGACCCGTACGCTCAACCATCCTGCCTGGCAAGGCGGGTTGCACGAGTGTCGCGGTCCTGGCCCGCAGGAGTCCGCCGCCGCGGTCGACGGTAAGCGGGCGTGGGAGTGGTGAGGACGGCGAGGCAGGCGATGACGAGGACGATGCCGGTCCAGCCGGTGGCGGGAAGACGTTCGCCGACGACGAGGACGGCGAGGACGGCGGCCACGGCCGGTTCGAGCAGGGAGAGGGTGGTAGCGGTGCTGGCGGGTACGTGGGCGAGCCCCCAGCCGAACAGGACGTACCCGCCGAACATGGGCACCAACGCCATGTAGGTGCCGACGGCCGCGTTCGACCAGGACCCGAGGAGCGGAGCGCCGGTGACCGCGAGGACGGGCACCAGGAGCAGTCCGCCGAGCCCGAAGACGGCTCCCATCGCCGCGCGGGAGGGGATCTGTCGGGTGATGAGACCGTGCGCGGCCCAGGAGTACAGGGCGTAGGTCACGGCGGCGACGAGCCCGAGGCCGATGCCCAGCAGCGTGCCGGCCAAGGGAGCCGGGCCGGTGCCATCGGTGCCGTGAGCGGCTTCGGCGACGCACAGCAGGACGGTGCCGAGCAGGCCGAGGGAGGCGGCGAGCATCCATCGGCGCGTGAGCCGGCGGCCGTCCGCGACCCGTTCGATCAGGGCCGAGGCGAGCGGGGCGGTGCCGATGGACACCACGGTGCCGACCGCGACTCCGGCCAGGTGCATGGAGCTGTAGAACGCCAGTGGGTAGACCCCCACCGAGACGGCTCCGAGCAGCACCGTTCCGCGCTGGTCGCGCAGTTCGGGTGTGTGGCGGCTGATCCGCGGGGCGGCGAGGAGGGCCTGCAGGAGTCCGCCGAGGCCCATGGCGACGGCGCCGATCGCGAGCGGGCCCACGTCCGGGGCGAAGGTGGCGGCCGTGCCCGTCGTCCCCCACAGCACGGAGGCAGCCAGCACGCACAGCGCGCCGATCCCCGCGGAACGGCCGCTGTCGGCGCCCGTCACAGCCGGTCCAGCAGGCCGACCGCGAGGGAGCGTGCGTGCTGGAGGCAGTCGCCGCTGCCTTCCAGGCCGGCGCGGGCCATCGCGCCTTCCAGGAGGAAGGCGAGGTGCTCGGCCGTCGCCCGCACCTCGGCAGGACGCTGGGGCAACAGCTCCTCCAGGTGGCCGGCGATCAGCCGCTCGACCTCCTCCTTGTGGGCTCGCACCACCGCCCGACCCGCGTCCCCGGCCGGGAGTTCGGCGGCGGCGTTGAGCAGCCCGCAGCCGCGGAACCCGTGCTCGTACGCGAACGCCGCGTGGTCGGCGTACGCGTCGAACACCGCCAGCACCCCCTCACGCGGGCCCTCGGCGTGCTCCAGACGGGCCCGGTACAGGCCGAGCCACTCCTCGTGCCGGCCGTCGAGGTAGGCCCGGACCAGGTCGGCCTTGGAGGAGAAGTTGTTGTAGAGGCTCATCTTCGCCACGCCGGCATCGGCGGTGATCGTGTCGATGCCGGTCGCCGCGACGCCGTCGGCGTAGAAGCGCCGGGCGGCCGCCGCCAGCAACCGCTCCCGCGCTGGGCGCCGCCGTCCGCTCGCACGCGCTTCGCTCACCACAGCTCCCAACTAGGTAGGTAGGTCTACCTATATTACCCGTGTGGCGGGCAGCGCAAGCAGAGGCTTCCGAACGGGACGCTCAGCCGGTGACCAGCTGGGAAGACGGGTGCGGCTCTCTTTGACACCGTCGTCCCCACCGCCGACAAGATCGGCGCGTCGCGAATCCGGTCGCCTGGCCTGGGCGGCCGACGCGTTGCCGCGCCAATCGGGGGGCGCTGCTGCTGTGCGGGCCCGGTCCGCGGGGTCTGTGCTCGGCGATGGGAGCTGGGCCTGGTGGCCTGTTTCGCCCGCGCCCAGTACTCCTGGGTGGCCCCGCCTACTGAAGAGCCAGGGCGGAGGCGGGGCGTCAGCCGGCCAGGCGTTCCACCAGCAGGAAGCCGCCGATGACGATCATCATGGCACCGGAGACGCGGGTGATCACCCCGGCGGCGGAGGGCCGGGTCTTCAGGACGGTGCGGGCGAGGACGCCGACGCCGAGGTAGACCACGGCGCAGGCCGTCATGTGGAGCGTGCCCAGCAGTCCCGTCTGCGCGGCGACCGGCCAGTTCATCGCCGGGTCGATGAACTGCGGGAACAGCGAGAAGTACAGCAGCAGCGCCTTCGGGTTGAGGCCGCTGATCCCCATGCCCTTCAGCAAGACCTGCACCCGGGACGATCCCATGGCGTCCTCGGAGGCCGCCAGGACCGTCGGCTGCCGCAACACACCCACGCCGAGCCACACCAGGTACCCGGCCCCGGCGACGGTCAGCGCGGTGAGCACGGTCGGCGAGCTCGCCACGATGACGACCAGGCCGGCGACGGCGAGCAGCGTGTAGCCCGCGTATCCGGCTATCAGTCCGGCGACCGCGGGGACCACCGATCGCTCCCGCAGCCCCGCCGAGATCGCGTACGCCCAGTCCGCGCCTGGAGTGAACACCAGCAGCAGGTCCACTGTCAGGAATGCCGCCAGGGTGGTCGTGTCCATGGATCAAGCCCTCTCACGTGCTTCTATACGTGAGGAAGGTTAGGCCAGATATGCCCGAAAGTGTTTCTCCATTTACCTCATGCTCGCTGCTTTCGGGGGAGAATCTTCTCCATGGATGCCTTGGACCGGAAGATTCTTACCGAGCTGCAGCTGGACGGCCGTCTCACGGTCACCGAACTCGCCGCCCGCGTGCAGCTGAGCGTCTCGCCCTGCCACCGCCGCCTGCGCGACCTGGAGCGCGAGGGTGCGATCCGTGGCTATCGGGCCGTTGTGGACCCGGCCGCCGTGGGCCTGAACTTTGAAGCCCTCGTCTTCGCCACCCTGCGCTGGGAGGACCCCGACACGGTCACTGCCTTCGAGGAGGCCGTGGCCGCCGTTCCTCACGTGATGCAGGCCCAGCGCCTGTTCGGCGAACCCGACTACCTGCTGCGCGTCGCCACCACCGACCTGGCCGCCTTCCAGCAGCTCTACGACCAGCAGCTCGCCCGGCTGCCAGGAGTCCAGCGCCTGACGTCCACCCTCGTGATGAAGCACGTCGTCGACGACCGCCCCCTGCCCGAGTAGGCGTTGGTGGGCGGGTGGCGGTCGAGGGTCCGCCCTGCCGCCGCCTGATCGCCCCTTAGGACCCTCGAGGCCTGGCTCGTGGTTCCTGTCCGGGGCCAGGATCGCCGAGGCCGAGACCCGCGAAGCCGCGATACGGCCCGTGCGGCAGCGCCCGACCTGCCCCGGCCGGCGGCTATGAAGCGGACAGGCGGCACCCGCGCGCAGCAAGTACCCCGGGGCCATGGAGCGATGCCGCAGACGCCCGTAACGCGCTGAGGGGGCGCATGCTGGTAGGTGAGGCGACTCCTTCCTCGCCGGCGAGGAAGGACGAGGTGAGTGAGATGACCGAAACGACCACGAGCCCGAGCTGGCATGTCACCGGCGACTGGTTCGACACCTGCAAGTGCTCGATCCCCTGCCCCTGCACCTTCGCCCAGCTCCCCACCGAGGGAGATTGCGACGGTGTGCTCGCCTGGCACATCCGCGAGGGGCAGTACGGGGAAGTCCGGCTCGACGGGCTGAACGTCCTGATACTGGGCTCATTCACCGGCAACGTATGGGCCGGAACGCACTCGGACGCGTACGCCGCCGTCTTTCTCGACGAGCGCGCCGACGAGGAGCAGCGAGCCGCGCTCGGCGCCATCTTCGGGGGCGAGGTGGGTGGCTGGCCGCAGCAGTTCAACGAGGTGTTCGGCGCCGAGATGCGAGGAATGGACGTCGCTCCCATCACCATAGAGATCGACGACGACCTCGGGTCGTGGAGCGCCGAGATCCCGGGGCGGGTCAGTGCCCGAGCCGAGGCACTCGCCGGTCCCACTACTCCCGAGGGCGCGCGGGTCCAGGTACACAACGCCCCCGGTGCCGAGGTGGGTCCGGGGCAGGTCGCCACCTGGGGTCGCGCCACCACTGACCGCGCCGATGCGTTCGGTTTCAGCTGGAACCGCAGTGGCAGGTCCAGCAAGCACTTCCCGTTCGACTGGAGCGGCCCGAACTGACCCCCGGTGTACGGTCGCTAGCGCGTCCGGCCCGTCATGTGGTCCATGTGCTCCATCGAGGGATCCGAGTTCTCCAGGCCGGGCAGCAGCCAGTCCTGGAAGGGGGCGAGCACGGCCAGCACGAGGAACAGGGCACCGATGGCCCAGGCGAGCCAGGGCCCCTGTCGCCACAGCTTCTCCAGGAAGATGACCGCTGCGACTCCCGCCATGGCCGCCACGTTCATGAAGCCGAGCGGGATGAGGACGATCATCAGCCCCCAGCAACAGCCGACGCAGTAGAGGCCATGGTGGGCGCCCACGCGCAGATCCTTCGCCCACGGCCGGAAGCGTGAGTAGCGCAGCAGCTGGAACATGGGGCTACGGCAGTGCCGCAGGCAAGCCCGCTTCAGAGGGCCGAACTGGTGCAGTCCCGCGATCAGGAAGGCACCGGCGCCGATCCAGCGCCCCACCTGCGGATTGTCGTTCACGACGCGCCCCGTTGCTGCCAGCAACCCGTAGGCGACCATCCCGAACCCGACCCAGGCCAGCAGGTAGCCACTGACGAACTCGGCGATGTGGAGCGTGCGGGCGGAACCGCTCGAGCGGCGGCTGATTCCCCGCACCCAGGTGATGGCGACGGGCGCCACCGACGGCAGCATCATCGCCGCCATCATGACCACCCACAGCCCGAGGAACAGGGGGAGCGCCAGGCCCATGGTGCCGGGCTCCATCCCCATGTGGCGGGCCTGGCCGACCGTGAGTATCCATGCCGGAACCGCGATCAGCACCATCAGGATCCAGGCGACCGCCAGATCTCGCCTCGGCAGCAGCACTCCCGGTCGAGTCGGTGCCGGTGCGATGAGGTGTAGGTGGGGCATGGGCCTCTCCTGGGGACAATTCCAGCAGAGCACACATTCGAAGACCCCAAAAGCGGGGCGCGCCGCCACCGGAGCGCCTCCGGGCCGTGGCCGCGAGTACGACACGCTTGTTGTCCGTTGTGGGGCGACCACGCTGGTCGCAGACCTCGACGAGTGGCTGCGGCCAGCGAATCAGCGGTCGAACTCAGTCTGTCCGTGACGGCATGGCGCAGGCGTCGGCGATGGTCCGCGTGTCCCAGTAGAACGGACGGACCTCGGTGATCCGCCCGTTCTTGACCGTGATTGCTTGCAGGATCGGGAAACTGAGTTCACGGCCGGTCGCACGGGCGCGCGCACGGACCTGGGTGAGCACGACCGCAGTCTCACCGGTGGCGAGAAACTCTTGCTCGACCATGTCGAACGACTCCCACACTTGTCCCATCCTGAGGAAGAACTGCGTCATGCCGCTGTGCCCGCACCAAGTGCCGCCATAAGGCAGAGCATCCGCTTGATGCAGCTCGACATCCGGCGCGAAGAACGGGGCGAGCAGGTCGAACGAAGCCTCGCCAGGCCCTCCGGCCGCCAGGTACTCCGCCTCAGCCGCGTACATGCCGGTGAGGACTGTCACTGAGTCAGTGGTTGACATCGTCATGCCGCCAGCATGATCAGCAAAGACGGGTCCTGCTGGCGGCAATCAGACATCGTTGTGCAGCGCGGTCATCGCTTCGCAACAGGCCATGGCGGCCTGGCGATCGAGGTGATCGAGCGGGTGCACAGCCACAGCACCTCGCCGGATGGCTCTGCTGACACGTCATGAGAGTGTCTGCTAAGGCAGCGGGCGTGCTGCTGGTTGGCGGCCGTGCAGTCAGACCTCAGTACGTGTAGCCCACATGCGCGAGTGCTTGTTTCAGCAGCGCCTTATGGCCGCCCGGCATCTCGCCCTGCACGGCTGCCGAGGCTGCTTCCTGCGGGCTGAACCACACCAGATCCAGCGCGTCCTGCCGTGGGCGGCAGTCGCCGGCCACCGGCACGACGTATGCGAGGGATACCGCGTGCTGGCGCGGGTCGTGGTACGGGGTGATGCCCGCTGTGGGGAAGTATTCGGCGACCGTGAAGGGCTGCAAGGAGGCAGGGACGCGGGGCAGGGCCACCGGGCCAAGGTCCTTCTCCAAGTGGCGTAGCAGCGCGTCGCGGACCCGCTCGTGGTGCATGACACGACCGGAAACCAGAGTGCGGCTGATCGTTCCGTCTGCGCCGATCCGCAGGAGAAGTCCGATGCTGGTGACCTCGCCGCTGTCGTCCACGCGCACGGGCACGGCCTCGACGTACAGGACTGGCATGCGGGCCCTGGCCGTCTCCAGCTCGTCCGTGCTCAGCCAGCCGGGCGTGGTCTCTGTCATGTCAGACATCGCTTGATCATACTTTCCGGGCTGGGCCTCGGACCAGGTGGCGGGTCTGCCAGCTGGGTGGGAGTTCCGCTTCGTGGCCGGGCGGGCGGTTCGCATCGGGACGGTCGGGATCGTGGCCGGCCGGCTGCAAGGCCGAGCGATCTCCGCACCGTCACCGCCGCCTACCCACCGTCACGCTGCTCGGCGTTCCGCCGTCGTCGCCGATTCAGTTGTTGAGGCTGGTGTGGTTCCACCAGCCCTGCCGGCCGGCCTTGAAGCTGATCGACGCGCCGGCTCCGTTGATCTTGGCGTCGTACTTCTGCCCCTTCTTCAAGGGGCTCTCGGGCACGACACCGTGCGGGTCCTCGATCGACTCGATGGTGATGTCCGGGACCTTGCTCAGGAGCGTGGGGTCGATGTTTCGCGGCTCAGTGACGGTGATGACGTCGTCCCAGTTCGGTTTCTTCGCGAGCTGGTGCGCGATGTGGACCTCGTCGTCCTCGCCGAACAGCAGGTAGGTGAGGTGAGCGGGGTATTCCAGGCCTCCGAGCTTTCGGAAGTACCGTACGTCCTCCGCCCTGCAGACCGCGTCGGTCTGCTGGCCGTTCAGCATCTTCTGGAATTCCCTTGAGCCGTCAGGTTTGACGATGACCCGTTCCAGCTGGACCTTGAAGGTCTTGCCCTGCTGGAGGTCCGCGAGCGGGAAATGGTCGGGGGAGAAGAGGCTGTAGAAGACCCTCTTGTCCTTGTTCTTCTCCAGATCCGCGAGATACGCGTCGCGCACGGCGTCCGCGAGGCTGAGGGTCACGATTGCCTGGAAGGCATGCGCCTCCACGTTGTAGAGCGCCAAGTGGTAGGAGAAGATCCGTCTCTTGCCGATCAGCAGAAACCGGTGGAGACCGTGCAGGGCTCCGCTCTCGGAGCCGGCTCCGTGTTCCATTTCCAAGCTCATGACGTGCTGCGCCTTTCCTGCGGTCAGAAGGGGGAGTCGGGAAGGTCGGCCAGGCGCCGCGCCCAGAAGGAGCGGTGGATCCAGCGGGCCTCCTGGGCGTGAATGAGACGGTGGCCGCGCAGGTAGGCGGTGTGCGCGGCCGCGACCTTGTGCGCGTAGGCGGCGAGGGCCGAGTCCTCGCCGTGATGCACGCGACCCGGACCGTCATGCACGCGACTCAGGTGGGCGTCGACGGCCCGGCCCGCGCCCATCCCGGTGTAGAGGGCGGTGAGGACGCCCTGGGAGGAAAGCGGGTCGAAGGCGACCGCCGCGTCCCCGGCGGCGGCCCAGCCGTCTCCGTACACCCGGTCCAGGTGCGCTGTGTGTGCGGCGGCCCGGCGGGGCGCGGCGAGTGGCGTGCGCGTGGGCCCGTGCCGGTGGGCCCACCGTGACACGTGCCGGGTGGCCAGCATCCGGCGGTGGAAGTGGCGTGCGGTGTACGGGGCGGCAGGCAGGTCGGCGTCGGTGAAGTAGGCGACCAGGCGCCCGCCGGCGGGCTGCGGGGCGGTGTACCACCAGCCGTCCTCGTCGGACTCGATGAGCGAACAGCGGTCGGTGTCCCGCGGGTCCGCCTCCAGAAGCGCGTGGAGGGCTGTGAGTCGGTCCCGGACCCGCCGCCGGGCGCCGCACCGGACGGCGATCGCGGCGGCGCGGCCGGTGGCGTCGATCACCCAGCGGCAGCGCACCGTACGTTCGCCACCGGCCCCGGTATCGGCAGGGCTCGTGCCGCCGCGCAGGGCCAGAGTCCAACCGCCGTCCGGCTGTCGCACCGCTCCGCGTACGGCCGTGCCCTCGACGACCTCGGCCCCTGCCGCGCGGGAGGCGTCGCGCAAGTGCCGGTCGAACAGCCGCCGGTCGAGGTGCCAGCCATGGCCGTGCGGATCGTTGATGAAGTCCACGGCGTGCAGGTCGGCCGAGCCCCACGCCGAAAGATTGCCGTAGCAGGGCAGGTGCCCGGAAGCGAGAACGCGGTCGAGTACACCGAGGTCGCCGAGCAGGACCCGCCCGGCGGGCACGAGCGTCTCGCCGACCTTCGGCGGCCCGGTGCCGGCGTCCGCCAGCAGAACCGTACGGCCGGCCCGGGCGAGTGTGAGCGCGGCGGCGCAGCCGGCCGGGCCGCCGCCCGCCACCACGACGTCGTAGGTTTCCGCGCCGGGGGCCGGTGCGGGGCTCACAGCGCCTCGTGGAAGGGGTCGAGCTTTTCGAGGTATCCGGCGGCGATCTCCTCCTCGCGGTAGTCGGTCACCTCCACTGCCCTACTGATCGCCCGTGCCACGTACTCGGCCTCGACGGTTTCGGGGCTGGGCTTGCCCTCGGGCCAAGTGCCGGCTGCGGCGGCCAGCACGGCCGGACCCGCCTCGGGCACGTGCAGGTTGACGAGGTTCGCGGTGTCCAGCGCCTGGTCGAGCGGTGACCCTGGGCGCGACTCCACCCCGATCCGTTCGGGGAACTTCCCGTCGCCCACGGTGTAGTCGCGCACCTCGACGATGCCGAGCTTCGGCCAGTCCCTGACCATCTGTGTGCGCTGCTGGTTCGTGGTGCCGGTGAGGCCGCGCAGCCAGGTCGCCCGCCGCTCGAACGCCTCCTCCCGGGCGCTGTCGTCGCTGCCGGTCGGCGGAGTGTTGACCTTCTCGAAGTCCTCCAGCTTGAGCACATGGTTGGGGACTTGAGCGGGCCAGAAGGTCGGCAGGTACGGGCTGTAGCGCGGCCCGAGTTCGGCCAGGACCTCGTAGCCGGAACGGCAGCTCGCGGTGTCCGCCTGCCATGGGGCGGCCATCCAGCGGGTGAGGTCTCCGGGGCCCTGCGCGTACAGGGGGCCGTTCTTGGCGGTCGCCTCCTGCAGGGTGAGGGTGGGCCCGAAGTCGGGGTCCGGAGTACCCGGGGCGCGGTGCAGGATGCGGAAGGGCTCGGTGAACATGCTCGGGTGCCTGATCGGCCAGGTGACCTCGTAACCCGGGTGGAACGCGTCGGCGGCACAGTTCTCCAGGGCCGCCCGGTCCAGCAGTCCCGGTTGCTCGGCGACAGGGGCGTCGTCCACCGTGGGACGGGGCTCTCGCAATGGTCCCGCCTGGAACGCGCCGTCTGCCCAGCGCTGCAGCATCCAGTCCTGGGTCGGGGACAGCGTGATGTGCTGACGCACGGAGTCGGGCCGACTGGCCATGGCGTCGCCGTAGACCCATGGCCACGGCAGCGGGGACTTTCCGTCCCGCTCGTAGTCGCGCAGGGCGACGTACGTCTGGCGGCGCAGTTCCCGGTTCCGCTGGGACGGATCGGCGAGCCGCTTTCGCATCGCGGGGGAGAGGAAGAAGTTGGGGCCGTTCCAGCCGAACTGCGTAGCGAAACCATGGTTGACCCACTGGAGATCGCAGAACCGGCGCAGCATCGGTTCGATGTGATCGGTGAAGGAAATCTGCTGCGGGCGGGTCAGTGAACCGGCCTTGACGAAGACATCGAAGAGCAGGTCGTAGAGGGTGCGGATGGACTTCACGCCGGGGGCGTAGTGCGGAGGCCCCACCACGACCCAGGCCGGGCTGGCGGTCAATTCTCTGCCGTCGATACGGACCTTCGCCGTCACCGGGCCGTCGGACACGTCGTCGTACCAGGTGTCGTTGTTGGCTACTCCGGTGATCGGTTTGTTCTTGTAGGAGGCGGAGTTTCCCCTGCCACCGAGCACCATCAGGCGGCCGTCGGAACGGGTGGAGATCTCCCCGAGGTACACCGCCTTGTCCATGATCTTGCCGGAATCGAACTTCTTCGTCTCGGTCATCGAGCCGCGAACGGTGCGGCTTCCGGGGTCGTTGACCAGCTTCTTCCGGTCGGCGCCCACCACGGCCGCGTTCCGCCGCCCGGCCGCGAGGGTCTGGCCCTCGGGGGTGTCGAGCGCCAGAAGGAACTGGTACCAGGCGGCCTTTTTGTTGGCCAGGTGCACCGTCCACTGGATCTCGGACACGCCCGCGACACCCGGCTTCAGCTCCCGTACGACCTCCCCCGCGGCGTTGTAGCCGTACACCCGGAATCGCGCGGCCTGCCTCCGGATCGCCCCGGAATTGTCTTTGTAGGAGCCAAGGTCCGCAGGCTTCTGGTCCGGTGATTCCGGGCCGATGAACGGTGCTTCGACGCTGTTGCCGACCCGGGCGACACCGATGGCAGGGTGGATCTTCACCTGCACGATTTGACCGTCCATCGAGGAGCCTTCCGTTGCGGGGCCGCCGGGAGTCCGGGTCAAACGTAAGATCTTTCCATTCCGGCCGAGCACCGAGACCGCCGAATGGATGTATGAATTCATCTGGTGGGGCCAAGGGCCGGTTCGTAGAGTTCCGCCGCCCCGCGTGGACCAGCGCGATCGCCCTCCCGGTTCCAGGCCCGTCCCGAATGTCGTGAGCGTGCCGACGCCATCCGGGCAAGGCTGGGCCTCCGGCAGTCCGGACCTGGTCGGCCAGGGCCATCCTGCGCCGGATCGTCCGGCGCGGAGGTGAGCGGCGGGGCGCGGGCACGGGAACAACCGGCCCCGCTCGAACGCTGATCCAGTCATGACCTCACCTTCACGGAACGCGCCCCAGGGCAAGGACGGGCGCCACCGGATCACGGTCGAGCCGGGTACCGACCATGTCCGTGTCGTATGGGACGGTCGGCTGCTCGCCGAGAGCCGGCGGCCCCTGGTTCTGCGCGAGACGGGATGCCCGGTTCGGTACTACCTGGCGCCCGCTGACGTACGGACGGACCTGCTGACCCGCTCCGCCAAGACCTCCTACTGTCCCTTCAAGGGAGACGCCTCCTACTGGTCGGTGCCCGGCGCCGACGATCTGGTCTGGGCCTACCTCGATCCGAAACCGGAAATGGCCGCGATCGCCGGCCACTACTGCTTCTACGACACGGAGTTGGTGAGGTGAGCCAGGCGCCACTGCCACAGGGCGCGTCTGCCGCCGAGGTGTTCGACGAGGTGGGCGCGCGCTACGAGGAGGTGTTCGCCGACGTCCCCGGCCAACTTGCGGCCCTGGATTGGCTCGCCGACCGCCTGTCACCTGGCGCTCGCGTCCTGGACGTGGGCAGTGGCACCGGCCGCCCGACCGCCGAGGCCCTGACCCGGGCAGGCTTCGCCGTCACCGGCATTGACGTGTCGGCCGAAATGGTCCGGCTCGCCCGCGACCGGGTGCCCGGCGCCCGTTTCGAGCAGGCAGATGTCCGGACCTACCCTGGCCCCGACGCCGGGTACGACGCCGTGTGCGCCTTCTTCCCCTTGCTGATGATGGACCAGCCCGAAGTGGCGGCTTCGCTGACGAGGATGGCCTCTTGGGTCGCACCTGGCGGGTCGTTCGCGATGGCAACCGTGCCCGGCGACATCAGGGGCCTGGACATCGCCTGGATGGGCCACACGGTCACTGTCAGTAGCCTGTCCACCGAGGACCAGCTGCGGGTGCTGGAGGATGCCGGCCTCGAAGTGGTGCACCACGACACCGCCCTGTACCGCCCGCATGGCGAGGGCGCGGAACCCGAGCAGCACCTGTACGTCCACGCCCGCCGCCCGTCCTGAGGGGCCGGGCGGCCGGGCGGCAGCGCGGCAGCGGGGGTATGCCGGGGGGCCTGTCGGCGCGACAGACGCGTCGGCCCGGGGAGAGCTGGGGCAAGGCAGAACTCTCCTTCAGGAACGGTCAGCCGTCGGTGCGTGTTGACGCCGCCGAAGCAGCACGGAGGCGCACGCGGCGAGCAGCCCGAGGAGGGCGGCCCCGGCGGCGAGCAGTGGTGCGACGTCACGCTCGGAACCGCGGGAAGCCGACGCGGGCAGAACACTGGAGGACTGGGACCGGGACTCGGACTGGGCAGACAGGGACTGCTCGTCGTCCGGCTCCGTCGCGGTGCCGGACGTGCCGGCCGGTCCGGACGGGGACGGTGCCGACCCCGTCGGCACGGGGGTCGGCTGCCCGTTCTCCGACCACCCGTCCGAGGGCCGGCTCGGCGAGCGCTGCCCCGGCGTATTGCCGGACTCCGAATACGCGACGTCGAAGACCACGTCGGAGCACGAGTAGTAGGTGTCCGGGCTGCCGGAGTTCTGCCACACGGTATAGAGGACCTGGCGTCCGGTACGGTCGGCCGGCAGACGCCCGGAGATCCGGTAGGCGCCGCCCTCCAGCTCGGGATCCGTGGCAGTGATGAACGGCTCGCGCGCCAGATCGGACCACCGCAGCGGCACGGACGGGTCGTACCCCTCCTTGGTGAGGTAGACGCGGAACGTTCCCCGGTGCGCGATCGTCGACCTGTAGGTGAGGGTGAAGCCGGCGCCGGCCCTCAGGGGGGTCGCGGGCCAGTCGGCGCGGGCGATGTCCAGTCCCCGGTACTCGTCGATACCGGCGCTGCACAGGTGCCCGTCCGGAATGACGTCCCGGTCCCGTCCCTCGACGCCGGCCACTCTGAGGTTGTCCCAGGCGTCGAACCCTCGTCCGCCGTTCGCGGCCACAGCTGCCCGGCAGGCTGCCGACCGCTTCAGGTTCTGCCCTTCGGGTCCGCACGCGACCGCCCGGCTGACAGGCGCGACCGGTGCTCCGTGAGCCTCCGCGGGGCCGGCCCCCGCGGCGAGGAGCAGAAGCGGAACAACGCCGGCGACGGCGACCCTGGCGATGTGGTGAGCGGCCATTCGCGGCAGACCTCCTTGACAGTCCCTTCAGCCTGCCGTGTAGTACGGGCCCGTCACGGCGACCGTTCAACAGGCCACCTCGCTGGGACCAAGGCGCGTTGCCGACTCAGAGCACGCCACTGATCACCGGATAGCGGGAGGCCCGACCGATCCCTCCGGCCGGGGCCTCCCCGCGTTCCTCTGCTCAGATCTGTGAGTGCCTTCCTGACAACGTTTTCACCAGCCTCTCGTCCTGGCCGGGACCGGTCACGGCGGCGGGAACCGGGGGTACGACGACGAGGTCCGCGGGCACGATGACCGGGGCCGGCCGTCGATCGGCGCGCACATCGCGATCGCGCCCGCACCGGTCATGCCGCACCACGCCATGAGTGCCGCGGTGGTCGTCTTCGGACCGGCGGCCACTGTCCCGCTCCCGGTCGGACCCCCGGTGAGGCCTGCCCTGATCGTCCGCCGAATCCGTCCACCGCGGATCGGGCTCAGCGTTCCCGGTCGCGGAGGGAGACGGCGAAGTACAGGCTGGTGCCGAGCAGTTCCCGCCGGCCGGCGGGGAGACGCTCACCTCTTTCGTGGACGGCTTTTCGGCGTGGGAACCCGGCGCGGACGTGGTGTCTGCGCCCAAGGGGTCGGTCACCCACTTCTGGGAAGATGAATCGTCACGTTCCTTCACCACGACCACGGCGCCCGGAGTCGCGGATGTGGGAGTGACGGCCAGTACGTCGTTCCAGCGCGGCACCACATGCCCCTGGATGGTCACGTCGTACCGCACGTCCGAGCCGGTCGGCGTCGCCGCGTCCAGGCATTCGCTCAGCACAAGCACACCGTCCTCCCCCCGTGAGTTCAGACAGAGTTCCGGTGCGGCGAGGCTGCGCAGGAGCCCGTCCTCTTCGTACGACCACCGCTGTCCCTCCGAGGAGGAACACTCGGCCATCGTCGCCTCGGAGCCCGGCACCAACTCCCGGCCGCGGACGTTCAGACAGAGCTGGGCATCGACGTTCCGCAGTCTCGTGTGCAGCGGTGTGGACGGGAGTACGGCATCGGCGGCCGATGGAGGGGTCGCGGGAGCGCTCGGCGCCGCGGAGGTGCTGCCGGGACCCGTACGGCTGACCGTGCCGCTCGGAGCCGCGGGGGTGTCACTGTCACTGCCGCTCGCCCACAGGTTCGCCGCGACCATGACCACGAGCAGTGCCGCCACGGTCACTCCCGCACTGGCGACGGCGACTTGCGATCCGCCCCGGGCGTACACCATCCGGCGGGCCGCGGCCGTGGCCCAGTGGCGGACGGGGACCGTCGGGAAGGTGACCGACGAGCCGGTGGCCCACGGGACGCCGATCCGAGGCAGCGTGCGCGGGCGACCGTCCCTCGAGTGGCGGCCGGTCCGGCGAACAGCGGATGCGCCGGCATCCGCTGCGGCACCGCCGCGGCCCGGTCGCGAGTTCAGATAGCTCCGGGCACTGCGGCCGAGCACCGCTTCAGCCAGTAGTACGGCTGCGCGCCCCTCGGCATGACTGAACTGATCAGCGGCGAATGCGCAGTGCCGGCACTGCGCCATATGACGCTGGATGTCCGGGAGCAGCGTCCCGCCGCGGCGAAGGGATATGTCGAGCAGACGGTTGTAGTGACGGCATTCCCTATCGGGAGCGAGTTCAAGGTGAGCCCGAACGCAGCCTGCCCGGAACTGCGCGAGAGCTTCTTCGAGTTCGGCCGCGGCGTCACTGGGGTCAATAGCCAGCAAACCGGCCGGCACGGAAATTCCTTCCGCCTCGACCTCCGCATGCCAGAGCAAACATTGCGCGGCAGTCGGCAATGCCCTGAAAGAGCGGGAGGCAAGCACCCGACTGCCGGCGGGCAGAGCCTTCTCCGCCCTGCCGCCAGGACCGGCGTCAGGGCATCGGAGTTCGGGCAGCATCTGGGAGATGGTGGGGTCCACCGCCCAGGCACGAGCGATATCCCTTGTGGTGAGCAGCAGTTGGGGCCGCAGGGGGCCGGTGGGCCCGGAGCGGCGAAGCCTCTCGAACACCTTGCTGAAGGCCGCCGCGGTGAGCATCGACGCGGCATTCGCCGAGGAGGCACAGATGGAGGCGTAGTCGAATACGGCCTGCCGGTGGCGTGCGAGCAACACGGCGACAGGCAGGGTGTCCTCGGCCCCTTGGTGCGCCTTCAGTCTGATGGCGAGGGCTTCGTCGGAGTCTCCGGAGGGGGCGTGCGACGGGGCAGGGGTGACTGGGTCGGAGTCGGGGGTTCGGGGGCTGTGCATCGGTTCCTTCCGGGGTACTGCGTGGGGGGCTTCCGGGTCATCCGCCTGGCGGTCAACAGGCGCACGAGCGCGGCTAGTTGGGGAGTCCACCCGTTTGGTACGTACCTTTTGGGTGACGCTTCACGCAAAGCGACCCAGCGGTTTGGGTCATGTGGAAACCGGCGTCAGCAACGCCCTTTTGAGGCGATCGGTCGCACCGAGTCATTCGAACTGTTGAGCAACATCGTCGCGTTCGAACGCGAGGGAGGTCAGCTTTCCACAACACTCCGGCACGGAACAAGAGATCGGTAAACCGCGGCCATTCATGCCACCGAATTCTTACTTGAAAGTCAGGAAGCGCGGCAATGTGGACAGTCAGCGAATGAAGCCGGACGTTCTCCTGCCGAAACGGACGAACGCCGTCGGCCCGCGGCCGTAGCGCGAAAGGGTTCGGGTACCAGGCGTCCGGCTCCGCGATCACGAGGTCTTGAGCGAACCCCACGGCTTGGATGGGGCCCGGCCTGGGTCGGAGCCCCTGGCCGGTGGGTGAGTGTGCCGGCCACCGGGGGCCGGCACACCTATTGCCGTCAGCTGGGCAGCCACGCGCTCCACTTCGGACTCGTTCGTTCTGCCACACCTGTTCGCGGCCACCTCTGGCGCCAGCTGCTCTTCGGCGATCATCAGACGACATCGTTCTGCGAGGGTCCCCGGCTTGCGGGCCGTGTCCTGCTCGGACGATGCCGGCCGGGCCGGCCTTCAACATGTGCCGGCGAGGCGGTAAAGCGGGGTTGGTCAGCGAGCTGCTGCGTGTTCGGGTCGGGCTCGGCTGCCGGCCAGGCGATAGGAGCCGGTGCCGGTCTCGATGACGCTGCCGTTGCAGGGGCGCCGGTCGACGATCGCCGCAGGGTGTGCTTCGACGACCCCGTGCTGCTCCTGGTGGACGACACTGAGGGGAGGACGGACAGGCTGGCGCGCCACCACCGAAGCCGACGCCGAGGTGCTTGCGTCCACACTTCGCCGGCGTGGCGTTCGCGCACGTGCGGCAGGGCGGAAGCAAACCGCCTTGGCGGCCCCTGGACGCCTGAGCCGCCGGGGCGGTGGGGCCGCCGCGGCCGACACCGGCGAAAAATCAGGAGGCACGAGGCCCGGCAGGTGACCGGTCCGGCTGGCGGGCCGCCCGCTTTGAAGGTCAGCTTGGAGGATGGAAGCGATGACCGCGGACGCTCCGCCGGCGGCCTCGAAGCAGCGGGTCGGGGCCTTCACCGCGGTCTCGATCGCTCTGTTCTGCATCCAGGTCGACTTCTTCGCGCTGAACCTGGCCATCCCGGGCGTCGCCGAAGAGCTGCACGTGACCGTCTCCGCCGCCCAGTGGACCCTGTCCGCGTACATGCTCGCCGTCGGCTGCCTGTTCGTGGTCGGCGGCCGTCTGGGCGACCTGCTCGGCCGCCGCCCGGTTCTGCTCACCGGCATCGGCCTGTTCGGCGCGGCCTCCGTGGGCTGCGCCCTCGCCCCCACCCTGGGCGTCCTCGTCGCGGCCCGCGTCGTCCAGGGCGTCGGCGCGGCACTCATCTTCCCGGTCTCCGTCGCCGTGATCACCAACGCCTTTCCCGACGCGACCCGGGCCCGCGCGCTCGGCGCGATGTTCGCCGTCGCCAATGTGGGCACCGCCGCCGGGCCATTCGTCGGCGGAGGCTTCACGGACGGCCCAGGCTGGAGGTGGATCTTCTGGCTGCTGGCCCCTCTGAGCACGATCGCCCTGCTGATCGCCCTGTGGTACGTCCCCGACTCCCGCGACGACACCGCTCCGCGCCAGGTCGACCTGCCCGGGTGCCTGGCCATCGTGACCTGCCTGGCCGCGCTGACGATCGCCATCGAACGCGGCAGCGCCTGGGGGTGGGACCATGCGCGCACCCTCATCCTGCTCGCCGTCGCGGTCGTGAGCGGCGCCCTCTTCGTGCTGCGCGAACGCACCTGCCGCCACCCGCTGGTCGACTTGCGGCTCTTCCGCAACATCCCCTTCGACCTGGTCACCGTCATGGGGTCGGTCTGCAACATGGGCTACGTCGTCACCGTCCTCCTCGCCACCCTGCAACTCCAGCAGCTGCGCGGCCTGTCCGCCCTCCTCGCCGGGACCGTCTTCCTCGCGCCGGCGCTCATGGTGGCCGGTGCCGGCCCCCTCGGTGCCTGGCTCGCGTCCCGCATGCGGCCGACCACCGTCATGGCCCTCGCCGCAGCCGTCGCCGGGACGGGCATGATCGGCCTGAGCCTCGTGTGGGCCTGGTGGCTCTACGTCCCGCTCCTCACCTGGTGCGCCCTCGGTCTCGGCCTCGGCTGGACCTTCTCCAGCGTCGCCACCCAGCAGGTCATCGCGCCCGCCCGCGCCGGCGAAGCCTCCGGTGTCGTCCTCACCGCACTCGTCGTCCTCGGCGCGATCGCGCTCGCCGCCACGGCGTCTGCGATCACCGCACTCACCCCCGAGACGGGTCCGGAGGAGGCCTACGACGCGGTCCTGCGTACGGGCGGCGCGACGATCCTCGCGGGCGCCGTTGTCGTGCTGCTGATCAGCCACCTGCCGACAGCCCGGGCGCATGTGCCCGGAAGCGACCGTACGGGTGCCCGGCGGGCGTGACGCTGCCCGCGGCTCGGGCTCTCCCGCGCGAATTCCGCCGCCTGGCCACCGGCGCGCGAGGGGTGGTGCATCACTACGCCGCAGTACGCGCCGTGGCCACCGGGCGGCGCGGCTGCTCGGGGCCACGGCGGCCGCCGTCGACGCGTGGGCCTGTCCCTGTGCCCCGACGATCAGGCCGAGTCCTGCAAGCCGCGCTGAGCAGCAGACGGGAACGCGATGGTGTCTCCATGTAACTCCCGGTTCAGACACGGACGTTGACAACCGCGTGACGCTTCCTGGCCAGTAATGATCAATATCAGGAAAGTCACCGACAGGGGTCCTGGACAACACCGCCTGGCGCCGACTGAGTTGCTCACGAGGCGAGTTGATACTGCCAGATCGAAGGCACCGGACCGCGGGGGCCGTGAAGGGCAGTGCTCCGGCGGCATCACCGGCCGCCCGCCGGAGGGGGCGGTGCGGTGGGGAAACCACTATGAGTTGCGGGCCTGGCGGGTGACGGCGGACGCAGGGGGAGGAAGGGACGCCCTGGACGGGTAGGTCTCCCGCATGCAGACATTTCTGCCGTATCCGGGCTTCATCGACTCGGCCGCCGTGCTGGATCCGAGACGTTTGGGTAAGCAGCGCGTCGAGGCACTCCAGGTCTTCCGGGGCCTCACGGTGCCCGGATACGGCTGGCGCCGGCATCCCGTGGTGCGGATGTGGGCCGGGTACGAGGAAGCCCTGGTGCGCTATGGCCTCGACGCATGCGGCGTCTGGACCGCCGACGGGCGCTCCGACACCTGTGCGGCCACGCTCATGGTGGACTTCCTCGCCTGGTGTCCGGGGGCCACCGTCCGGGACCAGCGCCGGCTCGGGGAAGACGGCGACCTGCCGCCCTGGCTCGGCGACCCCGCCTTCCACCGCAGCCACCAGTCAGCGTTGCTGCGCAAGGCCCGGGAGATCTACCTCCCCCTCTTCCCCGGGGTGCCCGACGATCTTCCCTACGTCTGGCCGGCCTCCGACCGAGACACCCGATCCGGTCGGTCCTGACGGGGGGCCCGATCATCGGCAGGGCAGGCAGGGAAGGCAGGGCAGGCAGGGCGTCACGTGCGGACTTCGGGCCGCGGCAGCCGATCCGAAGCGTGGCTTTGGCGCCAACTGAACGGCAAAGTCACAGTTCGTGGCTGAGCGCCGTAGGTCGCCAGGCCGGCCAACTGCGCCACTTACGAGGTGGGGAAGATTATCCATCCAACCGCAGCACCAGCTCGTCGATCTCCGCTCCCCGCGCGTTCGCGAAGCCCCGGTCCTCGCCGACGACCTTGAAGCCGCACTTCTCCAGGACCCGCACCGATCCGGTGTTGTCCGCCGCCGCCCGGGCGAGCAGCGGGCGTTCGGGGACCTCGGCGAGCAGCCCCCGCAGCGCCGCGGTCGCGATGCCCCGCCCCCAGTAGTGGCGATCCATGAAATACGTGACCTCCCGCTCGCCCGGCTCGCCGTACACGGCCACGTGCCCGACCACATCGCCGTCCACGAGCACGGTGCGGGTGACGACGTCGGGCGAGGCGAGGATGCGCTTCCAATGCGCGTCGAAGTGGGCCCGGTCCGTCGGGTCCTCGGCGGTGAAGGCGGCCATCCGATTCGACTCGGGGTCGCTCATGTGCCGGAAGAACACAGGCAGATCGCTGGGGTGCACAGGACGCAGGGAGACATCTATGGAAGCCATGGGCTCGACCCTAACGACCTTGGGGGAAGGACGGCAGTGAGTCGGCCGTGACATGCAAAGGGCCTTACGGATTAGGCGAGGTGTGAAGCTGACCTGGGCCCGTACGGCCTGTACGCATCCTGCCCTGTCCGGGGTCTCCGGCGCACCTTTCGGGGAGTTGCTCGAAGAACTCGCCCTGCCCTGAGCGGCGGCCCGCACGCAGCAGAACACGATCAAGACCACCACATTCAGCGACCACCAGAGCCGCACCCTGTTCTCCGGCGGCGTCCGTCCGGCCGCATGCACGACCAGACCGCTGTGCGTTACCGAGGGCATCGCCGAACAGTTCCGCCTCCACCCAGATGTGCACGCCGAGGTCGACTCCGGCTACCAGGGTCTGGCCAAGGAGTTCCCGTCCGAGGTCAGCGCCCCGCGCGTGCCTACCGGCCGCAAACCAACGGCAAGGTCGCACGCTTCAAGCGCACCCTGCTGAATGCCGACCCAGCCCTGCACTGGCCCGCCCTCGGCGGCCTCCCTGGAGGTTCTGCGACTCACAGGGTTCCGTGGTGGGCCATGTTCTCCAGCGTTCGAGTCAGGGTGCCGACGAGGGCCGTCTTGGTGTGGCAGGCCCGGGGGTTGTCCACGTGGACGGTGTTGAGGTGGATGCCGTCGTGGGTGCGGTGCAGCCACAGGAACATGCCGTTTGCTGATGGGATCGAGGTGTACACGCTGGCATGCCAGGCGGCGTGGCGTGCTGCGCCGGGGGCGTCCCTGAAGTCCATGTACGAGAAGAAGTTGACGGCGTGGGGCCAGGGGCGTGCGTAGTGCTCGGGGGCCAGCAGCCGCAGTACGACGACGAAGGGGATCCGGCTGCCCCGGATCATCCGCGTCGATGCGTCCCGGGCGGCGGCCACGGTCTGCGCGAAGTCCAACCCTTCAGCTACCGGGAACTCGACCGGGAGCAGGTTGACGAACCATCCCACGCTGTGGGCGTGGTGACTGCGGCCGCGCGTGCCGACGGGCATCAAGGTGCGGTGCACGTCGGGGCCGCCCTGTTTCCTGATGCTGACGCCGACGGCGGCGAGGACGCCGGTGGTCAGACTCGCGCCGACCTCCCGACAGCGGGCCTCCAGGGCCGCGGCGCCGGAGCGGGTCAGCAGCGCGTCGGTCGTGTTGCGCGCAGGGCCGCCGGCGCCGGGTTCGATTCCGAGGTCCAGTGGGAACCTGGGGAACGGGCCGCCGTTACGGGCCAGGTAGCCCTTCCAATAGTCCAGCCTGCTGTCGTCGGGTCTTGTCGACACGGTCCGCTGCCGTTCCTCGCGGCTGTGGTCGAGGAAGGTGCCCACCACGGGGAGGTCAGGTTGCCGGCCGGACGAGAAGGATTCGTAGGCGGTGGCGATGTCGTTCAGGACGATCATCATCGACGTGCCGTCGGTCACGAGGTGGTCGCAGGCGAAGTGGACTGTCGTGGACTCCTTGCGGACCATCGCGCCCATGACGAACCAGGGGCCGCGGCGGGTATCGGTGATTCGCAGGAACCTCTCCACGTGAGCGCGGGCCTCGGCGGGCGAGGCCACGGGTCCGCGGTCGACCGGTTCGAGTTTGACGTCTTCCGGCGCGGCGACCTCGATGCTGAGACCGCTGGGCGACGGGCGAAACGCGCAGCGCAGTACCGCGTGGCGCCGCACGCAATGGAGCAAGGCGGCTTCCAGCGCCGGGCGGTTGAGCCTGCCGCGGATCTCGAAGGTTCCGGCGTAGGAGTCGGTGTGGCGGCTCGTGCTCCGGTCATGGTTGTCGGCCTCGTCGGCTGGAGGCGCGGACGCGCCGAAGTGGTACTCCTGGTTGTATGAGGGCAGGGGGCCGGACGACTCCGGGACGCTGGGTCCGGCTGTGGCGCCCAGTGCGGTGGTACGAGCGGCGGAGGTGTGCACGCGCCATTCGACGGCGTGCCCGGGTGCGATGACCAGCTCCGAGCTGGGGAGTTGAAGCACCGGTCGGCGCCCCCTTTCGATGGTGGGCGTCCGCCCGTCACCTGGGCGGAGCTTCCGTCAGAGCTGGCCGGTACGCGCGATGTTGTCCAGCGACTGCACGAGGTGCCGGACGAGGGCGGCCTTGGTGCGGCGGGCCTGCGGGGTGTCCACGAAGATGGAGTTCAGGTGGAGTCCGGTGTGGTTGCGGTGGAACCAGAAGAAGATGCCGTTGCTGTGCGACGTGGAGACGTACTTGCGCGCCTTCCACGCCTCGTGGCTGTGGGCCCCTGGGGTCCTCCTGAAGTCCAGGTAGGAGAAGAAGCTGACGGCGTACGGCCAGACCTGCGGGCCGGTCTGATCACACGTCAGAAGATCGAAGACGCGGACGAACGGGGCTTCGGTGTACGGCCGCATCGCGTCCAGGGCAGCTTGCGCACCCGCCATGACGCCCGCGAAGTCCGTGTCGTCGGCCACCCGGAACTCCACCGGGAGCGTGTTCACGAACCAGCCCATGCTGTGTGCGCCGGGTCCACGGCCGCGCGTACTGACCGGCACGAGCGCCCGGTAGACGTCCGGCCCGCCTTCCCTTCTCAGGCTGACGCCGAGAGCGGCCAGAACGCCAGTCGACGCCCTGCTGCCCACCGCACGGCAGTGGGCGTCCATCGCGTCAAGACGGTCGGCCGGAAGCAGCGTGTCCGCCTCGTTCACGGCGCGATACACCACGCCCGGCTCGATCCCGAGGTCCAGCGGGAATCGCGGGAAGAGCTGTCCGTGGTTGCGTGCGACGAACCCCTTCCAGTGATCCAGCAGCGCGTCGTCGGGGCCCATCGCCGCGCCACGGTGCCGCTCGGCGGCGGCGTGGCCGAGGAAGCCGCTCGCCTCGGGAAGTACCGGTTCCCGGCCATGGGTGTACGCCTCGTAGGCCACGGCGATGTCGCGAATCGCGACGGGAGTGGAGACGCCGTCGGTCAGCAGGTGGTCGCAGGCGAGGTAGACGGTGGCGGAGTCGTCCCGCATCATCGCGCCCATGACGATCCACGGTCCTCGAAGTGTGTCGGTGCCCTGGAGAAAGCGTTGTACGTAGGAGCGGGCCTCGGCCGGGGTTTCGAGCCGCCCGACGTCGACGCGTTCGAGTTTCACGTCGTGTGGTGGGACGACCTCCAGCCCGGGTGCCTCCGCGGTTTTCCCGGTCTCCCTGAAGTTGCAGCGCAGCACCTCGTGGCGACGCACGAAATGCAGCAGAGCGGCTTCCAGCGCCTCAAGGTCGACACTTTCGCGGATCTCGAAGGAGCCACCGATGTACGAGGAGTAGCCGATGTCCGCCGCGCGGAGGCTCTGGGCGACCGAGAAGTGGTCCTTCTGGTTGTAGGAGGCGAGGGCGCCCAGATCGGAGCTTTCGGCGTGCCCAGCGGTTCCTGCAGCGGACACGGCCCATTCCACGGCATGTCCAGGGGCCAGCTCCATGTCCTCGACGGGCAGCTGCAGCACGGGGACCTTCCTGATCAGACATCACATCGCTTGGAGATTCGACGTGGTGGACGCGAACGGCGACGGATGGCACACCCGCTCACGCTCTCCGGCCATCACCGTGGATCACGCATCAGTAACGAGCCGGCCAGCAGGCGGTGACGGCCGCTTCCCGTGCATGTGGCGCCACCACGGGGCCGGATCGGTGCGGTGATCCACCGGAAACGCCTTAGTCGTGCGGTGGTGCGACTATTTGGCGGTGCAGGTCAGCACGATGCAGCCGTGGCCGCCGTTCACGCCCAGCCTCCTGTTCGGCGTTCGGGGCGGTGCCCGGCCGCCGAAGCCGCCGCGGCCGGTGTCATTCGGGCAGCCGGGGGCGGGGCTGTTTTGCCAGAATGCGCCGTAGAGACCGCCTGAACCGCCCGGTCCAGCCCTCCTCTGGGAGGAGTCCCCGGACCCGGAGCGCGACGCCAAGCCCGACCGCATCGAGGAGGTCCTGGAGCACTTCCCCGACCGCGTCTGCGCGTTCGAGGAGTTCGGAGCGCTCGGCATCCGCAACACCGCCGAGCCGTGGTGGGCCGAACAAGGGCGTCCCGAGCGGCACCCCGCGACCTACCACCGCACCCGCGGGGTGCGGTACTTCCACGGCTACTACTCCGTCGGCGACGACCCCCTCTGGGGCGTCAACCGCCGCAAGAACGCCAACACCCCGACCGCGCTGAAGTCGGTCCGTGCGGCCCGCCCGGACGGCGCCCCGATCCACGTCATCCTGGACAACCTGTCCGCTCACAAGGGCGAGACGATCCGCCGCTGGGCGAAGAAGAACCGGGTCGAGCTGCGCTTCACCCCGACCTACGCGTCCTGGGCCAATCCGATCGAGGCCCACTTCGGGCCACTGCGGCAGTTCACCGTCGCCACATTCGAACCACCGCAACCCCACCGTACGGACCCGGGCTCTGCACGCCTACCTGCGCTCGCGCAACGACAACGCCCGCCACCCCGGCCTCCTCGCCAGCCCAACGACGAGAGCGTGCGCGCGTTCGCCGCGAGAAGGGCGTCCGCTGGGGTGGTGGTCCGCTGGTCAACGCGGCCTGGTTCACGACTCGTCTGACGGCAGCCCCTCGACAATCAGCCGCCGGCTTTCCGTGTTGCGGCTGCGCAAGGCGGCGATCTCCCGATAGCCGCCGACACTCATAGCCGCGGACCCTACCGGCAACGTGCCGAGTGCAAGATCAACGTCCACGCGGTGAGCGGTCCCTGCCACAGCACTAGCGCTACTCGCACCCCGGGACACGGTGCATTCGCGCGCTCCGCGACTGCTGAACGCCCTGACCTTCGTCCAATCGCCACCGGCCCAGTCGGCGACACCGGCGACCGGATCACCCTGCTCTACCGAATCCACCCGCCGCAGGACAGTGAACCGGGGCACGTAAAGATCATCGTCGTCATCTCTGGTCCCTGACGCGCGGCTGCCGACGGTCTTCGCTTCACCCGGGCCATCACCATCAACGACATCCAGGACGCGAGCTCAGGCGAGGTGGAACAGGGGACCGGTGATCGTGAGACCGAGGTCGTGGCCGGCGTACGCGAAGAAGGCGAGCAGCACCAGGGCGGCGCCGCCCAGGCCGATGTCCTTCATGAAGTGCGTGATCTCCATCTGGCGGTCCTGGGTGTCGCTCTCCTTCCAGAACGCATGCATGATCACGGCTGTCGGAAAGAGGAACACGGCCAGCAGCAGTGCCCCCAGGTCCGCCCAGAGTCCGAGGGCGACCATTACCGCCCCCGCCAGGATCAGCAGGCCGCTGAGCACGGTGACGCCGGCCGAGGCGGCGGCCGGGACACCGCGGCTCGTGGCGTACCCGGCCATGGCCTTGGTGTGGGTGAGGTGATTGACGGCCGAGCCGAGGAACAACAGGGCGAAGAGGATGCGCCCGATCAGCACCAGGATGTCCATGATGGCCTCCGTGAGGTGTACGGCCGGAGCTTCGGTCCGGCGTTTCTCGTTTCGAGGTAGTTGGATCGAGCCGGATCTTTTCGCGTGTTCCGGCCTCCTCGTGCGGCCGGGATTCGAACAAATACATCATTCGGGCGTGGCTGAAATCTCCCGCCTGATCTGATCCATGCGCAGCTCCGCCTCTACCGGGCGTGGGTGACTACCAGGCCCTTGGCCGGACCCTGCCCTTGGTGGGCGGAGCCTTGTAAGGGCCGGCCCAGCACGGTGCACCCGCATATCGGTGAGCTGACCGGCGGCCGCGAGATCAGCCCTGGCTACACCGCCGAGCAGAGGGCTGAGGCGCAGCGGCTGCGCACTTTGGTGCGGGAGCTGTCGATCGAGGTCTCCACGCATCTGTGGAAGCAGCAACCCGCCCGCGCGGTGGAGGGCCAGCCCGTGCTGCACCGCGGACACTGCGGCTTTTTCAAGACCCAGCTCGGCTACCTCGACCTCGCACACGTGGAGATCACCTTCGAGGAGTTCCCCGACCTCGAGCTGTGTGACGTGTGCGCCCCCTGGGGCAGCCTCGGCATCGACAAGCCGAGGCTTCGGCCAGGCGATGAGGACACCTCAGGGCCGGCAGGTTCGAAGGCTTCGGCGTCGATGCTGTTGATGGTCCCGTCCTGGGCGTTGGCGATGGTCGTGAGAATCCGGACGGGCCGGACCGGGTGCGGTGGTTCCGGGCCGTTGAACAGGGTGCCGCTGAGCGCCAGCGCTGCGGTGCGCCGGTGGACACTCTGGGCGGTGGCGGTAGCCGTGGGAAGGGCCAGGCCGAGGAGGGCCGTGAGCAGACAGATCTTGCTGACGGCACGCAGAAAGTAACCGCGCATGGTGCTCCCATAGGTGAGGCGGGACCGATGACCACCTCTCCCGCCGGGAAGTTCACCGTGCCCGAGGAAACGAACGGCTGTCTTGCCAGATCGGGCGGTCAGGTGACAGCGGCGCGTAGTCGGGGTACATCCGGGGGCCATCTGGAGCGACGCTGCAGGGATTGGTAGAGCGTCGGCCCGCCTGACACTGATCGCGTGGACGCCCTGTCTGCCGAGCGCCTGGGCCGAGCGGTGCTCGCGTGCCGGCGTCTTCTTCGACGTGGTCTTCTTGCCGGCCGTCTGCTTCGCCGGCGTCTCTTGGCCGCGGACTTCTTCTTGGGCTTCAGCATCTCGTGCACCGTGGGAGGATCTCGATTGCCTTCGCCGTCGGTACCGGTCGCAGGGGACGGCGAACGCCGCCCTACCGGCCGCCGCGTGCCCCGCGCGAGGTGCCGCCTCGGGTGCCGCTGCCTTCGTCGCCGCGCGCCTGTTCGCCGCCCCCGCCCCGTACACCTTTCACGCCACCGTTCCGGCCGACGCCGCAACCGTGCGCCCGGGCGCCTGGTCCCTGCCCGGTCGCGTCCACCCCCTCGACGAACCACACCAGCACCGTCGACCTGCTGAACGTCGTCGATCACAGTGAAGCCGACACCCCCACCCGACCTCGGACCGGCCGGTGCGCCGGAGCACTTTCCAAGGCACGGGGACTTCCCCGATGGAACCCAGGGGCAGAGCCTGCGACTGGCAACCAGTCCATCACTCTGGGTTGCCGCCGAGCTGACCTGTGCTGAACTGCGCACACTGGAAGCATGCAGGGGATGACCGCCGGCGCGACGGCGGAGCGTGAGGATCTGCTTGCTGCAGCCGTCGTCGAAGCCGTCGAAAGTACCAGCGCTTACGCGGCAAGTGCCTTTCTGCGCTCCCGCGACCGCCGGTCGATCGTGCTCGCCGCGACCTGCGGCGTTACCCCCTCCCTGCTCGGTGGCTGGCGCCTCATCTCGGTGACGAGTCCCATCCCGGTCGCGACGGCGTACAGCACCGGGCGCACGGTTCACCTGGCCAACGCGGAAGAGACGATGCGCCGTCATCCCCAGCTCGCCGTGGCCCTGCCGTACGCCTTCGGCTCCTGCTCCGTGCCCGTGGGCACAGGCGAGGAGACCTTCGGCTCTCTGGCGATCGTCTGGGCGACGTCCCCAGGCAGCCAAGGGCTGACCAAGGCCCAGCGCCGCCACCTGCGCAGCGTCGCCAACCGGCTTGGCGACTCCCTGGCCGCACTCCGCGCCCGTACCGGCGATCCTGTGGAATGCGACCCGGGAACGGCCCCCGTCGAGATCCCGGCTCCCTCGGGAGCTGCCGTGCGGGTCGGCTTGTTCCAGTGGGACCTCACCACCGGCACCTTCATCGCGGACGACGAGCTCTGCGCGATCTTCGGTCTCGACCCTCGTGCCTTCGACGGAAGAGCCGAAACGCTTGCCAACCGCCTTCACCCCGGCGATCTTGCTTCCTTCCGAGCCTGCGCCCGGGACGCGGCCATGAACGGCAGGACCACCAGTAGGCGCCTGCGGCTGCTGGATCAAGGGCACCGCGGCGAGGTGTACCGAACGGTCGAGTTGTGGGGCCGCGTGCCCGACGCCGACGACACGGGGGCAGGTATTCACATGCTCGGCGCGGTCGTCGACTCCCGGGCCGGGCACATGGCCGTCGCAGCGGTCGAGCGGCTGCGGGACGGCATCGTCTCCCTCGCCCCCGACGGACGGATCACCTACGCCAACCACAGTGCCCTGCGACTGCTGGGCACGACCGGCGACGAGTTGGTGGGTCACTTCCTCTGGGATGTGCTGCCGTGGCTGTCCGATCCCGACGTCGAGCACCGGCACCGGTCCGCGATGATCTCGCAGGCGCCGGCCTCCTTCCTCGTCTGCCGCCCGCCCGACCGATGGCTCTCCTTCTCCCTTCATCCGCAGGCGGACGGAGTGACCGGCCGGGTCGTAGCCGTCGGTCGGCCGCCCCCGGAATCGATGCCTTCTGCCTCCTCGGCAGCTGCGGCGCCCGCCACCGCGCCGGCGCGCCTGGGGGTCATGTACCACGTCCTGCAGCTGGGGAGCGCGCTGACCGAGGCGGTGACCGCCCACGACGTCTGTGAAGCCGTCTCCGACCAGCTCCTGCCGGCCTTCGGAGGTCAGCAGCTGGCGATCTATGTGGTCCGCGACGGAACGATGCACCTGCTCTTTCACACCGGCCACCACGAAGACTTCCTGGACTGGCTGGAGGGCGTACCGCTGCACGCCCGTCTGCCCGGCACGGAGACCCTGACGTCCGGCGCTCCGCTCTTCATCGAGTCGCAGAAGGACCTTTCCCGCGGTTACCCAGGCATTCCCCCCGGCGGGGTGAGCTCGTGGGCGTATCTTCCGCTGATCGCCTCCAGCCGCCCGGTCGGCACCTGCGTACTCGGCTTCGACGAGGTCCATCAGTTCACGGAGAGGGACCGCGGCGTTCTGACCGCGCTCGCCGGACTGATCGCCCAGGCACTGGAACGAGCGCGGCTCTACGACTCGGAGTTCGCCCTCGCGCGAGGCCTGCAGCAGGCGCTCCTGCCGCACCGGCTGCCAGTGGTCCCGGGCATCCGCAGCGTCGTACGCTATCTGCCCGGCACCGGCGGAATGGACATCGGCGGCGACTGGTACGACATCATCCCCACCGACCGCGGGGTCTGTCTCGTCATCGGAGACGTGGAGGGGCACAGCATCGCCGCCGCAGCCACCATGGCCCAATTGCGCAGTGCGGTGCGGGCCTTCGCGGCCGTAGGTCACGCGCCCGGCGATGTGATGACAGGCGTCAACCGAACCCTCATCGACCTCGACCCCGGGCTGCTCGCCAGCTGCTGCTGTATCCACATCGCCCCCCACGGCGACCACGCCTACGGCGTCACCGCCGGCCACCCCCCACCTCTGCTCCGCCGCCCCGACGGGACGACCGACGTCCTCGACCTGGACGTCGGCCCTCTCCTTGGCGTAGAGCGTACGAGCGCCTACCCCGAAACCCGGATCACCCTCCCGTCGGGATCCGTCCTCGCCCTCTACACCGACGGACTGGTCGAGGAACCCGGCACCGACATCGGCGCGAGGATCGAGCGTCTACGAGCCTCCCTGGCCCACGCCCGTGCGGACTCACTGGACGAACTCGCCGACCGGCTTCTGCACAACGCCCGCGGCTCCTCATACCGAGCCGACGACATCGCTCTCCTGCTCACCGAGTTCCGGCCACCGCCCTCTGGAGGACACAAGCCCGGAAGCTGACCGGCCATACCGGCCACCTGGCTGCGCAGGATAGCGATGATGTTGTGAGCCCGGGCATGTCCAGTCGCGCACGCCACAGCTCCTCGTCGCCGTGGTGCAGTCCTCAAGGCGGGACTTGAAGGCGAGCGGGGAGCCTCAGCCGGCGCAGCGGGACGAACGTCCAGCCACTGTCGTGTCATGACGACGGCAGTCCCGACGCTCTGGCCGACTCCGCTACGGGCAGGCACTCGGCGAGCAGGTCGACGACGTCGCGCCAGGCCCGCTGCGCGTGCCGTGGGTGGTAGCCGACGCCGGGGAGCACGGTCTGGTCGACCGGCGGGTGGTGGAAGGCGTGCAAGGCGCCGCCGTAGACCGTGAGGCGCCAGTCGACGCCCGCGGCTTGCATCTCGGCGGTGAACGCCTCCCGTTGCGCGGGCGGCATGATCGGGTCTTCCGACCCGACCCCGGCCCACACCGGGCAGCGAATGCGCGCCGCCTCTCCCGGTCGCCCCGTGGTCAGTGCGTTGACTGTCCCGATCGCGCGCAGGTTGACGCCGTCGCGCCCGAGTTCCAGCACGATCGCACCCCCGGTGCCGTAGCCGACGGCGGCGATCCGGTCGGGGTCGGTCCGCGGTTCGGCGCGCAACACGTCGAGCGCCGCGTGGCCGATGCCCCGCATCCGGTCGGGGTCGGCGAGTAGCGGGGTCACGCGCGCCAGCATCTCCTCGGGGTCGGTGAACCAGCGCCCGCCGTTGATGTCGAAAGCCAGCGCCACGTATCCCTGCTCAGCGAGGGCGTCGGCCCGGCGGCGCTGGAAGTCGTTCAGCCCCGGCCCCTCGGGCCCGATCAGGACCGCGGGCCGGCGGTCGACACCGGCCGGGAGCGCGAGGTGCCCGATCATCGTGAGGCCGTCGGCCGGGTACTCGACCGTTCGCGTGGTAACCGTCGTCATGAGACTGGACTGTAGTGATCGTCGAGTCCTGTCGGACCGGTCTTCACCGTCGGCAGAACAGGGCGGGTGGTGGCCCGTGGCTGGGCACTGTGGAGGGCTCTGATGCTGGTGAAGCACTTCGATACCGCCACGAACCAGGCTGCGGCCATTGCCACGTCACCGAATCCCACGGTGTCTGGGCATGTGCCAAGCCTCCCGTGAGGAGCCGGGAGCCGGCGCGGCTCGCCCCGTTTCTTCGACGGGCAGGGCGGCCGCGCGGCACAGGGCCCCTGAGCCGCAGGCGTACCGGGCCCGTGCAGTCGGCGCCGACGCACATGGGCCTGCCACCAATCGAAACAGGTCGGCCTGCTCGCTGGTGATCGCCGTGACGGAGTGGGAGGCGAGGCGCTCGGCGCCCTCCAGCGTCTCGGCCTGGGCCATTACGTCCCGCCGCGTGTCCCGCTCGGCCTGGGCGACGCTCTGGATGTCGAAAATCCCGGCCTGCCCCAGCTCAGCGACGGCTGAAACTACACCCAGGCGGCAGCAGGAGTCTTCACCGGCGACGGCAGGAGCGCACTCGACGCCCGCGACTCCACCGGAAGCCTCGGGGTGTGGCTCGGTGACGGCAACGCGAACTTCAGCCGCGCCATCATCCCGGCGGCTGATGTGACCCGCGCCCGCCCTCTCACGCCGAAGCGGCCGCGGGCGGTGGGGGGCGGTCGGGGCAGAGCATGTCCGGCACCGTGCCCGGGCCGCGTGGTTCGGGTGCGAGGGGCAGCGCGCGGGAGATGTGTACGAGGAGGTCGGGGTACGTGGCCTCGGCCGAGCGGAGCGCCAGGGCAGCCCTGGCGCTCTGTTCCTCACCAGCGGGCGCCTTGCACGCGCGGTCGTCCGCCGCGGCCCGGAGCATGACGGCGAGGCCTATGGCCACGGCCTCGCGCTCCGGCTCTCCGTTCTCCTTGGCCCGCAGGTAGGCCGCCGCGCGCAGTTCGTCGCTGCAGTAGGCGCGCAGCTTCAGTATCCAGTCGTGGATGCTGGTGATCTGCGACACCAACCGCTGCCCGGGAGTTGCGTACCACGGCGTGGTCAGGAGCAGCTTGTTGCCTGCCCCAGTGACCGGGTGGCGCACGATGCGCCACAGGGGACGCAGGGCGAGGACCGTCAGCAGCGGGCGCCAGAATTGCTCGGTGAGCCGGGGACCGAAGGCCGGTACGAGGAAACCGAAGCTGATCACCATACCGATGAGGGACGTGGCCCGCGTCACGCCCTCGTTGAGCCGGTCCCAGTCGTGACCGGTCCAGCGTGCGAGGATCGCCGTGAGCCTGAACGCCCCGCCCACGACGGCACATAGCGAGACGACAGCAAGCAGGAGCAGCCCGACCCGCAGCGAGCCGCCGCCTGTGGACATACCGGCGTTCCCGCCGGAACCCCCGATGTCGACGCTCCACCTCCAGCACGCCTTCATGGTGACGAAGCCGGCCACGACGAAGGCGAGGAGGTAGAGGACGAGCGTCTCCCGGATGAAGGGGGTGGTGGCGTAGTACGTGTCGAAGTCCGAGGGCCGCTCGACCGGTGTCTCACCCAGGGCGAAGCAAACGACCATGGACAGGACCACCAGGCTGTAGCCGAGGATCCAGGCGCGCACACGTCGCAGCGTGCGCGCCTGCCCGTGCGAGTCTCCTCGCCAGTACTCCACCAACACGAGGCAGGCGCAGGAGTAGCCACAGAAGCTGCAGTGCAGGAGCAGGGCCGCGAGGTTGCTGATGCCGGTGGCCTGGTTGACGCGTGTGATCGTGGGGGGAGCCGACAGGAAGAAAGTCGCCCAGGACATCAGGAGGGCGGCGTTCACCATCCGGACCATGGGGCTGCGCCACCCCCTCAGCAACGCCGGAAACTTAGCCAGCAGGGTGATCCCCAACACCGTTGCCGATATGTAGTAGTTGACGCTCTCGCGCACGATCACCCTTCCAGTGACGCCTGGATACGGCCGACCATTCCGTCCGCGGGCGGTGCGCCGCGCTCCCCCACGTACGCGCGGAGCCTGGCGGCCGGCAGACGGCCGAACTTCTCCGCGTGCCGTTCCTCGTCCAGGTCGCCATCGCATCGCGCGGCCACGTGGGCCACCCCCACGTCGATGCGCCACCGGTCTCCGAGCTGCGGGCCGCCGCTGCGGCCCCCGCAATACTACCGGGGTGACCGCGATACCCGATCGAAGCGATCAGCGGAGGATCCGGTCGACCACCTGACGGTGACGGCGTCCGCCGTGGCCCCCGACCACAGAGGCCCGTCCCGCACGGGGAGGGGTGCGGGACGGAAGGGATGTGAATACGTTCAGAAATGTAGGGGCCGGTGCAGATGCAGGCGCGCGTATGGGGACCCTCACCAGCTGAGCGCACCGGGGAGGCGGAGGTCTGCCGGGGCTGCACGCCTGGGTGATCAGAGGTGGCGGGTGGGATCACCCACTCATAGCTTCGAGCTATGACGAAACGACAGATGGCCAACCTCGCGTGTACTGCGGCTGTCGTGGCGTCGGGGCTCGGTGTTGCTGTGATGGCCGATGTCCCGACGACGCACCGGGTGAGTCCGGGTGAATCGATCCAGAAGGCCGTGGACGCGGCGAAGCCGGGGGACACCATTGTCCTTTCCCCGGGCACCTACCACGAGAGCATCCGGATCACCACATCGGACCTCACCCTGCGGGGCTCGAGCGATCGAGGGACGGTGATCACCCCTGGCAAGGCCGCCGCCAGCAAAGACACGTGTGCCAAGGCCGGCAATGGCATCTGTGTGACGGGGACCAAGAGTCGTCCTGTCACGCGTGTCACCCTGCGATCACTGACTCTCAGAGGCTTCCCCAAGGACGGTCTGTGGGCGTCGGGGACCGATCGGCTGACGGTGGAGCGGGTGACCTCCGAGAAGAATGGCCGGTGGGGCATCGCCCAAGAGAGGTCTGTTCGCAGCGTGTTCCATCACAACACCGCCGCAAACAATGCCGACGCAGGGCTCTTCACCTCCAACACCATCGACACCGAGGAGGGGGCCCGGGACACCGCCGGGACGGTGATCAGTCACAACCGTATCGTCGGCAACCGGATCGGCATCACAGTGAGGCGTCTGAGAAACCTGAGCATCCAAGACAACGAAGCAACCGGCAACTGCGCCGCGATGTTCGTGGTCGGTGACGAGTCCACGCCGCGCGCCGGGGCCCTGAGTGTGCGTCGCAACCACATCCACGCCAACAACAAGTACTGCCCGAAGACCCCCCGCCTTCCCTTCCTGCAGGGCTCCGGGATCGTCCTCACCGGCACCGAGGACACGCTCGTGACGGAGAACCGAGTGGAGGGCAACGTGGGCAAATCCCCGCTGTCGGGCGGCATCGTGCTGTTCAAGAGCTTCGTGGGCGCTCTCAATCAGCGCAACGAGATCCGCGACAACGTGCTGGTGAACAACGGCACGGCCGATCTGGCCAATCGGGACACCGGCAAGGGAAACACGTTCCACGGCAACACCTGCACGGTCTCCGAACCCGCCGGACTGTGCTGACCGTCACTCACATGCTCAGCCCACCAGCACAGCACCTCAGGAAGGACGAGGCCGCACATGACAGCTGTTGATCCGGCTCCCCCGCCGCCCATGCGGCTGAGGGAGCTCGTTTTCGGGGCGGCCTGCGCCGCCGCCGTACGCGCGGCCGCGCGACTTGGTGTGGCCGACGCATTGAGCGACACGCCCATGAGCGTGGAGGACCTGGCGGCGGCGGTGAAGACCCAGCCCCAGACACTACGGCGGTTGCTGCGCGCCCTGTGTTGCCAGGGCGTCTTCAGGGAGCACCCCGACGGCACATTCGCGCACACGGAGATGTCCCGGCTCCTGCGCGAGGACGATCCTCACAGCCTGCGGTACATCGCTTTGTGGTGCACCGAGCCGTGGACGTGGAATGTCTGGCCGAAGCTCGACGAGGCGGTGCGCTCCGGGCGGAACGTCTTCGAGGACGTGCACGAGAGGGAGTTCTTCGACTATCTGAACCAGGAAGCCCCCGAGTCGGCGCAGGTGTTCAACCGGGCCATGACGACATCCAGCAGACAGTCGGCGCAGGACGTCGCGGACCTTCTGGACCTGCGGGGTGTTTCCTCGGTCGCGGACATCGGCGGCGGCCAGGGACAGGTGCTGGTCAGTCTGCTGGAAAAGCATCCTCAGATGAACGGCGTGCTGCTCGACCTGCCAGGGGTGGTGGGTAATGCTGACCCGCGCCTGCGGGACGGAGGCGCACTTGCCTCGCGGGTGCGAATCGTGGCGGGGGACTGCCGCGTGGAGATCCCGGTCCAGGCTGATGTGTACATCGTCAAGAACATCCTGGAGTGGGACGACGACAGCACCAGCAGGGCGCTGGCGAACATCGTGAAGGCGGCGCGGCCCGGTGCCCGGGTCATCGTCATCGAGAACCTCGTGGACGACACGCCGTCGATGAAGTTCACGACGGGGATGGACCTGCTGCTGCTCCTCAATGTCGGTGGCGCGAAGCACACCCGGCAGAGCATGGTCGAACGGCTGACGAAGGCGAGTCTGGTCATCGACGAGATTCGCCCGGTCAACGCGTATCTCCACGCCTTCGAGTGCACCATCCCGGGCTGACCGGGACGAAACCCGAGGCCGCCGGCTCCGCGACAGTCGCGGAGCCGGCGGCCTCGGGTTTTCAGCTCTCACTCAGGAGCCGGCGTCGCGGTCCCAGCGGTAGAAGCACTGCGCCATGGCGTCCTTGGGGCTGCGCCATGTCCGCGGGTCGTACGCGCTGACGTACGCCGACAGCTTCTCGCTGACGCTGCGGAACTCGGGGTGTCCGGCCACCTGCGCGATGGCGGGTGCGGGGTCCTGGTCGGCTTCCATGAAGTGCAGGTACACGTCGCCGAACTGGAAGAGGCTTCGCCGGCTGATGCCGACCAGGTGCGGGAGTTCTCCCCGGTCGGAGCTTGCGAACACGTCGGCGATCGCCGGCGCGGAACCTGGCGCCATACGGGCGACGATCAGTGCGTGGTGCATCAACTGTCCTTCCTGAGCCTGTGCGTCAGCCGGGCGTGACGGGTGCGGTCCGACGCTCGCGGGCCACCTGCTCGATCCGGTTTCGGATGAGAGCCAGCTGTGTGCCGGAATTGCGGTTGATGTTGTCCGTCATCCAGGCGTCGTCGACCGGAGCGTCGGGCTTCATCGCGAAGTCCTGTACCCAGTGCATGTAGGTGCCGTCCGGGGTCTCCTTGTAGTCCCACCGGATGTTCATGTGCGCGAAGGGGCCCGTCTCGACGCGGCGCGCCCGGACGGTCCGCCTCTCGCGGTCCAGGACGCGTTCCGAGACCCAGCTCCAGACTTTGCCGGACTCGTCCGGGTGCATGGTCAGGCGGAAGGTCGTCGCGTCGCCGTCGCGGGAGAGCACTTCGACGGACGCGTACTCGCTGAAGAGCTGCGGCCAGTTCTCGATGTCGTTGGTCATGTCCCAGACCAGCTCGAGAGGTGCGTCGATGGTGATGCCGTTCTCCGTGTGCCCTGCCACTTCAGGCTCCAGCCTTGAGGGTGCTGTTGACGAGGTCGAGGAACTCGCGGGGCGTCTTGCAGCGCTCCGCGTCGGTGGGAAGCGGCTGGCCGTGCCGGTTCTCCAGCTCGCCGACGATGCCGAGAAGGCCGAGCGAGTCGACGCCGAAGGAGTCGAAGGGGGACTCCGACAAACGCTCCAGCTCCTGCGAGTCGACGGTGACGCCCGCGGCGCTCTTCATCAGCGTGGCCAGTTCACCGACGGTCAATTCAGTGCTCATGTGTGTGTTCTCCTTCCCGCCCGGTCCTACCGGGCGGAGTCGGCGCCGCGGCGCAGTACCAGCGCCGCGTTGGCACCCATGAGTCCTCGGCTGAGGACCAGGGCCGTGTGCAGCTCAGCGGTTCGAGCACGAGACATCACCAGATCGAGGTCATGGCACACGTCGAACACGTTGGGCGTGGGGGGTATCTGGGCGTGCTCCATGGCGAGTACCGCGGCCGCGATGTCCAGCGCGGCCGCTCCGCAGTAGGCCCTTCCTATTGCGGTCTTGGGTGCCGTAACGGGCACGCGGGTGCCGTGCGACCCCAGGGCGTCGGCGATGGCCAGGGCTTCGGCGCGGTCCGCCTCCGGTACGCCCAGGGCATCGGCGAACACGACGTCGATCTCCTGTGGGGCGCAACCGGCCTCGTCGAGGGCGCCGCGGATCGCGTGGGCGAGTCCCTCCCGGGACCGGTCCCAGCGAGAGGCGCCGGTGAACGTGGCGGCGTGGCCGGCCACGGTCGCCCGGATGGCCGCTCCGCGATCGCGGGCCCGGTTCTCGTCCTCCACGACGAACATGGCGCCGCCCTCCGCGGGCACGAAACCGCAGGCTCCGGTCGTGAAGGGGCGGTAGGCGCGGTCGGGGTCGTCGACCGTGCTGAGCTCCGGGTATCCGAGCTGGCAGACCATCGAGTAGGGGGCGAGCGGGGCCTCCGTCGCGCCGACGACGACCGCGCCCGTTCCTCGTCTTACGGTCCGGGCGGCGTGCGCGACGGCGTCCAGGCCGCCGGCCTCGTCGCTCGCGACCACTGCGCACGGCCCCTTGAACCCGTTCCTGATGGAGATCTGGCCGGTGCTGGCGGCGTAGAACCAGGCGATGGACTGGTAGGGGCCGACGAATCGGGACCCCTGCCCCCACAACTTCTGAAGTTCCCGCTGTCCGAATTCGCCGCCTCCGGAGCCGGCGGCGGTGACCACACCGATCGAGTACGGTTCGGCCGGGTCACCGCTCACGAGCGCCGCGTCATCGAGGGCGAGGGCGGCCGCCGCCAGAGCGAAGTGGCTGAAGCGGTCGGTCTGGACCAGGAAACGCTCCTCAATGAGGACCGAAGCGTCGAAGCCCCGGACTTCGCCCGCGACGCGGAGGGGCCCTTGGCCGCACCCCTCGCGAGTGATCCGGTCCAGAACGCCGACGCCTTCGCTGACCGACTTCCAGTACGCGTCCGTCCGCAATCCGTTGGGCGCGACCACACCGATACCCGTGACGGCCGCGCGCCGGGGGCGCTGATCACTCATGGTGTCCTCCCGCTGGGCCCGCTCAGAAGCACCGCCGACTGGAAGCCGCCGAATCCGCTGCCGACGGAGAGCACGTTTCTCAGCCTCCGTGGGCGTGCGGTGCGTGGCACGTAATCCAGGTCGCACTCGGGGTCGGGGGTCTCGTAGTTCGCCGTCGGTGGCACTGCCTGGTGCTTCAGGGCAAGGACACAGGCGACGACCTCGATCGCGCCGATCGCGCCGAGCGAATGCCCCACCATGGACTTGATGGAGCTCATGGGCGTGTCGTAGGCGTGGGCACCCAGGGACCGTTTCACGGCGGCGGTTTCGTGCCGGTCGTTCTGTTTGGTGCCCGATCCGTGGGCGTTGACGTAGTCGATGAGCGTGGGGGAGAGACGGGCCTGGCCGAGGGCGGCGTCGATCGCTTTGGCCATTTCCAGCCCCTCGCTGGTCAAGCCGGTCATGTGGTAGGCGTTGCCGTAGGTGGCGTAGCCGCTGATCTCGCAGTACACGTGTGCGCCGCGGGCACGGGCGTGCTCGTACTCCTCCAGGACGAGCACCGCCGCGCCCTCGCCCATGACGAAGCCGTTGCGATGGGCGTCGAAGGGCCGGGAGGCATGCTCAGGGTCGTCGTTGTTGGGCGACGTCGCCTTGATGGCGTCGAAGCACGCCATGGTGATCGGCGAGATCGGCGAGTCCGACGCGCCGGCGATGCAGACGTCCATCCGGCCGTCTTCGATGGCATGGAAGGCATAGCCGACCGCGTCGAGGCCGGAAGTGCAGCCGGTGGAGACCGTCTGCACGGGGCCGTGGGCTCCGAACTGCTCGGCGACGACCGAGGCGAGGGTGCTGGGCGAGAACGCCATGTGCAGGTGCGGGTCGGCCGCCCGATGGTCCACATCCCACCGCTGCCCTCCTTCGCTGACCAGCACGTAGTCGTGCTCCAGGCGGGTGGTGCCGCCGACGGCGCTGCCCAGGGAGACTCCCATGCGCCAGGGATCCTCGCTGCTGGTATCGAGCCCGGAGTCGCGTACGGCCTCCCCGGCGGCGACCACGGCGAACTGGATGTACCGGTCGGCGCGGTCGCTCAGCTCCGGACCGAGGCCGTGCGCGAGCGGATCGAAGTCGCATTCGGCGGCGATCCGCGAGCGCAGCCCCGCCGGATCGAACAGCGTGATGCCACGCGTCGCGGTACGGCCGTTGACGAGGAGATCCCAGAACGCCGGCACCCCGATGCCTCCCGGGGCGACCACGCCGATACCGGTGACGGCCACCCGCCGGGTCACTTTATGGCCCCGCTTCGCTCGGACGCCTGTCCGTGGTCCGGCCCGGTCAGATGCAGCCCGGCGGCCTCGGCGCGGTCGCTCTCCTCCGTGTCGACGTGCCCGAGGCTCGGGCGCGGCGCAAGGGGGCCGAGGTGGAAGACCATGCGGGCCTCCACATCGCCGACGTTGCGGAAGCGGTGCCGCACGTGCATCGGGATCAGGAGGCCCTGTTCGGCCCGCAGCGCGTGCGTTTCACCGTCCAGGTCCACCTCGAGCGCGCCGCTGACGACGAACACGAACTCCTCGGAGTACGGGTGGTAGTGCTCCCCGATGCGCTCGCCGGGCTGGACGATCGCCAGCCCCATGAAGCCGCTGGTGGAGCCCACTGTGGCGGGCGTGAGCATGGCCCGCAGGTCGCCTCCTCGTCTGCGGTTCGGTTCCGTCTCGCTCAGGTCCACGATGCGTGGGCGTTGGTTGATCATGGTAGGTACCTCCCGTACGAAGTGACGGCGGCGTGAAACGGCCGCCTACGCGGGACGCTGGCGTCCGTCAGGAATTCGGTGCGGTGCGATCGGTGATGGGGAGCATGTCGGAGTGCGAAAGGAGGCGGTTGACGTTGCGTTCCATCTCCAGAGAGCCCTCGACACCGATTGCGCCACCGTCGAGCAGGCGCTCCAGCGCTGTGGCCTGCTTGGAGCCCTTGATGCCGAGGGAAGCAGCGGGGTCCGCGTCGAGCTCGCCGGCGATGTCGATGAGCCGCACCACGACGTCGTCGCGCTGGAAGACGGTGCTGGAGTGCACCGGGCTGTCCGGGTCGTCCGCCGCGGCCTTGTCCTGATCCGCCAGCAGCCGGGCCAGCTCCATTCCGCGGCCTTCCTTGGCCGGGTAGTACAGCGCGTGACGCCGCAGCTCGGCGGGTTCCTGCTGGCCGGAGACCACATGGTGCACGGCCGGGAGTGCGGCCCGGGTGAAGAAGACCCGCGCCGAGTCGGGGTCGGTCAGGTCCCGGTCCTGTTCCAGGTAGGGGTTGATGGCCTCCTCGACCGCCCGCACCTGGGGCTGACGCGCGACGTGACGCAGTGCCGCGAGGAGGTCACCCTGCACTTCAACGGCGCGCACGACGCGATTGCCGTGCATGAAGAGCGACGTGCGGCGCAGCCGCGTGTTGTCGTCGACCTGGGCCTCGGGCGAGTCGTATCCACCCAGGATCTCGGCGACCTTCGACTCGGAGCCGGGCTTGACGGTGAAGGTGAGGGCATGGCGTGCCACACCGTCGCCCACGCGGGGCTGCACCTGTACGGCGGTTCTTGCCGTCTCCGGCGTGAGCGGCTGATGGGGGCTGGTCTCCCGGAGGATGCTGTAGCGCATCGACCGGGTGTCCCGGACGCAGCTGTGCATCGGCTTGACGGTCTCGACGTGCTCCTCGCTGTTGACCCATGCCAGGAAGGGTGGGGCGCTCTCCCACTCGCTGGTGATGAGCCACTGGGACGGGTTTTCGATCGACTGGCAGAGCTGGTCGCTGATGTGGCCCGGGACCGACGCGACCTGCTTGCACATGAGTTGGTACGCGTCGAGGAATTGCTGCTGGGTCCCTTCGTAGAGATCGAGCAGCAGGATCACCCGAAGCCTGGAGCCGTCGAACGCCGACTGCGATACGCGTCCCGCGTTGGTCATCCGGTACACCCTTCCTTTTCTTCGTGGAACCAGGGACGACCGCCGTGTCCGAAACTCAGGGAGTCGGTCGCCATGAGCCGATCGTTGACGCGAGGCCCGGTGACCGCGAGCCCATCGGGGCGGACGAGTGAACTGCGCCATCCGGGTGTCCGGGCGCGCGAACCAGCTCTCAAGGGGCATGGAACCTGCATCCGCTCGCTCACTCGCGTCGCAGAGGCTCTGGAGGAAATCAATGACCCGACCGGAACAGGCCGACGAGATCGATCACCACACGCCGGTACTTGTCGTCGGCGGCTCTCTGGTGGGCCTGGCCACCTCTTTGTTCCTGGGGCGTCTCGGCGTGCGGCACATGCTGGTCGAACGCCACGCGGGCACTTCGGTCCATCCACGCGGGCGCGGAAACAACGTGCGCACGATGGAGTTGTTCCGGGTGGCCGGAGTCGAGCGGCTGGTCGAAGAGGCCGCTGCCGTCCTGGCGGACAACCACGGCATCCTGCAGACGCCCAGCCTCGTCGGCGAGGCCGGCGAGTGGCTGTTCAAGGAGATCGATCCCGGCGGTGGGCTCGCGCGCTTCAGCCCCAGCGGATGGTGCATGTGCAGCCAGAACGACCTGGAGCCGGTGCTGTTGGATAGCGCACGGGCGCTGGGCGGAGACCTGCGGTTTTCCACGGAGTTGATGTCGTTCGAGCAGGACCCGCAAGGGGTGACGGCACGCGTCAAGAACCGGGACACAGGTGAGCACACCACGATTCGCGCGGACTACCTCGTCGCGGCGGACGGTCCGCGCAGCCCTGTCCGCGAGGCGCTCGGCATCGGACAGAGCGGACCGGGCGACCTGTTCCACAACGTGAGCATCACCTTCACCTCCCGGCGCCTCGCCGGCGTTGTCGGCGACCGGCGCTTCATCGTGTGCTACCTGACCAGTCCGGACGCCGACGGGGCGCTGCTGCCGGTCGACAACCAGGAACGGTGGGTCTTCCACGCGCCCTGGCACCCAGAACACGGCGAGACGATCGAGGAGTTCACCGACGAGCGGTGCGCGGAGCACATCAGGCGGGCCACCGGAGTGCCGGATCTCGATGTGGAGATCACCGGCAGAGCCGCCTGGCACGCCGCCGAGCGGGTAGCCGAACGCTACGCGGCCGGCCGGGTGTTCCTCGCCGGCGACTCGGCCCACGAGATGTCCCCCACCGGGGCGTTCGGATCCAACACCGGTATCCAGGACGCGCACAATCTCGCCTGGAAGCTGGCCGCGGTACTGGGAGGCTGGGCAGGGCCCGGGCTGCTGAAGTCCTACGACGAGGAGCGCCGGCCCGTGGCGGAGGTGACGAGCGCCCGCGCCTCGGCCCGTTCGGTGGAGCACAGCCACCCCGGATACACGCCCGGCCCCAGCGCCGGCCGGCCCGGTGGCAACAAGGGCGGAATCCTCAACGTGGCGCTGGCCTACCGCTATCCGCACGGCGCCGTCCTTGGCACCGACCCGGCCATGCCGGTCGTGCCCGACGGTGTGCGGTTGACGGGCGAGCCCGGGAGCCGGGCGCCCCACATGTGGCTGGTCCGCTCCGGCAGCCGGATCTCCACGCTCGACCTGTATGAGCGGTCACTGGTGATCCTGAGCTCCGCGGGCGGCGCCGGGGGATGGCACGCCGCCGCGTCTGCCGTGGCGGAACGGCTGTCCGTGCCCCTCGACTCGTACCGGATCGGCAGCGAAGCGGACGCGGAGCTGACCCCCGAGACCGACATGGACTGGGCAGAGGTCCACGGCGTCACCGCAGACGGTGCGGTGCTCGTGCGCCCCGACGGGTTTGTCGCGTGGCGGTCCGAAGGACCGTCGGCGGATCCGGAAGCTGCGTTGCGGGAGGCCGTCGCATCGGTACTCGACCGGCGCTGACGACCACACCCGACCGGTCGGCACCGCGCGCCGGGGCGGGGAGCAAGGGCGCGAAACCGCGGAGCCGGCGGAACGGAACCTCACGGGGAAGTCCCGCCGGGACTTCCCCGGCCGCAGGACCGCGGAGGACCCCTGCGCCGGCCGGGGAGGGCCCGCGCGGTCAGAACCGAGGGAAGACTCGATGATCGAAGCGCAGCAGCTGACCAAACGGTACGGCCGGAAGTCGGCAGTCGACCGCCTGGACTTCACCGTCAAGCCGGGTGCGGTCACCGGCTTCCTCGGCCCCAACGGCGCGGGCAAGTCCACGACCATGCGGATGATCCTGGGCCTGGACGCCCCGGACGGCGGCACGGTCAGAGTCAACGGCCGCCGGTACGCACAGCACCCCGCTCCGCTGCAGGAGGTCGGTGCGCTGCTTGAGGCGAAATCGATCCATCCCGGCCGCTCAGCCTTCCGGCATCTGATGGCTCAGGCATACACCCACGGCATCCCGCGCCGCCGGGTGGAGGAGCTCATCGAGCTGACGGGCTTGTCGTCGGTGGCGAAGAAGAAGGCGGGCGCGTTCTCGCTGGGCATGGGCCAGCGGCTCGGCATCGCCGCCGCGCTTCTCGGCGACCCGGCCACGGTCGTCCTGGACGAACCCGTCAACGGTCTGGACCCCGAGGGCGTGCTGTGGATCCGTAATCTGCTCACTGGTCTGGCCGCCGAGGGCCGCACCGTCTTCGTCTCGTCGCATCTGATGAGCGAGATCTCGCTCGTCGCCGATCACCTCGTCATCATCGGACGAGGCCGGCTGCTCGCTGACACCACTGTGCGCGACCTGCTGCGCCAGGCAGGTGGCGAGACCGTGAAGGTCGCGAGCTCCGACCCCGCCCGACTGGGTGAACTTCTCGCCGGTCCAGGCGTCGAGATCACCGGCGGCGCCGGCTCCGAGGAGCTGCGGGTCACGGGCGTGCCGGCGCGCACGATCGGGATCAAGGCCGCCGAGGCCGAGATCGCCCTGTTCGAACTCACCCCCACGAACGTCTCCCTGGAGGAGGCGTTCATGGATATCACCAGCGGGGCCGTCGAGTACCACACCAGCGTCCCCCTGTCCCAGAGCGCCGTCGTCGAACCGGAGGCCACCGAGAGGACCGGGAGCGCAGCATGAGCGGCATCACCCGTACACCCACCTCCGCGAAGGCTCCCGAGCGACGTACGCGCGCGACCTACAGGGTGACGACCCTGCGGGTCCTGCGCTCGGAGTGGTCCAAGTTCTGGTCCCTGCGGTCCACCTGGATCACCCTTGGCTTGGCGCTCATCTTCGTGCTGGCGTTCGGGCTGATCGCCTCGGCCCGTTACGCGGCCCTGAGCGATGGGGGCCAACCGGCCGCGGGGCGCCTCGCAGGCGCCACCGCCGTCAGCCTTTCCCTGTTCGGGATCAACTTCGGCCAGCTGGTGCTGGGTGTGCTGGGTGTCCTCGTCACCGCCGGGGAGTACTCCACGGGCATGATCCGTTCGACGCTGGCCGCGGTCCCGCGCCGACTTCCGGTCCTGTGGTCCAAAGCGGCGGTCTGCGGCCTGGCCGCCTTGGTCGTGGGCAGTGTCGGCGCATTCGCCGCGTTCGTGATCGGCGGCGGATTCCTCTCCAGCACGCCCCTGGCGCTGTCGTTGTCGAGCGCGGGAGTGGTGCGCAGCCTGTTGGGGGCGGGACTCTACCTCGCCATGGTCAGCGTCATCGGTATCGCCCTGGGCGCTCTGCTGCGCTCGCCCTCGGGCGGTATCGCGGTGCTGGTCGCCGTGCTGCTCCTGGTTCCGGGGCTGGTCGCGCTGCTGCCGGCCTCCTGGGAGCAGGACGTCGGCCCGTACCTGCCCAGCAACGCCGGCGAGTCGATGTACGCGCTGGCGCCGGCTGCTCCCGCCCTGTCGCCTGCGACCGGTGCCACCGTACTCCTGTGTTGGACGGTGCTGACACTGGGCGGGGCCGCCTACAGGCTTGTGCGCACTGATGCCTGACGGTCCGCCCCCTTCGCGCCAAGGGTGACGTAGCCGGCTGCAGCAGCGGCTGGTCGAGGCTCTTGCCCAACCTTGGCCGTGCCGGCGCTGCTCACCGCGGAGGAGGGTCGCGGTGACGGCTGGGCCGTCGGTGATGAGGAGTCGATGCTCATCTCGACCTGAGCGATATGGCCTCCCGGGAACACGTGCTGGATGGTGGCATGCCCCCGGGCCTGGTGGTTTCCGGTGGTACGGCCGTCGACCCGGGCGGTCAGCCGCTCTCCAGGGTTGGGGCCCGGGCCGTGCTCGTTGAGGAGGGTCCAGGCATGCAGGCTCTGATGGTGGGTGGTTTCGGCGGCCGGGGATGCGGTAGCAAAACCCGTTTGGCGGACCACGGCGACCACTGCTACCTTTCCGGACGCCGTGCGAGAGAACGAGGAGGTGGTACCCGTGAACGCAGTATCGACATGGGTGCTCCCCTCCGGGGTCACGGTCGGGCGATAGGTCGTCCGGGAGCGCCGCTCTGAGCACTCCCGAAAGGCACGACCATGCAATTCACTTCTGAAAAGCGCCTCGACGACGGCGTCCTCGAACGCGAATTCACCCTCGGCGAGATCCCCGGCACCCTGTGGACGCCCGGATCCGCACCGGCTCCGCTGATCCTGATGGCCCACAACAACGGCCTGCCCAAGGGGGCATCCCGGCTGGTGGCCCGGGCCCGGCACTCCGCGGCGTCCGGCTACGCGGTGGCCGCCATCGACGCGCCCGGGTGCGGTGACCGGCCCCGTTCCGCCGCCGACGAGCAGGCCCGCGCCGACCTCCGCCGGGCGACGCAGGCCGGCGAGCCGGTCGATGAGATCTTCGAGTCCTTCGTCGGCCCGCTGGTCGACAAGGCGGTCCCGGAATGGCGGGCCACCCTGGACGCCCTCCTTTCACTGCCCGAGATCGGCGGCCCGGTCGGGTACTCGGGGTGGGCCGCCGTCGGCATTCGGCTGGCGGTGGTCGAGCCGCGCATCGCGGCCGCCGGTCTCTTCGCCGGGGGTTACGTGCCCCGCGCCCAGCGCGAGGAGGCCCGGCAGGTCACCATTCCGCTGCTGTTCCTGCTGCAGTGGGACGACGAAGGGAACCCCCGGCAGCGGGCCTTGGACCTGTTCGACGCCTTCGGCAGCAAGGAGAAGACGCTGCACGCCAATCTGGGCGGGCACGTCGGCACCCCGTGGTTCGAGGTGGAGGACGGGGACCGGTTCTTCGGCCGGCACCTGACATGAGGCCGGGCCGTCAGGCCGGCAGCTGACGCTGAGCGGCGTTCGGCAGGATGCCGTCATCGAGGGCGGGCGCCGGCCCTCCTTGATGACGGCGCCCGGCAGATTCCGTCGGCCAGGCAAGCAACGAACTCTGGAACGTTCATCTGCGTGTCCAGGGACCAGAGCAGGGGATGTGCACGACGTGAGGTGAGGTGCGACGGCTTCGCGCAGCCCAGCGCCGATACGAGGGTCTGCCGGGCGGTCGACTGCTGGTCGGTCGAGACCCGCCTGTCGACCAGGTCCGCCATGGGGGCCCCTTCCGCGCGGAGGAACGGAGCCTGTCTGTCGTCACCCCAGAGCCAACCATCGGGTTTGCAGGCTTTACTTGTGGCGTGCCTGGCGCGCGCCCTTGGGTGTTGGGCGGACACAAGCAAAGGAGTGCCAACCATGATCCTCCCGAAGGTCCGGGACCCTCGTTTCGTGACGATCCGCCGGGGTGGGACCCTCACTGATGCGGATCACCACCTCCTCGCTCTTTGGGCGGCATCTTGCGCGGAGCACGTCCTTGACCTCTTCGAGTCGGCTCAGCCGGAGGACCCACGGCCGCGTCAGGCGATCGAGCATGCCCGCGCCTGGGTGCGCGGCGAGGTCAAGATGACCCAGGCGCGCGCGTCGGGCGGCCATGCAATGGGTGCGGCCAGAGACCTGCGTGGGGCAGCACGGCATGCCGCGTATGCTGCCGGCCAGGCCGGGGCTGTCGCACACGTCGCCGCGCACGAGCTCGGTGCGGCCGCCTATGCGATCAAGGCCGCACGTGCTGCCGCGCCGGAAGGCGAGAGTGAGGCCGCAGGGCGACTCGAGTGCCAGTGGCAGCGTGACCAGCTCCCGGAGGCGATACGCGAGCTTGTTCTTGACGACCAGCGGTTGCGGAACGGCATCTGCTGGTTGGTGTTTGACTGCTGAGCACGCCTCGAGGCGCCAGTACCGCTCACAAGCACAACGGAGTCCAATCTGCCCCAGCGGTGGCGCGACGTTCGCTCGGTGTCATGCTGCCCTGCCCACAGCCGTCCGAGGCGGGCGGACTGTCGCCGTGGAGCGGGCTGAAATCGTCGTCAAGGTGCGGGTCGTATGCCTCGGCTGGAATGCCGATTTCGTGGGTGGAGTACTCGGCGAAGCGGCGGCTGTGCTCGGTGAGCTACGGCGAGATGTGGGCAAGGTTCTCGGGGTCGATGCCGTGGCCCTCTTCCTGGAGCTGGCGTACGCCGTACGGGAGGTGATCCCGAATCAGAGAGCGCTCCGGCATCCTCGCCTTGATCTTCTGCTCCAGCGCCTTCGCCGAGGCCCGCTGCTCCCGCGGAGCGGTGGGCCTTGAGGGAGGGGATTCCGGTCCCGGGGTCGATGACCAGGCCCTCGTTGTCCGGGTACCCGGCATCGGCTCCTGCGTCCGATGCGGTGAGCTTGTCCTCCAGCTGCCGCCGGAATGTCACCGCATCGGACGTCACCACATCGGACGTCATCGCCTCGCCGGGCTCGTCTAGGCCGACCTCCACGAGGTAGTCGCCCACCTTCGCTTCGACGTCCTCCCACACCAGGAGCTGCTCGCTCCAGTCGTCGTACTCCTCGGAGCCCCGCTGTAGAGGTTGCCGGTGTGGAACGGCGTGCGCGGGCGGGCTGCCCCGAGCCAGTATTGGCTCCGGTGGCACACGACGGGGGAGGACCAGTCATGCCTTGGACTTCTCAGGGTTGGCCGAGGCCGGCGCCGGTGTCACGGGGGCGGGCGCGGCGGGGCGACGGGTGGTTCCCAGGTGCCAGAGGAGGGTCAGGACGGTGACGCCGGCAGCCACCAGTCCCAGGTCGGCCGGCGCCCACCCGAACCACTCTTGTGCCAGTGCACCGAAACCGCCGCCGAGGGCGATGCCGATGTAGAGCGCGGAGGAGTTGAGACCGAGCAGGACAGGTGCGGCGGCGGGGCTGAGGGCGATGAGCCGGTGCTGCTGCGGGACTACGACGACGCCGACAGTCATGCCCCAGACCACCGCCCAGATCAGGGTGGACGCGAGCGTACGGGTCGCCAGCGGGGTCAGTGCCAGGGCGAGAGCCGCGAGGGCGAGGGCGGCGGTGAGGACGCGGGCGGAGTCGTGACGGTCGACCAGGCGTCCGGCAGTGATGTTCCCGGCGAGGATGCCGACGCCCCAGGCCAGCAGGATCAGGGTCAGTAGCGAATCGTTGCCGCCGGTGGCGTCCCGAAGGGCCGGGGCGATGTAGGTGTAGAGGGAGTAGGTACCGAGAAAGGCGAGGGAGGTCACCACCAGCACTGCCGGGACGCGGCCCTGCCCGAGTGGACGCAGACGGTCGGACAACGATGCGGCGGGGAGCATCACCCTGGGCAGGCCTACGGCGATTCCGATGGCCGCCAGCAGGCCGATCCCGGCGACGGCCCAGAGGGTGTGGTGCCAGTCGGTGCGGCCGATCAGCGTGCCGAGAGGCAGTCCCAGCGCGGTCGCCAAGGTCAGGCCCCCCAGCACCAAGGCCAATGCCCGGCCGCGGCGTTCCGGCGGGGCGATGGCCGCCGCGGTGCTGGAGGCGGCGGAGGTGATGATGCCCGCTCCCACGGCGGTGACGATGCGGGCTGCCATCACCACCTCGTATTCGGTGCCCAAGGCGGTGGCGGCGTTGCCGATCACGAACACGCCCAATGCGATCAGCAATGCCGATCTCCGGTCCAGGCCGCTGGTGAGGGCCCCCATCACTGGCGCGGACAACGCCATGGTCAGGGCGAAGATCGTCACTAACTGACCGGCCGCTGGGGTGGACACTTCCAGGTCAACAGCGATGGAGGGGAGCAGGCCCGCGATGACGTAGCTGTCGGTGCCGACGGCGAACGTCGCCAGGGCCAGGGGGAGGAGTCGCTTCAGCATGGGTCGTGCCGCCCTTTCGGAACGCTCTTAGCTCGAGTGATCGGCACTGTAAGCAATACATGGATGCTTGTCCATGTATCAATGAATGGCTAAGCTGCGGTCGTGGCAGGACGGAGGGAAGCGATGCGCGAGGTGTCCCAGCCGGCGATTGAGGCGATCCGGATGGTGGAGGTGCTGCGCGCGCTGGCCGATCCGGTGCGGCTGGAGATCGTCCAACGGCTCGCCGTGACGGGCGAGGAGAGCTGCAACGCCATCGGCGGCGACCTGGACGTACATCAAACAACGCTGTCCCACCACTACCGGGTGCTGCGCGAGACGGGCGTCACCTGGACCACCGTCAAGGGCCGATCCCGGCTGGTGCGGCTTCGCCGCGACGACCTGGACGCGCTGTTCCCCGGCCTGCTCGACTCCGTACTGAACGGAGCTCGCCACACGCACTCAGCCGGAGAAGGCTGAGACCCTCCCTGTCGTCGCGCCCGCGGATTCCTCGGCGAACTTCCTCCCCCAGCCCGCGGGGGAGATGGGAGGGCGGTGTCTCATCAGACAGCCGGATCACCCCGCTCTCGTGATGGCTGCCACCACCCGCCAGGTAGTTGTCGGCACTCCGCTGCAAACGGTGACGCCCACACCTCCGGAGGGGTGAAATCTGACCCCCGGCGAGCTCTGAAACTGACCCCCATGTTGTTCGTCGTCAACTGCCCTGATCACTTCGGCAGGTGTCAGGCGTGGATGCCAGAATCGGCGGCATGACGCTGTGCGACTACTTCTCCGCCCCTGAAGACCAGGCTGCCCTCGCGGTCCTGCAGTCTCCGGGAGGACCAGGTCGGGCGGAGCTCGACGTGGTCCTCCTCAAGAACATCGACCCAGTCGTCGCGATTGCCCAGCTCGAAGCCATCATGACGGGCTGCAGCTATGAGGAGGCCAGCGAACGCCCACGGTCCGGGCAGCTGCTGTCATCGCCGGAAGACGGCCCGCCCTTTGTGGTCAGCTTGTCGGACACCCTGTTCGATGCCCTCGTCACGGCGACGCAGGACGACCTCGTTCGCTTTGCTGAGCCGTGGTCTAGGACCGACGAACTCCGGCAGATTCGGATCGGCGCCGAAGTCGCGGCGGACGTCTTGAAGGGCCTGGCTGGACTGGCTCAGCGCGCTCGGGCCTCCGGCCAGCGGTTGTATTGCTGGTGGGCGCTGTGAACTACCGGCGTCCAGCGCCGTTTTCCTTGTTCAGCAGTTCGCGTCGCTGGCGGGTGCGGTAGGAGTCGCCGGTCAGGGTGAGAACCTCGGCGTGGTGGACCACCCGGTCGATCATCGCGGCGGCCACGACGTCATCCGAGAAGGTCTCTCCCCACCGGCCGAAGGGGAGATTCGAGGTGACCATCACAGAGCCCTGCTCGTAGCGTGACGCGATGAGCTGGAAGAACAGGTTCGCCGTACCGCGCCGGATTTTCGCGCGTCACGGACCGGTCACAAACCCCACACAGCAGCTCAGCTCGGGCGAACATGGCGCGATGCGCACACACCACATCACCCTTCTCACCACGGTCGGCCTCCTCGCCCTCACCGCCTGCAATCCCCAGGCCGCCGACAACAAGCCCAGCACACCGCGCCCGACGGCTTCCGCGACCAGCACCTCCTCCACAGCCCCCAGCGCCAAGACCGCCACGCTCCCCGATTTCGTCGGCAAGGGGCTCCAAGTCGCCCAGGACGAAGCCCAGGCCGTCGGCTTCCACGCCCTCAAGTCCCACGACGCGCTCGGCCGGGCACGGCTCCAGGCCTTCGACCGGAACTGGAAGGTGTGCAGCCAGACCCCGGCGGGCGGTACGAACATCGATACGAAGACGACCATCGACTTCGGCACGGTCAAGCTCGACGAGACCTGTCCGGCCAGCGATGCCCCCGCACCCAAGCCCGCGGGCGACACCATGCCTCACTTTGTGGGCCAGGGCATGAAGGCCGTGCGGGCCGCCCTGCCGTCGAACGCCAGCATCACCGTCAAGGACGCCTCCTCACAGGCCCGCATGGTTCTCCAGGAGTCGAACTGGAGGGTCTGCACGCAGGCCCCGGCGGCCGGCGCCGCGTTCACCGGCCAGCCAGTAGCCTTCACCGTCGTCAAGACCGACGAGTCCTGCCCCTGATCGACATGCGGAAGTGAGCAGGGGTATGGCGCCAGAAAACACCTGAACGCTCCCTCAGTCCCACCAGAACGTCCAGTGACTGTTGCCCACCAGAGCCTCTTCCGCGTAAAGGCGCAAGGTCTCGTGTCCCTGCCAGATGTGGTCTGGGCAGAAGGCGAAGTGTTCCACGGCGACCGCGAGAGCTTCTCCTACCGTCTGGGGCGGTGCCGCCACGGACAGGTCCAGACGGTCGTGGGAGAGGGCAACCACCCTGACGCCGAAGCGGTCCTCCCATGATCGGAGAACAGCGCACAGACGAGCCACGTCGTTCTCGTGGTTGAGAGGCCCGGTCCAGCCGATCGCTGCCGGAAGGTCTGCGGACCGGAGCACGGGGGCCAGGGCGAGCCGAGGGCTCGAAAGCCGGTGCTTCACGAGGCCGGCGGCAACGTGGGCAGCAATCGCGTCCGGGGCTGTCGTCGCGAATTGCCCCAGGGTCAGCCCCGGCCAGTTGCCGGTATACGGGGCGATGGTCGCGCACTCGTCCCCTTCGTCCTCGTTTTCCTCCGTGTCCGCCACCGCAGCGTGCCAGAACTCTTTGAGGACGGCCTCCGCGTCGTGATCGCCGGGAGCCGACATCATGGCGGGATCCAGCTCGCTGTTCCACCAGCCCGCGATGCGCGCGTCGTCCTCAAGAAGAACAGGCTGAAGCCCCACCGCATCCCGGGCCGGCGCGTACTGGGCCCAGGCACCTGAAGCGGCGATCCCGTCGGCAACCCAGAGCAGTGGTTCGGGCCACGGGCCCGAGTGCGTTTCGGTGACGAGCGACCCTGGCGGCAAGCTGAGCCCCAACGTCTCACCCGAAGGTTCGGCTGACAGCACGGACAGGGGGTTTGCATCCATCGGCATGATGCCGAAGGTAGCGGCACCCACTGACACTTCAGTCACCAACCTTCCTGCGTTCCTATGTGGTGATTCACGCAGATCCGGTCGGAGCCGGATTCGTCGAGCCCCATTAAGGGTTCAACTTCGTAGCGGCCTCGGTCCGGGGCCCTGGTCGGGGCTGCCACGAACCGCGACCAGAGCCGAAACGCCACTTACAGGGCCGTCCGTATGCGAAACCGAGGCCGCGTTCGCAGGGCGAGCGGACCTGTGAAGAGCGGCACGGCGGTGGAAGGCTCGTGAACGTTTCGAGCGTCACCAGCCTGCGAAGACCGTGATTTCCTCATCCGTCTCGGGTCGTGCGCCGACCGGGTTTCCTCAGGCCTCCAGCGCCGACGATCCTTCGTACGCAGACCTCGGTGCGGGCAGGAATCGGCTGGTCGAGAGGAGTTCAGGCGTAGGCGTCCTCGAGAGCGACTCGTCGCACTGTACGCAGTGTCGACTGGAGACGGTCCAGGTCGGTCGAGCCCAGAGCGAGGCGGAGCGCCTGTGGTGTGTGCACCGATGTGGTGAACGGCTCCGCCGTGGATACCGAAATGTGCTGACGCGCGAGGGTGGCGGTCAGGCGATCGGCACGTGCGTCATCGGGCAGCGGCAGCCACGTGAAGTAGGACGAGGGGTGGCTGATGAGTGGTAGGCCTGCCAGCTCTTGTCTGGCCAGTGCTTGGCGGGCCTTGGCGTCGTCCCGCTTCTGCGCTTCCAAGTGGTCCACCGTGCCGTCTTCAAGCCAGCGGCAGGCGATCGCGGTGGTGAGGGCCGGGGTGTTCCAGGTGGTCGCCCGGATCGCGCGTTCGAGCGACGGCACCGTGGACGGCGGGGCGACGACGAAGCCGACCCGGAGGCCGGTGGCGATGCTCTTGGAAAGTCCCGAGACGTAGACGGTGATGTCCGGCGCGGTTTCAGCCAGAGGCGGCGGAGGGTCCTCGACCAGGTAGGCGTACGAGGCGTCTTCGATGATGAGCGGGCCGTGCTCTCGAGCGATCTCGATCAGGCGGATGCGGTCAGTTGCCGGCATGACCCAGCCCAGAGGGTTGTGCAAGGTGGGCATGGTGTAGATCGCGCGCACAGGGCGGGTCGCGCACAACTTCTCCAGGGCATCAAGATTCGGCCCGTTGGCGGTTGTGGGTATGGGCTCCAGGTCGAGGTGAAAGGCGTGCGCGAGCACCTTGAAACCCGGATAGGTGAGTGCGTCGACCGCGACGACGTCGCCGGCGTTGAGCGTGGCCATGACGGTGATGGCCAGGCCGTGCTGGGCACCGTTGGCGATGAGGATCTGTTCCGCGTCTGTGGTGATTCCTCGACGCCCCAGATGCCGTGCGATCGAGGCTCTGTCCTGGGGACGCCCTCGATGTGGTTGGTAGCGCAGCAGCGAGTCGAGATCACCAGAGGTGGCCACCTCTCGCAAGGCCTGCCGTAGCAGATCAGCTTGGCCGGGCAGCGACGGATAGTTGAAGTTGAGGTCGACCGCATCCCTGGCGACGACCTGCTGATCGATGCCGTGACCAGCGGGCACCTGGATGTCACGCACGAACGTGCCGCGGCCCTGTTCCCGGCTCACCAGGCCCATCGCTTCCAGCTCGGCGTAGACCCGAGTCGCGGTCACTACGGCGATGCCCTCGCGGGCGGCAAGCCCGCGGTGTGTCGGCAGCCGCACACCTGCGGCGAGCCGCCCCGTCCGGATGTCGGACGCGAGCGCGTCGACCAGTTGCTTGTACCGCGAGACTGCCATGCGCCGAATTGTATCCATGACAATTCTTTGACTGTCCTGGTCGCGGCTCCTTACCGTCAAGATCCACTCACCCGGAAGGACAGCCGCCATGCACATCGCCATCCTCACCTTCGAGGGCTACAACGAGCTCGACTCTCTGATCGCGCTCGGTGTGCTCAATCGCATCAAGACCGATGGCTGGCGCGTCACCATCGCCACCCCCAGCCCCAAGGTGACGTCGATGAACGGGGTCACAATCGAACAGATGTCAACTCTTGAGGAGGCGTGCGCGGCTGACGCCGTCATCGTTGGCAGTGGTATTGCCACCCGCGAGGTCGTCGAAGACCCAGCGATCATGAAGGTCCTGCGCGGCTTGGACCCCTCGCGCCAACTCATCGCGGCGCAGTGCTCCGGCGCGCTCGTGTTGGCCAAGCTCGGCCTGCTCAACGACATCCCCGCCTGCACCGACCTGATCACCAAGCCCTGGGTCGTCGCCGCCGGCGTTGACGTGCTCAACCAGCCCTTTTACGCCAAGGACAACATCGCCACCGCCGGCGGCTGCCTGGCCTCGCACTACCTCGCCGCCTGGATCATCGCCCGCCTGGAGGGCAACGACGCCGCCGAAGACGCGCTGCACTATGTCGCCCCGGTCGGCGAGAAGGAGGAGTACATCGAGCGCGCCTGGCGCAACATCACTCCCTACCTGCCCGCTCCCGCACCGGCGCTCGTCTGAACAAGCAGTCGCAAGCAGCGATGGCCGGCAAGCCACTGCTCCCTGACATCCTGGCTGGGCTGCCTGGCGGCAGGAACGCGGTCGTGCGGTCGGTGGCCCGGCGGCGAAGCAGTCGCCGCGCCCCGGGGTGTCGATCTCCAGGAGGCGCACCCGGGCCACCGTGTCCTTCGGCTGCGAAGGCCTGCCGGCCGCCGACCGCGCACCCCTCGTCGCTCACTGAAGCCAACCTCACGAGTTCTGGGTTTGACGACAGCCCGGCACGGGGCTGCACTGGATTCACGGACACTGCGGAGACTCCTCCTAGGGAGAGCAGTGATGACAAACATGGAAACGTTCAACCTTCTGCAGCCGTACAAGATCGCCGAGGAGACGTTCGTCATCCCATGGGCCCTCGAGGCTCCGCCGGTCGGCCACTTCCCGATGAACTCGATGGTGATCCGGGGAGCCGAACCGGTCCTCGTGGACACCGGGGCACCCGCAGTGCGCTCCCAGTGGCTGGAGGCAGCCTGGTCCGTCGTGGACCCCCTGGACGTACGGTGGATCTTTCTCACCCACGACGACCGCGACCACGCCGGCAACCTCCTGGCAGTCCTCGCCGAGTGCCCGAACGCGACCCTGCTGACGACATGGTTCTCCATCGGGCGCATGGCTGAGGAGTGGGAGACCCCCATCAACCGGTGCCGCTTCATGACCGACGGCGACACGATCGACGCGGGCGACCGCACTCTGGTCGCCAAACGACCGCCCCTGTATGACAACCCCACAACCCGAGCCCTCTTCGACCCGAAGACCAATGTCCTTTGGGCCGTCGACACCTTCGCCACGAATGTGCCGACCCCCATGCCCGAAATAGCAGCGCTGTCGCCGGACGAATTCCGCGACGGCCAGTTCTTCGGCGGAAGCCTGGTCTCCCCCTGGGTCGCCCTGCTGGACGCCCAAAAATTCCGGACGGTCGTCACCGACTTCCAACACCTGAACGCCGAGGTCATCGCCGGCTGCCATTGCCCGGTCCTCCGTGGCCCCCAGATCCCCGAGGCCTACGACCTCCTCCGCCAGCTCCCGGGAATCCCACCGTGGGCAGAGTTCACCCAGTCCGACCTGGACCAGTGGATGGCGGTTGCCGAGAGCTCGGTTCCGCCGGAGCAGCCGCGGCCGTCGGGGACGTGAGGGTCGCCAGTACTCAGCCTCACCGGGCCCGGTCACCGCTCGGCCACCGTCACCCCGCCTCGTCGCCGGATGCATCCTCCGCCGGGTCCGAGTCCCTGACCGAGACCGACCACCTTCGGCTGAAGGCCGTCGTGGGCCACTGCCCCGAACGCGACGCCCTCACCGGTCACGTCCGGTCCTTCGGCCAGATGCTCACCGAGCGCCAGGACGAACGGCTGCCGCTGTGGCTCGACGCCCTCCGGCGAGACGACCTCCTCAGCCTGTACACCCTCGCCGCAGGCATCGACCGTGACCTCGATGCGTCATCGCCGGTCTCACCCTGCCCCGGAATTCGTTGTCGAAGGACACGTCGACCGCAGCAAGATGCTCAAGCGCCAGATGTTCGGCCGGGCAGGCTCGATCTCCTCCGCAAGCGTGTCCTGCTCCACTCGTGAGCCACAGGTCAGACCGCATCATCAAGGAGCCCGAAGCCTTCAGGGAACCCTTCTGGGAATTCGCGCCGCGCCAGGTCGGACTCGGCTTCAGCCCAGGAGATCGATGAAACCGTTCCGCTGACCGCTGACCGCTGACCGCTGACCGCTGACCGCTGACCGCTGACCGCTCGACAGCTTGGTGACCAGGTGGCCGACGCCCTCCAGGGCCCTTGACCGCGTCGTCCGGCTCCGCCTGCTCGTCTTCACAGCTCTCGAGGTCACCGTGGCTGCAAGCAGTTCGGCGTCAGGGTCAGGTCGGGTGACGCGAGGGAATGGTCGACGTCAATCTCCGGCAGCCCGCCGCGCGAGGCTCTCGCGGAGCCCGGCCAGCCGGCCGATCTCGGCATCGAGGGCAGCGAGCCGTCGGCCGACGATCCCGGAGGCGGCAGCGCCGGGTGCGACAGAACCACAACGCGGCGGCAAGTCCTCGGTGAGCAGATGAAGGCGGTCGGCGCAACTTTGCAGGTCCTTGACGGTGAGTCCGAGGGTTAGCAGGTCGCGGATGATGCGGACCCGCGCGACTTCGCCGGGCCCGTACTCCCGCTGTCCTGAGGCCGTGCGGACGGGCGGGGGTAGCAACCCGCGTTGCTCGTAGAACCGCAGTGCCCTGGGCGTGGTGCCGGCCGCCGCTGCCGCTTCGCCGATCCGCACTGTCTCCCACTCCTTGTCTCTGCCCGCCCACCTGCGGAGCCGCCGGCGCATCGCCGAGCTACAACTCCACGACGACAGCGCCGAAGTGTCGGCCCTCGATCAATTCCTGCAACGCGTGCGGTGCGCGATCAATGCCCGCGATCCGAGTGTGAGGGAAGCTGATCTTGCCGGAGCGCAGCCACTCACCGAAGCGACCGGTCCACTCCTTCTCCACATCAGGGTGGTCGGCACCGCTGTATCCGCGCAGCGAGATGCCCTTGACCACGAGGCGGAAGGCATCGATCTCCACCGGCGCGCTGCCGCCGGCCCTCTGCGCCGACAGCTGTCCCGACAGAGCCCCCACCAAGGCGAAGCGCGCGCCCTGCCGCGCCGCACCGAGTGCTGCGATCAGCTGCTCTCCCGCGACGGTGTCCACCAGAACGTCGATGCCCTCGGGCGCTGCCTCGGCGAGCTGGTCCGCGACGGGCCGGGTCCCTCGCAGCACGACCGCGTCGTAGCCCAGCTCGGAAACCAGCCGCTCCGCCTTCTGCGGCGAGCCGGTGCTGCCGATCACCCTTCTGGCACCCAGTAACCGGGCGATCTGCCCCGCCATGGAACCCACCGCTCCCGCCGCTCCGGTGACGAAGACCACGTCACCCACGCGGACGTCGGCCAGGCGGGTCAGCGCACCATAGGCCGCCGATCCCTGGGCAAGGTGCGCAACCGGATCCGGCAACGCATCGTCCAAGGGAGTGCACTCGACGGGGGACACCAGGGCGTACTCCCGCCAACCGCGCATGTGTGCCACGACGTCGCCCGTGCGCAGGGGACTGTCGTCCGGGGCGGCAACGACCTCGCCGACGGAGGGGCCGAAGAGGGTGTCACCACTGCGCAACAGAGGCAGCGGCACTCCTTCGACCTCCCCGCCGATCAAGGTACGCAGGCCGGGGAAGACCAGGAAGTACCGGTTCCTGACGAGCACTTGCCCTGCTCCAGGCTCGGGCAACGGCGTCTCGGCGACGACAAAGTGATCGTGTGTGGGCAGTCCCTCAGGGATGGCGGCGAGCCGGACTTCGCGGGTGGTGCGGGGCAGGGTTGTGCTCATGCGGAGGCTCCTGGGCGGTTTCGGGCAGCGGCTCGGCATGTGTCCGCCGCGGGGCGTGGTGACGCTAACCCTTGACCTGCGCGTCAGGGTCAAGACGATCCCGGCCGGCCTTCAGGGCGGCGGCCTCCTGAGAACCCCGAACCCCGCGCCGGACTCTTCCCCAAGGTCGGGCTTCGGCCGCTGTGCCTCCGTGCCGCTCGCTGTGTCGACGTGGATGTTCTCGTGGTCGACGCCGGCCCGCAGCAGGGCGTCGACCTGTAGTCGGCGGTGCCCTCTTCCATGAGTCCGGGCCATCCGTAAATGGATGGCACGCATCTTGATGCAGCGGGATGATCCGGGTGTTCTGGTCGACGCGAACCCTTGTGATCGCGCTCCACCTGCCCAGCGAGGGAGTTGTGATGACCGTTGTCGCGTCCGAGCCGGCCGGGTCCCAGCCCGAAGTCCGCGCGGTGGCCGGGGCGTTGCGCGGCAGCCGGGAGGCGGGTGTGGCGGTCTTCCGTGGCATCCCGTTCGCCGAGCCGCCGGTCGGCTCGCTGCGTTTCGCCGCGCCCCAGCCGGTACGGGCATGGGACGGCGTGCGGACGGCGGTGTCGTACGGACCGCCGCCCCCTCAGGGCGGCGCTCTCGGCATGGCCGCGCTGTCGCAGGATGCGATGGGCGACGACTGGCTGACGGTCAACGTCTGGTCGCCCGAGCCGGGCCCGGCTGCGGGGCTGCCGGTGATGGTGTGGATCCAGGGCGGTGCCTACACGGTCGGCATGTCCGGTCTTCCCGAGTACGACGGCGGGCGCCTGGCGCGTGACGGCGGCGTCGTCGTGGTGACGTTCAACTACCGTGTGGGACTTGAGGGTTTCGGACAGATCGAGGGCGCGCCCGCCAACCGGGGTCTGCTGGACCAGGTCTCCGCTTTGGAGTGGGTGCGTGACAACATCCGTCCCTTCGGCGGCGACCCGGACCGCGTCACGGTCTTCGGCCAGTCGGCGGGCGCCGGATCGGTCGCCGCGCTGCTGGCGATGCCGCGTGCGGCCGGGCTCTTCGGCCGGGCCGTCGCGCAGAGTGTGCAGGGCACGTTCTTCTCGCCGGAGCTCGCCGCCGACATCGCCACCTCCTGCGCCGCCGAGCTGGGATTGCGGCCCACGGTGGCCGACCTGTCCACGGTGACCCCGGCCCAGCTGTCCGCCGCCGGTGATGTGGTCGGCGGCAAGATGGCCCAGTGGACGGAACGCTGGGGTCAGGCCGCGCACAGGTCGATCCCGTTCTCGCCGGTCGTCGAGGGTGATGCTCTGCCTGTCGCTCCATGGCAGGCCCTGGCCGACGGCGCCGGCCGGGAGATCGAACTCCTCGTCGGCCACACTCGCGACGAGCAGCGGCTGCTCACCGCGCTCGACGGCCTGCTCGGCCAGGTGACACAGGAGCAGGCGGCAACCGCCCTGCACGTCTTCGGCCCCGGCCAGGACGGCGCACGCCGTTACCGTGACGGCTTTCCGGCCGCGGGCCCCGACGAGCTGTACGAACTGGTCCACTCCGACTGGCTGTTCCGCATGCCGAGCCTCCACCTCGCCCAGGCCCAGACCGCCGCCGGCGGCCGTGCCCACGTCTACGAGCTGACCTGGACCGCCCCGGGCATGGGCGGTGCCCTCGGCGCCTGTCACGGCCTCGACGTGCCGCTCACCTTCGGCAACCTGGACCGCGGCCAGCCCGCCATGCTGATCGGCGAAAGCCCTTCCCCGGAGGCTGAGGCGCTGTCCGCACGCATGCGCGCCGCGTGGACGGCGTTCGCCGCCCACGGCGACCCCGGCTGGACCGCGTACGACACCGAGCAACGCCTCGTGCAGCTCTTCGATACCCGGCCGGCCGTCACCGCCTACCCGGAGGAGACCTCGCGCCTGATCTGGCAGGACCAGACCTTTGCGGTACTGCCGCTGATCGGCCGGTAGCCTCAAAGCCACGGATCATGGATGCCGGTGCGTCCTCGGCCGCCGCCGCGTCTGGGGACCCGGCCACCAGTGTTGAAGAAGACCTGTTCGGGCTTCCGGCCGCCGACGCGATGCCGCCGACCCTCCTGACCGCAAAGACGGCCCTGGCGCGCCTGGTCTTCCCGGCGGCACGCTTCAGCGGTCTCGGCACCTCGCTGGCGGCCTGCTCGCATTGGCCGAGGCCACCACGGACGCCGCCGTCACCGGGCAGGCGCGGCTTCGAGGTTCGTCAGGACGAGCAGAGCGCGCAGAGCGCTCGACCAGTGCACATGCGACGGCGGTTGGGCGCGGTCCAGGCGTGGTGCCTGGGTGGCGAGTAGTCCGATCAGCTCGTCGCGCCTTGGCGGCGGACTGTGGACTCCGAGAGGTTGTTGGCGCCGGGGGCGACTGCGATGTGGGTGGCGCGGACGAGGCGGTTGACCATGGGCCAGCCGAAGCCTCCGGCGCCGCCGTTCAGGTCGGGGGTGCGCATGTCGCGGCGCCCGCGGGCTGGGGTCATGGACGGCCACCTCGATGCCGTCGGGGTGCGCGGTCACGTCCAGGGTCCGGGTGCCGCCTGCGTGGCGCAGGGCGTTGGTGACGAGTTCCGGGACGGCCGGGATCCCAGTGCCGGCGGCCTCGGCTCCGATTGGGACGAGGCCGCCGAGGAAGGCTCGGGTGCTCTCGCGGGCGTCGGCAACGGAGCGGTGGAGCGGGCGGTTGCGATGTTCAGGCTCATCGTGTCCGTCAGGTTCACCATGGTCTCTGGATCGCCAAAGCCCGGTCATGCCTGCGTGTTGCTCGCGCCCTGGCCTGTGGCGGGTAACCCGGCGAGGGCCGCCCTTGCGCCTTCCTGTCACTGTTCGAGGTCGATTACCTCATCACCGAACACGCGGAAATCTATGTTGGCCGGAGTAGACATTGGGCGGTGGTGTGGTTATGGTTTCTCTCGTAGCCGAGATCGAGAAGGGCCCGGCAGAGGTGAACTGCCGGGCAGCAGTACCCGCAGTTGCAGTTCGCAGGACGGTGCGGTGACGGAGTTTCGAAGCCAGAGCGGTTGCAGGACGGCGACGGGACTGGTGACCGGACCGGGTGGCCCGCGGTGATCAGGGGCCACCGTGAGCAGTACCGCAGTGGCAGTACCCGTAAGTGCAGTTCGCAGTAACAGCAGTACGCAGTTCCCGTTTGGTAAGTGATTGATCCAGAGGGAAGAACGGAGGGGCCGAGCACCATCAGGATCGCCCGGGCGGACGTCTTGAGCCCGGGTACCGCAGGACATCGATAGTGAGGTGGTCTCCGGTCAAGCAACCGCGATCCCCGCATCCCCGACAGCATCTCGGTCGGGTCGGCGGACACACAAGGCCGGCGCAGCATTGGGGCCGGCAGATGGTGTAGTAGTTCCTTCGGGGCCCTGGTGCCGTATGGCATCAGGGCCCCTCCATGCGTTCCACAGAGAGGTGAGATGACAGCAGACGACTCGTACGGCCGTCTCGACGACGACGACTACCCCGCCTACACCATGGGCCGGGCCGCAGACATGCTCGGCACCACCCCCGGCTTCCTCCGCGCCCTCGGAGACGCCCGCCTCATCACCCCACTGCGCTCCGAAGGCGGCCACCGCCGCTACTCCCGCTATCAGCTGCGCATCGCCGCCCGCGCCCGCGAACTCGTCGACCAGGGCACCCCGATCGAGGCCGCCTGCCGCATCGTCATCCTCGAAGACCAACTCGAAGAGGCTCAGCGCATCAACGCCGAATACCGCCGCGCCGCCGAATCAGCGAATCCAACGGCCGCGGCTTGAACGGGGACGCGCCTGCCGCCTCTCGGCGGGCCTGTCCGCACCCGCTCCAAGGCACGACGTGTACTCGTTTCCCCTGGGGTGACAGCATCCTGGCAGAGGACAGGGCCTCCACGGCCGAAGGGCAGGCGCCGATCGGTGCGTGATCCGATGGGGATTCCCGACAGTTGGCGGATGATCCCGTAGGTGACGGCCGCGAGGATGGCCGACATGAACCGCGAACTCGAAGCAGTCATCCCGCTGCTCCCCAAACAAGATCTGAGCGATCCGGTCGCCGCGCGCAAGAACTACGCCGAGCCTGCCGTCGCGCCGTCGACGCCGGACGCCACGGGCATGAAGGCCGAGGACCGCATGGGTGTCCGCCGATCCGGACGCGGCGGTGCGGATCTACCGCCCGGACCGCGCCCAGGGCGCCATCGTCTGGCTGCATGGCGGCGCATTCGCCATGGGGGACCTGAACACCGAGCATCCGTGGGCCACCCGGCTGCCGGAAGGCTTCGGCGCGGTGGTGATCCCGGTGGGCTACCGCCCGGCCCCGAGCACCCGTTCCCGGGCGCCCTCGACGCCACCTACGCCGTGCTGACCTGGGCGGCCGAGCTCGGCATAGCCCCGGCACGGATCGCGGTCGGAGACGGTGCCGGCGCGAACCTCGCGGCAGCGGTGTCGTTGCGTGGGCGTAACGAGCGGGGCCCGCAGATCGGCTTCCAGTTGCTCAGCGAGGCCTCGCTCGACGAGGGCAGGAGACGTGGCCTGCGCGGCACTCACCGATACGCCCTTGTTCCATCGCGGCAGGATCGCCGCGTCGTGGCGGCACTATCTGGGCTGAGCATCCGCCACACCGTGTGCCGCCCCCGCGCGGGCCGCCGACCTGTCCGGCCTGCCGCCGGCCTCTGTCTCCGCCTCGGAGTTGTGTCCGAACCGCGACGAGGACAACGCCTACACGCTGCGGCTGCTGCAAGCGGGCGTGTCGGTCGAGTTGCACGAGTGGCCCCGGACCTTCCACGGTTCGCAGTCGGTCCTGTCCGACGAGGGGTCACAGCGGCAGATCGCCGGACTCGGTGCCACCCTGCGCCGCGCCCTGGCCGAGTGAGGTCATAGCGGGCCTCCCACCGACGGTGACGAGCGGACGCCTGCCGATCGACACAGTCGGTGGGCCGACCCGGTTACGGCCATCGGCTCGATTACGGGCCTGGTCGGACGAGATTGACGAAGACGGGAGGGCGATGACCACCACTGATCTTGCCAAGGCGAGGGAGCAGCACGCACCACCCCCGGATCCCGGTCCCGGGGCGGGACAGAGCCTGACGGTGCTGCTGCGCCCTTATTACTGGGGTTTCGCGGCCGTTGTGATCCTGCAGGTCATCGGCGCTGTCGCGGGTCTGGCGCCACTGTGGGCGGTCGTCGAATTGGGTCGCACTTTGTTGTCGCCCGGCCCGATCGATCACGGTCATGTCTGGATCGTCGTGATCGCGGGTGCGGTCGGCTTGTTCGTCCGGCTGCTGTTCACGGCCGCGTCGTCCGGAATCGGACACGTTCTCGATGGTCGGGTGCAACTGACGTTTCGCCGGCAACTGGCCGCGCGGCTCGGGCGCGTACCGATCGGCTGGTTCTCCCGGCGCCGGACGGGCGAGCTGGCAAAGGTGGTGGGGGAGGACGTCAGTGCCATGCATCCGTTCATCGCCCACACCCCCGGCGAGCTCGTCTCCGCCTTCGTGGTACCGCTGATGTCTCTGATCTATCTCTTCACCATCGACTGGCGGCTCACACTGATCACGTTGATACCGGTGGTGCTGGCAGTGGCGCTGGTTCCCCTGATGATGACCCCGATCCGGCTGCGCGAGCAGAAGGAGTTCGACGCGGCCATGGGACGGATCTCGAGTTCCGTCGTCGAGTTCGTGCAGGGCATCGCGGTGGTCAAGACGTTCGGCGGGTCCGGGCGCGCGCACCGTAAGTTCCTCACAGTCGCAGACGATTTCGTCGGCACCTTTCACCGGTGGGTGCACGGCATCTCCCGGATCGCGGCGGGGATGCAGCTCGTGCTGTCACCGCCGTTCGTGCTGCTCGTCGTGCTGATCGGCGGTGCGGCCCTGAGGACGAACGGTGACCTGGCACCGGCCGACCTGCTGCCCTTCCTACTTCTCGGACTGGGGCTGACCGCCCCGGTGGCGGCTCTCGGCCACGGCTTCGACGAGATACAGGCCGCAGGGCGCGCCGTCGGCCGGATTCGGGACGTGCTCGACGTGCAGTCACTACCGGAGCCCGCGCGCCCGGTCGCGCCACAGGGGCACCGGGTGGAACTGCGTGACGTTCGATTCGGTTACGAGGCCGACCACGAGGTGCTGCGCGGGATCGACCTGGTGCTCGAGCCGGGGACGGTCACCGCGCTCGCCGGCCCGTCCGGCAGCGGGAAGTCCACGCTGGTTCAGCTGTTGCCGCGGTTCTTCGACCCGACCCACGGTTCGGTCATCCTCGGCGGTGTCGATCTGCGCGAGCTCGGCAGCCGGGAGCTCTACCGGACGGTTTCCTTCGTCTTCCAGGACATTCGACTCCTGCGCGCATCGATCGCGGACAATATCGCGCTGGCAGTACCGAATGCCGACCGCGACGACGTGGTTCGAGCCGCCCGGCTGGCGAACATTCACGATCGAATTCTTGCGCTGCCCCGCGGATACGAGTCGGTGATCGGTGAGGACGCCCGGCTGTCGGGTGGCGAGGAACAGCGGATCTCCATCGCACGCGCGCTGCTCGCCGATACACCTGTTCTGGTACTCGACGAGGCAACCGCCTTCGCCGACCCGCAAACCGAACAGGCGGTGCGCCGGGCCCTGGCGACGCTGGAGGGCGATCGGACCATCCTGGTCATCGCCCATCGCCCGGAGACGATCGCCGACGCCGACACCGTCGTGATGCTGGACAACGGATCGATCGTCGAGCGCGGCGAGCCCGCCGAACTGCTGGCAGCCAATGGGAAGTTCGCCGCGTTCTGGCGGTCGCACCAGTCAGCGAGCATCGACACGAACGATCCGGAGCGGGAGGAGCGGCCGTGACAACCAATGGCCTGGTCGACCCGACGGAGATGTACCTCCGGACCATTCTCGAGCTCGAGGAGGAGGGGGTGATGCCACTTCGGGCCCGGATCGCCGAAAGAGTTCGGCAGAGCGCGCCCACCGTCTCGCAGACCGTGGCGCGGATGCAGCGCAACGGGCTGGTGCGGGTGGCTGATGATCGGCGTCTGGTGATGACGGAGCCGGGCCGCCGACGGGCCATGCGGGTGATGCGCAAGCATCGCCTGGCCGAGTGCTTCTTGGCGGACGTGATCGGCCTTCGATGGGAGGACGTTCATGTCGAGGCTTCCCGATGGCAGCACGTGATGTCCGACGCGGTGGAGAGCCGGTTGACGGAGGTCCTCGGCCACCCCGCCATGTGCCCGCACGGCAGCCCCATTCCCACTGGTGAGGAGCGTGGCACCAATCTTGCCCCCGTCCTCACCCTGACGGATGCGGCGACCACCGCGCAGAGCACGGTGATGGTCGTCCGGATCGGCGAACTGCTTCAAAACGATCCCTCGGTCCTGCTGCGCCTGAAGCGCGCCGGGGTGCAGCCCGATCAGGCGGTCGCAGTCACGGCTACCGAGAGCGGAGTGAAAGTGACCGGCGACGAGCGGGCGACGATCCCCCGCGAACTCAGTGACCACATCTTCGTGGAAATCCCTGGTGGCGTACTACAAGGAGGCGAAGCCCGATGATTCGCATGCTGCTGCGCGTCCTTGGCCACGAGTACGCTCGGCCGACGCTCCGCACCGTGGCCCTGATGACGACGACCGCGATCGCCGAGGGCCTGTCCTACGCACTGCTGATTCCCGTACTACGGGCCCTGCTCGGCGGCACGCCCGCGGCTGCCTGGCCCTGGCTGATTGCGTTCGCGGCCGCGGTCGCGGCCTACGCCGCGCTGCGCTATGCCAGCGATCTGTCCGGCTTCCACGTCGGGACCGCGCTCTTGCGCGGCATGTATCTCCGTCTTGGCGATCATCTGGCCCGATTGCCCCTTGGCTGGTACGGCGCCGGCCGCGTGGGGGAGGTGTCCGTTCTGGCCAGTCGCGGCGTCCTGCAGGCGATGAGTGCGATAGCGCACCTTCTGGCACCCCTCATCTCCGCCTGTGTGACCCCCCTGACGATCGTTGTCGTGATGCTCGTTTTCAGTTGGCAGATGGGGCTGGCCGCCTTGGCTGCCGTGCCGGTCGTGGCAGCGATCCAGATCTGGACGGGACGCTCGATGGCCGCCGGCGATGCGGAACGCGCCGAACGCGACCATGAGGCGACTGCGCGCGTCATCGAATACCTCCAGGCCCAGCCGGTGCTGCGCGCCGGCGGCCGGAGCGTCGAACGCTTCGGGACGCTCGACGACTCGCTGAGTGCACTCCAGCGCGCGTCCCGGCGCTCCACGCTGTCGGCGCTGCCCAGCGTATTGGGCTTGACGCTCACGGTGCAGACGATGTTCACCGTTGTGTTGGTCCTGGGCGCCTACCTCGCGCTGGGCGGGAATGTCGATACGGCGGAGGTTTTGACGATCCTGGTGCTGGCCGGCCGCTGCGCGGATCCGCTGCTGTCGCTGGCGGATATCGGTGGCAAACTCCGCGGCGCGCGTAACGTGCTGGCCAGACTCGACACGGTATTGCGCACCGCGCCGCTGCCGGAGGCTGCCGAACCGGTCAAGCCGACAGGCCATGGCCTGAAGTTCGAGTCCGTGGCCTTCCAGCACGGCGACCGCACGGTCATCGACAACGTGTCGTTGTCCGTGCCGCAGGGGCAGCGGCTTGCCGTGGTCGGACCGTCGGGTGCGGGCAAGAGCACCCTGCTGCAATTGCTCGCGCGGTTCTACGACGTGGACGCGGGCGTGGTGCGGGTGGGAGGTGTGGACGTGCGCGCGATCAATACGGAGGTGTTGATGGCGCAGATCGCCATCGTCTTCCAGGATGTCTATCTCTTCGACGGCACGATCGAGGAGAACGTGCGTCTGGGCCGTCCTGACGCCGCCGAGGCCGAAGTGCGGGCGGCAGCGACCGCGGCGCGGTTGGACGAGGTGATCGAGCGGCTGCCCGGCGGATGGGCGACGAATGTCGGCGAGGGTGGTGCACTGCTGTCGGGTGGTGAACGCCAGCGTGTCTCGATCGCGCGAGCGCTGCTGAAGAACGCGCCCATCGTGCTGTTGGACGAGGTGACCTCCGCACTGGACCCGGTGAACGAGGCGGCCGTCCACGAGGGCATCGAGCGCCTGATGGCGGGCCGGACCGTAGTGATGGTCGCGCACCGGATGCGGACCGTCCAACGCGCCGATCGCGTCGTCTTCCTGGACGGCGGCCGGATCGTGGAGGAAGGCAGCCACGACGAGCTGCTGCGCCGCGCCGGCCGTTACGCCGCTTTCTGGGAAGTTTCCATGACACCGGCAACGAGTAAATGAGTCGGTGACCCGGCCGACGCCCGTCCAGGCACCGGTCAGCAGCGTCGTGCGCCACAGGGCGGCGCTCATGCGGGCGCCCCGAAGCGATTGACGGCCGCAAAAGGCGTGAGAACCGGGGCGAATTGGGCGCGAAGCACTGCCATGGAGCAGAAACCGGCGATCAAGCGGGTCATCGAGCACCCCCGAGGAGCGGCTCGACCGGTACGCACAACTGTGCGTCCGCTACGTGTAATTGATGAGGCCGACCAGGCCACATCTGTCGGCTGCGCGACATCGGTCGGGTTCACACGTCGTCCCCGTCAGCCCGGTGGGCCAAAAGCGTGAACGGTGCCTCACCGACCATGCGCGGGGTCTTCTCCGCAGCTGACACCAACGTTCAATCACTAGGGAGAACCAATGTCCTCGACTGTGACGACGAGCACCGCACCACCGGTTGAGCAGCCACGCCGACCTGGGCTGGTGCTCTTCATGGTCTGCGTCGCGATCTTCATGCTGATGCTCGACGCGACCGTCGTCTCCGCCGCGCTCGCCGACATCCGCTCGGACTTCGACGCCTCCATCGATGGGTTGCAGTGGGTCATCGACGCCTACTCGATCCCGCTGGCCGGCGTCCTGCTGACCTTCGCCACGCTCGGCGACCGGTTCGGGCGCAGACGGATGTTCATCATGGGGATGAGCGTGTTCACCGCCGCATCGTTGGCGTTGGCGTTCGCGGGCACCATCGTGCTACTCGACATCTTGCGCGCGGTGCAGGGCGTCGGCGCGGCCATGCTGTTCGCCACCGCGCTGCCGCTGCTCTCGGTCGCGTTCCCGGAGACGGCGGCCCGGGCGAAGGCGATCGGCATCTACGGCGCAGTGATGGCGGGCGCGACCGTCGCCGGCCCAGTCATCGGCGGCGCGCTCGTCACTCACTTCGGCTGGCGCTCGATCTTCACCATCAACGTGCCGATCGGCATCGCCATCATCGCGCTGGCCGCGCTGAAGATGCCCGAGTCGGCGAGCACCCCCGACCGCCGCTCCGACTGGCTGGGTGCGCTGCTGCTCACCGGCGGCCTCGTGGCCGGCGTGTTTGCGCTGACCCGGAGCAACGCGCTCGGCTGGTCGTCAGGGACGGTCATCAGCCTGATCGTCATCGCGGTCGCGCTGCTGATCGCCTTCCTGCCCTGGCAGGTGCGGGCCAAGAACCCGCTGTTCGACATCTCGATGGCGAAGCGGCCCGGATTCTTTGGCACCGCGATCGTGTCGGTCGCGCATATGGCCACGCTGATGGCCGCATCCAACTACCTCGCGCTGTTCCTGATCGGCACGCTCGGCTACACGCCGCTGGAGATGGGCCTGCGGCTGGTGCCGATCAGCGCCGGCGCGATGATCGCCGCGCCGCTGGCCGCGATATTCGCCAGGCGTGTGCCGATCGCGGTCTCGCTGCCGGTCACCATGTCGCTGGTCACCGTGGGCATGTACCTGATGGGTAACTTCGGCTACGACAGCGACTGGACCCACTTCCTGCCGGGCATGCTCATCGGCGGTTTCGGTATCGGCGCGCTCACCGCGGTCAACCAGGCCGCGTCGTTGACCTTCGCCTCGCAGGAGAACGCGGGCATGGCCAGTGCCACGTTCGGCACCCTGCGGCAGGTCGGCATGACCATGGGCGTCGCCGGGCTCGGCGCGATGTTCAGCCGCGTCGGCGAGGACAAGGCGGAGTCCGGGCTTGCGGCGGTCCCAGGGTCCGGCGCGGTGCCGCAGCACTTGAAGGACCAGTTCGTCGAAGGGATAGGGTCCGGGGCCGGCCACCAGGTGGTCGAGGCGGTGCCATCGCAGTTCCACGACAGCGTGCCCGCGCTTACCCAGGTCGCCGACACCGCGTCGATCGACGCGATGAACGCCCTGGCGAACCTGGGCGCGGTCATCGGCGCGGTCTGCGTGGGCCTCGCCGTGATCGCCTTCGCGGTCGACCGCCGCCGGGCCGGCAAGGTCAGCCGACAGGGGCGGGAACCCGAGCCGGCGCCGGTGTGATCTCGGACTTGGCACCACTCCCGCCGCAGGACGCGGCAGGAGCGGTGCCGATTTCCATAACGCGGTGAGGCGGCCCCCGGCGCTCAGCACGGGGAGCGCCGCGTTGAACCGTTCGAAGGTCCGCCGGCTCCCGAAGCTCACCCCCCGTTGACCTCGCCGAACGGGACGACATGCGTGACGCGATCACCTCGTCGTGGCTTCCGCTCGCCGGCACTATCGACGGTGAGGCTCGGGAGGAGGTATTCGTACGTGCGGCCCGCATACGAGGACGCCCGCCCCCAGTTCGCACTCCTGGCCGCCGGCGCCTCGCCGAGGGGCCAGCTCTCGAACTGGCTTGAGGACCCGCTGCCCTCTACCTCTTCCAGTTCCGCGGCGATTTCTACAAGGGCAAGGCCTTCGCTAGCGTGTTCTCACGCATGAGGCCGTGCCGAGAGCTGGGGCAGCAGTTGGCCGCCTCTTTTGGGCACGCCGAACAGCTCGCTACGGCCCACTACGAAGGACAGGGCTGACGGTCGAGTCGACATCGCCGTCGAACACGTAGGCGTCGGGTTCCGAGGGGCTGGTTCGACGGTACGGCTGGGGTTGGACCTCTGAGACAGCTTGCCGGTGCGAGAGGGTGATTCGACGCTGAACCAGGTCGATGTCAAGGATCTTGACCAGTAGAGCGTCACCAACCTGGATGCAGCGCTGAGGGGCTTCCAGGTGCTCGTTGGCCAGTTCGGAGTTGTGCACCAGCCCCTCGAAACCGTTCTCCACCACTTCAATGCGTACGAAGGCGCCGAACGGTACGAGTCTGGTGACGCGGCCGACGATCGTCTGACCGATCTGCCCGGTCAGCAGCGGCAGCGGATCTTCGTGCAGGGCCTTGAGAGACAGTGATACGCGTTCCCGGATGGGGTCGACGTCGAGAATTTCGGCGTTGATCTCCTGACCGACGGACATGATGTCGGAGGGGTGGTTGATGGGACGCCATGACAGCTCGGGGATATTGATCATCGCTTCGAAGCCGCCGATGTCCACGAAGGTGACGCCGAAGCTGGCGATCTGAGTCACTGTGCCGGTGACGATCTCGCCTCGGTGAAGGGTCTTGAGGAAGGCCCAGTTCCGGTCGCTCGGCGTCGGCTCGGTCTGCCAGCGGGCCCGTACCACTCCGTCGTTGTCAGGCATGACAGCGGTGAACAGAGGCGCACGTTCCTCGGAATACACGGACATGAGCGCTGCAGCATCTGAACCGGATATCCGGGCGGCCAGCTCCGGGAAGTCGTCCTCGTCAGCGACAGCGCTATGCATCTGGCCATCCTTCTCCTGCCAGACACATTCGACGAGACCCTCGGTAGGGAGGGCACCGATCACTGCGTCGACGTCGGAGGACAGGTCCGGCCACACGGCAAGCCGGGCGCGGGGAGCGAGCCCGGCGCGAACTGCGTCGACGGTGTCGAGGGTGAGGCGGTGCCACCGTGAGGCGCCTTCGGTGAATGTCTCTTCCAGGAGCCCGGCGCGGCATGCGGCGACTGCCCAGCGCAGAACGGCCCAGAACTCGTCGTCGCCCGGCCGCTGGACATCTGCGTCATCGGTCTCCATCTCATACGGAGAGGAGTCCAGGCGTTCCGGGAACAGCCCCAGCGCGCGGGTTCGGGCCAGTGCCTCCTCGCAGGGCCGGATACTGCCGATGTAGAGATACTGGTCCCATCCCACATGGACCGCGAAGGTGTCTTCCGCTTCCAGCCGGCACCAGGCGCCGTTGTCGCGCAACATGGCACGCACCAGCTCCAGACCGATTTCGAGCGCTACCTCTGCCCCATCATGAAAACCGGTCGGGCCGGCAGGGAAGAGTCCGTGCAACCCAAAGCCGTCCGCCGGATACGCCACGCCGAAATGCGCGAAGGACGGGACCTGCGGTTCACGTACGGCCAGGTGATCGACGCCGGTGTCCCCAGCGAAGGCCGCGACCGCCTGAAGATAAGACGCTTCGACCTCGCCGTGATCGCTGACGGTGTCCTCGCTGCCGGTGTAATGCCCGTGTTCGTCACGGTCGGCGGGTTCGTACTTGCTGACGCGGTAGACGTAAGGGAGCTGCACCTCCCCATCATCCAGCACGCTCCTGGCCACCCCTGTGAGGAAATGCGATGAGAGGTGAAACAGAGGCGTGGGACAACGCCCTGAGACAGATCAGGAACTTGCTGGTCAGCGCTGTGCACGCCGTTGTAGTTGTAACGGCCGAGGTGATCGAGCACTACGGCCCTTCTTGACCACTGCACGACGTCCTTCGCTGCCGCTGCCAGCAGCGCGCCTGGACGACCAGAATCGGCGATGAACGGCTCTGCGGCCTGTGCGCGGACTTCCGCGGCCTGTGCGCCCGCTGCGGCAGTCCCTTTCCGGCGGAAGGCGCTTGCAGATGCCGGACATGGAAGCGAGGCCCTGGCGGCGATCCGATCGCGTGCATCATGCAGGGCTTCCCCCAGCCTCTGCTCCGGGCCCTCGGCCACCCGCCGCGGGAGATCGCCGAGTTCCGCATCGGCCGCGACCCCTGCCAGAACCCAGCCTGCGAGGACGGCCCTTTCGATACACGGCTTGCACCACACCACCCCTGACCGATGGCCCGTCCACGCGACGAGCAATCCCGCCCTGGCTCGGTTCTCCGGCTTCCAGACAGGGCGCCGAGGCCCTTGCCCTTCAACCCCTACAGGTCCGGGCCCCGGCCAAGGGAGCCGTGGGGTCCGCCGTGTCGGGTTGACCGGCTTACTCCGCCCTCGCACATGCCCATGCCCATGCCTGGCACAGAGAACCGGCGGGCCGATGAGCCCCCACTCCATCTGGCACTTCGCCCTCGGCGAGACCATCGAGCGCGCCGAACTCCACGGCCGCCACGGCGGGAGAATCCATCCGCCCGTCAGTCCCTCGCGAACGACCCAGAATGTCTTCCTGTTCACTGCGCCCGCAGGCCTCTTCGACGGCTGGACCGGCGAACATGCGCTCTTCACCGGCGAGGGAGGCAGCACAGGAACGGACCAGCTACCCACCCACGGCAAGAAGTACGGGATCCGCCACCCGGTCGATCATCCCGGACGACACGAGCGTCTTGCCGCCCCCGGCGTCGGCCGCCCCGCGAGGTTCACCCGGGCGAAGAACTTTCCCGCATGTCAAAGCCTGGTCAAAGTGGGGGCCGGTGCGCGAGGATCACGCCCGCACCACGCCACCCCCCTTGGACCACCACATCCCACAACAGGAGGATGTACATGGCTCGCCGCACATCCCGCGGCCTGATCGCCGCGGCCACCGCCACCGTGGCGCTGCTCGCTCCGGCCGGAGCGGCCGGGGCCGCCCCCGGCCCGGCCGCACCCCAGGCCCGCATCTTCATGGTCAACCCCGTCCAGTCCTCGGGGGACCAGTCGCTCACCGACGCCAAGGACGCGGCCGACGCCGTCCCGGCCTCCGCCTACACCTCGGCGGCGCTGCGCAACCTCGACGGCAGCGGCGGACTCTCCGGACGGTGGGCCTCCGTCAGATCGGACACCGGTGCCTCCGCGAAGATCGCCGAAGCGGGTGCGTACACCCGCCACGACGACCAGTTCGAGCAGGTCATGGCGTACTTCTGGGTCAACGAGGCACAGGAGTACCTCCAGGGTCTCGGCTTCGGCAGCGAGCTGCCCGGCGCCAACGACCGCGTGCAGCCCGTCCGTATCAACCAGTGGGGCGCTGACAACTCCTTCTTCACCGACAAGAAGGCCGAGATCCGCTTCGGCAAGGGCGGTGTGGACGACGCCGAGGACGCCGAGGTGATCGTCCACGAGTACGGACACGCGGTGCACAACGCGCAGGTGCCCGGCTTCGGCACCTCCCCGGAGGCCGGGGCCATCGGCGAGGCGTTCGGCGACTACCTGGCCGTCGAGGTCGGGGCGCACGCCGACGCCCGGTACGGCTGGCCGCGCAAGGCCGACCTCGCGTGCGTCGCCGACTGGGACTCGGTCACCTACAGCGCCACCCCGCACTGCCTGCGCCGCATCGACGGCGACAAGGTGTACGGGGACCGGGTGGGCGAGGTGCACGCCGACGGCGAGATATGGTCCCGGGCCCTGCTGGACATCCGGGGCGCGCTCGGCGCGAGGACCGCCGACCGCATCATCGTCAACGCCCAGTTCGGCTTCGCGCCCGACACCAGCTTCGAGGACGCGGCGCTGACGACGATCGCCACCGCCCAGCGCATGTATGGCACGAGCGCCGCTGACGCGGTCCGTGCCGCCTTCAAGGCGCGCGAGATCCCCGGCATCCAGTAGACCCGGGACGGGGGCCGGCGCCTCTCAGCGCCGGCCCCCGGCACGAACCCGGGCCAGCTGGCCGCTGGACGACCGCCTCGCCTACTGGGTGACGGTAGCCGAGGGCCGCGCCGGGGAGCGTACGTTCCAGTGGCCGGGCGGCGGCTCCTCAGGGCCGTCCCGTGACTGCCCCGGCGTGGGTTGTCCATGGGCAGCCCGTCTCTCTCAAGCGGTGAGTTGAGAGACTCCTGTCATGGGATCTTGGGGAACTTTGGGGCCGGCGCTGTTGTCTCTGGCAGGTGTTGCGCTCGGCGCGGGCGGGTCGCTGTTTGGCCAGTACCTCGTGTCGCGAGCGAGCGCCCGGCAGCTTGAGATATAGGAGTCGGCCGCGCACCGTGCGGAGCTGAAGAACGTGATCCTGAAATTCCTGAGCATCGCGTCGCAGGTGGAGAAGGCGGCGCTCACGCGCCCGCCCGGTGGCGGGACCGCAGCCGATCCTATGCTGGACCAGCTCGTCGATGACCTGTGGCTTGCGCAGGCGGAGATCGACCTGGCTGCCAGAAGCGAGCCCCTGCGGGGCGCTACGTATCGTTATGCGGCGCGACTAGCTGAGGCGGCCCGAGGCGAGATAGCCGACGCGTCGGCACTGCGCGGTTCGCAGGTGCAGTTCATGGACGCCGCGTATGACGACCTGTGGCCCGGACAGCGACGCGCGGCCGGGGATTCCCTGAGACCTTCGTGAGGCGGAACCGCGGGTGGGACGATCTTGCCGTGGTTGGTGTGATGACGGCGTCGGAGCCCTCCTGGATAACCCCGTTCTCCGGGTTGAGCCGGTCCTGCTTCCGCAAGCTGATCACCGCGTTACGCCGCGAAGGCGCGGAGCCGGTGCGCAAAGGCCGTCCCTGGAGTCTGCCGCTGGAGGACCGCGTACTGCTGGTGACTGCGTACTGGCGTACTAACTTGACGCTGCGCCAGCTGACCCCGCTGTTCGGCATCTCGAAGTCCGCGGCCGACCGCATCATCGGCCATCTCGGGCCGTCGCTCGGGCTCCGGCCCCGCAAACGGTTCCGCAAGGACACGGTGCTCATCGTGGACGGCACCCTCGTCCCTACCCGGGACCACGCGATCGCCGACCAGTCCAAGAACTATCGGTACTCCACCAACCACCAGGTCGTCATCGATGCCGGCACCCGTCTGGTCGTCGTGGTCGGCCGACCGTTGGCCGGGCAGCCGGAACGACTGCGGAGCGTGGGAGGAATCCGAGGCCAAGGCCGCCGTCGGCAAGACCATGGCAATCGCCGATGGCGGCTATCCGGGCACCGGACTCGTGATGCCGCACTGCCGCCGGCCCGGTGAGGAGCTGCTCGACTGGAAGCAGGAACACAGCCGCTCGCACAAGCAGGTCCGGGCCCGTGTCGAGCACGCCTTCGCCCGCATGAAGACCTGGAAAATCCTCCGCGACTGCCGCCTCAAGGGAGACGGAGTCCACCACACCATGCTCGGCATCGCCCGCCTGCACAACCTCACCCTCGCTGGCTAGACCGCCAAGTCACCAGCCAGACGGCCATGCTCGCCCATTCGGAGACCATTTACGGGACGGCCCTTAGCAGCTGCGCTCGACCGGGGCGTGGAGCCTGTCCGCCACGCGACGGAAGGCAGGGCAGCTGCGATCGAGCGGGACCGGTCCGGTGCCCGAGCCCTGCGGCAGACGCGAATCGAACCGCCACAACCACTACGAAGCGATCGCTGTCCTGCGGCCAAATGTGCCGCTCGGAGTGGCCGACTGAGGCGTTCGGACACACGCGCCTGCGACTGAGCGCCCCAGTTGGCCGCTGAGCGTTGTTTTGGCCGCTTGAGCATGGGGAGGCGACCCGCCGATGTGACTCAGCAGGCTCACTGTCGTGTCAGCACGGAATCTCATCCGAGTCGGTATCGATCGCGCGACTGAGCTCGGAGCTGCGGGCCTCTTCGTAGTCCGGCTCCGGTATTGGACCCTTCTTCTTTCCGACAGCAGGCAAGGTAATCAGCAGCACAGCTGCTCCGAGGAGTGCGATGACCGCGATCCAGCCCGCGCCGACGTGCATTGCATGGATAAACGCATCATCAGCAGCCTGAGAAAGAGTGGGCCGGTGGATAGCGGTGGCGACGTGGCGGGCCTGTTCGGCGGAAACTCGCGCCTGATCCTGCACTGGACCGGGTGCACCCTCCAGCGAAGGTTCTATCGCACGTCGGTACATGATCGACATGATCGTGCCGCCTACTGCGATTCCGATCACACTGCCGGTTTGTCGCACGGTGTTGGTGACGGCCGATCCTGCACCGGCCTGTTCCAACGGCAGGTCACTGATCAATGCGGCGGTAACGGGGCCGATCACCATGCCGATCGAGAGACCCTGTATCAACAACAGGATCTCGATCCAGACGAGTGGAGTTTCGAGCCCGAGGAACCGATACCCGCCCATGGTCAGTGCGGCCACGGTTAGCGCCGGCACAGTGACAAGGCGTAGCGGCAGGCGGCGAACCAGGCGCGAGGCAAGGGGCGCCCCCGCGAGCGCGCCGAATGCGGTCGGGATATTGGCCAAACCCGCCTTCATCGGCGAAAATCCGAGCGCGCCTTGCAGGTAGAACGCGTTATAGAAGGTGATGGCGGCCACAGCAAAGAGCAGCAATCCGAGCGCCACATTGCCGCCACCGAATGTGCGTTGCGCGAGCAGTCGCGGATCAAAGCTGGGTACCTTGACGCGCAGTTCGACGAGTACGAAAACGGCCAGCAGAACCAGACCGACAACGATCGGCGCCCAGACGTCGGTACGACTCCACACAGCCACCTGCCCCGCCCGGATCAGCCCGTAGGCCAACGCCACGAGCCCACTGATCGACAGCAGCATTCCAGCGGGGTCCAGTGGCCGCAGAGTGGGGCTGCGGAAATTTGGAATTAGCACGGCGATCCCGACCAACGCCAATGCCGCGACCGGGACATTGATGAGAAAGACCGAGCCCCACCAGAAATGTTCGAGCAAGAACCCCGCCAACACCGGTCCGGCAGCCATTCCGATACCGGCCGACGTCGAGAAAACGCCGATCGCGGCAGCCCGAGCGGGGCCAGTGAAGGTCCACATAAGGATGGCCATCATGGCGGGCGTGATCAGCGCGCTGCCTACCCCCATCGCAGCTCGAGCTGCGATCAGCTGGCCCGCGTCGCCTGCGCACGCCGCCCACAGCGAGGACCCGGCGAAGATCGCCAACCCACTGGAAAACACAGTCCGGTGACCGTACCGATCACCCAATGCGCCTGCGGTGAACATCAATGTGGCGAAGGCCAGAGTGTACGAACCGGTCGCCCATTGCAGCTGACCGGGATTCGCCCCCAGTCCACGGACCGGGTCTGCAAGGGTCTCCAGCGCAGTACTCAGGACGGTATTGTCCAGCCAAATCAGCAGCGAACACAACATAAGAACGGAAAGAATCAACTGCTGCCTGGACTTCGGCAACGTTGGAGGCGCGGTCATGAACACCCTCGGATATCGATCGGCGGGAACCTGAACGACTGGACCATAAGCAAACTCCACGACGCCGTCAAGCTTAATTTTTCCTGTCAAGATTGTTGCGGCCGACCGGAATATATGCCCTCTGCCAAATTTGCGGACTGAACAATTTTGTGCCCTCTGGCGGATTTGCGAGTTGAAGGATTTCATGACTTCCGGGGAGGTTGCGACTGAGCGGATTTCATGCCCTCCAGCGAGCTGTCGCACAGGTTCTGCGACCCCAGCTCGGCGCCCATGCCAAACCGCAGCTCCCGCCCGCCCAAGACCGCCGGAACACTGGCAGTTACCTGACGCTTGACCAGCATCATTTCTGCGTCACTCACCATGGCCTTCAGCTGAGATGCTCGGCGTGCTGAAGTAGGGGTCGCCCTGGGTGACCTTGGCCCAGACGAAGGCGGATGCCTCCTGCCGTTTCCGGTCGTCCATGATCGGCTGGAAGGGTCCGGGAACGGGAGGGAGGTCTCGACGATCTCCTGCCAGAGGTCCAGGGGCACGGACCAGTCTCGGGGAGCGAGGCGGCGCTGCTGGTAGTGGATCGGAGCGGGGGCGACATCCAGTGCCTGGGCCACATCCTGCAACACGGTGGCGAATTGGGCGGTGCCTCGCTCTTCGAACCAGCGGTAGACCCCGCCGGTGGACGCATACTGGCCTCCCTTCGGGTTGATCCCGAGGAAGTTGGCGGCGCCGCCCGCGGAGCCGCCCATCGCCCATTGGGCAAGGAAGACCGAGCCGAGACGACGCAGTGACTCGGCGTGCGAACCGGGCCGAAGAGGTCCGAGGTGGCGGTCGTACCAGCTCTGCTGCAGACACCATCCTGAGACACGGATTTCTGCTGTGCCTGTGCCCGCGGCCCGTACAGTAGCGTCGGGTTTCATGATCATATGGCTCAACGGGACCCACGGCGCGGGCAAGACGACGACCAGTACGCTCGTGCAGCAGCTGATCCCGGATTCACGGGTGTTCGACGCCGAGAAGGTCGGCGAGACACTCATGGACATCAAGCCGGGGCTGCCCTGGACGGGCAACTTCCAGCACTGGCCGCCGTGGCGGCCGCTCGTGGTCGAGACCGCCCGCCGCGTACTCGACTACGCCGGTGGCACTCTGGTGATGCCCATGACTGTCCTGGTCGAGCAGTACTGGCGGGAGATCAGCACGGGCCTGGCCGAACATGCCATTCCGGTGAGGCACTTCGTCCTCCACGCCGACCAGGACACCCTCCGCGAGCGCATTGAGGGCGACGCACTTCTCGGTCCCTCCCCATTCCGTCTCGCACACCTTGAGCCCTACGCCGAGGCGGCCCGCACGTGGCTGCACACCGAAGCCGAGGTCATCGACACCACGCACCTCACGCCCGCCCAAACCGCCCTGCGGATCGCAGAGGCACTCAAGAGCTGAGGCCCACCGCCATGCAGAACCCGAAGCCCTGCAGGTGACAACAAGCCTGTCCATGTGACAACCAGCGTGCTGCGGCTCACCGGCTCGGGGCCCTCCCGCGTGCCGCCGTCGCCCGGGTCGGGCGACGGCGGCCTGTCTCACCCCGACGTAGCCCGGGCAGGTTCGGCCGAGGGCGCGCCGCGGCGATGAGTTCCGGCCGGGTCGCGAGTCTGTTCTGATGATCGTCGTGCAACGTCGTGCGACGCTGCCCGGCACGAGATGACGGAGGACACCATGACGACCACGCCGGACGACCCGAACACCGCGCTGCCCGGCCGCCCGCGCGTGGTCGACCTGGCCACCTGGCAGACCGCTCGTGCCGAGCTGCTGGTCCGCGAGAAGGCCCACACCCACGAGGGTGACGCGATCGCCGCGGCCCGCCGCCGGCTGCCGATGGTGGAGTTCGACGGGACGGTCGAGGTCGTCGGACCCGACGGCCCGGTGCCGTTCCTGGACCTGTTCCAGGGTCGGAGCGAGCTCGTGGTCTACAAGCACATGTGGTACGACGGCGCGCCGCACCAGGGTCAGTGCGAGGGCTGCACCACCACGGCCTGGCACCTGAAGGACGCTGTCTACCTCAACGCGCGTGGCGTCTCGTTCGCCATCCTGACCACGGGCCGTTGGGACGAGGTGGCCTCCTTCGTCGAGTTCATGGGCTACACCCAGCCGTGGTACTCGGTGCGCGACGTGGACGCGCCGGTCGGCGACAGCATGGGGTACCTCACCTGTTTCCTGCGCGACGGCGACCGCGTGTTCCTTACCTACTCCACGACGGGCCGTGGAAACGAGCGGGTCAACGCGTCCCTGGGGCTGCTCGACATGACGCCCTACGGGCGCGACGAGGCGTGGGAGGACAAACCCGAGGGCTGGCCCGCGGGGCACGGCCCGTGCTGGTTCTGGCGCTCGGACGCGGACGGGAACGCCACCTGGGGCCCGACCAGCCGCCCGGTGCCGCAGTGGACCCGCCCCGGCGCGACCCCCGAGGAGACCCTCGGCCGGCACGGCCACCACCACTGAATTCCCGAGTTCCTCGGGGCAGGGGGACGTCAGCTCTTGGTTGGGGCCTGCACCGAGTGGGGGGCGTCTGGAGCCGCACTTGCCGGCATCGGGACAGCGTGGCGGACGGTGGAACCATCACCGCAAGGTGATCAATGGGATCTTGTTCCGGGTGCGAACCGGCATACCGTGGCGGGACCTTCCCGAGCGTTTCGGTAGCTGGAAGACCATGTACGAACGGCACCGACGCTGGTCGGCGGACGGCACGTGGGACGGGATCCTGCGTGCCGTCCAGGGCGACGCCGACCTCGCCGGCCGGATCGACTGGAGCATGGTCAGCGTCGACTCAACGTCCTGCCGTGCCCACCAGCACGCTGCCGGCGCCCGGAAGAAGAAGCCACGCGTCCCAAAAAATGGACAACGCCCCGGCACCACCGCCCCGACGAAGGACTCGGACGGTGTCCCGGGCGGCCTGGCCTGCAAGATCCACCTCGCGGGAGAAGGCGGATGCCGACCGATGGCCTTCCTGGTCACGCCCGGCCAGTGGGGCGAAGCACCGCAGATGATCGCGGTCCTCGAACGCGTAAGCGTTCCCTGTCCGCAGGGCGGTCACCCCCGCACCCGGCCGGACCACCTCGGCTGCGACAAGGCATACAGCTCACGCCGAAACCGCCGTTACCTGTGAAGACGCCAGATCAAGCACACCATTCCGGAGCCGAAGGGCCAGCGGGCCAACCGCAAACGGCGCGGCAGCAAGGGCGGCCGACCCACCGGCTTCGACAGCGAGATCTACAAACGCCGCAACGAGGTCGAGCGCACGATCAACCGGCTCAAGAACTCCGGGGCCGTCGCCACCCGCTACCACAAGAGGGCCTACGTCTACCACGGCACCGTCACCACTGCAGCGATCCGGCTCTGGCTCCGCCCGTGAGATGCGCCCTGCACGTGGCTGCGCCCAGAACTCCATAGCCACCAGCAGCGTCGTCTCATACAGTGCCGAAGGCATGACGGCACTTGCATCCTTCACCTTCGTGCGCCACATCGACGGGCTCCGCTACCACTTCGAACGCGACGGCGAGCACAACGGCCGCCCCGCCTACCGCCGAACGGACGGGAACGTGTGGTGTGTCTGGTCGCCGACCGACGGCTGGCACTGCGAGATCGCTGACGGCCTCGTCACCGCCCATCCCCTCAACAGCCACGCTGACGAACCCGAACCCCCTGCCACCGTCTGGCGCAGCTTCAAGAACGACCGCTCATACCTCTACGACCTCCAGACCCTCGCCCCCGAAGCATGATCCGCCGGACAAGCCTAGGCTGGGGGCGTGATGCGCGACTTGATCGCCGCTTTCAGCACCGCGGCTCGCGGACGACTGTCAGCAGCAGGATGGCGAAAGCGGTCGGGCGATATCTACACGTTTGACCTCGGTGAGAGCTTCCATGCCTGGCTCGGCCTCAACCGCGCGTCAAGACATCATCCCTTGAAGATCAACCCGGTCGTCGGGCTCCGTTACGACCCCGTCGAGCGTCTCCTCGCAGAGATGCTGGGCCAGCGCCCGGGACCATCGGCAACGATCGCCCAGCCTGTTGGATATCTGGCGCCGGGCAACACATTCCTGCAGCTCCAGGTGAATTCCGGGCAGGCTGTAGAACCGGCCTCGGATGAACTTCTGGGGTTGGTGAACGAGTACGGGTTGCCGTTCGCGCGGAGCCATGCAAATCCAGAGGCACTGATCGCGGCACTCAAGGCCGGCGGCAACGTACCGAATCCCGAACGGGCAAGACTGCTCCTGCCGGCCCTGCACCTTCTTCAGGGCCGGCAGGAGGCTGCTCGCGAGTCGGCCATCGGGCTGGGCCACTACCCCGACGGCACCGTGGGACCGGCAGCTGCCGAGTACCACCGCTTTGCCGCCGCATTGGCGCTGCTGCTTGCAGACTAGGGCGACCTGGGGGGACTCGTTGTGCTGGTGACCCCGTCGTGTGGCCTACACCGAACTTCCCGACCAACGCTCTCGCTTCGTAGCGGACGGCGAGCTTGCAACAGGCGTAGTAGCCGAAGGTAAGGGTGGTCGAGCGGCGGCGACCATGTCCTGCTGCCGGGCCGAGCGCCGTGAACGACGTCACTCACTGATCTGAGTGTGCGCCGGTCCCGAGTCGTAGCGGTCGAGAAACTCGTTCGCCGGGAGGTCGAGCGCATGCAGTTTGGAGAACACCTCCGTACCCGCGCCTACCTCCTCGTCGCCGTCGGAGATCCGGTATGCCTGCACCATGTCGAGGACTTCGAAGTCGCTCTCCGCGGCATACATGGCCGACTCCCGCTCGGCCAGTTCGACGGCCTCGTTGAGGGACCGTGCCCGGAACAGCACGACACGCTCCTCGTATGGCCGGTTTTCCCAGTTCAGCCATCTATAGAAGGTTCTGGCGCTGTACCACGCCTTCGGCTCTTGCTCCATTACCGGCCCGTCATCCCCTCGCGCCAAACCCTGATCATCGCAACGAAAGATCCACTTTCGCAACTGGCCTTAGTGGGCTCCGCTCGAGGACGACGCCCACGGCGTGCCGGGAAGCCTCACCGTGACGAGGAGACCGCCGGCGGGGCGAGGGACGAGGTCGAGGGTCCCGTCGTGGGCGCGGACGATGCTGTGGACAATGGCAAGGCCGAGGCCGACGCCGGCGTGCTCGTCGGTGCGTGCGCGTTCCGTTCCCCGCTGGAAGGGTTCGGTGAGGGTCGGCACCAGCTCCGGTGGGAGCGGATGACCTGTGTTCCCGACCCGCACCACGCTCACGCCGCCCCGCGCTTCGGTGTGGACCGTCACGGTGCCGCCGGCAGGGAGGTTGTGGACGATGGCGTTCTGAACGAGGTTCGTCACCATCCTCAGCAGGAGCTCCGCGGAGCCGCTGGTCTGTGTCGCTCCGCCGGTGACGTCGAGCGTGATCCCGCGGCGTTCGGCGAGGGGGAGCAGGGTTTCGGCGGCCTCTTCGGCGACGAGGGAGAGGTCGACGCTCTCGCGGGTGAAGGTCCCGCGGTCGCTGCGGCTGAGCAGCAGGAGGGCCTCGGTGAGCCCGATCGCGCGCGTATTGACAGCCTGCAGGCGTTCGAAGAGTTCGCTTTGGTCCCGCGTGGGGTCCCTGCGGGCGACGTCGAGCAGCGTCTGCGAGATGGCCAGCGGGGTGCGCAGTTCGTGGGAGGCGTTCGCGGCGAACCTCTGCTGCTCGGCGACGTGCGACTCGAGTTGTTCGAGCATGGTGTCGAACGCGTCGGCGAGTTGTCGGAATTCGTCCTGGCGGCCTTCCATGTGGATCCGGTGGGACAGCGATCCGTTCCCGGCCATCCGTGCCGCGGCCGTGATCTGTGTGAGCGGTGCGAGCATCCGGCCGGCGAGGATCCATCCTCCGACGAGCCCGAACGCGAGCAGGAAGACCATCGCCACGGCCGCGGCCGGGGCGAAAGTGCGCACAAGGAGGTAGCGGTTGGGCGCGATCCCGAGAAGGCCCTTGGAGGTGTCGGGTACGTAGCGCAGCAGGAACACCCACACCACGGCCAGCAGGAGAGCCCCGGCGACGGCGAGGAACCCGGCGTAGCTGAGGGTGAGTCTCAGTCGAACGCTGAGCCCGGAACGTCTATGCATGCGTACTGCCGGGGCGGGTGGTCTCGGGGATGGTGCCGATGCGGTAGCCGACACCCGGCACCGTGGCGATGATCCATGGTTCGCCGAGCCGTTTGCGCAATGCGGAGACAGTGATGCGGACGGCGTTGGTGAAGGGGTCGGCGTTCTCGTCCCAGGCCCGCCCCAGCAGCTCTTCGGCGCTGACAACCCCGCCTTCGGCGGCGACGAGGACTTCGAGCACGGCGAACTGTTTGCGGGTGAGTGCGACGTAGCGTCCTTCGCGGAAGACCTCCCGGCGGAAGGGGTCGAGGCGCAGGCCCGCGATCTCGCGGACCGGGGGCCGGGCGTACGCGCGCCTGCGGTCGAGCGCCCGTAGCCGCAGGACGAGCTCCCGCAGCTCGAACGGCTTGGTGAGGTAGTCGTCGGCACCGAGTCCGAACCCCGACGCCTTGTCGTCGATCCGGTCGGCGGCGGTGAGCATGAGGATCGGGACGCCGCTGCCGGAGGCGACGATGCGCCGGGCGACCTCGTCGCCGGAGGGGCCGGGGATGTCGCGGTCGAGGACCGCGAGATCGTAGGAGTTGACGCTCAGCAGTTCCAGGGCGGAGTCGCCGTCGCCGGCTATGTCGGCGGCGATCGCCTCCAGCCGCAGACCGTCACGGACGGCTTCGGCAAGGTAGGGCTCGTCCTCCACGATCAGTACGCGCATGTCCGAAGCCTAAGCAACACAACGTATCGCCGACATATGCAAAGGCGTGTGCACACCGGCCCGCGCCTCAGCCTGCCGGTGCCGGCGCGGGGCGAGGCTGGTCCGACGGCGCTTGCGCCGTAGTGCGCCACCAGCGACGCGACGCCAACGCGGCCAGCACGGCGCCGGCGGCGTTGACCAGTACGTCGTCCACGGAGGACACCCGGTCAAGGCGCAGGACGTACTGTGCTGTTTCGACCAGGACCGAGCATCCCGCCCCGAGCGCCAGGATCCGCGGCACGGAGGCCAGCGCCGCGAACCGCATCGGGGCGAAGAACCCCAGCGCCGCGAAGACCAGTAGGTTGCCGACGATCCCGAGCGGCCCCATCGTAAGCAGGTCCCGCAGCGGGACCAGGCTCACCCGGCCGGGGACGATGCCGGCCCCGGCGCCCGGCATCATGGTCATCCATAGGAACGGCACCGTCCCGTGGACCACGCCCACCTCGGCCATCGACATCCGCCACGCCGATGTGACGCCGGCGGCGCGCCGACGGCGCGCCAGAGCCCACACCACCAACGCGGCCAACGGCAGCGCGACCAACGTCATGAGCACCACACCGTTGAACGTACCGAAGCAGCGTTGCCACCGCCCGGCCATGCACATCGGAGCGGCCATCATGAGCGGTCCCCTCACGACGAATACGGCGCTCACCATGCCCAGGATCGCCAGGCTGAGGAGCACCATCCTGCGGGTGCGGCGGGGCGGTGCTGACAGGGAGGCGCTGTGGTTCATGCACCCATTGGAGACGGAGGGCCGTTGCGGTGGCGTATGCGATTTTCGATACGCGCGCGATACACGGAATCCCCGGCGTCGAGGAACTGGCGCAAGCCGGCAGTGAGATGGTCCCGCCGCCGGCGATCGAAGGCGACGCGATCGCCGCGGCCCGGAGGCGGCTGCCGACATGACGCCCTACGGCCGCGGCGAGGCGTGGGAGGACGACCCGGAGGGCTGGCCCGTGATCGGCGATGTCCGCGAGGGGTACCGTCCGAGGGTCGCCAGGCCTGCTGGTACTGGCGCTCGGACGCCGACGGCGTCGCCACCTGGGGCCGACCAGCCGGCCCGTGCCGCAGTGGACCCGCCCCGGCGCGACCCCGCGGAGACCCTCGGCGGGCACGGCCACCACCCCTGACGCGCCTTCGTCGAGGGCGTCGGCGAAAGGGGTCAGGTGCGGGCGGAACCTCCGGACGAGCGGGCGAGGGCTGCCAGGCCGGTGGGGTCAAGGCGCACCTCAAGACGGCTTGGGCCAGCTCCGACGAGCCTACGAGCGATGGCGACAGCGCGGTTGTGACGAAGGCGATGTCGCCGATCGAAGCTCGCATCCGAGAGCGGCACGCGACCATCCATGCCCTGCTGGCCCAGGAACACAGGATCCGGGAGATCGCCAGGGAACTGCATATGGGCGGTAACACCGTCCGCCGCAACGCCCGCGCGGCAGTCCCCGAACAGCTCCTGACCGGCAGGCGCCAGCCCCGGGCCAGCCACCTCGACCCCTACAAGCCCCACCTGGACAAACTCTGGGCCGAAGGACACACCAACGCCATCCAGCTGCTTGCTGAGCTCCAGAACCTCGGCTACCGCGAGAGCTACCAGATCATCAGCGACTATCTGCGACCGAGGCGCCGCCGACGTTTCCGCGTTGTCCCACCCGCACCACCAGGAATCCGCCGGGTCACCGGCTGGATGATGCGGCACACCCCGAGAACCTGGCCGACGGGGAAACGCCAGCAATTCGCCACCGCCCTTGCCGACTGCCCTGAACTGAAGGCCCTCCACGAGCACGTCCGCGGGTCCTTCAGACCCGTTCCGGACAGCACCTCAAAGACTGGATCAACGCCGCCCGCACCGCGGACCTGCCCCACCTGCATGCTTTCGCCACTGGTCTGGAGAAAGACTGGGATGCCGTGCTCCAGGGCCTGAGTACACGCTGGAACTCAGGCCCTGTCGAAGGCCGCGTCAATCACATCAAGATGATCAAACGCCAGATGTTCGGACGGGCCAAGCTCCCCCTGCTCCGCAAGCGGGTCCTTCTCACAGCAGCAGCGAACAGGTGACCCGGGAGCCGAGCCTGTCAGATCCCTGCGGCATGCTCGCCGGCATGAACGAAGACACCTTCTGGCAGCTCATCGAGGACTGCAGGCCCAGGGAACCTGACCCGGACGCCGACCTCCTTGCAGACACCCTCTCCGAGCGGCTTGCCCAGTCTCCGTTGTCGCTGGTCATCGGCTTTGCCGAACAATTGTCGTGGGCGCTCTACCGGCTGGACCGCAAGGAGTACGGACACGACCTGGGCGGAGACGCCTTTCTCTACACCCGTGCCGCGGTCGTCGCCGCCGGCCGCACCGAATTCGACAGCGTCCTCGAAGTCCCTGCGGCCTTCACTCCTTACGCCATGGACCTCATCTGGGCCGAGAGCCTGCTCTACACACCGGACCGGGCATACAGACGCATCACAGGGGAGAAGTGGGACCGCGACACGCGTTACTCCTACGAGTCGTGCTCGAATACCGAGGGCTGGGCTGATTGAACAGCATGGCCTGCGGATGGTGACGAACTCCAGCGCTGTCGCCGTTGATCGTCCTCACGGAATGTGTGCCAGATCCCGTAACTCATCAACAAAGCCACACGTCGACACCTGTGCGTACGATTTCACGGTCGTCTCCATGAGGAACTTCGATTCGGTTCCGCGAGAGACGACGCTGTTTTCGCCCATCGCGCAGGCAGGGTACGGGCCGGGACCATAGGGCCCCGGCCCCGAGGGCCGCACTCGTGCTACTTGCCTTCCAGCGCCGCCACCAGCTGAGACAGGTTGCCGCCGGCCACGATGAGGGCAAGGTGGTCGTGGTAGTCCCGGCTGCTGACGATCAGGCCGTCGCGGACCCGCAGCACCTGGATGTTGGAGGCCTCGAAGGTCCGTCCAGTCAACCGGTGGTGCACGTGGTAGTCGAACTCGGCGATGACCACCTCCGCGTCGTCGGTTTCCCGGACGACCACGTTCGCCGGGGTCAGATCCACTGGCGAACTCGCGGAGACTTGAGCGAACCGCTCCTTGAGTGCGGCCCGCCCCTCGACCCGGCGCGGACCGACCGGCTCGAATACGGTCTCCACTACGGCGTCCTCGGCATAGAGCTCGGCCAGCTCCGTGAACCGCCCCAGGCTGATGCCCTCGATCAACTTCTGGAAGACCTCGCGCGGTGACAGCGTTTCAGTCATGACCAACCTCCGATGGGATCCACGGCTAGAATCGGACCAGCGACTCCGTTTTCACGATACGGACTGGAGACTCCGGTTGTCCAGGGTGGTTCTGCCCTCGACGACGAAGGATGGGAGAGAGATGGGTGGGGCTCAGGAGCGCCCGCTGCGGGCGGACGCGATCCGTAACCGGGCCAGGCTGCTGGAAGTCGCCACGGAGGTATTCACCGCCCGCGGCGTCAGCGTGCCGACCGAAGAGATCGCCCGCATGGCCGGGGTCGGCGTCGGGACGCTCTTCAGACACTTCCCGACCAAGGAGGCACTGCTGGAGGCGGTGATGGTGCGCAGACTCGAGGAGCTGGCAGCCCAGACCGCGCAGCTGGCTGCCGAGGCCGAACCTGCCGAAGCCTTCTTCGCCTGCTTCCGCCTGGTGGTGGATCAGTCCGCGGGCAAGAACGAGTTCGCCCAGGCTCTGGCTGCGGCCGGGGTGAACGTACACGTGTCCCTGCAGGAGCCGACCATGGAGATCCAGGCTCGGCTGGCCGATCTACTGGCGAAGGCACAACAGGCGGGTGAGGTCCGCCCGGAGCTGGGCCTGTTGGAGTTCATCGCCCTCCTGACCGGGGTCGGCAGGGCGATGGAACAGCTCGGAGCGGATCCGGCGGCACGGGAGCGGATCTTCGAGGTCGTCTTCGACGGGCTGCGGCCACGCTGAATCGAAGGCGTGTGAACCTCCCACGGAAGTTGCCGAACGGGCTCCCGACTGTCACCGCGAGCGGGGCGACACCCGACTGACCCCCAGCAACAACGTCTAGGGCGGTCCCCGAGGACTCTGGCGCACCGCCGTGCGGCTCCGCGAGTTCACCGAGACGGCCCGGTTCGACATGGCCTCCCGCTGGTGGTGGCACCACCTGCTTACCCCCATGGGGACGCTGGGGATCCTGCCTCTCCAGCAGTTCGTCTACCGCCAACTCAGGCCCCGGGTCGTGACCAGTGCCCCTTCACCGCCGTTGCCTGCTCCCGCCCGCGCCGGCAGCGGATGCAGCGTTACGGCAGCTTCCAGGTCCCCGTCACCACGCAACGGGCCGCTGTACGACTCCCTGCTGGTTCCCCTGCCCGCGCCTGGGACTGCCGGCCCCCGAGCCGGGACCGCGCCTTCGCCGGGCGGCGGTCACGACGCGGACCCCGCCTGGGCGGCCGCCGGTACCCGCCGATCCCTCAGATGCGCATCTGGCCCTCGCGCGGGCGGCACGACGCCATAGGTCTGCGCCTCGTGATGAGCAACGTGGAATGCGGGATCGTGGAGAGCGAAGGCACCCGTCACGGGCGGTTGAGTGGGATCGTGCACCGCGAGGCCAGTAGAGGCCGTGGAGGGAGCCTGCCGGTGCGTCGACGGGAACAACGCTCGTGAGCACTTCAACCAGCCCGTGGAGACACAAGGCCGGCCTCACCGGTGCTGTGAAGCCGGTCGGCCGCCTGGCTCAGCGCGCCGTCTTGGACCACTTCTCGTCCCTTGCGCCGTTGCAGGTCCACTGGATCAGCTGGGATCCCTTGGTCGCGTTGGATCCGATGCCGAGGCACTTGCCGGAGTAGACGTTGCGCAGTTCGTGCGTGCCCGGGTCGTACCACCACTTCTGGTCGACCGCGCCGTTGCACGTGTACTGAACCATGCCCGCACCCTTGGCGAGGCTCGACGCGGGGCCCATGCACTTGCCCGAGTACGCGTTCCGCAGGGAGTAGGCGCGTTTGCCGTTGGAGTCGGTGGTGGCCTCGAACACCCACCGTTCGTCCTGGGCGTTGGTACATCCCCACTGGATGACCTTTGAACCGTTGGTGGCTTTGTTGCCAGCACCGGCGCAGAGGGCGCTGTAGTCGTTGCTGAGGTAGACGCCGCTGCGATTGGTCGCCGGAGAGGCCGGCGAAGGGGGCGCACCGGCACCATCGCTGCTCGGCGTCGTCGTGGGGCCCGCCTCACTGTTGCCGTCGTCGTTCGGCCGCTGAGGGTGCCTGCCGGCCGGCTTCCCGTGGGAGCTCGCGGACGACGATGCGCTCGGGGAGTTCATACCGGTGATCGCGTTGCCCCCGCTCGGGCGACCGCTGCCCCCCGGGGAGCTGACCGCGGGCGGCGTCGCCTGCCCCTCGTCACTGCTCGTACCGCCGCGCGGGCCCATCAGGGCGTAGGTAACGCCGCCTGCGGCGAGCACGACAGCGGCGGCTGACGCTGCGACGACGGTACTGCTGCGACGCCGCGCACGGCCGGCCGCGGAGTGGCCGGCGCCGGGAGCGCGGCCTGCGGCCGGTGCGCTGGACTGCGGGAGCGTGGGCGGTAGGCCGGCCGGCGGGTAACCGGTGTGCGGTGGCTGTGGGGGAACCTGGTGGAACGGCGCGGGACCGAACCCGGGCGGCGGCGTCGGAATGGCGGCCTCCGTCACCGTAGGTATGACGGCAGGCGGCGCGAGGGTCGCCGTTCCGCCCGAAGCCACCCATTCCAGCATCTCGCGGGCCTTGTCGGCGGTGGGCCGGCTCTCCGGCTCCTTCGCCATCAGCGCCCGCAGCACCGGCGCGAGCGGTCCCGCTCGCATCGGCTCCGGCAGTGGCTCGCTGACGATCGCCGCCAGGGTGGACCAGGCGGACATGCGGCGGAAGGGCGACGTGCCCTCGACGGCCGCGTACAGCGTCATGCCGAGAGACCAGATGTCCGACGCGGGCCCGGGTTCCCGGCCCTGAGCGCGCTCCGGGGGCAGATAGTCGAGGGAGCCGACGAGTTCACCGCTGCGGGTCAGCTTGGCCATGGCGTCGTCGCCGGAGGCGTCCATGCTGGCGATGCCGAAATCGGTGAGCACGACCCGGCCACCACGTTCCAGCAGGACGTTGCCCGGCTTGACGTCCCGGTGCAGTACGCCGGCCCGGTGCGCGGCGTCGAGCGCGTCCATCAGCTTGGCGCCGATCGCCGCGGCCTCGCCCGGCTCCAAGGTGCCGCGCTCCGTCAGCACATCGTCGAGCGACGGCCCGTCGACGAGTTCCATGACGATGACCGGCAGGCCCTGCTCCTGCGTCACATCGTGCACGGTGACCACGCCGCTGTGTCGGATACGAGCGGCGGCCTGCGCCTCGCGCTGCATCCGGGTCCGCAGATCGGCCAGTTCGGTCGCGGAGGCGTCGGTGTAGGCCCGCATGATCTTCACGGCGACCTCCCGGTTGAGCAGTTCGTCCACCGCCCGGGCGACCACTCCCATGCCGCCGCGCCCGACCACCGCGGTCACCCGGTAACGCCCTCCGAGTACCTTGCCGACCAGCTCACGACCGTTCTCGTCCCCCGCCGTCACCGGATGCCCCGTTCCATAACTGTTCGTCAAATCACGACCTGGCGGGGACAAGAGTAGAGGTAGGGGTACCGGGGGAGACGCGGCGGCCTGGGCGCGCGGGGGGACTGGACGGAAGGGCGCCGTGACCCATCAGGGCACCTCAACCGGATCGCCTCGGGCAGCGCGAGCGGGGAGTACTGCCTACCCCTGTGGGAGCGGCTGGGCGTGAGGCAGCGGTGGACCCTGCGCCCGCGTAACCAAGAGTCTGTACGCGAGGGGACCGACGCCCTGGCGTGAAACGCGCGCCTCCAGGCTCGACCTCATCCTGGACCGACATAGCAAGGCTTCGCGATTGTGTGCCGGAGGCGGTACGGGCCTGGGGTGGCTCTCCAGCGCCTTCAGCAGGGCGCGTGCCGCGGTGGCGTAGACCGTGGGATCGGCGATTGAACGCCGCACGGCGTCCGCCACTCGAGGACGTGTATACCGCCTTGGCCGATGCTGTGGACACGGCTTGGGGTGCTGCCGCCACTGCGGATCCTGCCACCAGGATCCAGGTATGGGCCGGTGCCTTCCGGGACTGGGCCCTGGTCAATCCTCAGGGTTTCCGGCTTATCTACGGTGACCCCGTCCCTGGCTATCGCGCACCTGAGCCGGGCGCCGCCCCGGATGCCGCCCGCCGGGTCTGCACGGGGCTCACCGCACTCGCGGCAGTCGCCTGGCCGTACGCCGAACGGTTTTATGAAGGCAGCGAGTTCGAGTGGGCCGATTTCGACGCCGGGCTTCTCGACAAGGTGCGTCCGGTGTTCCCGGAACTGCCGCCGGCAGCCGTCGCCCTCGCGTTGCGTATGTGGGGTCACCTGCACGGCCTGGTGTCGCTGGAGGTCTACGGCCACATGCGCAACCAGACCGTCAGCCCGGAGAAGCTCTTCCACGAGGAACTGGCCCAGCTCGTACGGTCCCTGGGCATCCCACACCAGGGCTGATCGACTCCCGACCCGCAGTGCCGAAAGCCAGGTGCCGCGGGCCGTGCAGGGCGCGGCGACCTGGTTACGTTCGCGTGTACCCCGCTGGGCACCTGGACGCGAACGCCGACGCCACGGCGTAAGGAGCGTGGGTCGCGCCGCTGGTCCTCGAACGTTCTGCCTTCGGGGGCGGGTCGTGTTCCGGGTTTTCGATGGATGAGCTGCCGTACGGTGACGCGTCACACCTACGGCGCCCCGGGCGTCCGTGTCTCGCTTGTGCGGGAAGGTGCCAGGTGCTGGCACCTTCCCGCAGGGCTGCGGGCGGATATGGGCGGCCGAGCGTCGGGGGTGGGCGAGACGGTCGATGACAGACCGGGGCAACGGGGTCGGGGGGTCTGTTCGACGCTGATGCCTCATGCCCCGTCGGCTGGCTTCCTTGGGCGGCGCGTGGCGGACACGTCGTCAGGAAAGGGGAGGGCGGTGGTTCGTGCCCGTGGTTATGACTGGGTGGTTGAGCGCTGCGACAGTTGGGTGGGCCGCATGTGGCCCAGTGTCAGCATGCTGAGGCCGAACATGAGGACGCCGAGGGGGACGTGGAGCGACGGTATGTGTGCGATGCCTAGCACCACCTGTACCGAGGCGAGTGCGAGGAAGCCGGAGGCGTGCAGGATGGGGCGGGGCGTTTGGCCGCCCGGCCGCCAGGCCAGGATGGCGGCGAGGACGTACAGCATTGACGCGGCGTACATCGCGCGCGCTCCGGCGCTGTGCAGTGCCTCGCCGTGGGCCGAGGACAGCAGCAGCCCGGCGGTGGCCGCCTGGAAGAAGATGGCCAAGGTCTGCAGTGCCGTCGCGATCTGCAGGAACGTGCGGCTGCGGTGTTCTGTCATCGTCTGGGCGGCCATGGTGCGGTCCCCTCTTCTGCCTTGCGGCGGTGGATCGGTAGTGTCTCGACAGTTCGACGACATGGGCCCGCGAAATGTGAGGCGAGGCGTCGGCCTAAAAATTTTTGTGAGGTTTTCGCCGTGATGGCGGGAGCGGAAGCGAACGAGAAGAAGCAGGGAGCGGTCGCCACCGTGAGCACGTCATCCGAGCCGGGGCATGACCGGTCCGAGCCGGGCCTGAGCGTGATCGTCGGCGAGCGGCGCCGGCTGGTCAATCTCGCCTACCGGCTGCTCGGTTCGCTGGCCGAGGCCGAGGACGCCGTGCAGGAGACCTATGCCCGCTGGTACGCGATGTCGCGGCAACAGCGGGAGGCCATCGAGGCTCCCGGCGCTTGGCTGACGACGGTGGCCGGCCGTATCTGCCTGGACCTGCTCGGTTCGGCGCGGTTGCGGCGCGAGCGTTACGTCGGCGCTTGGATACCCGAGCCGCTGCCCGACCGTACGCAGTGGATCAGCGGGCCGGCGGGCGTCGGCTGGGCAGGGCCGGTCGACCCCGCCGACCGGGTCACCCTGGACGAGTCGGTGAACATGGCGTTCCTGGTGGTGCTGGAGTCGATGACGCCGGCCGAACGCGTGGCGTTCATCCTGCATGACGTCTTCCGGTACCCCTTCGCCGAGATCGCTGAGATCGTCGGCCGGACGCCGGCGGCTTGCCGGCAGCTGGCGTCCTCGGCCCGTCGGCGTATTCGCGCCGCGCGGGTTCCGGTGGTTCCGACGGCCGGGCAGGCCGGTGTGGTGCGGCATTTCAAGGAGGCATGGGAGGCCAGAGACATCCGGGCCCTGGTCGACCTCCTCGATCCCGAGGCCGCGATGGTTGCTGATGGTGGTGGTTTGGTCGGTGCTGTGCTGCGTCCGGTCGTGGGTAGTGGGCGGGTCGCCGAGTA
>NZ_JBVJYZ010000013.1:0-209605 GCF_055600045.1 Streptomyces sp. NPDC038280
CTGCAGGGGGGACCCTGTGGGAGAGTAGGACGCCGCCGAACAATCATTGTGGGAAAGCCCCGCACCTTATGGTGCGGGGCTTTTCTGCGTTCAGGACCCGTTCTGCAAAGGCCCCTCCCCCTCCAGCCCGAGCATCAGGCCGGGGGAAGGGGATAGCAAATTAGAGGCGACCGGCTGCCTTCAAGGCCAGATAGGCGTCGGCCAGCGCTGGTGCGAGGTCGTCGGGGGTGGCATCGACGACCGTGACGCCGTGAGCCTTCAGCTGGTCGGCAGTGCGTCGGCGTTGGGTATGGGCCTGGGTGCCGGCGGCGGCTTCGTAGACCGAGTCGACCGAGCCGCGTGCTGTGGCCATCGCAGCCGCGTGAGGGTCGGCGACGGAGGCCAGGAGGACCGTGTGGCGCTGGGTCAGCTGGGGGAGAACCGGGAGGAGGCCCTCCTCGACCGGAGCCGCGTCCAGACTGGTGACCAGCACGAGGAGCGAGCGGCGAGGAGCGTGGGCCAGGGCTGTCGCGGCCAGGCCGCGGGCGTCGGTTTCCACGAGTTCGGGTTCGAGTGGGGCCATCGCGTTGACGAAGGCAGGCAGGATGTCGCCCGCTGATCGGCCCTGTACTTGGGCGCGCAGGCGGCGGTCGTAGGCGATGAGGTCGACTCGGTCGCCGGCCCGGGATGCCAGGGCTGTGAGGAGCAGCGTCGCGTCCATGGCGGCGTCGAGACGGGGGACGTCGCCGACGCGGCCGGCCGAGGTGCGGCCCGTATCAAGGACGACGAGGATGTGCCGGTCGCGCTCGGGGCGCCATGTGCGTACTGCCACCGTCGAGTGGCGGGCCGTGGCGCGCCAGTCGATGGATCGGGTGTCGTCACCGGGGACGTACTCGCGCAGGCTGTCGAACTCGGTGCCCTCGCCGCGTGTCAGCACGCTGGTGCGGCCGTCGAGCTCCCGTAGGCGCGCCAGGCGGGAGGGAAGGTGCTTGCGGCTGGTGAAGGGCGGTAGGACGCGGACGGTCCATGGGACCTTGTGGTGGCCCTGACGGGCGGCGAGACCGAGCGGACCGTATGAGCGGATGGTGACGCGCTCTGACTGGCGGTCGCCGCGCCGGGTCGGGCGGAGTGTCGTGGTCAGGCGGCGGCGTTCGCCGGCCGGGATCGTCACCTTGTGCCGGGAGACAGACTCCTCGGTCCCGGGCAGCCAGCTGCTGGGGGGCCATGCGTCGCGGAGTTGGGCACGCAGGCGGCGCTTGGAAGGGTTCGTGACCAGGAGATCGACGTCGGCAGCGTCACCCAATCGAACTGTTGTGTCACCGCTTCGGGTGAATTGGAGCGTTCGCACTGGTGCGGCCATGGCGTAGTCGCACAGAATTGCTAGTGACAGGGGAGCGTTCACCGCGAGCATCCCCGTCCAGCTGGGGGCGAGGATGCCCACGGGAAGGGACCCGAGGGCGGCGATGAGCGCGGTGCGTCCGGTGAGGGCCACGGTCTCGGCCTCAGCGGGGGACGGGGACGTGGGCGAGGATCGATGTGATGACGGAGTCGGCGGTGACGCCTTCCATCTCCGCTTCCGGCCGAAGCTGGATGCGGTGCCGCAGGGTGGGAAGTGCCAGGGCCTTCACGTCGTCCGGGATGACGTAGTCGCGGCCGGTGAGCCAGGCCCAGGCGCGGGCGGTCGACAGGAGAGCGGTGGCTCCTCGGGGGGATACACCGAGGGTGAGCGAGGGGGATTCACGAGTGGCACGGCAGATATCGACGACGTAACCGGCGATCTCCGGGGAGACCGACGTCTTGGCGACGGCCGCGCGCGCGGCCTCGAGGTCGGCCGGGCCGGCGACGGGGCGGACTCCGGCGGCCTGGAGGTCGCGGGGGTTGAAGCCGTCGGCGTGGCGGGTCAGGACGCTGATCTCGTCTTCGCGTGATGGCAGAGGGACCGTCAGTTTGAGGAGGAAGCGGTCCAACTGGGCTTCCGGAAGGGGGTAGGTGCCCTCGTACTCGACCGGGTTCTGGGTCGCGGCGACGAGGAAGGGGTCCGGCAGGAGGCGGGGAGTGCCGTCGACGGTGACTTGCCTTTCCTCCATTGCCTCGAGAAGCGAGGACTGGGTCTTGGGAGGGGTCCGGTTGATCTCGTCGGCCAGCAGGAGGTTGGTGAAGACCGGTCCCTGCTGGAAGGAGAACTCCGCGGTGCGGGTGTCGTAGACGAGGGACCCGGTGACATCGCTCGGCATCAGATCGGGGGTGAACTGAACGCGCTTGGTGTCCAGTTCGAGGGACGCGGCGAGTGCCCGTACCAGGAGGGTCTTGGCGACTCCGGGGACGCCTTCCAGCAGGACGTGGCCGCGGCAGAGCAGGGCGACGACGAGACCGGTGACGGCGGGGTCCTGGCCGACCACTGCCTTCGCGATCTCGGTGCGCAGGGCCTCCAGGGAGGCTCGTGCGCTGTCCGAGTTCTCTACGATCTCGGGGGTCGGGGCGCTCATGAGGTGCGTACCTCTCTTTCGAGGGCGTCGAGTTGGTCAGCCAGGCGGGTGAGGGCGGCATCGTCGGCGGGTGTCGCGCCGAAGAGAAGGTCCGTCGGGTTCGGGGCTCCGTCGGGGAGACGGGTGGACAGCGCCGGGATCAGGGAGTCGGGGGAGTGGGCGTCGTGTGGGGGGACGCCGAGGAGGGGGGCCAGGCGGCTTCGGGTCGCCGAGCGCAGGACGGCGGCGGCGCGGTCGCGGGCGTTGGCCTTGCGGTAGAGGCGGGCGCGGCCCTCGGTGGCCTCGGAAGCGCGGATGGCCACGGGAAGCCGCTCGGTGACGAGGGGGCCGAGCCGGCGGGCGCGCCAGATCGCGGCGAGTACGGCGGCGATGGTGAGTTGGAGGGTGCCCCAGAGCCAGCCGGAGGGGATCAGGTCGAGGAATCCGCTCTCGGCGCTGGTGTCGCTGTCAGTGCCGTCGCCTTCGGTGGCGGAGGGATCGGAGAGGGAGGGGAGGTACCAGACCAGATGGGGGCGGGAGCCGAGGAGTTGGAGGGCGAGCGAGGCGTTGCCCTGCTTGTCGAGACGGTCGTTGTAGAGGAGGTCGGGGGAGCCGACGAGGACGGTGTCGCCTTCGGATTCAGTGATCCGCAAGAGAGTCGGCAGGCCGTCGGTGAGGTAGCAGGACTCCGTGTGGGGGAGGCCTGTCGCGTAGCGCTCGCCGCCGATGTCGACGCTGCCGGCGCGGACGGCGGCGGGCAGAGTGCACTGCGGTTCGCGGGCGTCGACAGGGGCGGTGCTGCGGGTGGTGACGCCGGGGGCCAGCGTCGGGGTGGAAGGCGGCCCGGGGGCGAGGAGGACGGTGCGGCCGCCCGAGCCGTCGAAGGCCGACCGCAGCGTGTGCTGTTGCCGCGTGGTGAGCAGGTCCGGGGTGGTGACCAGGAGGGTGGTGTCCGGGCCGGTGGTGGCGGTGGCGTCGTCGAGTGTGGTGACCACGCGCAGGTCGACGCCCTGACGCTTGAGGAGTTCGGCGACGGCGCGGCTGCCGTACTGGTCGGCGGAGCGCGGGTCGAGACGGCCGTGGTGGTCGCCGGAGCGGACGGCGGCCATGACGATGGCGGCCACGACGAGGATGGCCAGGGCCAGGAGCAGACCTCGGGTCCGGGTCCAGATCTGGCGGGTGGTGAGGGAGGCGGAGGTGGAGCTGGTGGGCAGCCCGCTCATTCGGCGGCTCCCGGAGTGGCGTTGGCGAGTTCGGGCTTGGTCCGCTCCAGGGACACGTCCAGCTTCTCGATGCGCCGGTATGCGTTCTGGTCGGCGGTGCGCCCGCCGTATGTGACGTCGTCGAATTCCCGGGCGGCGGCGCGCAGTTCGTCGGCGTGGCCGGGCAGGGAGCGGCCTGCGTCGGCGGCTGCCTCGTCGGCGGTGCGGCCGGGGCGGGGATCGAGCAGGGTGCGCTCTTCGAGCGAGCGGACGATGGCGCGCATCCGTTCCTGGACGGCCTGGTTCCAGCGGCCGGCGGCGGCGTGCCGTTCGGCGGCGGTGCGGTGCTCGGCGGCGCTGCGGGGGCGGTCGTCGAAGAGGGAGTCCGAGGTGCTCGCCGTGCGTTGCGGGGTGCCAAGTCGCCACCAGAGGGCGCCTATGACGGCAAGGACGACCAGGGCTATGGCCAGGAGGCCGAGCGGGCCGCCGGGTGTGGCGCCGGAGGCCGCGTCGAAGAGCGTGCCGACCCATTCCCAGAAGCGGTCGAGGGCGCGCTGGAGGAGGTTCGGGTCGTTCTCGTGGTACATCGGCTTGGACAGTTCGCGCTCCGCCGCCTCCCGTGCGGGGCCACGGGGCGTGTCCACCGGTACGTCGCTGCTCGCGCGGATCAACGCCAGCGTCGTTGTCGTTCCCCCCGTGGTCGACACCGCATCAGCTCCTGGAGGTGTCGTCGCCCGGGGAGGCGGGTCCGTATCCGGGGAGCCCGGCGGCGCGCCCGAGTTCGAGGTCGAGGGCTTCTCGGCGGATGCGCTGGTCCACGTAGAGCAGGACGGAGACTCCGGAGGAGATGGGGTAGGTGATCGAGGAGGCGATCACCGCACCGATGCCGGTGATGATCAGGAACGGCCAGCCGAAGTCCGGGGTGGTGCCCGACATCAGGTCGCCGAAGCTGTCGCCTTCCACGGCGAACGCGGCGACGGCGAACGGGATGCCGATGATCATCGAGACCAGCATGGTCAGCAGCAGGGTCAGGGCCATGACGCCGAAGACCCGCCACCAGGCTCCCTGGACGAGCTTGGCCGAGCGGCGCATCGAGGCGATGACGCCTTGGCGTTCCAGCATCAGGGCCGGGGAGGCGAGGCTGAACCGGATCATCAGCCACAGGATGACGACGGTGGCGGCCATGCTGCCCACCGCGATCAGTGCGCCGCCGGCGATGGAGCCGATCAGCATGCCGGGGACGATGCCGACGGCCAGGATTCCGATGCTGATCACAGGCAGGAGCAGGGTGAGGCCCAGGAGCTGGGGGAGCCTCGGGCGGGCTTCGCGCCAGGCGTCACCGAGGTTTACCGGGCGGCCCAGTACGGAGCGGCTGACGACGACGGTGAGCAGCGCCGTGGTGGCGAGGGTCCCGATGAGGGTGATGATCAGCGTCGGGCCCAGGCCGATGAGGGACGCCTGCAGGCTGTCGACGCCCGCGCGCAGTGCCTCCTCGGGGCTCGCGTCCGGCCTGACCTCCGGGGTCGTCGGGACGAGGTAGCGCTGGGCGAGGATCTCGCAGATCTGGGTGATCACGGAGACGGTGATCGTGATGCCGAGCACGGTGCGCCAATGGGCCCGCAGGGTGGAGACCGCGCCGTCGAGGATCTCGCCGACGCCGAGCGGGCGCAGCGGGATGACGCCGGGCTTGGCAGCCGGAGGCTGTCCCCAGGCGCCCTGGTGGCGGGGGCCGCCGCTCCAGCCGGACGTGGGCGCCGGCGGGGGGACCTGTCCGGGGCCGGGTGCGGTCGGAGGCGACCACTGGCCGGCGGGCGGCTGGTCCTTCGACCACTTCGGTGCGGCACCGTCCGCGTCGGCGGGCTCCGCGGGCCGGGGCACCGCGGCGTCATCCTGGCCGTCGGAGGGAGCAGATCCGGGCGAGGCCCAGCCCGGAGTGTCGTTCACGGTCGTCCACCTCGAGGATTTGTCGCAGGGCAGGCTCGTCGAGCCGGCTCGGTCACAATGCCCGGTCGCCTGTCGGGGCGGTCGGCTGGCAGCCATCGTGCCACGCGGGGCCTCGGAGTGGGCCTGGGCCCGTATCTCCATGGCACCTTCATTGTCGGCGGCTCACCGGGCAGACTGGGCGGATGGCTGATCAGTACGTACAAACCCCGGTCGGAACTGAGCCGCCCACACTGCCCGCGCTGCGCTGGGAGGAGCCGCCGGAAGGACCGGTGCTGGTGCTTCTCGACCAGACGCGGCTGCCCGCCGAGGAGACCGAGGTGGTGTGCACGGATGTGCCCGCCCTGGTCCGGGCGATCCAGACGCTTGCCGTGCGGGGCGCGCCGCTGCTGGGGGTCGCGGGTGCCTATGGCGTCGCGCTCGCCGCCGTACGTGGCTTCGACGTCGAGGAGGCGGCGGAGCGGCTGGCGGAGGCGCGCCCCACCGCGGTGAATCTCGGGTACGGGGTGCGGCGGGCCGTCGAGGCCCACCGGGCCGCGGTGAAGGGCGGGGCGGACTCCGAGCAGGCGGCTGCGGCGGCCCTGGCGCAGGCCCGTGAGCTGCACCGGGAGGACGCCGAGGCCAGTGCGCGGATGGCGGCCCACGGGCTGGCGCTCCTCGACGAGCTGCTGCCGGGCGGCACCCACCGGATCCTCACGCACTGCAATACCGGGGCGCTGGTTTCGGGAGGTGAGGGCACCGCGTTCGCCGTGGCGCTGAGGGCGCACCGGGCGGGCAAGCTGCGCAGACTGTGGGTGGACGAGACCCGGCCGCTGTTCCAGGGGGCCAGGCTCACCGCGTACGAGGCGGCCCGCAACGGGATGGCGTACACCTTGTTGACGGACAATGCGGCGGGTTCCCTCTTCGCCGCGGGCGAGGTGGATGCCGTGCTGATCGGGGCGGACCGGATCGCGGCCGACGGCTCGGTGGCCAACAAGGTGGGAAGCTATCCGCTCGCAGTGCTGGCGAAGTACCACCATGTGCCGTTCATCGTGGTGGCGCCGCGCACGACGATCGATCCGGACACCCGGGACGGGGCGTCGATCGAGATCGAGCAGCGATCCGGCCAGGAAGTGACCGAGCTCACAATCCCGCATGTCGCGGGGGCGGGGATCGACACAGGAGGGGGGCTGCCGGTGGCGCCGCTCGGAACGCAGGCGTACAACCCGGCTTTTGACATCACACCGCCGGAGTTGGTGACGGCGATCGTCACGGAAGTGGGAACAGTGTCCCCGGTCACCGGGGAGGGAGTGGCGGAGCTGTGTGCCAGGTCACGACAGGTAACGAATGGCTAATGGGATGATGTCGATATGAAGGGACGCGTCCTTGTCGTCGATGACGACACCGCACTGGCCGAGATGCTCGGGATTGTGCTGCGGGGTGAAGGTTTCGATCCGTCGTTCGTAGCGGACGGCGACAAGGCACTCGCCGCTTTCCGTGAGGCCAAGCCGGACCTGGTGCTGCTGGACCTCATGCTGCCCGGAAGGGACGGCATCGAGGTGTGCCGGCTCATCAGGGCCGAGTCCGGCGTGCCCATCGTCATGCTCACGGCCAAGAGCGACACCGTCGACGTCGTGGTGGGCCTGGAGTCCGGGGCCGACGACTACATCGTCAAGCCGTTCAAGCCCAAGGAGCTGGTCGCCCGGATCCGGGCGCGGCTGAGGAGGTCGGAGGAGCCGGCGCCGGAGCAGCTGGCGATAGGTGATCTGGTCATCGACGTGGCGGGCCACTCGGTCAAGCGGGACGGGCAGTCCATCGCCCTGACGCCGCTCGAGTTCGATCTGCTGGTCGCGCTGGCCCGTAAGCCGTGGCAGGTGTTCACCCGTGAGGTCCTGCTGGAGCAGGTCTGGGGCTACCGCCACGCGGCGGACACCCGGCTGGTCAATGTGCATGTGCAGCGGTTGCGCTCCAAGGTCGAGAAGGACCCGGAGCGCCCGGAGATCGTGGTGACCGTCCGTGGTGTCGGTTACAAGGCCGGGCCGAGCTGACATGACCGGTGGCAGCGCTGCTTCGAAGCCCGGGGAGCCGGGAGTCCGTGCGGGGCGGGCTGCCGGGCCGAGGCGTGGGCTTTCGCGTCTCGGCCGGCTGCTCCAGGGCGGCCGGCTGCTTCAGGACGGGGCGCCGGGCGGTCCGGTGCTCCGGCTTTTCGTGCGCTGGGTGCGCCGTCCGCTGCTGTCCGCCGTGCGGCTGTGGCGTCGGAACATCCAGCTGCGGGTGGTCGCGGGCACGCTGCTGATGTCGCTCGGTGTGGTGCTGCTGCTCGGGTTCGTCGTCATCGGGCAGGTGCGCAACGGCCTGCTGGACGCGAAGCAGAAGGCGGCGCAGAGCCAGGCCGCCGGTGGGTTCTCGGCGGCCCAGGACAGGGCCGGCGCACCCGTCGGCCCTGCCGGTCCGGACGGGGCGGGCAGGTCCGGCGGTTCGGTGAACTGGCGGTCGGACCTGGTGGAGCAGCTCGCCAGTGGTGGGCAGAGCGCGTTCAACGTGGTGGCGCTGAGCCTGGAGTCCGAGGGCACGGCGAGCCGCGGCGCGCGCGCTTCCGGTGAGGTCGACCCGACCGCGAGCATCCCCAGTGGGCTGCGGTCGTCCGTCGCCCAGGGGACGGGCACCTATCAGACGTATACGCGGATCGAGTACACGAGCGGCAAGGCGTCGGAGCCGGGCCTGGTCCTCGGCAAGCGGCTGAACGACGCCGCGGGCACGCAGTACGAGCTGTACTACCTCTTCCCGCTGACCCAGGAGGAGGACTCGCTCGCCCTGGTCAAGGGGACGCTGGCGACAGCCGGGCTGTTCGTGGTGGTGCTGCTGGGCGCGATCGCCTGGCTGGTCGTACGGCAGATCGTCACGCCGGTACGGATGGCGGCGGGGATCGCCGAACGGCTCTCCGCGGGCCGCCTCCAGGAGCGGATGAAGGTGACCGGCGAGGACGACATCGCGCGCCTCGGTGAAGCCTTCAACAAGATGGCGCAGAACCTCCAGCTCAAGATTCAGCAGCTGGAGGAGCTGTCGCGGATGCAGCGACGGTTCGTCTCGGACGTCTCGCACGAACTGCGTACGCCGCTGACGACGGTCCGGATGGCCGCCGATGTCATCTACGAGGCGCGCGGCGACTTCGACCCCGTGACGGCCCGCTCGGCGGAGCTGCTCGGGGACCAGCTGGACCGGTTCGAGTCACTGCTCGCCGACCTGCTGGAGATCAGCCGCTTCGATGCGGGCGCGGCGGCCCTGGAGGCCGAGGCGATAGATCTGCGGGAGGTCGTCCGCCGGGTGATCGGCGGGGCCGAGCCGCTGGCCGAGCGCAAGGGAACCCGGATCCGGGTCGTCGGGGACGAGCAGCCCGTCGTCGCCGAGGCCGATGCGCGCCGGGTGGAGCGCGTCCTGCGCAACCTCGTGGTCAACGCCGTAGAGCACGGCGAGGGCCGGGACGTGGTCGTACGGATGGCGTCGGCGGGCGGCGCGGTCGCCGTCGCCGTGAGGGACTACGGCGTGGGACTCAAGCCGGGCGAGGCGACGCGGGTGTTCAACCGGTTCTGGAGGGCCGACCCGGCACGAGCGCGTACCACCGGCGGTACCGGCCTCGGTCTGTCCATCGCGGTGGAGGACGCCCGGCTGCACGGCGGCTGGCTGCAGGCCTGGGGCGAGCCGGGTGGCGGTTCGCAGTTCCGGCTGACCATGCCGCGTACGGCGGACGAGCCTCTGCGCGGCTCACCGATACCCCTGGAGCCCGAGGACTCGCGGCGCAACCGTGAGCGGGCCGCCGCGGAGGAGCAGGCGGACCAGCGGCTCGGGAGCGTGCCGGCGCAGCCCGGCGGAGAGCGCCCGGCACTGCCCGTACCGGCTCGTGCGCCCCTGCGGCCGCGACCGGGTGAGGCGGGGGATCCCGCGGCGTTGCCGGGCAGTGGGTCCCGGGTGGTGGCCCGGCAGGTGGGGGAGCGATCGGGTGGCGATGCGACGGCGCAGAGCACGGAGTGGGAGGACAGGACTCTTGGGCGCTGACCGTCGGACCCTTCTCCCGGGTCATCGGACTCTCTTCGGCAGGAACTCGTTCGTCGGCAGGACCTTTTTCAAGGGACAGGGGCGTGAGCGTGCCGTGTCGTGGGGGGTCACCTCTCTCGCCGTGGGCGGCATGCTGCTGACCGGCTGCGCGACGATGCCGGACAGCGGCGACGTCAGCAATGTGAAGGCCTCCAACCCCGGGGACTCGCAGGTCCGGGTGTACGCGGTGCAGCCACGGGAGAGTGCGGAGCCCGAGGAGATCGTCGACGGCTTCCTGGAGGCGATGACCAGTGACGACCCGGGTTTCGCCACGGCCAGGAAGTATCTGACCAAGCAGGCGGCGCAGACCTGGCGGCCGGAGGAGCGGATCACGGTCCTCACCACCGCTCCGGACCGCAAGCAGGCGGTGACCACCGGCGGCCGCGACGGCCAGGGCCGCAGCTATCCGCTGACCGGCCGGAAGGTCGCGACCGTCGACGCCCGCCACGCCTACCAGCCGGTCGCGCCCACCGACTACACGGGCACGGTCCATCTGGTGCAGGAGGCCCGGGCGGACGGCAAGGGCAAGGAGTGGCGGATCGACGCCCTGCCGCCCGGTCTGGTGCTGAGTGAGTCGGACTTCCAGCGCAATTACAGCTCCGTCAACAAGTACTACTTCGCCTCCGGGCAGGACTGGGTCGTCGCCGATCCGGTCTACATCCGGCAGCGACAGGACCCGGTCACGCGCATGGACCCGGTGGCGCAGACGGTCAAGGCGCTCCTCGAAGGCCCGACGAACTGGCTGAAGCCCGTGGTCACCTCGCGCTTCCCCACCGGGACGGCACTGAAGGACGGGGTCACCTCGCTGACACCCGACGACCAGAGCACGCTGAAGGTGCCGCTGAACGACAAGGCCGACCAGGTGGGGCACGACCAGTGCCGCCGGATGTCCGCGCAACTGCTGTTCACACTGGGAGATTTGCGCTCGGCGCGGGTCGAGCAGGTGGAGTTGCAGCGGGAGGACGGTTCCCAGCTGTGTGTGGTGGGCAAGGCGCAGGCCGAGGAGTTCGCCGCGGACCGCGCGTCGGGCACGCCCGACAATCCGTACTTCGTCGACGACCAGGGGAAGCTGGCGCTGCTCGACGCCGGCGCCAAGGACGTGGGCAGGGAGAAGCCCGAGAACGTCCTCGGGCCGTTCGGCAACGGTGTCGTGAAGCTGTCGACGGTCGCGGTGGCGCGGGACGAGAAGCACGCCGCGGGTGTCACGCAGGGCGGCCGCGAGCTGCGCGTGGCCTCGATCATGTCGGACGGTGAGCCGCCCGAGCCGCTGGTACGGAGTGCGGCCAAGCGCCCCGAGGACCGGTTGTCGACGCCGAGTTGGGACGGCCGCGGCGACCTGTGGGTCGCCGACCGCGACCCGGTGAAGCCGCGCCTGTTGATGCTGTCGGGCGGCGCCGGCGCTCCGGTGGAGGTCAGGACGCCCTGGATCGAAGGCGCCCGGGTGGAGTGCCTGCGGGTCTCGGCGGACGGCGTACGGATCGCCCTGCTGCTGAAGAAGGACGGCCTGAGCACGCTGCACATCGGGCGGATCGAACGGCAGGGGTCCGGCGCGCGCCAGACGGTGTCCGTCGTCGACCTCCAGCCCGCGGCGCCCCGGATGGAGACGGTCACCGCCGTGTCCTGGGCGGGGCCGAGCCGGCTGGTCGTGGTCGGCAAGGAAGCCGGCGGGGTCGAGCAGGTGCGCTACATCCGCACGGACGGCTCGACGTCGGCCGGAGGCGTTCTGCCGGGGCTGAACGAAGTAACGGCGGTCGCTGCGGCGAACGACGACCGGGCGCCCGTGGTGGCGGATTCCAGAGACGGCATCGCACGCCTGGTCGGCGGCGCGAACTGGCAGCCGATGGTCGAGACGGGGTCGGCGCCGGTTTATCCCGGCTAGACCTTTTCGGTCGGGGCCACGGAGGTCGTCTGCGCCGGGTGACCTTTTGATCCGGGCAGGGCCTTCTCCGCGCGCAACGCCCGGGTCCCCGCAGGGTGCGCGTCGGCGCCCTACGGCCCACTCGACCGGGCGCCCGGTCGCCGGGCGGTTCCCGGTGCCCAGTCGGTTCGTGTCTCGGCGCTGCTCGGGTCGCGGGGCGCACCCGCTTCGCACGTTAACGTCTCGGCGCCGCACGGCCCCTCCGCCAGCCCCTCTGCGGGGCGGCGCTCCGGGCCCTCGGCGGGTGCGCCCCCGTCCCTCCGACGGCCCTCGTCGGCAAGTCCCTCTGCCGGGCGGCGCTCCGGGCCCTCGGCGGTTGCGCTCGTGCCCCTCCGTCGACCCCTCGTCGGCCGCCCCGACCCCGTTGTCCACAGGGGTGGCCCGCTTCGTCGGGCAGGGGCACAGTGGGGGCATGCGGGGGTGGTGGCGAGAGATCGCCGGGTTGGTGCTGCCGGTTGCCTGTGGGGGATGCGGCAGGCCTCGTACACCGCTGTGCGCCGACTGCGGCCGGGCGCTGTACGGGGCCGGTGCGCGCCGTGTCGTTCCCGTGCCGGAACCGGTGGGGCTTCCGGTGGTCTATGCCGCGGCGCCGTACGCCGACTCCGTGCGTGCTGTGCTGCTGGCACACAAGGAGCGGGGCGCGCTCGGGCTGGCCGGGCCGCTCGGTGTCGCGCTGGCCGGCGCCGTCAGGGCTGTCTGTGGGCCCCCTGCCGCCTTCGGGACCGCACCGCTGGCCCTTGTGCCGATGCCTTCCTCCCGGCGCGCACTGCGGGCACGTGGGCATGATCCCGCCCGCCGGATCGCGCGAGCCGCAGCCGCCGAACTGCGCCGCACGGGAACCGCGGCCGTGGCCTTCCCGGTGCTGCGCCAGCGGCGCGCGGTGCTCGATCAGGCCGGTCTGGGTGCCGGGGCGCGGCTGAGGAACATGGCCGGGGCGCTGGAGGTCGCCGCCGGTGGAGCGCGGCTGCCGGGTGACGCGAGGGTGGTTCTCGTGGACGACCTCATGACGACGGGAGCGTCTCTGGCGGAGGCGGCGAGGGCACTGAGTGCCGTGAATCAGCCGCAATTCGCGGGGCTGTTACGTCCGGCGGCCGCAGTCGTGGCGGTTTCGCCGCTCTCATGGGAAATAAACCGGAACTGACGGGGAAGTTGCAACGTTGCAGGTAGTGAGAGGGCAAAAGCACCTGATCGGAGGTACGTGCTGGTAGCGGGTGCCGACACCCGTCCGAGCGAGCTATGTTCGGTTGTGAGGAATGGCGATTGCCAGGGCCTCATCGAATGCACGGGTGCGCCTGGAGGACGGGAGTTCAGGGCGGACGAACCTCAAAGTTGGTGGGGTGGGGATCTTGCCGACTGGGGAGGAGGAGGTGAAAGTCGCCAAGTCCGAGACTCCGGTACTCACCGGAGTTCTGGTGCAAAGGGAGATGCTCGCCGGTCCAAAGAGCCGGTCAGAGTGATCCGGGAACGGAGTTCTGCGTGGACATCGTCGTCAAGGGCCGCAAGACCGAGGTGCCCGAGCGGTTCCGCAAGCACGTGGCCGAGAAGCTGAAGCTGGAGAAGATCCAGAAGCTCGACGGCAAGGTGATCAGCCTGGACGTCGAGGTGTCCAAGGAACACAACCCGCGGCAGGCCGACCGGTCGGACCGCGTGGAGATCACCCTCCACTCCCGAGGCCCGGTGATCCGGGCAGAGGCGGCCGCCGGCGACCCGTACGCAGCGCTTGACCTGGCAACGGGCAAGCTCGAGGCGCGACTGCGCAAGCAGCACGACAAGCGCCACACCCGCCGGGGCAACGGCCGGCTCTCCGCGGCGGAGGTTGCCGACGTCGTGCCGGGCGTGGCCCAGCTCAACGGCAGCGGCGCACCCGTGACGGAGGAACAGCCGGGTGGCATTCCCACCACGAAGATCGGCTCGCTCGAAGTGCAGGGCGAAGGACCGCTGGTGGTGCGCGAGAAGGTCCACACCGCAGCCCCGATGACGCTCGACCAGGCGCTCTACGAGATGGAGCTGGTCGGGCACGACTTCTATCTGTTCGTCGATTCCGACACCAAGCAGCCGAGTGTGGTCTACCGGCGACATGCCTACGACTATGGCGTCATCCACCTCGAATCCGACCCGCTCGCCGGTGCCGAGGGCGCCGGCGCCGGTGGTGCGCTCGGCGGCTGACGGCGGCCGACACCGTCTCTCATGGTGCCCCTGGAGCGCGTTTCGCGCCCCCAGGGGCACCCGCGTGCGACCACGGGATCACCGCGCCGCCGCCCGGGCATGAAATCATGGCGTCCCAGGCCAACCGGTGCTCTGTGAAGTGCGGTTGGTGACCGAAACATGAATTCAGGCCACGGCCTTCAGGGGGAGGAACGATGGCGGACGGCTTCGGTCCGGTGCACAGCGGCCGGGACTCCGATTGCGCGACCGCTCCCGAGGGAGCGGATTCGGCCGATCGGCAGTCCCGAAAAGAGCCGATCCGGGTCCTCGTTGTGGACGACCACGCCCTTTTCCGACGTGGTCTGGAGATCGTCCTCGCGCAGGAGGAGGACATTCAGGTCGTCGGCGAGGCCGGGGACGGCGCGGAGGCCGTCGACAAGGCCGCCGATCTGCTGCCTGACATCGTGCTGATGGACGTACGGATGCCCAAGCGCGGCGGTATCGAGGCCTGCACCTCCATCAAGGAGGTCGCCCCCAGCGCCAAGATCATCATGCTGACGATCAGCGACGAGGAGGCGGACCTCTACGACGCGATCAAGGCGGGCGCGACCGGCTATCTCCTCAAGGAGATCTCCACCGACGAGGTGGCCACCGCGATCCGCGCCGTGGCAGACGGGCAGTCGCAGATCAGCCCCTCGATGGCGTCCAAGCTGCTGACCGAGTTCAAGTCGATGATCCAGCGCACCGACGAGCGGCGGCTCGTGCCGGCGCCTCGGTTGACCGACCGGGAGCTGGAGGTCCTCAAGCTGGTGGCCACGGGCATGAACAACCGTGACATCGCCAAGGAGTTGTTCATCTCCGAGAACACCGTGAAGAACCACGTCCGCAACATCCTGGAGAAGCTGCAGCTGCACTCCAGGATGGAGGCGGTGGTCTACGCGATGCGGGAGAAGATCCTCGAGATCAGGTGAGGCTCCACAACTGATCACGACTCGTCACTACACGGCACTACTCGGCACAACTCGTCGCACCCCAGCGCGACTCCTCGCCACTTCTCAGGGCTGCCGACGAGTGACTCCTGAACCGTCAGTCCAGCGCGGCCACGAGCGCGGCGGCGAGGTCGGGACGGTCGACGTGCTCGACCCGGACCGCGTCGCAGCCCACCCACTCGGCTGCCTCACGCAGTGCCTGCGCCATCGGGCCCACGGCCTTCGGGGTGTCCAGGAAAACCCGCTTCGCGACCAGCGTGCTCCCCTCACGCGCCGGGTCCACCCGGCCGAGCAGCTTTCCGCCGGCGAGCAGCGGCATGGCGAAGTAGCCGTGCACCCGCTTCTGCTTGGGGACGTAGGCCTCCAGTCGGTGTGTGAAGCCGAAGATCCGCTCGGTGCGGGCCCGCTCCCAGATCAGTGAGTCGAACGGCGACAGGAGCGTCGTGCGGTGTCGGCCGCGCGGCTCGGTCGCCAGAGCCTCCGGATCCGCCCAGGCCGGCTTCCCCCACCCCGCGACCGTCACCGGCACCAGACCGGAGTCCGCCACGACGGCGTCGAACTGCTCTCCCTTGAGGCGGTGGTAGTCGGCGATGTCCGCGCGGGTGCCCACGCCGAGGGCCTGCCCGGCCAGCCGGACGAGGCGGCGCAGGCACTCGGTGTCGTCGAGGTCGTCGTGGAGCAGCTCATCGGGGATGGCGCGCTCGGCCAGGTCGTACACCCGCTTCCAGCCTCGCCGCTCGGTGCACACCACCTCGCCGTACATCAGCGCCCGCTCGACGGCGACCTTCGACTCGGACCAGTCCCACCACTCGCCCTTGTTCTTCGCGCCGCCCAGGTCCGTGGCGGTGAGTGGCCCCTCGGAACGCAGCTGCTTGATCACCGCGTCGTACGCGCCGTCCGGCAGGTCGTGGTACCAGTGCGGGCGGGAGCGGTAGGCGCGACGGCGGAAGGCGAAGTGCGGCCACTCCTCGACCGGCAGGATGCAGGCGGCGTGCGACCAGTACTCGAAGGCGTGCGTCCCGGTCCAGTACGCGTCCTCGACGGTGGCGCGGCCGACCGCGCCCAGACGCGCGTACGGCACGAGCTCGTGCGAGCGGGCCAGCACCGAGATCGTGTCCAGTTGGACGGCGCCGAGGTGGCGCAGCACCCCTCGCACTCCGCCGCGACGGTCCGGGGCGCCCAGGAAGCCCTGGGCCCGCAGCGCGATGCGGCGGGCTTCGTCGGCGGACAGTTCGGCGGCGGGAGGCGGGGCGGTCGTCATGCTTCGCACACTAGAGCCGACCACTGACACTCAGGTCCCCGCCGGGAGGTACGCGTGGGAGCTGGGCAGTCCGAGGTCGGAGGGCAGCAGCGCGCCGACCCAGCAGTCCCTCAGCGTGTCCTGGTTGAGCAGCGCCGCGCGCAGGATCCCCTCCACGGTGAAGCCGGCCTTCTCGGCGAGCGCGCGGGAACCGGCGTTGCCCACCTCGGCCCGCCACTCCAGGCGGGTGCAGGCCAGCTCGGTGAAGGCCCAGTGGGCCAGGGCGCGCACGACTTCTGTCATGTATCCGTTGCCGCGGTGCTCCTTCGCCGTCCAGTAGCCGACTTCCCAGGTGCCCGTGCGGGGGTGGTGGAGGCTGCTCGCCGCGAGAAGCGGGCCGCCGTCGCGGGGCTCCACGGCGAAGGTGTACTCGGTGTCGTTGCGCCAGCCGTCCGGTACGTGCTGCCGAAGGAAGCCCTCGGCGTGCTGCCGCTCGTAGGGGGACGGGATCGTCGTCCACCGCTGGATGTCGGGGTCCTGACAGGCCGCGTAGACGGCGTTCGCGTCGTCGGGGACGAAGGTGCGCAGCCGCAGGCGGTCGGTCGTGAGAGTGATGGGCTCCATGACGGGATTCTGCTGATCCGGCACGCGCGGGGCGAACAGTTTTCGGGGAACAGCGGCACCTTCCGAGCGTCCCGTGCGTTGTCTTTCAGTGCGGTGGTGGTCCCCGGATCCGGCAGGCCTCCCGGCGCGGTGCGGTCCTCGCTTACGATGGCCGTTGCGGTGGGGCCCGCTCGCCGCGCCCGTGCCCGTGTCCATGACAAGACCCAGTGCCAGGCCCGACCGGCAAGGAGACCAGCCTCAGTGTCCGTCTTCAACAAGCTCATGCGTGCAGGCGAAGGCAAGATCCTGCGCAAACTGCACCGCATCGCGGACCAGGTCAACTCCATCGAAGAGGACTTCGTCAAGCTCTCCGACGCCGAGTTGCGGGCGCTCACCGAGGAGTACAAGCAGCGCTACGCCGACGGCGAGAGCCTCGACGACCTGCTTCCCGAGGCCTTCGCGACCGTCCGCGAGGCCGCCAAGCGCGTCCTCGGCCAGCGCCACTACGACGTCCAGCTGATGGGTGGCGCCGCGCTGCACCTCGGCTATGTCGCCGAGATGAAGACCGGTGAGGGCAAGACCCTCGTCGGCACGCTGCCCGCGTACCTGAACGCGCTCTCCGGCAAGGGCGTGCACCTGATCACGGTCAACGACTACCTGGCCGAGCGCGACTCCGAGATGATGGGCCGGGTGCACAAGTTCCTCGGCCTCGAGGTCGGCTGCATCCTCGCCAACATGACGCCCGCACAGCGCCGTGAGCAGTACGCCGCCGACATCACCTACGGCACGAACAATGAGTTCGGATTCGACTATCTGCGCGACAACATGGCGTGGTCCCAGGACGAGCTCGTCCAGCGCGGCCACAACTTCGCCTGTGTCGACGAGGTCGACTCGATCCTGGTCGACGAGGCCCGGACGCCGCTGATCATCTCCGGCCCGGCCGACCAGGCCACCAAGTGGTACGGCGACTTCGCCAAGCTGGTCACGCGTCTCACCAAGGGTGAGGCGGGCAACCAGCTCAAGGGCATCGAGGAGACCGGCGACTACGAGGTCGACGAGAAGAAGCGCACCGTCGCCATCCACGAGGCCGGCGTCGCCAAGGTCGAGGACTGGCTGGGCATCGACAACCTCTACGAGTCGGTGAACACCCCGCTCGTCGGGTACCTGAACAACGCCATCAAGGCCAAGGAACTGTTCAAGAAGGACAAGGACTACGTCGTCATCGACGGCGAAGTCATGATCGTCGACGAGCACACCGGCCGCATCCTCGCCGGCCGCCGCTACAACGAGGGCATGCACCAGGCGATCGAGGCGAAGGAAGGGGTGGACATCAAGGACGAGAACCAGACGCTCGCGACGATCACCCTGCAGAACTTCTTCCGCCTCTACGACAAGCTCTCCGGCATGACCGGTACGGCCATGACCGAGGCCGCCGAGTTCCACCAGATCTACAAGCTGGGCGTCGTCCCGATCCCCACGAACAGGCCGATGGTCCGCAAGGACCAGTCCGACCTGATCTACCGGACCGAGGTCGCCAAGTTCGCCGCCGTCGTCGACGACATCGCGGAGAAGCACGAGAAGGGCCAGCCGATCCTCGTCGGTACGACGTCGGTCGAGAAGTCCGAGTACCTCTCGCAGCAGCTCTCCAAGCGCGGCATCCAGCACGAGGTGCTCAACGCCAAGCAGCACGACCGTGAGGCGACGATCGTCGCCCAGGCCGGCCGCAAGGGCGCGGTCACGGTCGCCACGAACATGGCCGGCCGTGGTACCGACATCAAGCTCGGCGGCAACCCCGACGACCTGGCCGAGGCGGAGCTGCGCCAGCGCGGCCTGGACCCGGTCGAGCACGTCGAGGAGTGGGCCGCGGCCCTGCCCGCCGCGCTCGAGCGCGCCGAGCTGGCCGTCAAGGCCGAGTTCGAGGAGGTCAAGGACCTCGGTGGGCTCTACGTCCTCGGCACCGAGCGCCACGAGTCCCGTCGTATCGACAACCAGCTGCGCGGTCGTTCCGGCCGTCAGGGAGACCCGGGCGAGTCCCGCTTCTACCTCTCCCTCGGCGACGACCTGATGCGTCTGTTCAAGGCGCAGATGGTCGAGCGCGTGATGGCGATGGCCAATGTGCCCGACGACGTCCCGATCGAGAACAAGATGGTGACGCGCGCGATCGCGTCGGCCCAGTCGCAGGTCGAGCAGCAGAACTTCGAGACGCGTAAGAACGTCCTGAAGTACGACGAGGTGCTCAACCGCCAGCGTGAGGTCATCTACGGCGAGCGCCGACGCGTCCTGGAGGGCGAGGACCTGCACGAGCAGGTGCGGCACTTCATGGACGACACGATCGACGACTACATCCGCCAGGAGACCGCCGAGGGCTTCGCGGAGGAGTGGGACCTCGACCGGCTGTGGAACGCGTTCAAGCAGCTCTACCCGGTGAAGGTCACCGTCGAGGAGCTCGAGGACGCCGCCGGCGACCGTGCCGGCATCACCGCCGAGTTCATCGCCGAGTCCGTCAAGGACGACATCCACGAGCAGTACGACGCCCGTGAGAAGCAGCTCGGCTCGGAGATCATGCGCGAGCTGGAGCGGCGCGTGGTGCTGTCCGTACTGGACCGCAAGTGGCGCGAGCACCTCTACGAGATGGACTACCTCCAGGAGGGCATCGGCCTGCGGGCCATGGCGCAGAAGGACCCGCTGGTCGAGTACCAGCGCGAGGGCTTCGACATGTTCACCGCCATGATGGAGGGCATCAAGGAGGAGTCCGTCGGCTACCTGTTCAACCTGGAGGTCCAGGTCGAGCAGCAGGTCGAGGAGGTCCCGGTCCAGGACAGGGCTCCTTCGCTGACCAAGGAGGACGCGGTCCCCGCGGGCGCGTCCCGTCCGGAGATCCGCGCCAAGGGCCTCGACGCCCCGCAGCGGCCGGACCGGCTGCACTTCTCCGCCCCGACGGTCGACGGTGAGGGCGGTGTCGTCGAGGGCGACTTCGCCTCCGACGGTGCCTCCGGGGACGGCGGCCTGACCCGCGCGGAGCGGCGCAAGGCGCAGAAGAGCGGTGGCGGCGGCCGTCGCCGCAAGAAGTAACCGCGTAGGACCGCGTACGACCCAGTACGACGGCGTACGACACAGGGGCCGGGCACCGGGAAGGTGTCCGGCCCTTCGTCATACCCCGGCCCGGTTGCCGTCCAGCTCCACGACCGCGCAGCGCCAGCGCCGGTCGGTACCGAGCTCGAGCCGGTACGCCATGGCGCGCAGCCGGCCACCCGTCGCGATGGTGGCGTAGGCCTCCACGACCCCGGGGCGCGGCGGGAACCCGCCGCAGCGGTGCACCACGGGGCGGACGCCACGGCCCCGGAAGGGCGCCGAGGGGGCGAGCTGGACCAGCTGCTCGTACGCCTCGCCCACGGTCTGGCCGAGCATCCAGTGCACGGGGCGCTCGCCGCTGAGGACGGCGAGGAGTCGCTGTGCGAAGAGGACGTGCGGGGGCAGCGGACGGCGCGGACCCGACCCGGGGCCGGGGCGGCTGCTGGGGCGCGGCGGGAGAGGCCGGGTCGAACCGGGTCCACGCCGGTCGCGTCGGCCCACCGGGCGTGCTGCGGAGACGTTGGAGGTGGCGGGTACTGGGCGGGTGGTGGAGGCGGCCGCGGGGGCGGATGTCGGAGCGGCGGCGAGGCCGGCCCGGGAGGTGGCGGCGAGGCCGGCCTCGAAGGGGGCGGTCAGGCCGGTGCCGGCGTCGGTCGCGCACTCGGCGGGGTTGTTGGTCGGTCGGTCCTGCGCGGTGATGGTCCTGTTCATGGCGGTGGCCCCCGTTTCCGTCCGCCCCGGCGCTCTACCAGGCGGTAACTTCGGTTGGTGATCTTCTACGGGGCGGCTGACCGGGTCGCAACGCCGCGACGCCCGCGAGCGCGGGGCCGGACGGTTCACCTATCAGGGTGATGAGAGGCCCTGGGCGCCCGCCGGAGGCTGTACGGCGCGGCCCTCGGTAGACGGACCCGTGCTGGACCACAAAGCCCCGAAGGGGGACTCCACACGTATCCTGAGGGGGTTTCCGACTACGAAAGCGGCGAGCCATGCGTGTGTACGTCCCCCTTACCCTGCCCGGTCTGGCACAGGCGCACAGGGCGGGCGAACTGGGTCCCGGCCCGGTGACCGCGTACGCCGTGACTCCCGCGCTGCGCGAGTGGTACGTCTCCGACGACATCGAGGAGCTCGAGTACGCGGCGCTCAGCCGGGCCGCCGCCGCGTCGCTGCGGATGCTCGCCGTGGACCCTGAGGCCGCGCGCCGCCGGGTCGTCCTCGCCGTCGACGTGCCGGACGGGGCGGCGGTCTCCGACCCCAGCCACGGTCTGGATGCCTCCTCGCTGGGCGAGGTGCGGATCGCCGGCCCCGTGCCGCTGGGCAAGGCGGCCGCTGTGCACGCCGACGCGGACGACGCGGAGGCGGTCGTGTCCGCCGCGGCGGCCGCGCTGGGCGCGGCGGACCAGGGGGACGACGACGCGCAGTTCACCGTGGACGGGGCCGAGGACCACGAGCTGCTCTGGTTCGGCGTGCAGGAGATTCCGCAGCTCATCGGCTGAGCACGGTCCCGCCCGCCGTTTTTCCGGCGGCATTGTCGGAGGGGGCGGGTACCGTCTTTGGATGGGATCCGTCAGGGGGTCGGCAGGGGAATGGGCATGACGAAGCGCGGCACGCATCTGGTCTGGGACTGGAACGGCACACTGCTCGATGACATCGACGCCGTCATCGGGGCGACGAACGCCGCGTTCCACGAGCTCGGCCTCGAGCCCATCACCCTCGCGCGCTACCGGGAGCTGTACTGCGTTCCCGTGCCGCTCTTCTACAAGCGGCTCCTCGGGCGCCTGCCGACGGACGACGAGTGGCTCGTCATGGACGCGGCCTTCCACAAGCACTACTGGTCACGGGCGGACGCCTGCGGGCTCACGGTCGGCGCGGCGGAGCTGCTCGCCGCGCGGCAGAACGAGGGGCGGACGCAGTCCCTCCTCTCGCTCGCGCCGCACGACCTGCTGTTGCCGATCGTCCGGCGCCACGGGATCGAGGAGCGGTTCGTCCGCGTCGACGGGCGGATAGGTGCCTCGACCGCGGGCAAGGCGGAGCACATGGTGCGCCATCTGACGGCACTGGAAGGCGTGGCCCCCGAACAGGTCGTCGTCATCGGCGACGCCGTGGACGACGCGGTGGCGGCGGCCCATGTGGGAGCCAAGGCGGTTCTGTACACCGGCGGCTCACACAGCAGGGCGAGCCTGGAGAAGGCGCGCGTGCCGGTCGTGGACACGCTGACGGAGGCGGTGGCCCTGGCGGACGACCTGGCGGGCTAGCGATCACCGGGTCGAACGGCGGACGATCTGGCCGCGGTCGGCGACGACCGGCGGTGCGCCGGCAACCTGGCCGATCCGGAGCCCGCCCGGCCCCCGCCGGCCAGCGGCCCGCGCGGGCCCCGCTCCGGCCGACCCACGACCCGCCCGGCCCCTTACAGCCGGCGCCCCGCCCAACTCTTTCCGGCCGAGCCACGGCCCGCTCGCCCGGCCGCGCCCCCTCGGCTCACGCCACCGGTGCCTTCGACCTCAGTACCTTCAGGAACTCGCGCATCCAGGCCGGGTGGTCCGGCCAGGCCCGGGACGACACGAGGGTGCCGTCCACGACCGCCTCGGTGTCCTGGAACGTGGCTCCCGCCGCCTCCATGTCCGGTTCCAAGGCCGGATAGGCGGTCACCCGCCGCCCCCGCAGGCTGTCGATCGACGCCGTCAGCAGCGGGCCGTGGCAGATCTGCGCCACCGGCTTGTCCGCGTCGAAGAACGACTTGACGATCTTGCGGAGCTCGGGATCGTTGCGCAGGTACTCGGGCGCCCGTCCGCCCGGGATCACCAGGGCGGCGTACTGACCCGGATCCACTTCGGAGAAGGCCAGATCCGCCGGCCAGGTGTATCCGGGCTTCTCGGTGTACGTGTCGAAGCCGGGTTCGAAGTCGTGCACCACGAACCGCAGGGTCTTGCGGGCGGGGGCGGCGAGATGCACCTCGTACCCCTCCTCGCGCAGGCGCTGGTACGGATACAGGACCTCCAGCGACTCGGCCGCGTCGCCGGTGACGATGAGGATCTTGGCTGCCATGACGGACGCTCCCCGGGTGTCGTGTGTGCCTGGGTGTCGGGGTCACGGTGCATCCGGGACCACGGTTTGCCAAGTCGGACCCGTCCCGATGGGCCGGATTCCGACCCCCTTGCGACCCCGGGACCATCAAGGTCTCTTGTGTCGCTGTCCAGACTGTCAAACTTCCCGCCCCTGTTTTGTACACATAAGGCTCATGACGGGGCGGGGGTGGAGGGCGATAGCCTGGTGCCGTGATCAGCGCGATACGCCGTGGGGGCAGCGAAGCCCCCGGCCTGCGCCCGGAGTGCCACCGTGCCCGGGTCGTTGATCTTCTCATTCCGGGCCCGCTGCCGACATTGGCCAATAACGACCCGGACATCTCTCATCGCGGCATAACGTCGACAGCGACCGGACACCCCGCGTCGTGGCGTTGCGCCTTTTCTTTTTCTTTCCCCTACGTCACGCAACGGCGCGCGACAGGAGCCAGAGGACATGCAGACCAAGCTGGACGAAGCCAAGGCCGAGCTGCTCGCACGGGCGGCCCGGGTAGCTGAGAACAGCCCGGTCGGGGGGCAACTTCCGACGGGGTCCGACAGCGGAGAGCGTCCCGACCAGGACACCCTGCTCGACTACCTCCAGCGCTACTACCTGCACACGGCACCCGAGGACCTCACGGACCGCGACCCGGTCGACGTGTACGGCGCGGCCCTGTCGCACTACCGGCTCGCGGAGAACCGCCCCCAGGGCACCGCGAACGTCCGCGTGCACACGCCCACGGTCGAGGAGAACGGCTGGACCTGCAGCCACTCCGTCGTCGAGGTCGTCACGGACGACATGCCCTTCCTCGTGGACTCCGTCACCAACGAGCTCTCCCGCCAGGGCCGTGGCATCCACGTCGTGATCCACCCGCAGGTCGTCGTCCGCCGCGACCTCACCGGCAAGCTCATCGAGGTGTTCACCTCCGAGGCCAAGGGCGAGCGTCCGCACGACGCCCTCACCGAGTCCTGGATCCATGTCGAGATCGACCGCGAGACCGACCGCGCCGACCTCAAGCAGATCACCACGGACCTGCTGCGCGTCCTGTCCGACGTCCGCGAGACCGTCGAGGACTGGGAGAAGATGCGCGACGCCGCGCTGCGCATCGCCGACGAGCTCCCCACCGAGCCGACCGCCTCCGACCTGCGGGACACCGAGGTCGAGGAAGCCCGGGAGCTGCTGCGCTGGCTCTCCGCCGATCACTTCACCTTCCTCGGCTACCGCGAGTACGACCTCGTCAACGGTGACGCGCTCTCCGCCGTGCCCGGTACCGGCCTCGGCATCCTCCGCTCCGACCCGCACCACAGCGGCGACGACGCGCACGCGCACCCCATCTCGCCGTCCTTCAGCCGGCTGCCCGCCGACGCCCGCGCCAAGGCTCGTGAGCACAAGCTGCTCATCCTCACCAAGGCCAACAGCCGTTCCACCGTGCACCGCCCGTCCTACCTGGACTACATCGGCGTGAAGAAGTTCGACGCCGACGGCAACGTCATCGGTGAGCGCCGCTTCCTCGGTCTCTTCTCGTCCGCCGCCTACACCGAATCCGTGCGCCGCGTGCCGGTCATCCGCCGCAAGGTCGACGAGGTGCTGGAGGGCGCGGGCTTCTCGCCCAACAGCCACGACGGCCGCGACCTGCTCCAGATCCTGGAGACCTACCCCCGCGACGAGCTCTTCCAGACGCCCGTCGACGAGCTGCGCTCCATCGTGACCTCCGTCCTCTACCTGCAGGAGCGCCGCCGGCTGCGGCTGTACCTGCGCCAGGACGAGTACGGGCGCTACTACTCCGCGCTGGTCTACCTCCCCCGCGACCGCTACACCACGGGTGTGCGCCTGCGGATCATCGACATCCTCAAGGAGGAACTGGGCGGCACCAGCGTCGACTTCACCGCCTGGAACACCGAGTCGATCCTCTCGAGGCTGCACTTCGTCGTCCGTGTCCCGCCGGGCACCGAGCTCGCCGCGCTCACCGACGCCGACGTCGACCGCATCGAGGCCCGGCTGGTCGAGGCCGCCCGCTCCTGGTCCGACGGCTTCGCCGAGGCGCTCAACGCCGAAACCGGTGAGGAGCGCGCCGCCGAGCTGCTGCGCCGCTACGGCCACGCCTTCCCCGAGGGCTACAAGGCGGACCACTCGCCCCGCTCCGCCGTCGCCGACCTGGTCCACCTGGAGCAGCTCAGCCGTACGAAGAAGGACTTCGCCCTCTCGCTCTACGAGCCGGTCGGCGCCGGACCCGGCGAGCGCCGCTTCAAGATCTACCGGACCGGTGAGCAGGTCTCCCTCTCCGCCGTCCTGCCGGTTCTGAACCGGCTCGGCGTCGAGGTGATCGACGAGCGCCCGTACGAGCTGCGCTGCGCCGACCGCACGCACGCCTGGATCTACGACTTCGGGCTGCGCATGCCGAAGACCAACGGCGACCACCTCGCCGACGACGCCCGGGAGCGTTTCCAGGAGGCCTTCGCCGCGTCCTGGACCGGCCGCGCCGAGAACGACGGCTTCAACGCCCTCGTCCTGAGCGCCGGGCTGAACTGGCGTCAGGCGATGGTGCTGCGCGCGTACGCCAAGTACCTGCGCCAGGCCGGCTCGACGTTCAGCCAGGACTACATGGAGGACACCCTCCGCAACAACGTCCACACCACCCGGCTGCTGGTCTCCCTCTTCGAGGCCCGGATGTCGCCGGAGCGCCAGCGCGCCGGCACCGAGTTGACGGACGGCCTGCTGGAGGAGCTGGACGGCGCCCTGGACCAGGTCGCGAGCCTGGACGAGGACCGCATCCTGCGCTCCTTCCTCACCGTCATCAAGGCGACCCTGCGCACGAACTTCTTCCAGAGCGTCGGCGAGGGAATCGGCAAGAGGGGCCAGAAGGCGGACGGCGGCGAGCCGCACGACTACGTGTCGATGAAGTTCGACCCGCAGGCGATTCCCGACCTGCCCGCGCCGCGCCCGGCGTTCGAGATCTGGGTCTACTCGCCGCGCGTCGAGGGTGTGCACCTGCGCTTCGGCAAGGTCGCGCGAGGCGGTCTGCGCTGGTCCGACCGGCGTGAGGATTTCCGTACGGAGATCCTCGGCCTGGTCAAGGCGCAGATGGTGAAGAACACCGTCATCGTGCCGGTCGGCGCCAAGGGCGGCTTCGTCGCCAAGCAGCTGCCGGACCCGGCCGTCGACCGGGACGCCTGGCTGGCCGAGGGCATCGCCAGCTACAAGACGTTCATCTCGGCGCTGCTCGACATCACCGACAACCTGGTCGCGGGCGAGGTCGTACCGCCGGCCGACGTGGTCCGCCACGACGAGGACGACACGTATCTCGTGGTCGCCGCCGACAAGGGCACCGCGACCTTCTCGGACATCGCCAACAACGTCGCGATCGGCTACAACTTCTGGCTCGGCGACGCGTTCGCCTCCGGCGGCTCCGCCGGTTACGACCACAAGGGCATGGGCATCACCGCCCGCGGCGCCTGGGAGTCCGTCAAGCGGCACTTCCGGGAGCTCGGCCACGACACCCAGACCGAGGACTTCACGGTCGTCGGCGTCGGCGACATGTCCGGTGACGTGTTCGGCAACGGCATGCTGCTCTCCGAGCACATCCGGCTGGTCGCGGCCTTCGACCACCGCCACATCTTCATCGACCCGAACCCGGACGCGGCCGTCTCGTACGCCGAGCGCCGCCGGCTCTTCGAACTGCCCCGCAGCTCGTGGGCCGACTACAACGCGGACCTGCTGTCCCAGGGCGGTGGGATCCACCCGCGCACGGCCAAGTCGATCCCGATCAACGCGCAGGTCCGCGCGGCCCTGGGCATCGAACCCGGCATCACCAAGATGACCCCGGCCGAGCTGATGCAGTCGATCCTCCACGCACCGGTCGACCTGCTGTGGAACGGCGGCATCGGTACGTACGTGAAGTCGTCGGTCGAGTCCAACGCCGACGTCGGCGACAAGGCCAACGACGCCATCCGCGTCAACGGCGAGGACCTGCGGGTCAAGGTCGTCGGCGAGGGCGGCAACCTGGGTCTGACCCAGCTGGGCCGGATCGAGTTCGACCGCAAGGGCGGCCCCGACGGCCAGGGCGGCAAGGTCAACACCGACGCCATCGACAACAGCGCCGGCGTGGACACCTCCGACCACGAGGTGAACATCAAGATCCTGCTCAACGGCCTGGTCACCGACGGCGACATGACCGTCAAGCAGCGCAACCGGATCCTCGCCGAGATGACCGACGAGGTCGGCGCGCTCGTCCTGCGCAACAACTACGCGCAGAACGTGGCCCTGGCCAACGCCGTCACCCAGTCGCCCTCCCTGCTCCACGCCCACCAGCGCTTCATGCGCCGGCTGGGCCGGGACGGGCACCTTGACCGGGCGCTGGAGTTCCTGCCCAACGACCGACAGATCCGTGAGCTGCTCAACAGCGGCAAGGGCCTGAGCCAGCCGGAGCTCGCCGTCCTGCTCGCCTACACCAAGATCACGGTGGCGGACGAGCTGATCGGCACCGGTCTGCCGGACGACCCGTACCTGCGCGGGCTGCTGCACGCGTACTTCCCGACGCAGCTGCGCGAGAAGTTCCCCGAGGCCATCGACGGCCACGCGCTGCGCCGTGAGATCGTCACGACCGTGCTGGTCAACGACACGGTCAACACGGGTGGCTCGACGTTCCTGCACCGGCTCCGCGAGGAGACGGGCGCCGCGATCGAGGAGATCGTGCGGGCGCACACGGCGGCCCGAGCCATCTTCGGTCTGGGCGAGGTGTGGGACGCCGTCGAGGCCTTGGACAACAAGGTTCCGGCCGATGTCCAGACCCGGATCAGGCTGCACTCGCGCCGACTGGTCGAGCGCGGTACGCGCTGGCTGCTCGGCAACCGGCCGCAGCCGCTGGAGCTCGCCGAGACCATCGAGTTCTTCGCGGACCGGGTCGAGCACGTCTGGTCGGAGCTGGCGCAGATGCTGCGCGGCGCGGACCTGGAGTGGTACCAGTCGATCGTCGACGAGCTGACCTCGGCGGGCGTCCCGGAGGAGCTGGCCCTGCGGGTCGCCGGGTTCTCCTCGGCCTTCCCGACGCTCGACATCGTCGCGATCGCGGACCGTACGGGCAAGGAGCCGATGGCCGTCGCCGAGGTCTACTACGACCTGGCCGACCGGCTGCGGATCACCCAGCTGATGGACCGGATCATCGAGCTGCCGCGGGCCGACCGCTGGCAGTCGATGGCCCGTGCCTCCATCCGCGAGGACCTGTACGCCGCCCACGCCGCGCTGACGGCGGACGTGCTGTCGGCGGGCAACGGCGCCTCGGCGCCGGAGGAGCGGTTCAAGGACTGGGAGCAGAAGAACGCGGCGATCCTGGGCCGGGCGCGGACGACCCTGGAGGAGATCCAGAGCTCGGACACGTTCGATCTGGCGAATCTGTCCGTGGCCATGCGGACCATGCGGCAGCTGCTGCGGTCGCACGCCTGAGGGAGTGAGCGCCTTTCGGGCGCGTGAGAGTGACGGAGAGGGGCGCCCACCGGCAGGTCCGGTGGGCGCCCCGCTCTTTCTTGGGCCCGGTGAGGTCCTGGGCCGGTTACCTGGGCCCGTGACCTCTGGGCCCGTTGCGTCTTCGTCGCGCTATTCGGTGGCCCTCCACAGCCGCTGGCAGGAGAGCAGCGCCGCGGCGAGCAGCAGCCCGTTGCGGAGCACCATGACCACGCACCCGAGCGCGCTGGAGGCGATGACGTCCTCGTACAGCACGGGGTAGGCGAGCGCGCTCAGCGCGGTCGCCGGCAGGAGGAGCATGGCCACCGGCCGCTGGGTGGTGTGCCGGGCGGTGAGGCAGACCGCCGCCAGGCCCAGCAGCCAGATCATGTACTGCGGACTGATGACCCGGCTGGTGACGGTGAAGAGGAGTACGGCGGCGAGCGCGGAGTCCAGTGGGACGGCGGGCGTCCACTGCCGCGCCCTGACCCGCCACAGCACCAGCCAGCAGAAGGCGGCGGCGGTGAGCAGCAGCGAGAACCGGCCGACGGTCGACACATGGGGCCCGACAAACTCGAAGGCGCCGTAGCGGTACTGGACCGTGCCCTGCCACAGCCCCATCGCCCGCGCGACCCCGAGGGCGGTGCCTCCGAGTGACTCGATCTGCACGCCCCGGCCGCCCTGCTGGCGCAGGAAGTCCAGGCTGTGCGAGAAACCGGCCGCGAGGACGACCAGCAGCGCGGTGGCCGTGGTGAAGGCGGTGAGCCAGGCGGAGCGGGTGCTACGCCCCCGGGGCGAGCCGACGAGCGTGAGCGCGGGCCAGCCCTTGACCATGGCGCCGATCCCGGCCAGCGCGCCGCTGATCCGGGGCAGGCCGGCCTTCAGCGCGAGCACGGCGAACACGGCGACGGCGGTGACCTGGACGTCGTAGCGCGCGAGCGGGATGTGCAGCAGGAGGGGGAGCCCGCCGACCCAGACCCAGGCGCCTTCGAGCCCGGCGCGACCGCCGCGGAGCCCGGCGCGGAAGAGGGCGGCGGCCACGGCCGCGTCGGCCAGCAGCGTGAGGACGACGAAGGCCTGGAAGTACGTCAGCCACGGCAGCATGGCCGGCGAGAGGAACACGAGCGCGGCGCCGGGCGGGTACTGCCAGGTGACGTCGTTGAGCGGGAAGCTGCCCTGGATCAGCTGCCCGTACCACCACTGGTACAGGACATGGACCTCCCGGGCGACGCCCCGCACGCCGAGGCTGTCGTGGACCAGCAGCCACAGCATCACCGCGCGGGTGAGGACCCAGACGGGGCCGATCGCGAGGCGTGCCCGGCGCTCGGTCCTGGTGTCGACGACCCCGCGGGCGGTGAGCGCCCCGATACGGGTGAGGGACGGCACGGGGGCCACCGGCGCGAGGGAGGCGAGCGCGGAGCGGGATCCGGGCGAGCCGTCATGGACAGGGGACATGTCCGAGGGCAGGGGACTCATGTCCTCCGACGAGGTCATGTCGGAGGCGCGCGGGGTACGCGGGGCGCCGGAGGCGCGGCGGGAGCGAATCCGAGGCGTCTTCATCGAGGCGAGTTTTATCCACCTTTGATCACTTTTATTCCGTATGTATCTCTTTCAACCCACCCTTTCGGGTGAACGCCTCATAGGCCGCCACGACGTCCTTCGCCGGTCCGTCCCTCCGCACGCTCCCGGCCTCCAGCCAGATCGCCCGGTCGCAGGTCTCCGTGATGGTCGAATGGCTGTGGCTGACCAGGAAGACCGTGCCCGCCTGGGAGCGCAGCTCGTTGATCCGCTCCTGGCTGCGGCGGCGGAACTTCGCGTCTCCCGTGGACAGGGCCTCGTCGATCAGCAGCACGTCGTGGGTCTTGGCGGCGGCGATGGAGAACCGCAGCCGGGCGCCCATGCCGGAGGAGTAGGTGCGCATCGGCAGCGAGATGAAGTCGCCCTTCTCGTTGATCCCCGAGAAGTCCACGATCTGCTGGTAGCGGTCCTTGATCTGTTCGCGGGACATGCCCATCGCGAGGCCGCCCAGGACGACATTGCGTTCGCCGGTCAGGTCGCTCATCAGCGCCGCGTTCACGCCCAGGAGGGAGGGCTGGCCCTGGGTGTAGATCCGGCCCCGGTTCGCCGGCAGCAGGCCCGCGATCGCCTTGAGGAGCGTCGACTTGCCCGAGCCGTTGGAGCCGATCAGGCCGATCGCCTCGCCCCTGTACGCCGTGAAGCTGACGCCCTTGACGGCGTGCACCCTGCGGACGCCGGGGGTCGCCCGGCGGGAGGCGATCCGGCTGAGGGCGGCGGTGGCGGAGCCCTTGCCCCGGCGGCCGCCCTGGACGGTGTAGGTGATGTGGACGCCGTCGACGACGACGGTCGGAGTGGGCTCGGGGCCCTCGGTGTTGGGGTCAGCCACGGCCGTACGTCTCCTCTGCCCGCCAGAAGTAGATGAAGCCGCCCACGGAGGCGAGCAGGGCCCAGCCGGCGGCCAGGGCCCACGCGTGCGGCGGCAGCTGCGCGGAGGTGAAGCTCTCGATGAGCGCGAAGCGTGTGAGATCGATGTAGACGGACGCCGGATTGCACTCCAGGACCCGCAGCAGCGCGTGCGGCAGACGGCTGGTCGCCTCCAGGCGCTGGATGCTCCACATCACGCCGGAGACGTACATCCAGGTGCGCAGCAGGAACGGCATCAGCTGCGCGATGTCCGGTGTGCGGGCCGCTACCCGCGCCATGACCATCGAGACACCGGTGTTGAACAGCGCCTGGAGGGCCAGAGCAGGGACGGCCAGGAGCCACGGCCAGGTGGGGTACTCGCCGAACGCGAAGAGGATCACCGCCAGCGCACCGAGCGAGAACACCAGCTGCTGGAGCTGTTGCAGGGCCAGGGCGATCGGAAGCGAGGCGCGCGGGAAGTGCAGGGCGCGGACGAGACCGATGTTGCCGCTGATGGCGCGCGTGCCGGTCATGATCGACTGCGAGGTGAAGGTCCAGATGAAGACGCCGGTGACCAGGAACGGGATGTAGTCCGGGATGCTCCGCTTGTTGTCCATCAGGACGCCGAAGATGACGTAGTAGACGGCCGCGTTGAGCAGGGGGGTCATCACCTGCCAGACCTGGCCGAGCTTCGCCTGGCTGTACTGGGCGGTGAGCCGGGCGGTCGCGAACGCGGTGATGAAGTGGCGGCGGGACCAGAGCTGCCGGACGTACTGGGGGAGTGTCGGGCGGGCGCCACTCACGGTGAGCCCGTGCCGCAGGGCGAGGAGGCGCAGGTTCTCGCTCTCGGAGGGGCTCTCGAAGGGGTCGGCGGCGGCCGCGGACCGCGCCGGACCCCGGGGAGCCGCGCGACCGCGCGATGAGCGGGGCCTGCCGCGGTGGGACGCGGCGGTCTCAGTGGTCACAGCAGGCACAGTGCTCACTTCCGACGAGGGGTAGGCGCGCGGAATCACGCGCTCGACGACGGAACGGGTCCGTATCGTCGCTACGGCGAGATTAGGACCCCGCGACGTCGGAACGCAACCGTCTCGTCGTCACGTGCGCCTTGGCTATCATCCTGACCATGACCCCAGAGCCCACCGGAACCCCACGCCGCGCCCCCGCGGGAGCCGCCGTGCTCCGGGAGGACGTCACCGACGCGATCCGCGCGGCCGTGTTCGACGAGCTGGCAGCGGTCGGCTTCGCCCGGATGTCCATCGAGGGCATCGCCCGGCGCGCGGGCGTCGGCAAGACCGCCGTCTACCGGCGCTGGAAGTCCAAGCTCTCGCTCGTACTCGACCTGGTCGGCGCCTTCGCGGCGCAGGGTCTGCCCGCCCCGGCGACCGGCTCGCTGTACGGGGACGTGCGCGCCCTGCTCGAAGTGGCCTCCCACGCCCTGCGCCACCCGGTCGCCTCACAGGTCATCCCGGACCTCCTGGTGGAGGCGGCCCGGCACCCCGAGATCTCGGACGCGATCAAGGCCGCGCTCCTGGACAGCCAGCAGGGCGTGGTGGCCCAGGTCGTCCGCGACGCCGTGAGCCGGGGAGACCTGCCGGCCGACGCGGACCCGGACCGCGCGCTCGACCTGGTCGTGGGCCCGCTCTACTGGCGCCTCGTCGTGGTCCGGACCGACCTGCCCGAGGGGTATCTGGACGACCTGGCGCGGGCGGCGGTGGCGGCGCTCACCGCGTAGCCCGGCCCCGCTCCCGCATACCGATCGGTCCGACGCGCTGACCGCTACTTCACCGCGCCCGCCATCACGCCGGACACGAACTGGCGCTGGAACGCGAAGAACACGGCCAGCGGGATCACCATCGAGACGAACGCGCCCGGCGCCAGTACGTCGATGTTGTTGCCGAACTGCCGGACCTGCTGCTGGAGCGCCACCGTGATCGGCGGCGACTCCGAGTCCGCGAAGATCAGCGCGACGAGCATGTCGTTCCACACCCACAGGAACTGGAAGATCCCGAGCGAGGCGATGGCCGGCCCGCCGAGCGGCATCACGACCCGCGTGAACAGCCGGATCTCGCCCGCCCCGTCGAGCCGCGCCGCCTCCAGCAGCTCCCGCGGAATCTCCGCGAAGAAGTTCCGCAGCAGGAAGATGGCGAACGGCAGGCCGAACGCCACATGGAACAGCACCACGCCGAGCGTCGTCTCGAAGATGCCGATCTCACCGAAGAGCTTCGAGACCGGTACGAGCGCCACCTGGACCGGGACCACCAGCAGACCGACCACCACCAGGAACCACCAGTCCCGGCCCGGAAACTCCATCCACGCGAAGGCGTATCCGGCGAGCGAGCCGATCACCACCACCAGCACGGTCGCCGGGACGGTGATCAGGACCGTGGAGAGCAGTGAGTCGGTGATCGTGTCGTTGGAGAGGATGTTGGCGTAGTTGCGGGTGGTCAGCTGGGCGGGCTCCGTGAACACCTGCCACCAGCCGCCGGAGCTGATGTCGGCGGGGTCGCGCAGCGACGAGAGCAGCAGGCCGATCGTCGGCAGCAGCCAGAACAGCCCGACCAGGATCAGGAAGACACGCACGGCGCCGCCGGCGGTACGGGCGGCGAGGCGCGAACCCAGACCGCGGCTGCCCGTCTTCGACACCTCACTCATCGACGGGCCTCCTTGCGCATCCTGCGGATGTTGAAGAGCATCACCGGGATCACCAACAGGAGCAGGAGAACGGCGATGGCGCTGCCGACGCCCAGGTCCGCGTCCGTGCCGAACGACGAGCGGTACAGCTGGAGCGCCAGAACGTTCGCGTCGTCCTGCGCCGAGCCCGGGGCGATGATGAAGACCAGGTCGAAGATCTTCAGCACGTTGATCATCAGGGTGACGAGGACCACCGCGAGCACGGGGGCCAGGAGCGGGACCGTGATCCGGCGGAAGACCTGCCACTCGTTCGCCCCGTCGACCCGCGCCGCCTCCATCAGTTCGCGGGGCACGCTCGCCAGGCCCGCCGCGATCAGCACCATCGCGAATCCGGCCCACATCCACACGTAACTGCCGATCACCGCGGGGGTGACCAGGGACGGTCCGAGCCAGTCGACGCCGTTGTACTGCTCCCTGAAGTTGCTCTCGGGCAACCTCAGCAGAGCTCCGTCGGCCGTCGGCGGAAGGGTGAACGTGCCGTCCGCGGCGGCCTTGGTGGAGGCGACCACCTTGCCGTCCTTGACCGCCTCGACCGTGAGGCCCTTGAGTCCCAGCTCCTGGGCGTCGACGACGTTGGGCCTGCCTCCGCCGCCCTTGGTGAAGTCCAGCCAGGCGGTGCCGGTGATGCCGTCCGGTGACGCGGCGGGGACCTTGGCCGGCCGGGCGTCGCCCGGCATCTTCGCCGGCGGGACCCCGACGAGCGGCAGCTGTACGGCAGTTCCCGCCCGCACCGGCTCCTTGGTGATGAACGCGCCACCGCCCGCCGCCTTCAACGGGTGCACCGGCAGCGGGCGCGCCTTGGGATATCCGGCCGACTCGGCGAACGTGTCGTGCACACCCACCCAGACGGCGTTGGCGACCCCCCGCTCCGGATCCTGCTCGTACACCAGCCGGAAGATGATGCCGGCGGCGAGCATCGAGATCGCCATCGGCATGAAGACGAGCAGTTTGAACGCCGTCCCCCAGCGGACCCGTTCGGTGAGAACGGCGAATATCAGGCCCAGGGCGGTGGTGACGGTCGGCGCGAAGACCACCCAGATGGCGTTGTTCTTGACGGCGGTGAAGATGGTGTCGTCCGTGAAGATCTCGACGTAGTTGCCGAGACCGGCGAAGGAACCGCCCTCCTGGTCGAAGAACGAGCGGTAGATCGAATACCCGATCGGGTAGACGACGAGCGCGCCCAGCAGGACCAGCGCGGGCAGCAGAAAGCCGACCGCGATGGACCTGCGGGTGCCTGTCACGCTCTTGGCGTGGGTGCGGACGGGGGCGCCGGCCGGCGGAATCGTTCCCGGGGTCGCACCACCCTGTGCCGAGGGGGTGACCACGGCGTCAGCTCTTGTACGCCTTGGCCGCGTCGGCCTCCAGCCGCTGCTGGGTGCCCGCGATGTCCTTGGGGTTCTTCAGGAAGTCCTGCAGGGCCTTCCACTCGCCCTTGCCGGGGGTACCGCCGAACGACTGCGGCATCTGGTCCGACATGTCGAACCGGAAGTCGTCCCCCGCGCCGATCAGGGACTTGGCGATCTCCCGCTGGACGTCATTGGGGTACGCGGCGAGGTCCAGGGACTTGTTGGGGGAGAGGAAGCCGCCCGCCGCCGCCCAGATCTTCGCGGCGTCCGCCGAGGCCAGGAACGTCAGCAGAGCCTGGGCGCCCTTGGTGTCCTTCAGCGCCACGGCCGCGTCTCCACCGGTCACCACCGGCGCCTCGCCGCCGACCGCGGGGAACGGGAAGACCTTCGCGTCCTTACCGATCTTGGCCGGGGTCTGCGCGATGTTGATCGCCGCGAAGTCGCCCTCGAAGACCATCGCACCCTTGGGCTGGTCACCCCCGGTGAAGGTCTGGGTGACGGACGCGGGGAACTCCGTCTGCAGTGCGCCGTTCGCCCCGCCCGCGATCAGATTCGGCTTTCCGAAGAGCTCGCCGAGCGTGGTCAGCGCCTGCTTCACCGACGGGTCGGTCCACTTGATCTCGTGCTTGGCGAGCTGGTCGTACTTCTCCGGCCCCGCCTGGGAGAGGTAGATGTTCTCGAACCAGTCGGTGAGCGTCCAGCCGTCCGCGCCGCCGATCGAGACCGGGGTGACGCCGGACGCCGAAATCGTCTCGGCCGTCGCCAGGAAGTCCTTCCAGGTCTTCGGCTCGCTCGCGCCCGCATTCTCGAAGACGGCGTTGTTGTACCAGATCAGGGACTTGTTGGCGGCCTTGAAGTACACGCCGTACTGCGTGCCGTCGACCGCGCCGAGGTCCTGCCAGCCCTTGGCGTAGTTCTTGGCCAGCTGGGCCTTGGCCTCGGGCCCGACCGGCTTGATCCACTTGCGGGCGACGGCCTGCTGGATCGCACCCACCTGGGGGAGCATCGCGACGTCCGGCGGGCTGCCGCCGGCGATCTTCGTGCCGAGGAAGTTCACGATCGGGTCCTGGGCCGGCACAAAGGTGACCGTGGCACCCGTGCGCTTCTCGAACTCCTTCAGGACCTTGGTGAAGTTCTCCTGCTCGGGGCCGGTCCACACGGCTGCCACCTGGATCTTCTCGCCCTTGAGCTGCGGCAGCCGCAGCGTGGGCGCGCTGGTCTCGGCGTTGCCCGGCCCGGCTTCCGATTCCTTGCCGTCGTCACCGCAGCCGGCGAGCGCCAGTGCGAGGGAGGTGACCGCGGTGATCGCCACCGCGGCCCTGCGTGTACGAAGAGTTGTGCGCATCGATGCCCCGTCTCTTCCTGCGCGTGCTCATTTCGTCCCGTGCCGACAGGTCTACGCCCGGTCCCCGGGGGTCGCAATAGCGCCTTCGGTGTCAACTGCGCCATCGTGATGGGGTCGTGACGTGCCCCCAGGGCGCCTGACGCGCCCTCAGCGGCTGGTCGTGGCGCGGCTCAGGGGCGACAGGGGTATGGCGTCGACCGAGCGGGCGGCCCGTTCCAGCGCGCTGGCCAGGAGAGCGAGATCCGTGGGCCCGTTGCCCAGCTCGCGTACGGGTCTGCGGGTCGGCGGATCACCCATCCGCTCCCACTCCAGCGGGACGACCGTGGGCCGCAGCGTCGCCGTGCGGGGGATGCGGCCGGTGACCCGGCCGGCCTGGAAGGGGGTCACTCGGCCGTCCGGGTGGCCGAGCCTGCCCCGGCCGGGCGCCTGGTCGTCGGGACCGCCGGTGGGCGGAGCGGGATCGAGCACCACGCGCAGCCGGGCGCCGTGGGCCAGCTCGGTGTCTGCCGTACGGTCCGGGCGCGCCGACGTCGCGATCAGGTGCACCCCGAGGCGCTCTCCGCCGCGAGCCACGGCCTCCAGGGCCCGTACGACCGAGCCCGCGGCCGGCCGGCCGGTGGAGCCGAGCGCCGGGGCGACCAGCGCGTCGAAGTCGTCGACGAGAACGATCAGACGAGGCAGGAGCGGGGACTCCTCGGGGCGGGCGGGCTGTTCGCGGGGGCCGGGGGCCGTACGAGCCGCTGCCGAGGGGCGCAGGCGGAGGGTTCCGCTGGAGGGGGAGTCGAGATCGCCGCGTTCGGCGGGGGCGGGGTGGGCCGTCTGGCCGCCGCGACCGGTCTGGCCGGACGGGCCGTCCTGTGCGGGCAGTCCGACCTGAGTGCCCTGCGTGGGCAGACCGGCTCGAGCGGGCAGCCCGGCGCCCGTGGGGCGGCCGGGCCCCGTGGGCGCTCCTGCCTGCGCGGGCACTCCGGGCGGGCCCGAAGCATCGCTTCCACCGGTCCGGTACGTGGCTCCGGGCCCGCCGGAGGCCTGGCCGTGGGTGCGGTGACCGCTCTGGCCGCCCTCGGCGGCGTACGCCTCGTCGGCGGCGCGGGTGGCGCGGTCCGTCCGCTGCTCCCCCGCGCTGGGTGTGCGCGGGCCCACCATCCGATCCGCCAGTTCGCGCCGGGTGTGCCAGGTCGCGAAGTCCTCGCCGCCCAGCAGCTCGGTGCGGCGCTTCAGCTCGGCGCCCAGCGCCTGGGCGAAGTCCCTCATCCGGACCGGGTCGCTGGCGACGACGTGCTCGACGACATGCGGAAGTTCGGTGCACGGCGCCAGGCCGTCGCCGCGTTCGCCGCCGGCGCCGTCCACCAGGAGCAGCCCGAGCCGGTCGGGGCGGCCCCCGGCGGCCAGCGAGGCGGCGATCGAGCGCAACAACTCGGTCCGCCCGCTGCCCGCCGGTCCCTCGATCAGCAGATGTGGCCCCTCGTCGGTCAGGTCGACGGCGACAGGACCGCGCGGACCGGCGCCCAGCACCAACGTCCCGTCCACGGCAGAGGCCCAACGGGCCATCAGCGAGGCAGGTGTGGCCCGAGCGAGCCCCAACTCGTCCAGGAGCCGCGCCGACGGGGGCAGCGCCACCGCCGCGGCCACCCGGCCGCTCGGCACCGCGCCTTCCGTGCGCAGCGGGGCCAGCGCCCGCCCGAACCGCTCCGCCCAGGCCAGGGACACCGCGTCCACGGTGGCGACCGTGCCGTGTCCGGCGGGACGGCCGCCCGCCGTGCGCATCAGCCGCAGCGCCGTCGCCACGTCACCGCTCAGCAGCGCGACGGCCCCGCACTCGCGGAAGGCGAGCGACTGGGCGCACGCGGTCTCATAGGTCGCCGCGACCGGCGACTCGGGCGAGGCCGCGGGGGCCTCGGCCAGACAGATCAGGTGGATACCGGCGGCCGCTCCCGCTCCGGCGAGCCGGGCCGTCGTTTCCCGCAGCGCCGCCGAACCGGGGTCGCCGTCCACGATCACGACCGTGTACGTCCCGTCGAACCGCGCCGCGGCCTCGGCGACCGCCGTGCGGTCCGCGCTCGGCCAGCCGGGCCCGAGGAGGCCGTCGTCCAGCCGACGCGTCAGTTCGGCCGTACGGGCGAGGGCCTGCTCGCGGTCGTACGCGAGGAGCAGCCGGCAGTCCTGGCCGTGCGCGGGCCGCATGTGCGGGAGCCAGCCGAGCCAGGACCACGCTCGGCGCCGCTCGGCCGCCGGACGCGTCCGGTCCGCGCTGATCAGCACGATCTCCAGATCCTCCGGCGCGTGCAGCGCGGCGAGCTGGGCCACGACGGACCGGGTGAGCCCCCGCAGCCGGTCACCGGGGCCCGCGAGTCCGAGCGATCCGGCCTCTCGCAGGCCGACGGTGACCGGGACGGCGGGCAGCTCCGCGCGATCCGCCGTACCGAGCCGCACGACCAGAGTCTCGGGGTGTCCGGTGCCGCGCTCCCACAGCCGGGGACCGGGGCCGAGCGCGGTGAGCAGCACGGCGGCCGGGTCCGGCCAGCTCTCGGGGGCCGGCGCCGGGGCCGGGCCCCGGCCGCCCGGGGCGCGAGGCCCGTCGGCGTCCCGCGCGGGCGGAAGGTCCGCGCGGCTCCCGGCGAGGCGTCTCGCCCACGCGCCTATGCCGCGCTTGCGGGCGACGCCCTCGGGAATCACGGTTCCGCGCGCGGGTGTGCCCTGGCGGCGGCTCGTCCGGGTCCGGCTGTGGGCTTCGCTCTCGTCCCCTTCGTCGTACTCCCCGGCCCGCGCGTGCCCGCGCGGCTCACCGGCGCCCGCCTGGGTGCCGCGGGCCGCGTCGAGCTCCCCGGGCCCGGAGCGGTACGGACCGCCGTCGGCCTCCGGGTCGGTGCGGTACGAGTCACTGCTGCGACCGTTCGCGGCGTCACGGGCGTCGGAGCCGTACCAGGTGCCGTGGCCACTGGACGCACCGTGGCGCGCGAAGCCGGACGGCGCCCCGTCCCGGGCGCTCCCGTGCCCAATTCCGTCCCGGCCGCCGTGCTCCAGACCGTCCCGCACTCCATCCCGCACGCCGTCGCGAAGCCTGACCCCCGCACCGTCGTGTGCGCCGTCCTGGGTGTCGCCCGCGCGCGTGCCGTACGCGGTCGGCGGCGTCCCGGACGGCGGTACCGCGACGGGCCGGTCCACCCGCAGATGGCCCTCGCCGTCCGGGGTCGTCGCGAGGGAGTCCGAGCCGCAGCCGCCCGGTCCCGCCAGCCGCAGGGCCGACTCACCGACGCGCAGCAGCGCGCCCGGAGACAGCCGGACCGGACGAGCGCCCACGTCCGCGCCGTCCACCGTCGTGCCGTTCGTGGAGCCGAGGTCGGCGACGGTGACCCGCCCGTCGTCCGAGACCGTCACCGCGCAGTGCAGACGGGAGACGTCCGGGTCGTCGAGTGGCACGTCCGCGTCGGCGGAGCGGCCGACGCGGATCTGACCGCCGTGCAGCAGATGGACCCCGCCCGCGTCCGGCCCCGCGACCACGTGGAGCCGGGCCGCGGCGCCCTCGCCGGGGCTGTCGTCGTCGCCGGGGACCTGGAGGGAGAGCACCGCGCCGTCGACGAGCGGAGGCTCACCGAGCGCGCAGCGCTGTGAGTCGAGCCGCTCCCGGCCCGCGTACAGCACGACGGCGCCGGAGATGTCGGCCCCGGAGACGGCGGCGGCGAGCCCGGAGGCGACCGAGGCCAGGGCGGTGCCCGCGGGGGCGGTGACGATCACGTCGCAGGCACGCGCCGCGGAATGGCCGCTCTGCGGCGCGAGGACGGTCAGCCGGATCTGCATCGCCGTCAGCGGTCCCTTCTGCGCGGGGTGCCCGGCAGGGGACCGCCCTGGATCGCCCCCCACCCGGCACGGACGCGTCGTCCGGTACAGGTCGGCACGGATCGTGAGGCTCCCGTCCCCACGACGCGACGTGCTGGAGGCATCCTCGCACCTGCCACTGACAACACGCCCGGGACCCACCTGTAAGTGATCTTGAATGGTCGGCTGTCGACCTAAAAATGCCTGCTTGGGCGCGCCTTCGGATCAGGTGTGGCAACCATCTCAGCGCCGGTCGCGTCTTGTTTTCGGACAAAAGGAGCTCGTTTCCGGACACTGGGTGTCCGTCCGTGACTCCGCCGGTGACCCGTTCGGCGGCACTAAAGTAGGTCGGACCACCCGGGCGGGTCACAGAACAAGGGACAGGACCCCAGACCCGGACCTCCTCAGGACCATCATCAGCAGGGAGCGCGTGACGTGCGGCCAATCGGCAGCAAGTACCTGCTCGAGGAGCCGCTCGGACGCGGCGCCACGGGCACCGTCTGGCGAGCCCGCCAGCGGGAGACGGCGGGCGCCGAGGCGGCCGTTCCCGGCCAGCCCGGCGAGACCGTGGCGATCAAGGTTCTGAAGGAGGAACTGGCGAACGACGCGGACATCGTGATGCGCTTCCTGCGCGAGCGTTCCGTGCTGCTCCGCCTCACCCATCCCAACATCGTCCGGACCCGCGACCTGGTCGTGGAGGGCGATGTCCTCGCGCTCGTCATGGACCTGGTCGACGGCCCCGACCTGCACCGCTACATCCGCGAGAACGGGCCGCTCACCCCGGTCGCCGCCGCGCTCCTCACGGCCCAGATCGCCGACGCGCTGGCCGCCAGCCACGCCGACGGCGTCGTCCACCGCGACCTCAAGCCGGCCAATGTCCTGCTCGCCGAGCTCGACGGCCGGATGCACCCGATGCTCACCGACTTCGGCATCGCGCGCCTGGCCGACTCCCCGGGCCTGACGCGTACGCACGAATTCGTCGGCACGCCCGCGTACGTCGCCCCGGAGTCCGCCGAGGGCCGCCCCCAGACCTCCGCCGTCGACATCTACGGCGCGGGCATCCTGCTGTACGAGCTCGTCACCGGCCGACCCCCCTTCGCGGGCGGCACGGCCCTCGAGGTCCTGCACCGCCACCTCAGCGAGGAGCCGCGCCGGCCCTCCACCGTCCCCGGTCCGCTGTGGACGGTCATCGAGCGCTGCCTGAGCAAGAACCCGGACCACCGCCCCAGCGCCGAGAACCTGGCCCGTGGCCTGCGTACGGTCGCCGCCGGCATCGGCGTCCACTCCTCGCCCGCCCAGATCGAGGCCGCCGACGGCGTCGGTGCGCTGCTCGCGCCCGACCCGGCGCCCGCGTCCGTCCCGCAGACCCCCGGCGCGGCCGACCCGACGCAGGTGCTCCACAGCAACGCGCCCCAGTACGACCCCGGCGCCGCGACCAGCTTCCTCCCGGCGGCCGGTGCCGCCGCCGGTGCGGGCGCCGACGCGACCGCCGTGATGCCGCCCGTACCCCCGCGTCCGGACGGCCCGCCGCAGCCCGAGGAGCCGCACCCCTGGCAGAGCCAGCTGCGCGCGGCCCGCGATCGCAACGAGCAGACGCAGATCCAGTACCTGGACCCGAGCCAGGACCCGCTGCGACGACGCCCCCAGCGCCAGCCGCAGCAGCCCCAGCGGCCACAGCAGCCGCAGCAGAGGCCGCAGCAGCCGCCGCCGTACGCCCAGCCGCCGCAGCGGCAGCAGTACGCACCCCCGCCGCCGCCCCAGCAGCGGTACGCCCCCCAACCCCAGCAGCAGCAGTACGCGCCGCCCCAGCAGCCGCCTCAGCAGCGCCCGCCGCGTGAGCCCCGCCGGCGAGGCGCCAACCCGATGCGGATCCCGGGCCTCGGCTGCCTCAAGGGCTGTCTGTTCACCATCGTGCTGTTCGTCGTGGCCGGCTGGCTCATCTGGGAGCTCACACCGCTCCAGGACTGGATCGCCCAGGGCAAGGGCTACTGGGAGGCCATCGGCGACGGCATCTCGACGGTGACCGGCTGGATCTCCGAGCTCAGCGGCTCCGATCCGGGAGCCACCACGGGGGATACCGGCGGTACGGGGCAGTAACCCTGCCGATTTATCGACTTCCGAGGGGTGATTTCCCTTCGGAAGTGACGACCAGCGCCTGATGCCGCGTAACTTTGTCGCGAACGCCAGCCGCTGAGGGAGCAGTCTTGGCACGGAAAATCGGCAGCCGGTACACCGCCCACCAGATCCTCGGGCGGGGCAGCGCCGGCACGGTGTGGCTCGGCGAGGGGCCCGAGGGCCCCGTCGCCATCAAGCTGCTGCGCGAGGACCTGGCCTCCGACCAGGAGCTCGTCGGCCGCTTCGTCCAGGAGCGCACCGCCCTGCTCGGCCTGGACCACCCGCGCGTGGTGGCCGTCCGCGACCTCGTCGTGGACGGCAACGACCTGGCGCTCGTCATGGACCTCGTCCGGGGCACCGACCTCCGCACCCGCCTCGACCGCGAACGCCGCCTCGCCCCCGAGGCGGCCGTCGCGATCATGGCCGACATCGCCGACGGCCTGGCGGCCGCGCACGCCGCCGGAGTCGTCCACCGCGACGTCAAGCCCGAGAACATCCTGCTGGACATGGAAGGCCCGCTCGGTCCCGGCGGCGCCCACCCCGCGCTGCTCACCGACTTCGGCGTCGCCAAGCTGATCGACACCCCCCGGCGCACCAAGGCGACCCGGATCATCGGCACCCCGGACTATCTCGCCCCCGAGATCGTCGAAGGTCTGCCGCCCCGCGCCGCCGTCGACATCTACGCCCTCGCGACGGTCCTGTACGAACTCCTGGCCGGCTTCACGCCCTTCGGCGGCGGCCACCCCGGGGCCGTACTGCGCCGCCACGTCACCGAGACCGTCGTCCCGCTCCCGGGGATCCCCGAGGAGCTCTGGCAGCTGATCGTCCAGTGCCTGGCCAAGGCCCCCGCCTCGCGGCTGCGCGCCTCGGAGCTGGCCGTCCGGCTGCGTGACGTCCTCCCGCTGCTGTCCGGCATCCCTCCCCTGGACGTCGACGAGCCGGACGCGGAGCCCACCCAGCAGTACGAGGAGCCCGAATACCCGGCCCTTCCCACGGAACCCCGCCGCCGCGGCGCGGTCCCCCTGGTCCCGGGCTCGGCCCCCGACTCCAACCGCGACACCCACACCTCGATGCGGGTCCCGGCGCCCGACGAACTCTCCGGCGGCCCCCTGGGCACCGCCCGCGCCCCCCGCCCCTCGGGCGCCCGCCGGCCGGGCTCGGCCCGTCACAAGGCCGACGCGGTCCGCAAACGCCGCATCACCCTGGGCCTCGCGGCGGTGGCGGTGGCGGTGGCGATAGGGGTGGGCGGCTACCTGGCGACGACGGGCGACGCGGACGCGCCTCCACAGGACTCGGGTAACACGGCTCCTGGGAACCCGTAGGTGGGGCTGCTCAGTCGGACGATTCACGGAGGTAATTGCGCGCGAAGCTTCTTACGCTGTCTCTGCGGCCTGACTGTCTTGCCCATCCGCCCCGAGGAGTCAGGCGAGTTCAGAGGAACTCGTTGAGGAAGTGGGTCGCGGCCCATCAAAACTCCTCGCCATCTTTCCGCGATTCCGACAAACCCGATTCATGCGAGAAAACTCACTTCATTCTCGCATTGCGCAGATTCTCGGATGCAGATTTGAGATTGACGAGCAGTGCATGCCTTTCAGGCAAGGCCGAACCTGCTGCCCGCTGAGCCTCCTCATGCGTCTGAGAGAAGTCGCGCCATGCCTCGTAGATCGATTTTGTGCACTCCCGCAGCAGTGCGGAGCATTCAGCCACTTGACGCATGGATAGCTCACTCTTTCCTTCCGCGCCAATCCAACTGTTGAACCTGGCCTCTTCGGCGATGAATTCACCGACCAATTCCACCAAATCGTTGCCAAGCATCTCGCTACTCAGCATCAAAACGACCAGGTTCGTAGCTGGCGCTGCAGTGGGGCCTGTGATTTCTTCCGGGGTTGGCCATCCCTCGGGCATCTCTTCCAGCCATGCCCAGTCATCAGGCAGTGACATCATCTTCTCCTGTCACCCAGCATTGTGTCGCCGGATCAAGTACTTCGTCAGCTCAATGGATGACGTCATATCCGGGAGATCTGTAACCCCTCCTGCGCGCAGGACTTCAGCACAGTAGGTAACGCAACTTCGGCTGTCGACGTTGTAGCGGCCAAGATTCCTCCCCAGAGTCACTTCCTGGAAGGCTAGAGCCCCTCCCGGGTTTGGCAATGGAATCCGCACCCTAATCGTCGTGGGCGCGTGCGGCTCCGTGCGAATCGCGGGCACAGCATCTGTACCGGGGACGCCTACTTGTTCGGTATGCAGCGCCTCATCCGCCGTCTCAACCTTCACGGTTGCATGCTTTTCCACCGGGTCCAAGTAGACCGTGGCCGTTCCTTCCCCGCAGTTGTGAACGAGTACGGCAGTCTCGCCCGCCAGCACATAGTACGTATGCAGGTTCCTGACCGTCAGGTCGTACGTGACCGACGCCCACCGGTAGTTCCGGACCGTCAGGACCCTCAGCGTCGTGCCGTCCGGCTGGCGCAGTTCCGTGCCGGGGCGGAGGTCCTTCGCGTCCACCCACCGCTTCTGCGTCGCGTCCCAGAACGGGTGGTGCCAGGTCGTCGTCACCTTCGCCGGCTTGGCCGGCCCGGTTCCGGGGGCTGCCGGCTCCGCGGTGAGCGTGAGGTCGGTGAACTCCTTGTCGTCCTCCGTGACGATCTGGCGTTCGACCTTTTCGCCTGTGGTGACATTCGTCTGCGGGTCCGACGCCGTGACTTCGTCACCCGGCTTCAGTTCCGAGATCGGCTTTGTCGTGCCGTCGGCGAGGAGTACCAAAGTGTCGGCGGTGAAGCTGTGTGTCCTGACGCATGCGGCACCGGCCGATTCCAGCGCGTTCGCCTGTGCCCGCGCCGCCTTCGCCGTCGATGCCGCCGCCTGGGCTAGGTCCTCCGCCTCCTTGATGATTCCTTCGGCCTTTTTGAAGGCCCGCCAGATCTTGAACGCCTTGTAGCCCGCCTTGATCGCCTTCGCGAGCTTGCCCCAGGGCACCGCGTTCAGGGCTGTGTTGAAACAGCCCATCACGTCGCCCTTGGTGAAGCAGTTGACCGCGTCGGTGATGCCGAGCACGTCGGCGACCAGGTTGATCAGCTGCCGCTTGAGTCCCTGCTGTTGCTTCTTGGCCGCTACCGCGACCGCGCTCGCCGTCTTCGCGGCCTGCTCGGCGGCCGAGGCGTCGGCCTTGGCCTTGGTGGTGGAGTTGCCGAGGTTGCCGCGGCCGTCCTTGCCTCCGATCGGGTTTCCGTCGGAGCACATGCCTCGGTGGCAGGTCGTCGTGTTCGTCCCGCCGGGGTCGACCGGACCCTCGGTGATGATCTTTCCGGAGCCGTCGCCCTTCGGGGTGCCGATGCCGCACAGGTCGGCCCAGCACAGACCGCTCGGGTCGCTCTGTGTCGTCGGGTTGTTGCCCGCGTACGCGTAGGCGTTCCAGGTTTCGGGTTCTCCCGGCACGATCAGCGGATCGGGATTCAGGAACCGGCCGACGACGGGGTCGTACTGGCGGGCCCCCAGGTTGACGAGCCCGGTGGCCTTGTCCTCCTGCCCCCCGACGAAGCCGCGTGCCCCCTGCCAACCAGCAGCGGCCGTGCGGATCTCGCCGAACGGCTTGTACTGGCGTCGCGTGACCTGCTGCGAGCCGGCGTCGATCTCCAGCGTCCCCGTGTTCTGCCGGTCGGAGACGAGGTAATCGACCTGGACGCCTTGTGCGTCCGCCGACTGGACGGCGATGGTCTGGCCGCCGAGCGAGACGTAGCGCGAGCCTTCCGCCTCGGCGGCGCCGTCCTTGAGCGTGAGCTCCTGATCGCCCGTGAACAGGACGGTCGCGCCCGCGTCCCGGCGGATCAGCAGATTGCCGGAGGCGTCGTAGACGTACTTCGTCGAAGCCGACGTTCCCGTCCTGGCCAGTTCCTCGAGCTTGCCGACCGCGCTGTACGAGAAGGTGTCTGTCCCCGCCCGGCCGGTGCGGGTGCGGATGTTGCCCGACGCGTCATAGGTGTACGTGGTGGAGGAGTTGGACTCGGCGCCGCCCGGCCCCGTCCTGTCGACCCTCTCCAGTGCGTGGGCAGGGCCCTTGTCGGCCGCCGGAACCGCGTACGTCGACACGGTGTCCTTGGTCGCGTCACCGCCGAGATCGTGGTCGGTCTGCGTCTCGCGGTTGCCCGTACCGTCGTATGTCCACGACTGCCAGTACGCCGCTGGACCGCCCACCATCGTGGCCACCCCGGCGGCGGGCTTCTTCGCGCAGTCGTCCGTCGCCGTCCAGGCACTCTCCAGACGCTGCGCCCAGTCGTGGGCGAAGCACTGGGTATCGATCTTGCCGCCGCCGAGCTCGTCACGGATCTTCGTGACGTTGCCCGCCGGCTGGTAGCTGTAACTGGTGCGGTCGGAAACCTGCGCACCCGACGCCGTGACGACGAAGGACGAGTTGAGCCGGTGGGTCTGCTCGTCGTACTTCAGGGTCTGCTGCGCGAAATTGCCCGAGGTCCCGTAGGTGAACTGCTCGGGCTCGTCGAACTGCGTCCAGGAGAGGGACGCGGTCAACGACGGGCTGCCCACGCTCTTCTGCCGGCCGAACCTGTCGTAGCCGTAGGTGAATGTCTCCTGCGGCAGATGGCCGGCGGCGGTGTTCGTGTAGGAACTCAGCGTGCCGGTGAGGTTGTACCGGTTTTGTGTGAGGTAGGTGCCCTGGAGCTTGCCCTCGCTCGCCGGGATGACGAGCGCCGACGCGGTCGGCCAGCCGTGCGAGTCGTACCCGAGGACCTTGCTCGTGTACGCCGCGCCACCTTGGTAGCTGGTCGAGGAAGTCGGCAGACCCTTCTTGACGGAGTCGTACGTCCAGGCGGCCAATGGCTTGCCCTGGGCGACGTCCGTCACGCCCGTGGTGTCGTAGGCGCCTGTCTTCCGGCCCAACTCGTCGTACGTGTAACTGACCGTCTTCTGGCGGGCGTCCGTGGAGGAGATCGTCTGCCCTGAGGCGTCGTACTTCGTGGTGGAGCGCCCGGTGTCCGGGTCGGTCTGGGCGGTCTTGCGGCCGAGCAGGTCGTACGTGTTCGTCCAGGTGTGGCCCTGGCCGTCGTCCTGGCCGATCTGGCGGCCGGAGGCGTCATAGGTGTAGGTGACGGCGTCCGAGGTACCTGTCGTGGTACTGCTGTGATAGCGGACCAGCTTGGTGGTGTTGCCCCGGGCGTCCACGAGGGTGCTGGTCGGCGTCGCGCCGAGCGGCGGGACGACGTCGGTCCGGTCGGAGCCGGGGTAGAAGGTCGTCGTCCGCCAGGTCTCGGAGGCGCGGGTGTAGGCGACGCTCACCGTGGGGCGGCCGGCGCCGTCGTAGAAGGTGCCCGTCTGGGTGGGCACCTGGTTGTCGGGCGCGTACACCAGCGCGCCGGACGGCTTGTCCTTGCTGTAGTACGGCCCTGCCGACTTCACAGCCCAGCTGTGGGAGTCATAGACGGTATCGCTGATGACACTTCCGCCGTCGGCCGTCTCCGTCTGCGTCTCCCGCTCACGCAGCATCGCGTCGTAGAGGGTGATCGACGTGCGGTAGCTGCCGTCGTCGTTGAGGCTCTGCGTCGTGACCGCGGAAGGCGCCGACGGGGAAAGGCTGTAGGTGTACTTGGTGTTCGGTCCGTTGCTGGTCGAGAAGCCGGGGCGCCAGACGGCGGTCAGTCGGCCGAGCGCGTCGTATGCGCTGGTCGTCGAGTAGCCCGCGGCGTCAGTCGTCCTGGCGGGGAGACCGCGCTCCGGCTCCATCGTGGTGGTGGTCGTGAAAGCCGCCGTCTGACCGGTGACCTTGGGCTGAGTCACCTGGACGCTGGGCGGTGCCGTGCCGACGGCCGGAGTGAAGACGGTGGTTGTGGTCCGGCCCAGCGCGTCGGTCTCACTCGTCTCGCGCCCGTACGCGTCGTACTGGTTCTTGAGCACGGTGACGTAGTGCGGGGTCCCGTCGGCTGCGACGGAGTCGGCCTTCTGGACCATCGTCACGTCACCGATGCCAGGAACAGCAAGATTGTCGGTGTGCCCGTCGAAGAACGCCAGGTCATCGCTGATCGCGTGCTTGGGGAACTGCGGGGTGGCGGCGCAGCCGACGGCGACGGTCTGCATGCGCCTCGGCATGGGAAGCCAGTCGCCGGCCGCGTTCTTCGCGTACCAGGTGCGGGAGCACTTGTCGTCGCTCGAGACCGACACGTCGCCCTTGTCGTCCACGGAGGTCGGCAGGCCTGTCGCGCTGTCGAACTCGGTCACCGTCTCGGTCGTACGGGGCTTCCCGTCGGCCTTCGTGGTGGTGCTCCGCGTCCGCTTGGTGTTGAGGATCCGCGCTTCCAGGGGGGCGAGGCCGACCTTCGTACGGCTCTGGGTCGCGGTCACCGGACCGAGCCAGGGCTCTGTGGTGGTGGAGGCGAGCGTGGCCCCGCCGTCGCCGTCGAAGCTCTGCGTCTCGAAGGTCTGGCCGGACAGGGCGGGTGAGTCGGTCACCTCGACATCGCCCACCGAGTTGGTCAGTGTGGAGCCCTTGCCGCGGAAGTACGTGGAGCGCGAGAGGGTGATCTTCGCGGGTGCGGTGCCGGTGCGCACCTCCACCTGGCCGAAGCCCCGCCACTGGTTCCACGTGCGGTACTTGGCCAGGGAGAGCGAGTCGTCATTGAAGGCCCAGAAGGGGTCGCCCACGTAGCGGTACGAGGTCTGCACGGGCAGACCGTTGCCGGTGGGGTCCTGCTCGGTGACCGTATTGACAACGAATTTGTTGAACCAGTCCAGCTGAGGAGATGTCTGGCCCGGCGGTGTCCAGTACGACGGGTAGCAGCGCATCGTGTTCGTCTGCGGGCTGGACGGCAGGACGACGGTGCCCTTGCGATGGCACTGTGCCGCCAGGTAGTTGACAGTGATGACCTTGCCGGACTCCGTCGTGATGGTCATCATGCGGCGTCGGGTGATCGGCTGGTAGCCGTCGAGTCCGTCCACGCGGTTGGCCATCGGCTGACCGTCGAAGTACACCGGTGGCAACGACTCGGTACTGCTGCCGGCCATGCCCGTACGCACGATCGACGACAGCCACAGGGTCGGAGTGGTGGTGTCGCCGGTGGCCGGATAGGTGTGTGTCAGCGCCCACGCGTCGACGTCGGCATAGGTCTTGTCGACGAGTACCTGTGTACGGATCGCGGTCAGGCGTTTCGTGGACCAGAACGAGGGACCGTGGTTGGCACACGTCCCGGTGGCGGTGCAGTTCTGGTCCAGGGGCACGTCGGGCCAGTGCGCGTTGTTGGCGAGCGTCCGCTTGGCTTCGGCGCAGTCGAAGGAGGCGTTGGGCAGGCAGCGCTCGGCCGTGGTGAAGAAGACCTGGCCGGCCGCGGGCGACGCGGTGTCGTAGACCTTGCCCTTGCGCTGGCCGTACTGGATCTTCGAGAGGTAGCTGCTGCGGGTGTACGCCGTCGGGGTACTGGCGTCGTTCACGCCGTAGTAGCCGGTCTCCGGGGTGTACCAGTAGCTCATCGCGTTGTCGTGAGGGTCCACGACGTAGTCCAGGCTCCAGCGGTAGGCCTGTTGGCAGGAAGACGCCGCGAACGTCGAGGCGTGGCAGGGTTCCCCCGCGTCATTGCCGAAGACCGGGGTGGTCGCGACCGAGTTGGTCACCGGAGCGCCCGTGGTCCAGCCGGGGAGCCGGTTCCGTCCGAATTGGTACTCGGTGCCGTCGGCAGTGGTCACGACCCAGTACTCGTGGTCGTTGTCGGTGTTCACGGTGTCCGTGCGGACCGAGATCTTCTCGCCGTTGTCGTTCTGCGGGTGCCATGTCTTGGACGTACCGTCGAAGACGAGGGTGTTCGACGCACCGTTCAGCGAGAGCGTGAGCGTGTCGGCGGCGTCCGACCAGCACTGGTCGCCGGTCTTGGGGCTGCCCCCTGCCGTGTCGTCCGAGCAGGGTAGGTAGGAGCGTTCGATGAACCCGGGGGAGAAGTCCCAGCCATCGCCGACCCAGCCGGACTGGCCGTTGGTCGACGAAGTGCGACCGTCCACGCTCTGGGAGCTGTAGTCCAGTGAGACGTTGGGCTTGAAGCCGCCTGGAACGTCGGGCAGGCCTATCGGATACGACCATGAGAAGCCACCGGTCGACCCACCCGCCGTCCACTGCCCGGAGGGAGCGAGGGACGTGGCGGAGTAGCTTCCGCCGCCGCCGGAGGCCGAAGCCGTGGCGGCGAAGACGACTGGTTGCGCCCCCCCGCCCGGCGAACTCGCGGCTACGGACACGTTCGCCGACACACGGCCGCTCTTCGCGTCGTTCGCGGAGACCAGCGGCGTCTGCTTGCGGCAGGCGTCCTTAGCGGGAGTGGTCAGTGCGCAGGCGGGCAATTGGACCAGCCGCAGTCGGGATGACCAGTCACCGCCGTACGCCTGGGCGAAGGGGCGGTAGTCCAGCTCGACATGGACGCTGCCGGGCGCGCCGGGCTCGATCCGCTGGACCGATCCCAGGACTCCCGTGACACCGGCACGGTCGGCGGCCGAATGGTCGCTCAGCCGGACTCGCACCTTTCGGACCGGGGAGGCCGCGGAGCGGACCTTCGCCTTGCCGGCCGGTGCCGAGACCCGGACGGGGAGCGCGCCGGCCCGTACGGCCGAGGAGGAGGGTACGGGCGTATCGGCGGCCCCGCCCCGGGGCCATGTTCTCTTGGCGCCGGCCGGATCCCAGGAAGGAGTCTTCGGGCGCGGAACCGGCCGCTTGGGCACTGGTGTGACCGGGACCGGATCGGCCTTCTCCGGCGTGACGGCGTAAGTGCGCTTCTCGTTTCCGAAAAGCGCTGTCGCAGCGGCTGGATCAGCACTTGTCACCACCATGAGCAGCGCGGACGCGAAGGCTGCCAATGACGCGCCTGCGGTAATCCGGCCACGGTGGCGGAAAACTGTTCCGACCCTGGATCGACCAGTCATGAAACCCCCCAGTTCCGTATAACGGCCAGCGGAACTTAGCAGGGTTTGAATTGCCAAAACTTATGGAGCGAAAAAAGCAGCGGCAAAGATTGAGTAATGCCAGAGGCTTGTAGGCGCTGATCTGTCCTGATTTGGGGACTTATTGCTTCTGACGGGCGGTAGTGGGCGAATCACTGAACGGTGAATTCCATTTCGAGGGATAAATGGCGCAAGTCCGATCAATGTCGTGCGCCTTTGCCGAATATTTACTTGTTCGTTTCGCGTTGAAATGACTATCGTCCGCGAGCCGAAGTGAAACCGCCGACATGTCCAGGGGGGCTGCATGTGGGGCCGTCGTGCGTCCATGCATAAACGCCATATCGTCACGCTGTTGTGCGCCGCGCTCGTATCGACGGCTGCGCCCGGCGCCGCCCTCGCCGTGGCGTCCCACGACCTGCCACCGCCGCTCGTCTCGCCGGGGGAACCCGCACCCGTCCCCCAAGATCCGCCGCATAGGGGCCCGCTGGGGCGGATGAAGGACAGCGAGCCGTCCGGACTCACCCCGGCTCAGGAGCAGGCCCTGGCCACGGCTCAGGGCAGGGCGGAGAGCACGGGCAAGCCGGCCGCGGTCGACGCGCTGACCAATGAGACGGACATGGTCACGGCGAACCCGGGAGGCACGGTCACCTGGACGACGAGCGTGCTCCCTGAGCGCGTACGCAAGAACGGTGTCTGGACGGGGCTGGACAGCACGCTCCGCAGGAACGCCGACGGCTCGTACAGCCCGACGGCATCGACCGGATCGCTGACCTTCTCCGGTGGTGGTGACGGACCGCTGGTGAGGATGAAGGACGGCAAGGCCACCCTCGGCCTGTCCTGGCCCACGCAGCTGCCGACGCCGAAGACGTCCGGACCGGACATCACCTATCCCGAGGTCCTGCCCGGCGTCGACCTCGTCCTCACCGCGAACACGCGAGGCGGATTCACCCAGGTGCTCGTGGTCAAGTCCGCGGCCGCCGCCGCCCACCCCGGCCTGGCCTCCTTGAAGCTGGGCGTCCGGACGACGGGAGTGGAGCTGGCGGAGGACAAGGACGACAACCTGCAGGCGAAGTCACCCAACGGCCGAGTCGTGTTCAGCGCGCCGCAGCCGCACATGTGGGATTCGTCGTCTGCCTCGACGAAGGCCTCCGGGGCGACCGCGAAGTCGGCCGCTCCCGCGTCCCTGTCCAGCCCGCGAGGCCCGGCGGGCGGGGCCAGGTCCGCTCGCATCCGGGTGGACGTCAGCGCCTCGGCCCTGACCCTCGTGCCCGACGCGAAGCTGCTCAAGGGCACGTCCACCAGGTACCCCGTGTACATCGACCCGTCGTGGAACCCGCACCCGGCGAACGGGGCCAGGCAGCACTTCGTCGGCGTCCAGGAGGGGTGTCCGACGGCGAAGAACTACGACTCGACCACGTACGGAAACCCGGGCGTCGGCATGAACTCGTGGTCCGGCTGCATCGGCCGGGAGAGGGCCTACTTCCAGATCGGAATTCCGTCCGCCATCTGGAAGACACACATCGTCTCCGCTGTCGCCAATGTCCAGGAGACGTCCTCGTCGAGCTGCAGTGAGTCGTCCTCGGTGACTCTCTACGCGGCGAACGCGTTCAGCGCGAACACGTCCTGGAGCAGCCGCCCCGGACTGGTGGCCGCACTGGGTTCCCGCACCTTCGGCCCGGCGTGCAGCAGTTATGTGTCCGGCGGATACGCGGTGACGTCCGCGATAGCCAAGGCCGCGGCCGGCCGCGCCGGCAGCTGGACCTTCGCGCTGCTCAACGGCAATGAGTCGAGTGGCGTCTACATGAAGCGCTTCTCGCCGAGCCCGACGGTGAGCATCACGTACAACCATGTGCCCTATGTGCCGAGCGGTCTCGCGGCCACCGTCAACGCGGCCTCGTACGGCTGTGACGTCGCCGCTCCCTACCCGGTCATCGGCAAGACCGTCGCCACCACCCCGCCAATGCTCACCGCGGTGGTGGGAGACGCGGATCGGGACGCCCTCGCCGCGAAGTTCACCTACTGGGTGGACGGCAGCGCCACCAAGGCGACACTGACCTCTCCCGATGTCGCGAGCGGGAAGCGGGTTCAGGTCCAGCTTCCCGCCTCCTTCGTCTCCGGCTTGAAGGACGGCAGTACCGTCGCCTGGCAAGTCCTTGCCACCGATGGCAAGGACACCGCCACCAACCCGTCGGTCTGCCGCTTCACCGTCGACCAGCGCGCACCCGTCAAGCCCACCGTCGAGTCCCAGGGGCTGCTCTTCCCCGAGCGCGAGCAGGGCGCCGCGGCGGGCACGGAAGGGACGTTCGTGGCGCGTGTCGCGCCCGGATCGGCCAACAACACCGCGACGAAGTTCGTCTTCGGGCTCGATGTGAAGCCCCCGACCTCCAACCCGCCGGCCTCCCAGGTGGTCGCGGCGGTCAACAACAGCGCTTCGTACAAGGTCCGGCCACCGGCGCCCGGAACACACACGCTGTGGGTGTACGCCCTCGACGCGGCCGGCAACGCCTCGGAGATGTATCCCTACGAGTTCATCGCCCTCGGCCATGCTCCCCGTACGTACGCCAGCCTGAAGGACGCCTTCAACAACACGGCGGTCTCCTCGGACAGCAATCCCGCGCCGGCGGACATCGACAGCTACGGCAACAGCTTCTCGTCGCAGGATCTGCAGGCGGCGGGCTGGAAGCCGGGCGAGAAGCTCACCGTGAACGGTGCCACCTTCACGCTGCCGACATTCGGCACCGGCGGCCCCGACAACGTCATGGCGGCGAACCAGACGATCCGGATGAACGGTGCCACGGGCCATGCCCTGGTCTTCCTCGCCACCGCCACCCAGGCGCGCACTGCCCTGGACCGCAATCCGGCGGACGTCACGAGCCCGGTCGTACCGGACGGCACGACGGGAGCGGGTACGAACTGCGTCCTGACGAATGGCCTGCCGACCGACTGCGAGGCGGCGACGGGAGCCATCACCTACAGCGGGTCGCCGTCACCGTCTCCGTACTACCTCTCGGTCCCGGACTGGTCGACGGGCCCGGGAACCCTCGCGACGGTCACCCTGCCGCACAGGAACAGGCCCGCCGGCGGCCAGGAGGCAAGACCGGTCAAGATCTACACCTTCTCCGTGCCGCTACGGCCTGGGGTGGCCGTCGACTCCGTGACGCTGCCGGATGTGAACGACAGGGCGACGCTGGGAATCCCGGGGTTGCACATCTTCGGTATGGCGGTGCGGGACACCGGCAGGGCGACGGGTGGGGGGTCCTGGAAGGGCGCTTGGGGAGCTCCTGTCGAAGGCATCTACAACTACAACGACGGGGGAAGCGACTTCACCGATCAGACGTTCCGGGTCGTTGCGGCTCCCAGCGTCAGCGGTACCGCCCGCTTCCGTCTCTCCAACGCCCACGGTCTCACTCCGCTGGTGATTGATCACGCGACCTATGCGCTGAGCGCTGGGGGCGGAGCCCAGACCGAGGCGCCACCGGTCGATCTCGCCTTCGACGGCGGCAAACGTTCAGTGACCATCCCTGCCGGGGGAGAAGTGTTCACCGACCCCACCTCGACGCCTTTGCCGGCCAGGAAGGGAGCGGTGATCAGTTTCCATCTGGCCAACAAGGTGAAGTACCTGCCGCAGCACAGTTGGGTGGGAAATACAGGGATCATGTACGTCAGTCCACCCGGCTCAGGAGATCGCACGGCGGACAAGGAGGGCACGGCATTCAGCGGGGACGGAGTCAGGTGGGGGCGTTTCATCAACATCCTGACCGAGATCGACGTGCTCAGCGGCGACGGTAAGCCGACCGTCGCGGTTCTCGGCGACGGCTTGGTGGATCCGTTCTCCGGTGGGACTCCCGTCCAGGGCGGAGTGCCGCGGCTGCCTGAATGGCTGGCATGGAATCTCGGAAGTGATCCTTCCACGGCCGGGGTCGGTGTGGTCGCCTCCGGTATCGAGAACAACCGCCTGACCGTGGACGGGACGCAAGGCGGAGACGCCGCTCTTTCCAGACTGGACCGCGACGTCCTTTCCGTCCCTGGAGTGAAGACGGTCGTCATCTATGAGGGACTTCGTGACCTTCTGGCCGGGACCGACGACATCGATCTCACGAGCACCTATGCCCTCCTCCGCGGCCAGCTGACGGCATGGGGGATCAAGGTCGTGTTCACCACGCTCACGCCGTGCCACGGTTACGGTCCGTGTACACCGATGGTCGATCTCAATCGTCTGAACGTGAATAGCTGGATCTCGGAACAGCAGGACTTCACCGGGCCCTATGTCGACCATGTCGACACAGAAGCGGCGGTGGCCGTGCCCGACCCGTCCAGCCCCCTGGATCCGCCGTCCTTGCGGCTTCGTGCGGAAGCCGCACCTGGCGACCATGACGCGGGTGATCACGTGAACCTCACACGCAACGGCTATCTGGCTGCCGCCAACGCGTTCGGCTTCGGCGTGCTTGATCCAGGGGTCGCGCCGGGGGGAGCTTCCTAACAATTCGCCCACGGCCGAGCGGCCCCCTGCGTCCCCTCGGGGGCCAGGGAGGCCGCTTTGCCACGGAAAGCAGGCTCCGTGATCAAGCGGGCCGGGATTTCCATTGCCGCCACCCGTTACGCTGGACGCGTGGCAGTCGTCGATGTATCCGAAGAGCTGAAGTCCCTCTCCTCGACCATGGGGTCGATCGAGGCCGTACTGGACCTCGACAAGTTGAGGGCAGACATCGCCGTGCTCGAGGAGCAGGCCGCGGCCCCGTCCCTCTGGGACGACCCGGAGGCGGCGCAGAAGATCACCAGCAAGCTTTCGCACCTCCAGGCCGAGGTCCGCAAGGCGGAGGCGCTCCGGGGCCGGATCGACGATCTCGGGATCCTCTTCGAGCTCGCCGAGGCCGAGGACGACGCCGACACCCTCGCCGAGGCCGAGTCCGAGCTCGTCTCGGTGCGCAAGGCGCTGGACGAGATGGAAGTCCGCACGCTCCTCTCCGGTGAATACGACGAGCGCGAGGCGCTCGTGAACATCCGGGCCGAGGCCGGTGGCGTCGACGCCGCCGACTTCGCCGAGCAGCTCCAGCGCATGTACCTGCGCTGGGCCGAGCGGCACGGCTACGGCACCGAGGTGTACGAGACGTCGTACGCGGAAGAGGCCGGCATCAAGTCGACCACCTTCGTCGTCAAGGCGCCCTACGCCTACGGCACGCTCTCGGTCGAGCAGGGCACGCACCGCCTGGTGCGCATCTCCCCCTTCGACAACCAGGGCCGCCGCCAGACCTCCTTCGCCGGCGTCGAGGTCCTCCCCGTCGTCGAGCAGTCCGACCACGTCGAGATCGACGAGACCGAGCTGCGCATCGACGTCTACCGCGCGTCGGGCCCCGGTGGTCAGGGCGTCAACACCACGGACTCCGCGGTCCGCATCACGCACCTGCCGACCGGCATCGTCGTCTCCTGCCAGAACGAGCGCTCGCAGATCCAGAACAAGGCCAGCGCGATGAACGTCCTCCAGGCCAAGCTCCTCGAGCGCCGCCGCCAGGAGGAGCAGGCCCTGATGGACTCCCTCAAGGGCGACGGCGGCAACTCCTGGGGCAACCAGATGCGTTCGTACGTCCTGCACCCGTACCAGATGGTGAAGGACCTGCGGACGGAGTTCGAGGTCGGCAACCCGCAGGGGGTGCTGGACGGCGAGATCGACGGCTTCCTGGAGGCGGGAATCCGCTGGCGCAAGCAGCAGGAGAAGTAAGCGACAGAAGTACGCAGGCGAAGTAGGGGCAGCAGCACCCGCTTTACGCGTCCGGACGGCGTCGGGCTCCCTGGGGAGTTCCGGCGCCGTTCGTGTGGGTGGGGTGAATTCGCTGGCGCAAGGGGAATGTTGCTTTGCGGCTCGCTTTGTCGACAAGGGAACTGGCGTTGGGGAGGCGGAAGTTCCGCGTCTTCGTCACAGTTGCATCCCCGCACGCCAGGCAAGTGCGGTGATTCCGGGCATCGCACGCGCAACCGCCTTGACTGGCCTGGGGAAACTGGGAAGGCTGGCGCCTGGCATGCGCATTGCTGGGGCGTGTGTGGACGGGGGTCAGTACGCCGCCCCCGATGCCTGCGGCCCCGAGCGCTGCTCCAATGACGAATGAGCTACTGGGGGTAGCAGGCAAAATGACCAAAAACACGCGGGTCCGCTTCGCGCGGATAACCGCCGGTGCGGTGATCGCGGCCGGTGCTTCGCTGACGGCGGCGGGTGCCGCTCAGGCGGTCGGTATCGAGGTCGCGGGCATCAGCGCGGAGGTCGAGGCCAAGGACGGAAGCGTCGAGGTGGGCCTGGGTATCAACGACACCCAGGGCGGCACGAGCGACGGCAACACCACCATCGGCACCACGACGGGTACCTCGACCGGTACGTCGACCGGTACGTCCACGGGTACCTCGACCGGTACGTCCACGGGTACCTCGACCGGTACGTCGACCGGTACGTCCACGGGTACCTCGACCGGTACGTCGACCGGTACGTCCACGGGTACCTCGACCGGTACGTCGACCGGTACTTCCACGGGTACGTCGACCGGTACGTCGACCGGTACTTCCACGGGTACGTCGACCGGTACGTCGACGGGCACCTCGACGGGTACGTCGACCGGTACTTCCACGGGTACCTCGACCGGTACGTCCACGGGTACGTCGACGGGTACGTCGACGGGCACCTCCACGGGTACCTCGACCGGTACGTCGACGGGCACCTCCACGGGTACCTCGACCGGTACGTCGACGGGCACCTCCACGGGTACCTCGACCGGTACCTCGACGGGCACCTCCACGGGCACCTCGACCGGTACCTCGACGGGCACCTCCACCGGTACGTCGACGGGCACCTCGGCCGGTACCTCCACCGGTACGTCGGCCGGCACGTCCACGGGTACGTCCACCGGCACGACCGGTAACGCGTCCACGGGCACCACCGGTAACGCGTCCAACGGCACCACCGGTAACCCCGGCACCTGCACCGTCGACCTCGATGGTGCCGAGTGCGTCGACAACAACCCCGGACCCAACAACGCCGGCTCCCAGCCGGTCGAGCAGGGCAAGGCCAAGGAGGAGCTGGCGGAGACCGGCGCCGCCGAGACCTCGTTCCTGCTCATCGGGGCCGCGACGATGATCGCCGGAGGCATCGGCTTCCGGATGCTGCCGCGCCTCGTCGCCGGTGGCCGTACCGCCGCGTAATCGGGCGGACACAGCGCATGGGAGGGCCCGGGTCGCCGATCGGCGACCCGGGCCCTTGCGTTCGTCCGGATCTACGCGGTCTGGTGGGTCGCCAGCAGTGCCACCGCCGCGACCAGCACCACCAGGAGCATCAGCAGCGCCGCGGGGGACAGGCCGCCCAGCGGGCCCTGCTGCTGAAGGCGCTCACGGTTCGCCCTGCACACACGGCAGCGGCCCTCGGCGACCGGGGCCGCACAGTTGGCGCATACCAGTCGGTCATAGGTCATGCGCTTTCCTCCTCCCGCGTGGCGGTTCCGTCCGCACAACGCTCAGGGCAACGCAACCGTTCCCCCTACCACTGTGCCAGCTCCCACGGTTTTCGGCGCGCCCCGTCGGATTACGCCCGTTCCGTTCCGGGGGGCATAAAGGATAAAGCACGCAAGCGCGGACGGCGACTGCGCGGGTCATCTCCGTTCGCGTATGGTCACGCACACCTACTCCCGGCCGACCGTGGTGCACCCGTGATCCGATTCGACAACGTCTCCAAGTCCTATCCGAAGCAGAACCGCCCCGCGCTCAGGGATGTCTCCCTGGAGATCGAGAAGGGCGAGTTCGTCTTCCTGGTGGGCTCCTCCGGCTCCGGAAAGTCCACCTTTCTCCGGCTGATCCTTCGGGAGGAGCGCGCCAGCCACGGCATGGTGCACGTCCTCGGCAAGGATCTGGCGCGGCTCTCCAACTGGAAGGTGCCGCACATGCGCCGCCAGCTGGGCACCGTCTTCCAGGACTTCCGGCTCCTCCCCAACAAGACCGTCGCGGAGAACGTGGCGTTCGCCCAGGAGGTCATCGGAAAGCCCCGCGGCGAGATCCGCAAGGCCGTACCGCAGGTCCTCGACCTCGTCGGTCTCGGTGGCAAGGAGGACCGCCGGCCGGGCGAGCTGTCCGGTGGTGAGCAGCAGCGCGTCGCCATCGCCCGCGCGTTCGTCAACCGGCCGATGCTGCTGATCGCGGACGAGCCGACCGGCAACCTCGACCCGCAGACGTCCGTCGGCATCATGAAGCTGCTGGACCGGATCAACCGCACCGGCACCACTGTGGTGATGGCGACCCACGACCAGAACATCGTCGACCAGATGCGCAAGCGCGTCATCGAGCTCGAAAAGGGCCGTCTCGTACGCGACCAGGCGCGCGGCGTCTACGGCTACCAGCACTGAGCTGTAGAGGAAAGGCTGAAAGAGTCGCATGCGCGCTCAGTTCGTACTGTCCGAGATCGGCGTCGGTCTCCGCCGCAATCTCACGATGACGTTCGCCGTCATCGTCTCCGTGGCCCTCTCGCTCGCCCTCTTCGGCGGCGCGCTGCTCATGCGCGAGCAGGTCAGCACGATGAAGGACTACTGGTACGACAAGGTCAACGTCTCCATCTTCCTCTGCAACAAGAGTGACGCGGGCACCACGCCCAAGTGCGCCAAGGGCGCGGTCACCGGTCAGCAGAAGGAGCAGATCGAGGCCGACCTGAAGAAGATGACCATCGTCGAGACGGTCACCCACGAGTCCGCCGACGAGGCGTACAAGCACTACCGGGAGCAGTACGGCGACACGCCGATCGCCTCCACCATCACCCCGGACCAGATGCAGGAGTCGTTCCGGGTGAAGTTGAAGGACCCGTCGAAGTACAAGGTGGTCGCCACCGCCTTCGCGGGCCGCGACGGCGTGCAGTCGGTCCAGGACCAGCGCAACATCCTGGAGAACCTCTTCTCCCTGATGAACGGCATGAACGTGGCCGCGCTGGGTGTGATGGCGCTGATGCTGGTGATCGCGCTGATGCTGATCGTCAACACGGTGAGAGTGTCGGCGTTCAGCCGGCGCCGTGAGACCGGCATCATGCGGCTGGTCGGCGCGTCCAGCTTCTACATCCAGATGCCGTTCATCATGGAGGCCGCCTTCGCGGGTCTGCTGGGTGGCGCCGTCGCCTGCGCGATGCTGCTGGTCGGCCGGTACTTCCTGATCGACCACGGTCTGGCGCTCGCCGACAAGATGCAGCTCGTCAACTTCATCGGCTGGGACGCCGTGCTGGCCAAGCTGCCCCTGGTGATCGCGATCGGTCTGCTGATGCCCGCCATGGCCGCGTTCATCGCGTTGCGCAAGTACCTCAAGGTGTGACATGCGCCCCGGGCGCCGTACGGTCAACGACCGTACGGCGCCTTTCGCTTGTCCTACAGTGGGCGACATGCCGGGTCCCGACTCCTGTATGCGGCCCCGCGGTGTCCGCCGCGGGGCTCTTCTCACGCTGGTCTTCGCCGGTGTCCTCGCGACGGCCGCCGTGACCAACTGCCTGCCCCGTCAGGAGCCCGCGGCCGCGCGTCTGGCCCCCGCGCGGGTCACCGGTGCGACGGTCGACCGCGAGGCACTCGCGCGTGCCGCGGCCGACGCCGTCGCGGACGGGAAGTCGGGTACGAAGGCCGCCGAGGAGTTCGTCAGCCGCAGCGGTGACCGCTGGGGCGCGGTGTACGCCCCCAGTGAGTACGAGGAGTTCGAGCAGGCCCTCGGCGGCGCCTACACCGGCGTCGGGCTCTCCGCCCGCAAGGGCGACGGCGGGCGCGTGGAAGTGGCCAGGGTCCAGAGCGGCGGCCCTGCCGCCAGGGCGGGGCTGCGGCCCGGTGACCGCATCCGTACGGTCGACGGCCGCCGTGTGGACGGGCGGCCCGTCTCCGAGGTGGTCGCCCTGCTCCGCGGCGACGCGGGCGGCACGGCCGCCGCGCCGGGCTCGTCCGTGGTCCTCGGCGTCGAGCGCGGCCGGCACGGCTGGACCGAGACGCTGCGCCGGGCCCGGCTCACCACCGAGCCGGTCACCGTCCGGCGCCTCGACGGCGACGCCGTGATGATCAAGGTGGCTGCGTTCACCAAGGGCGCGGGAGAGCGGGTACGGGACGCGGTGCGCGGCGCCCCGCCCGGTGCCGGTGTCCTCCTCGACCTCCGGGGCAACGGCGGCGGACTGGTCGCCGAGGCAGCCCTGGCCGCCTCCGCGTTCCTCGACGGCGGTCTGGTCGCCACGTACGACATCGACGGCGAGCAGCGGGCCCTGTACGCGGACGCGGGCGGGGACACCGGGCGGCCCGTCGTCACGCTCGTCGACGGCGGCACGATGAGCGCAGCCGAGCTGCTCACCGGGGCTCTCCAGGACCGCGGCCGGGCCGTCACGGTCGGGTCCCGCACCTTCGGCAAGGGATCCGTGCAGATGCCGAGCCAGCTTCCCGACGGCTCGGTCGCCGAGCTGACCGTCGGCCACTACCGCACCCCGGCCGGCCACAGCGTCGACGGCCGGGGCATCACCCCCGACCTGGTGGTGAGCGGACGGGCCGAGGCGCGGGCCCGGACAGTATTGAGTGGCCTCGGGGGCCGGTCGTAGTGCGAAAATGACCGCACTATGGCTAAGGAAAAGGACACAGGGCGCAAGATCATCGCGCAGAACAAGAAGGCGCGGCACGACTACCTCATCCTGGACACCTACGAGTGCGGCCTCGTGCTCACGGGTACCGAGGTGAAGTCGCTGCGCCAGGGGCGGGCCTCGCTGGTGGACGGCTTCGTCCAGATCGACGGCAACGAGGCATGGCTGCACAACGTGCACGTGCCGGAGTACGCGCAGGGCACCTGGACCAACCACTCCGCGCGGCGCAAGCGGAAGCTGCTGATGCACCGCGCCGAGATCGACAAGCTGGAGTCGAAGGCGCAGGAGTCGGGTCACACGATCGTGCCCCTGGTGCTGTACTTCAAGGAGGGTCGGGCGAAGATCGAGATCGCGCTCGCCAAGGGCAAGAAGGAGTACGACAAGCGCCAGACGCTGCGCGAGAAGCAGGACCTGCGGGAGACGAACCGGGCGATCGCCGCCGTCAAGCGCAAGCAGCGGAGCGCCTAGCTCGCCGCCCCGGCGGGAATACGCTGGCACCGTCGTCCGTTGGTCACGTACGATGGGTCCTGCACCTCACAGCGGGTGCACTGCTTTGAAAAAACAACATGGGGATGATCGGTTTCGACAGCGGATGTCGATGCAGGGGAAGCGAGCCGAGGAAGCGGCAATGATCTCGTTAACCACGTGTCGCAACCAATAATCGCCAACTCCAAGAGCGATAACTCCCGCTTCGCCCTCGCTGCCTAATTTTAGGTAACGAACAGAAGCCTCTGTGAGGAGCGTCAGCCCGGGCTTGATCCCGTCCCGGTTCCTGGCGTCATTCAGGGATCTAAACCTCTAGCTCCGGTCACGGGGGCTGGAGGGAAATCAAACAGTGACTGAGCCCGTCGGAGACTTGTCCGCGTGATCTCCGGGGCCGAGAAAATCGCAGCGGACTGCGCTCGGAGAAGCCCTGCTTCTGCACCGTTGGACGCGGGTTCGATTCCCGCCATCTCCACTCATCCCATGTTCCAATTGAATAGCGTTGACGAAGGCCCGGCAGCCGTCATGGCAGCCGGGCCTTCGTCGTGTCCGCCGGAGGTCAGACGCTCTGCGGCCGGCCCGTCAGCAGCGTGAGCAGCTCGTCCATCTCGCCGCGCCACTGGCGGTGCACGTTCATCCGGGCCGGCTCCGCCTGCCCGGGCAGCTGGAGACGGAAGGAGCTCCAGACGGCGTTGCGGCGTATGTCGCCGACGGCGCCCGTGACCTCGTCGAAGGTGAGCGCGTAGGCGATCTCCTTGGGGCGGTTGCTCAGCCGGTCCGCCTTGTGGATGACGACGGCCTTCTCGGTCACGGTGATGAAGTAGTACGTGAGGAACGCCTGGCCGATCAGGCCGAGCATGCTCATCAGCCAGACACTGGGGCCGGCGATGGCCTGGATCGTGACGACCGGGCGGTCGGCCGGATTGGCCTGCGCGATCGCGGCGGCGACCTGCTGCTGGATGGTGGCCTTCTTGACGGCCATGGGGCCCTCCAATGAGCGGAGTAAGGGTGGGGACGGGGAAGAGCGGAATGATCGCCCCCGCTTGGGGGCGGTGCAGCGTACCGCCCCCGGGGGGCCCTCATACGCGGCGGGGGAGGGCAAGTGCGGCCAGGGCGAGCGCCAGGGCCGCGGCGGACACCGGGACCAGATAGCCGGGCACCGGGCCGGCGTGCTCGACCGTCCAGCCGCCGGTCGCCGAGCCCACCGCGATGCCGCCGAGGATGGCGGTGACCGCGAGCGTCATGCCCTCGTTCAACTGCCCCTGCGGGGTGAGCCGCTGAACCGTCGTCATGGCCGTGATCATCGTCGGGGCGGTCGCCATCCCGGCGAGCAGCAGACCGCCGGCCACCGCGAGCAGCGAGCCCGTGACGGCGGCGAGCAGCGGCAGGGCCATCAGTACCGTCATCGCGGCGAGGCAGGTCCGCAGCCGCGCGCCGCGCCGGGCCCGGCCGTAGACGAGGCCCGCCGCGCACGAACCGGCCGCCTGCAGGGCCAGCACCGGGCCGGCCGCCGGGCCGTCCGCGAAGGCGATCGTGACGACCTCCATCGATCCGAAGACCGCGCCGGTCGCGAGGAACACCGCGAGCAGCGCGGGCATCCCCGGAACGCGCACCGGTGAGGGCGTGGAGGCCCGGGGTGCGACGGGCGGTTCGGTCGAGCGCTGCGCGGCGAAGACCACGACACCGGTGAGCAGGAGGACCGCGCCGCCCAGCGTGCCCGCCTCAGGGAACAGGGCGGCGCAGAGAAAGGCCGCGAGCACCGGGCCGAGCATGAAGCACAGCTCGTCGACGGCCTGCTCGAAGGCGTTCGCGGTGTGCAGGGCCGCCGGATCGCCCCGATGGAGGTGGGCCCAGCGGGCGCGGGACATGCCGCCGGTGTTCGGAGTCGTCGCGGTCGCGGCGTACGCGGCGAACAGCGTCCACGCGGGTGCTTCGTAGCGCACGCACAGCAGCAGCGCGAGCGATCCGAGGGCCGCGACCGCCGTGGCGGGCACGGCGACGCGGGCCTGCCCGTACCGGTCCACCAGACGCGCGGTCCACGGCGCGACCAGCGCGGTGGCGGCGAGCCCGGTGGCGGTGACCGCCCCGGCCAGCGCGTACGAGCCGTACGCCCCGGCGATCATGATGACGGCGCTGACGCTGAACATTCCCATGGGGATCCGGGCGATGAGATTGCCGAGCGTGAAGGCCCGGGCTCCCGGTACGGAGAACAGCCGACGGTAGGGGCCCGGGAGCCGCGGGGGACGGGCGACGGCCCGCCCGCGGGGCAGGGCGGCCGCCTCGAAGCGGGGGGCGAGGACGAGGGTCCCGCCCGTGATGGTCATGCGTGAGGTGGTCGTCTGCGGCATGGATCAAGAGTCGGCGCTCGGGTACGCGCCGGTCCAACACCTGGTGCCTCGCCATTAACGCACTCGCGTTGTCAAAGCCCACGCTGTTGAATGCGCCAGTGGCCTCCGACACCGATCCGCGTCTTCTGCGCGCCTTCCTGGCCGTCGCCGACGAGTTGCACTTCACCCGCGCCGCCGCGCGCCTCTATGTCGCCCAGCAGGCACTCAGCCGCGACATCCGACGGCTGGAGCGGGAGTTGGGCGCCGAGTTGTTCGTACGGACCACCCGGCAGGTGGCCCTCACGGCGGACGGGGAGCGGCTCGTGCCGTACGCCCGCCGGGTCCTGGACGCGCACGACGAGCTGGGCGCCGCCTTCGCCGACGCCTCGCGGCCGCTGCTCGTCGACCTCAACACCGAGGGCATGATCTCCGGCCGGGTCCTCGCCCGCGCCCGGGAGCTCGCGCCGCAGTGCGAGCTGATGGCCCGCTTCGAAAGCGGGCTCACCGGCGCCGCCGCCGGGATGCTCGCCGGGCGGCTCGACGTCTCCTTCGGATACGCGGGCGGGCTGGCCCCCGCGGTGCGGGCCGGGCTCGGGTGCCGGCTCGTACGGTACGAACCGCTGGCCGTGCTGCTGCCCGAGGACCATCCGCTCGCCGACCGCGCCGAGGTGCCGCTGGACGCGCTCGCCGGGGAGTCGGTCTACGCGGGCGCCGGGAACCCCGGCACGCTGGAATGGACCGGTCTGGCGGCCCGGCTCTTCGAGGGGCGGGGGATCGCCATCGCCCCTCCGGCGCCGGTGGCGATCGGCAAGGAGGAGTTCCGGCGGGTGATGGCCAAGACCCGCAGCCCGGTCCTCGCCACGGTCGACTTCCCCGAGCTCCCCGGGTGCGCACTGCGGCCGCTCACCGACCCCGTACCCCTCTCCCCGGTCTTCCTGGTCTGGCGCAGGGGGCTGCGCCACCCCGGGCTCGACGCCCTGCGCGCGGCGGCCGCGGAGCTCGGGGCCCGCGAGGACTGGCTGCGCCTCCCGCCGGAGGCCTGGCTGCCGGCGGACGACCCCGGTCTCACAGCCACGCCCGGCCCTGCGTGAGAGCAAGGTTGCGCAGGGGTCACTTCCTGCCACCGGGCTGAAACGAGGCATCCCTAGCGTCGGTCCCACGAGGTTCCAGAAGGCCCGGAGCTCTGCACGTTCCGGGCCCGACACCGTGGAGGTACCTGATGGGCGGCCGGTGGATCGAGCGGTGGGAGCCGGAGGACGAGACCTTCTGGCGTGAGAAGGGGGAGCGGATCGCCAAGCGCAATCTGCTGTTCTCCGTGTTGTCCGAGCACATCGGGTTCTCGATCTGGAGCCTGTGGTCCGTGATGGTCCTGTTCATGGGGCCCCAGTACGGCATCGACCCGGCGGGGAAGTTCTTCCTCATCGGCACGGCGACCCTGGTCGGCGCGGTCATCCGGGTCCCGTACACCTTCGCCGTCGCGCGGTTCGGCGGCCGGAACTGGACGATCTTCAGCGCCCTGCTGCTTCTCCTGCCGACCGGTGTCGCGTACGCGGTGATGGAGCCCGGCACGTCGTACACCACCTTCCTCGTGGTGGCCGCGCTCACCGGCGTCGGCGGCGGCAACTTCGCCTCCTCCATGACCAACATCAACGCCTTCTTCCCGCTGCGGAAGAAGGGCTGGGCGCTCGGTCTCAACGCGGGCGGCGGCAACATCGGCGTGCCGGTCGTCCAGCTCGTGGGACTGCTGGTGATCAGCACCGCCGGAGCGACCCACCCCCGGATCGTCCTCGGTGTCTACATCCCGCTGGTCGTCGTCGCCGCGCTCTGCGCCGCGCTCTTCATGGACAACCTCGCGCCGGTGAAGAACGACACCGGCGCCGCCCGGCAGGCCGTCAGGGCCCGGCACACCTGGATCATGGCGTTCCTGTACATCGGCACCTTCGGGTCCTTCATCGGCTACAGCTTCGCCTTCGGGCTCGTGCTGCAGACCCAGTTCGGGCGCACCCCGCTGCAGGCCGCCTCGCTGACCTTCATCGGGCCGCTGCTCGGTTCCTTGATCCGGCCCGTCGGCGGCTCGCTGGCCGACCGGTACGGCGGCGCCCGCATCACCGTCTGGACCTTCGCCGCGATGGCCGCGGCGACCGGTGTGGTGGTCTACGCGTCCGCCATCGAGTCGCTGGGCGTCTTCCTCGTGGGCTTCATCGGACTGTTCGTCCTGAGCGGGCTCGGCAACGGCTCCACGTACAAGATGATCCCGGCCATCTTCCTGGCCCAGGGGCACCGCAAGGGGCTCGCGGGCGAGGAGGCCGAGGCGTACGGCCGCAGGCTCTCGGGGGCCGCCATGGGCCTCATCGGGGCGGTCGGCGCGCTCGGCGGACTGGGGATCAACCTCGCCTTCCGGCAGTCGTTCCAGGCTGCCGGAACGGGAACCTCCGCCTTCGTGGGCTTCCTGGCCTTCTACGCGGCGTGCATCGCCGTCACCTACGCGGTATACCTTCGGCGGCCCGTCGAGGTGCCCGCCACGGCGGCCGCGGCGGAGGAAAAGCCGCAGGTCGGTTACGCCGAGGTGTGATCGGGAGTGGTCCGTAACGGCGGAGAAATACAGACGAACCGAATCTGTCACGTGTCACCGGCAGGCTCAGCTCTCATGTACGAGCAAGAGCAGGGTCCCCTCGCGGGGTTCACCGTCGGAGTCACGGCGGCGCGGCGCGCGGACGAGCTGGGCGCGCTCCTGCGGCGCCGCGGCTCGGCCGTCGTCCACGGTCCGGCGCTGCGGATCGTGCCCCTCGCGGACGACACCGAACTGCTCGCCGCCACGAAGGAACTCATCGACCGGGCCCCCGACGTCGTCGTCGCGACCACCGCGATCGGCTTCCGGGGCTGGGTCGAGGCGGCCGACGGCTGGGGCTACGGCGAGGAGCTCCTCGACTGCCTGCGCGGGGTGGAACTGCTCGCCCGGGGCCCCAAGGTCAAGGGCGCCGTCAGGGCGGCCGGGCTGACGGAGGCGTGGTCGCCGTCCTCGGAGTCCATGGCCGAGGTGCTCGACCGGCTGCTCGGGGAGGGCGTGGCGGGCCGCCGCATCGCCCTCCAGCTGCACGGGGAGCCGCTGCCCGGCTTCGTGGAGGCGCTCCGGGCGGGCGGCGCCGAGGTCGTGGGCGTCCCCGTCTACCGGTGGATGCCTCCCGAGGAGCTCGGCCCGCTGGACCGGCTCCTCGACGCCGCGCTGTCGCGGTCGCTGGACGCGGTCACCTTCACCAGCGCGCCGGCGGCCGCCTCGCTGCTCTCCCGGGCGGAGAGCCGCGGGGTCCTGCCGGAGCTGCTCGACGCGCTGCGCCACGACGTGCTGGCGGTCTGCGTGGGGCCGGTCACGGCCCTGCCGCTCCAGGCCCATGGTGTTGACACGCTCCAGCCGGAGCGCTTCCGGCTGGGGCCCCTGGTGCAGGTGCTGTGCCAGGAACTGCCCGCCAGAGCACGGACCTTTCCCGTGGCGGGGCGGAAGGTGGAGATCCGGGGCCACGCCGTCCTGGTGGACGGGGAGCTGCGACCGGTGCCGCCGGCCGGGATGGCGCTGCTCAACGCGCTGGCCCGGCAGCCCGGTTGGGTGGTCTCCCGGGGGGACCTGCTCAGGGCGCTGCCGGGGGCGGGGCGCGACGAGCACGCGGTGGAGACCGCGATGGCCCGGCTGCGGACGGCGCTGGGGGCGCCGAAGCTGATCCAGACAGTGGTCAAGCGGGGGTACCGACTGGCCCTGGACCAGGCGGCGGAGACGAAGTACGGGGACGTGGACGCCTGAACGGCCCCCAGGGGGAGGGCTGAACGCGGCGGAGGGCCTTCGGCGCCCGGCCCGGCCGGGCCACCCGCCTCCCGGTCGGTCAGGCCCGGCGCGGGGCCGCCCGGCCCGGTCACGCCCGGCGCAGGCCGCCCGCCGCCCGCAGCAGGCACAGCAGGGACGCCGTCGACAGGACGCCCCGAACCGTGTTCCAGGCCGTCCACGGGGCCTCGAAGCGGTCCCGTACGCCCGCCGGGTCGGCGATCGCGCCGGGAGGGCCGGCGGCGGCCAGTGCGTCGTTGAGCGGCACGTTCACGGCCGAGGTGACCACCAGGACCGCGACGGAGAGCAGGAGTGCCGCCAGGGTCCAGCGGGTCACCGGGGTCGCGCGGAGCTGCCAGGCCGCCACCGCCGACAGGACGAGCGCGCCGAAGAAGACGGCGAAGAAGACCGGGTTCTGGATCACGTCGTTGATGTTCTGCATCACCTCGATGAAGACCCGGTCGTCGCTTCGTCCCAGGGCGGGCATCACCGAGCACGCGTAGGCGAACCAAATGCCCGCCGTCAGTCCCGTCGTCACCGTCGCCGCCGTGAGTACCGCGTTCGTGGTCCGTGTCATGGCCGTTTTTGTCATGTGATCATTCAATCGGTGGCGACGGTCCGTGACCATGGGCGAGCGTCGCAGGCGCATACGTCTGCGTCCAGGTCCGCGGGCACGGCTCCGGGCCCATAGCGTGATCGGATGACCGTTCAGATCCGGGGCGCCCGCCCGTCCGACGCACCCGCCCTCGCCGACGCCCTGACCCGCAACCGCGCCCACATGCGCCCCTGGGAGCCGCACCGGCCCGAGGCCTACTTCACCACCGAGGGACAGGCCGGCCGCCTGGCCGACGCCTCCGTGCGCTGGTTCGCCGTCGACGGAGAGGCGATCGTCGGCGCGGCCACCCTCTCCGGCATCGCCCTCGGCCCGTTCCGCAGCGGGAGCCTCGGCTACTGGGTCGACGCCGGGTACACCGGCCGCGGGCTCGCCACCCGGATCGTCGGGGAGGTGTGCCGCGCCGCGCGCGAGGACCTCGGCCTGCACCGCCTGGAAGCCGGGACCGTGCTCCACAACACGGCCTCCCAACGGGTCCTCGCCAAGAGCGGGTTCGAGCGGTACGGAACAGCGCCCCGCTATCTGCACATCGACGGCGAGTGGCGCGATCACCACCTCTTCCAGCGGATCCTGCACGACGACCCGCCGCCGCTCGGGTAGCGGGGGTTCCGGTCGCCGCCCACGGCGGGCACTCTGGTCGGTACACCCGACGGTGACCCCGAGGCGGTGACAGGTACATGGCGCTGACTTTCGATTCCGGGCGGATCTGCCTGGATCTGGCGGCGGAAGAGCTCGACCGTACCGACGCGCTCGACCAGTGGCTCAGGGCGGCCGGACTCGTACCCGCCACCACCCCGCTCCGCGCCCTCGACGCCTGCTGGGTCGCACGCTTCCGGGAACTGCGGGACTGTGTCGGCGAGTTGGTCGGCGCCCAGATCGAGGGCCGGTGCGCCGACGCCGCCCTGGAGCGACTCAACACGCTGGCGGCGGCCGCCGCGCCGCCCGCGCCCCGCGCCGTCCGTACGGAATCGGGCCTGCTCGTGCGGGTGCTGAGCGGCGAACCCGACTGCCTCGCGCTCCTCGCCGCCGTCGCCCGCGACGCCGTCGACCTGCTCACCGATCCCGTCGCGCGGGGGCGTCTGCGGCAGTGCGAAGGGGACAACTGCCGCCGCTGCTACCTCGACATGTCCCGCGGGCTCCGCCGCCGCTGGTGCTCCAGCGAGGTGTGCGGCAACCGCGAGCGCGTCGCCCGCCACCGCCGGCGGCACAGCGCCGTCCCGGCGCGGGCCTGAAGGCCGGCTGCGGCGGCGTCCGCCGGACCCGGCGCCACCCTTCGAAAAAATCCTCGTGCCCGTTGAGTCGATTCCCGTCCGTCTCCGTAGTCATGGGGGACAAGCAGTCAGACAGGGTCTCGACCAGGAGGTTCAGGTGCGCAAGGATGCCGCCGTGGCCGATGACCGTCCGCACAGGGCCCGGCATCGCAGTCAGGCATCACGCTTCGACCCCTCTGTCCCCGACGAGGAGTTGATGCGTGAGCTCTACCGCGAGCACGCCGGCCCTTTGCTCGCCTATGTACTCCGACTCGTCGCCGGCGACCGCCAGCGCGCCGAGGACGTCGTACAGGAGACGCTCATCCGTGCCTGGAAGAACGCCGGTCAGCTCAACCGGGCCACCGGCTCTGTCCGACCTTGGCTGGTGACGGTCGCCCGTCGCATCGTCATCGACGGCCACCGCAGCCGGCAGGCCCGGCCGCAGGAGGTCGATCCGTCGCCGCTCGAGGTCATGCCCGCGGAGGACGAGATCGACAAGGCGTTGTGGCTCATGACGCTCTCAGATGCGCTCGACGATTTGACCCCGGCCCACCGGGAAGTGTTGGTCGAGACGTACTTCAAGGGGCGTACGGTCAATGAGGCAGCCGAGACGCTCGGCATACCCAGCGGGACCGTCCGGTCCCGCGTGTTCTACGCACTGCGTTCCATGAAGCTCGCGCTGGAGGAGAGGGGGGTCTCGGCATGACGACGTACGAACACGAATCGGTCCACGACGCGGCGGGTGCGTATGTACTCGGCATTCTGGACGCCGCCGACGCCGCCGCCTTCGAGGCGCATCTGGCGGGATGCGAGCTCTGCGCGGCACACCTGGACGAATTCGCCGGCATCGAACCGATGCTGGCCATGCTCGCGGACGCCTCCGGTCCGCCGCCCGTCGTACGTCCCGTCGCGCCCGCACCCACCTCGGGTCCGCCGCTCCTCGACCGGCTCGTGGACGAGGTCGCCGTCAAGCGCGCCCAGCGCCGCCGCCGCACCAGGTACCTCGTCGCGGCCGCCGCGGCCCTGATCATCGGCGGCCCCGTCGTCGCCGTGGTCGCCACGTCCGGAGGCGGTACGGAGAACCGGGCCGGCGCCGACCCGCACCCCACCAGCCCCGCCGAGGACGCCTTCTTCAACCACATGGACGAGAAGGTCCGGGCCACGGACGCGACCACCAAGGTCAGTGCCACCGTCGGCATGGAGAAGAAGGGCTGGGGCACCCACGCCGTCCTGGAGCTCAAGAACGTCAAGGGTCCGCTGAAGTGCAATCTCGTCGCCGTCTCCAAGAACGGCGAGGAGGAGATCGTCACCTCCTGGGCGGTCCCGAAGTGGGGCTACGGCATCCCGGGAGCCTCCGAGGAGATGGCCAGGAACCCGCTGTACGTCCACGGCGGCGCGGCGATGGACCGCAACGACATCGACCACTTCGAAGTGCGTACATTCGATGGCAAACGCCTCGTGGAGGTCGACGCCTGAGACGGAGCCTGACAGAGCCGCCCCCTTCGCGTACGCTCGACGGCTGCCCAGTGCACGTCAGAAGGGGGCCTCGGTGGCCACGCAGGAAGCCGACGGTGTGGTCGATACGGTCCGGGACCGCGAGATCGGTGTCGAGCAGGACCATCTCGACCAGGTGTACCGCCGCCTCGAGGAGAAGATCCACGAGGCGGAGTTCCTCATGAACGACGCCGCCAAGCGCGGCCAGGTCGGCACGCCCGGCGCGCTCGCCGAGCGCGACGCGCAGGTGTTCCGGGCCGGTATCCATCTGAACCGGCTCAACAACGAATTCGAGGACTTCCTCTTCGGCAGGATCGATCTGCTGCGCGGCAAGGACGGCAAGAAGGGCCCCGACGGGGCGTACACCTCGATCGAGCCCGCCGAGGACGCCGTGGCCGGGGACAACACCGCCGAGATCGCGGAGACCCTCCACATCGGCCGCATCGGCGTCCTGGACTCCGACTACTCGCCGCTGGTCATCGACTGGCGCGCGCCCGCCGCGGCGCCCTTCTACCGCTCCACCCCGGTCGATCCCGGCCGAGTGGTCCGCCGCCGGGTCATCCGCTCCAAGGGCCGCAAGGTCCTCGGCGTCGAGGACGACCTGATGCGTCCGGAGCTGAAGGCCACCCTCGGCGGCCGGGACCTCCCGGTGATCGGCGACGGCGCCCTGATGGCCGCTCTCGGCCAGGCCCGCGGGCACACCATGCGCGACATCGTGGCCTCCATCCAGGCGGAGCAGGACATGGTCATCCGGGCGCCCGCCGCCTCGGTGACCTACGTCGAGGGCGGGCCCGGCACCGGCAAGACCGCCGTCGCCCTCCACCGGGCCGCCTACCTGCTCTACCAGGACCGGCGGCGGTACGCCGGCGGCATCCTGATCGTCTCGCCGACTCCGCTGCTGGTCTCGTACACCGAGGGCGTCCTGCCGTCCCTCGGCGAGGAGGGGCAGGTCGCGATCCGCGCGGTCGGTTCCCTGGTCGACGGCGTCGAGGCCACCGCGTACGACGATCCGGCCGTCGCCCGCCTCAAGGGCTCCTCCCGAATGCTGAAGGTGCTGCGCAAGGCCGCCCGTGGGGCGCTGGAGACACCGCCCCCCAGACGCACCGGACAGCTCGCCCTCGGCGAGGACGAGGAGCCCCAGGGCGCCCCCGGCACACCCACCCGGCTGCGGGTCGTCGCCTTCGGCCGCCGTCTGGAGCTGGAGAACGACGAACTCCAGCGCATCCGCCACAACGTCCTCGGCGGCTCCGCCCCCGTCAACCTGCTGCGCCCGCGCGCCCGCAGGCTGCTCCTCGACGCGCTGTACGCCAAGTCCGGCGCCGGCACCCGCCACACGGACCCGGAGCTCGCCGCCGAACTCCGCTCCTCCTTCGACGAGGACATCACCTCCGAGGACAGCTTCCTCGCCTTCCTCGACGCCTGGTGGCCCGAGCTCACCCCCCGCCAGGTGCTCGCCGCGATGGCGGACGAGAAGCGGCTCGGCCGCTGGGCCCGCCGGATCCTCAACCCCGGCGAGGTGCGCCGGGTGTCCCGTTCGCTGCGCCGCGACGCCCTGTCGGTCCATGACGTCGCGATCCTGGACGAGCTGGAGCTGCTCCTCGGCGCCCCGGCCCGGCCCCGCAAGCGGCGCGACCTGGACCCGCTGGACCAGCTGACGGGTCTGGAGGAGCTGATGCCCGTACGCGAGGAGACACAGCGCGAGCGGGCCGAGCGGCTGGCGCAGGAGCGCACCGAGTACGCCCATGTCATCGTCGACGAGGCGCAGGACCTGACGCCGATGCAGTGGCGCATGGTCGGCCGGCGCGGCCGGCACGCCACCTGGACCGTGGTCGGCGACGCGGCCCAGTCGTCGTGGTCGACGCCGGACGAGGCCGCCGAGGCCCGTGACGAAGCCCTGGGGACCCGTCCCAGGCGCCGTTTCGAACTCACGGTGAACTACCGCAACCCGGCCGAGATCGCCGAGCTGGCGGCCAAGGTGCTGGCCCTGGCGATGCCCGGCAAGGAGTCGCCGCGCGCGGTCCGCTCCACGGGCGTCGAGCCGCGGTTCGTGGCCACGGGTGGCGGGGACCTCGCCGAGCTGGTCCGCGAGGAGGCACAGCGCCTCCTGGACCGGGTGGACGGCACGGTGGGCGTCGTCGTCGCCATGAACCGCCGCGAGCAGGCGGCGCGCTGGCTCGCCGGTCTGGGCGAACGGGTGGTCGCGCTCGGCAGCCTGGAGGCGAAGGGGCTGGAGTACGACGCCACCGTCGTCGTCTCGCCGGCGGAGATCGCGGACGAGTCACCGGCCGGTCTGCGGGTGCTGTACGTGGCGCTGACCCGCGCCACACAGCAGTTGACGGTGGTCTCGGGGCAGCGCGACGAGCCGGACGCGGCGGGCGTTCCGGACCTGCTCAGGGACTGATCCCGGGGGCCTTCCCGCTGCTCCCGTCCGGGCCTTCGCGTCAGGACGGCGAGTCAACTCGTCAGGAAGGAATCACTTACCGGGGTGGTTTGTTAGCCTGTAGGTGGCACCGGCTCGATCCAAGCCCCCGGGCCCAACCTTCGTCGCTCAGAGCGACCACTTGCCGCGAGGCGAGCATGGCGGGTCGGTGCCACTTGGTACGTACATACAGAAGAGGTCCGCGTCACCGCTCCGGTGGCGCGGACCTCTTCTGTTTCATCATCACTTCTCGTATGGTGGAAAACAGTTTCCGAAAACAAAATGACCGCATTACCTGCTACCCGCAGGTAGGTGCGACCATCGGAGGGCGCCGCCGGGCAACCAGCCGTGGCGGCGTAGCAACGAAGCTAGGGAAAGCAGAGGAACCCGGTCATGGCAACGGCGCCCAGCGTCTCGTACTCGATGACGGTCCGGCTGGAGGTGCCCGCCAGCGGAACGGCGGTCTCCCAGCTCACCACGGCCGTGGAGTCCTCCGGCGGCTCCGTCACCGGCCTCGATGTGACCGCCTCAGGCCACGAGAAGCTGCGGATCGACGTCACCATCGCGGCGACCTCGACCACCCACGCGGACGAAATCGTCGAGAAGCTCAGCGGCATCGAGGGCGTCACCCTCGGCAAGGTCTCCGACCGTACGTTCCTGATGCACCTCGGCGGCAAGATCGAGATGGCGTCGAAGCATCCCATCCGCAACCGTGACGACCTCTCCATGATCTACACCCCGGGTGTCGCCCGGGTCTGCATGGCGATCGCCGAGAACCCCGAGGACGCCCGCCGCCTCACCATCAAGCGCAACTCCGTCGCAGTCGTGACGGACGGCTCCGCCGTCCTCGGTCTCGGCAACATCGGCCCGATGGCCGCGCTGCCCGTGATGGAGGGCAAGGCGGCCCTCTTCAAGCGCTTCGCCGGCATCGACGCCTGGCCGATCTGCCTCGACACCCAGGACACCGACGCGATCGTGGAGATCGTCAAGGCCATCGCCCCCGGCTTCGCCGGCATCAACCTCGAGGACATCTCGGCACCGCGCTGCTTCGAGATCGAGGCGCGTCTGCGCGAGGCCCTGGACATCCCCGTCTTCCACGACGACCAGCACGGCACCGCGATCGTCGTCCTCGCCTCCCTCACCAACGCGCTGCGCGTGGTCGGCAAGGCCATCGGGGACGTACGGGTCGTCATGTCCGGCGCCGGAGCGGCCGGTACGGCCATCCTGAAGCTGCTGATCGCCGCGGGTGTGAAGCACGCCGTCGTCGCCGACATCCACGGCGTCGTCCACGCCGGCCGCGAGGACCTGGTGGACGCCGCGCCCGGGACGCCGCTGCGCTGGATCGCCGACAACACCAACCCCGAGGGCGTCACCGGCACCCTCAAGGAGGCCGTCGTCGACGCCGACGTCTTCATCGGTGTCTCCGCCCCGAACGTCCTGGGCGGCGACGACGTCGCCGCGATGGCGGACGGCGCGATCGTGTTCGCGCTCGCGAACCCGGACCCCGAGGTGGACCCCGCAATCGCCCGCCAGACGGCGGCAGTTGTGGCCACCGGCCGCTCGGATTTCCCCAACCAGATCAACAACGTGCTGGTCTTCCCCGGCGTCTTCCGCGGTCTGCTGGACGCGCAGTCCCGGACCGTCAACACCGAGATGATGCTCGCCGCCGCAGCCGCCCTCGCCGACGTCGTCACCGACGAGGAACTGAACCCGAACTACATCATTCCGTCCGTCTTCAACGACAAGGTCGCGGGCGCGGTCGCGGGCGCCGTCCGCACCGCCGCCAAGGCCGCCGGCCCCGCTGTGACGGGCCCCACGTCCGCCTGACCCTACGGCGCGTCGCGGGCACCGGGGCCGTAAACCCACCTTTAGGGTGGCGATTCGGCTCCATGGAGTCCCCGCGGAGTCGACGGAACGTCACGATGACGAGGCAGTGGCGCTTTTCGTGTGACTCCGGGGGGTGCCGGATTGGCTTTCCCGCCGCTGGTGGGGGCAGGATGCTCCATTGAGGGCCTGCGCCCCAGGGGGAACCCCACCGGCGCGGCGGGTCTGAGGGCAGACCCGGGTCCGGGGACTGTCCGAGGGCCCTGGCAGCATCGGCTTCGATCTCACGCCTCACAGGCAAGAAGAACACGGGAGTAACAACATGAACCGCAGTGAGCTGGTGGCCGCCCTGGCCGACCGCGCCGAGGTGACTCGCAAGGACGCCGACGCCGTGCTGGCCGCTCTCGCCGAGACCGTCGGTGAGATCGTCGCCAAGGGCGACGAGAAGGTCACCATCCCCGGCTTCCTGACCTTCGAGCGCACCCACCGTGCCGCTCGCACCGCTCGTAACCCGCAGACCGGCGACCCGATCAACATCCCGGCCGGTTACAGCGTGAAGGTCTCCGCGGGCTCCAAGCTCAAGGAAGCCGCCAAGGGCAAGTAACACCCCGAGGCAACGGAGGAGGGCGGTCACCCTGTCAGGGGGTGGCCGCCCTTCGCCGTTGCGTACGCCTCTCGGTGGCAGGGGTCCGTGGCGGGCGTTCCCGTCAGGGTTTCCTGTCAGGGAGGCGGCACGAAAACGGCCCCCGCCGAAGCGGGGGCCGTCGTCTTTCGCCGGGTCAGACGAGCGCCCTGCCCGGGAGTTCGACCTTCGCGCCGAGCTCGACGAGCTTCTCCATGAAGTTCTCGTAGCCGCGGTTGATCAGGTCGATGCCGTGGACCCGGGACGTCCCCTGGGCCGCCAGGGCCGCGATCAGGTACGAGAAACCACCCCGGAGGTCCGGGATGACCAGGTCGGCGCCCTGGAGCTTCGTGGGGCCGGACACGACCGCCGAGTGCAGGAAGTTCCGCTGGCCGAAGCGGCAGTCCGAGCCACCCAGGCACTCGCGGTACAGCTGGATGTGGGCACCCATCTGGTTCAGCGCGGACGTGAAGCCCAGCCGCGACTCGTAGACCGTCTCGTGGACGATGGAGAGCCCCGCCGCCTGGGTCAGGGCCACCACCAGCGGCTGCTGCCAGTCGGTCTGGAAACCGGGGTGCACGTCCGTCTCCAGGGCGATCGCGTTGAGCGAGCCGCCCGGGTGCCAGAAGCGGATGCCCTCGTCGTCGATCTCGAAGGCGCCGCCGACCTTCCGGTACGTGTTGAGGAAGGTCATCATCGAGCGCTGCTGGGCGCCGCGCACATAGATGTTGCCCTCGGTCGCCAGCGCCGCCGACGCCCAGGAGGCCGCCTCCAGGCGGTCCGGGAGCGCCCGGTGGGTGTAACCGCCGAGGCTGTCGACGCCGGTGATCCGGATCGTGCGGTCGGTGTCCATCGAGATGATCGCGCCCATTTTCTGCAGGACGCAGATCAGGTCCTCGATCTCCGGCTCCACGGCCGCGTTGGAGAGCTCGGTCACGCCCTCCGCCAGCACGGCCGTCAGCAGCACCTGTTCGGTCGAGCCGACCGAGGGGTACGGCAGCCGGATCTTCGTGCCGCGCAGTCGCTGCGGGGCCTCCAGGTACTGGCCGTCCGCCCGCTTCTCGATGGTCGCGCCGAACTGCCGCAGCACCTCGAAGTGGAAGTCGATCGGCCGGCCGCCGATGTCGCAGCCGCCCAGGCCCGGGATGAAGGCGTGGCCGAGGCGGTGCAGCAGCGGACCGCAGAAGAGGATCGGGATGCGCGACGAGCCGGCGTGGGCATCGATGTCGGCGACGTTGGCCGACTCGACGTGGGACGGGTCGAGGATCAGCTCGCCGGGTTCGTCTCCCGGCCTGACCGTCACACCGTGCAGCTGCAGGAGCCCGCGGACGACGCGGACGTCACGGATGTCGGGCACATTGCGCAGTCGGCTCGGCCCGCTGCCGAGGAGTGCGGCGACCATCGCCTTGGGCACGAGGTTCTTCGCGCCGCGGACGCGGATCTCGCCCTCGAGCGGGGTTCCGCCGTGGACAAGCAGTACATCGTCTGTGCCGGTCATGAATCTCGCGTTCCGGAGAGGTGGGCAGGGGGCCAGGGAAAAGGGTACGGCGCTTCTACCCCCGTTCTGTAAGGCCAAGGCGGCCTCGGGCATGTAATGAATTCGGCACAGCACTATCTGTCCCCCGAGCCTCGCGGAGCGTCACCGTCCGTTTGTTCGAGAGGAGGCGGTGCGGGCGCGTGCGCGGTCCCCTGTGTACTGCGTGGCCATCGCACATCACCGGGGCCCGCCGTACAACCCCCGCGAAGCGCGAAGATGCGGGATCATGTCTCGCATGACCGAGGTGTCCTCGCTCACAGGACGGCTGCTCGTCGCCACCCCCACGCTGGTGGACCCGAATTTCGACCGCGCGGTGGTGCTCCTCCTCGACCACGACGACGAGGGCTCCCTCGGCGTGGTCCTCAACCGTCCGACCCCGGTCGGCGTCGTGGAGATCCTTGAGCAGTGGTCCCCCCTCACGGGTGAGCCGGGCGTGGTCTTCCAGGGCGGTCCCGTCTCCCTGGACGCGGCCCTGGGCCTCGCCGTGATCCCCGGTGACGAGGGCCCCCTGGGCTGGCGGCGGGTCTACGGCGCGATCGGTCTGGTGGACCTGGAGACCCCGCCGGAACTCCTCGCGGAGGCCCTCGGCTCCTTGCGGATCTTCGCCGGCTACGCGGGCTGGGGCCCCGGCCAGCTGGAGGAGGAGCTCACCCAGGGCGCCTGGTACGTCGTCGAGTCGGAACCGGGGGACGTCTCCTCCCCGCGCCCGGAGAGCCTGTGGCGCGCGGTGCTGAGACGCCAGCGCAACGAGCTGGCGATGGTCGCCACGTACCCGGACGACCCGTCGCTGAACTGACCCGCTCGGCTTTCAGTACCCTTGGCATTTATGAGCACTCTCGAGCCCGAGCGCGGGGCAGGTACGGGAACCCTCGTAGAGCCGACGCCGCAGGTGTCCCACGGTGACGGCGACCACGAGCGCTACGCCCATTACGTTCAGAAGGACAAGATCATGGCGAGTGCCCTCGACGGCACTCCCGTGGTGGCACTGTGCGGCAAGGTCTGGGTGCCGGGGCGTGACCCCAAGAAGTACCCGGTCTGTCCGATGTGCAAGGAGATCTACGAGTCCATGGGTCCCGGTGGCGGGGACAAGGACAAGGGCGGCAAGGACAAGAAGTAGGGACCGCCGGCGTCGGGGTTCTTTTCGCAGGGGACGGCCCCCGGCGCGCGTACTCGGGTACGCGCGCCGGGGGCCGTTCGCGTGCGCTCGCGGGCCTGGTGCCGGTGTTCGCGTTGCAGGGCGTGCAACCGCTGGTCACAGAGTGGTAGAGACCACTTGTCGCGCTCTCCGCACGGGCCTAACCTCACGCGTGTTGTGCAGCACGAAACGTTCGTTGCGCATGCTGCAACGCCATCGGAGGGGATCCCGTCATGAAGCTTCCTGCCCGAATCGCCGCCCCGATCGCCGCCCTCGCGCTCGCCGGCCTCGCCGCCACCGCCGGGTGCGCCCCGCAGATCTCCGACACCGGCGCGACGAAGGACGAGGCGAGCGGCACCCTGCGCGTCTGGCTCTTCCGGGAGGTCAACAACAAGCCCAAGGAGCAGGTGGTCGAGGCTGCCGTCGCCGCGTTCGAGAAGCGGCACCAGGGGGTGAGGGCCGAGGTGGAGTACATCCCGGTCGACACCCGCGCCCAGCGCGTCAAGGCTGCCTTCAACGATCCCAAGAGCGCGCCGGACCTGGTCGAGTACGGCAACACCGACACCGCCGGTTACGTGAAGGACGGTGGACTCGCCGACATCAGCGCCGAGTTCGGGGCGTGGCCGGAGGCGAAGGACACCGACCCGACGGCGCGGACCTCGGTCACGGTGGACGGGAAGGTGTACGGCGCGCCGCTGTTCGTGGGGGTGCGCGCGTTGTACTACCGCACCGACGTCTTCCGGGAGATGGGGCTCGCGGCGCCGAAGTCGCAGGCCGAGCTGATCGATACCGCGAAGAGGATCCACAAGGCGAAGCCGGAGCTGTACGGCATCGCCGTCGGCGGCGCGTACACCTATGGCGCGATGCCGTTCATCTGGGCGAACGGCGGTGAACTCGCCGACGGGAGCGGTGGGGCGTACAAGGCCGCGGTCAACAGCGAGGCGGCGCGCAAGGGCATCGCCTCGTACACCTCGCTCTTCGGCGACGACAACTGCCCTGCCGCCAAGTGCGCCTCGATGGGCGGCAACGCGACCGTCACCGCCTTCGCCTCGGGCAAAGCGGCGATGGCGATCGGCGGCGACTTCAGCCACGCGGCGGTCGAAGCGGGCGCGGTGAAGGGGAAGTACGCGGTGGTGCCGCTGCCGGGTGTGGCGGCGGGCTCGATCGCGCCGCCCTTCGCCGGTGGCAACAACATCGGTGTCCTGAAGAGCAGTTCACACCGGACGCTGGCGGTCGACCTGATGAAGTCCCTGGCCGGGAAGGAGACCCAGGGCAAGCTCTTCGACGCGATGGGATTCCTGCCGACGTACACGGACGTGCGGGCGGACGTGGCGAAGAGGGAGCCGTTCGTGAAGCCCTTCGTCGACTCGCTGGGCGCGGGGGCCAAGTTCGTGCCGGCGTCACCGGGCTGGGGCCGGATCGACGCGTCGCTGGTGCTGCCGACGATGTTCCAGGAGATCGTGAGCGGCCGTAAGGACGTGGCGGCCGCGTCGGACGACGCGGCGAAGAAGATGGACGCGGCGTTCGCCGCGGCGGGCCGACTCGGATGATCGAGGGTACGAAGACGCGCGCCGCGGGGCCGGCGGTGGCGCCGGCGGGAAGCGCCGTCGGGGCGGGCCCCCGCACGGCTTCCGGCCGTAAGGCCTCCGGTGGTGGCCCCGGTCGCCGGGGCGGCTGGACGCCCTGGCTCTATCTCGCCCCCGCGCTCGTCGTGCTCGGCGGGCTCCTGGTCTACCCCATCTACCAGCTGGGTCTTATCTCCTTCCTGGAGTACACCCAGGCCCAGGTCAGCGGTGGCGAGCCGACCTCCTTCCAGGGCCTCGGCAACTATTCCGCCCTCTTCTCCGACAGTCAGTTCTGGCAGGTCCTGCTCGCCACCCTGCTCTTCGCCGCCGCCTGTGTCGTCGCCACCCTCGCCGTCGGCTGCGCGCTCGCCGTGCTCCTCACCCGGATCCGCGCCGTTCCCCGCCTCGCGCTCATGCTGGCCGCGCTCGGGGCTTGGGCGACACCCGCCATCACCGGGTCCACCGTCTGGGTGTTCCTCTTCGACCCGGACTTCGGCCCCGTCGACAAGGTCCTGGGGCTCGGCGACTTCTCCTGGACGTACGGGCGCTACAGCGCCTTCGCGCTCGTTCTGTTCGAGGTCGTGTGGTGCTCGTTCCCGTTCGTGATGGTGACCGTGTACGCGGGTATCAAGGCCGTCCCGGGCGAGGTCCTGGAGGCCGCGTCGCTCGACGGCGCCTCGCAGTGGCGCATCTGGCGGTCCGTCACCGCGCCCATGCTGCGGCCGATCCTCGTCGTCGTCACGATCCAGTCGATCATCTGGGACTTCAAGGTGTTCACGCAGATCTATGTGATGACCGGCGGCGGCGGTATCGCCGGTCAGAACCTCGTCCTCAATGTGTACGCCTACCAGAAGGCCTTCGCGTCCTCCCAGTACAGCCTGGGTGCGGCGATCGGCGTCGTGATGCTGCTGATCCTGCTCGCGGTCACTCTGGTCCACCTCCGTCTGCTGCGACGCCAGGGAGAAGAACTGTGAGCCTCCCACGCCCCCTCGCGCGCCCTCGCCCCCTTCCGCGCCCCTTCCCGCGTGTCCGCCGCCCCGGCCGCCTCGCCGCCGAGGCCCTCGCTCTCCTCGTCGCCGCCGTGGTCGCCTTCCCGCTGTACTGGATGGTCCTCTCGGCCCTCAAGCCGGCGGGCGAGATCCAGTCGACCGATGCGCGCCCATGGACCCTGTCCCCGTCCCTGGATTCCTTCCGGCGCGTCTTCGAACAGCAGGATTTCGGCCGTTATTTCGTCAACAGTCTGGTGGTAGCGGGCTCGGTGGTCGTCGCCTCCGCCCTCATCGCCTTTCTGGCGGCGACGGCCGTGACCCGCTTCCGCTTCCGGCTCCGCACGACCCTGCTGATCATGTTCCTGGTCGCGCAGATGGTGCCGATCGAGGCGCTGACGATCCCGCTCTTCTTCCTCATGCGGGACTTCGGCCAGCTCAACACCCTGGGGTCGCTGATCCTGCCGCACATCGCCTTCTCGCTGCCCTTCGCGATATGGATGCTGCGCGGCTTCGTCAAGGCGGTCCCGGAGGCCCTGGAGGAGGCGGCGTACATCGACGGGGCGAGCCGCACCCGCTTCCTCTGGCAGATCCTCTTCCCGCTGGTGTTCCCCGGCCTGGTCGCGACGAGCGTCTTCTCCTTCATCTCGACGTGGAACGACTTCCTCTTCGCCAAGTCCTTCCTCATCAGCGACACCTCGCAGTCCACCCTCCCCATGGCCCTGCTTGTCTTCTTCAAGCCGGACGAGAACGACTGGGGCGGGATCATGGCCGCGTCGACCGTGATGACGATCCCCGTGCTCGTCTTCTTCGTACTCGTACAGCGCCGCCTGGTCTCGGGCCTCGGCGGCGCGGTGAAGGACTGACCCGCCATGTCCCTGACGGACCTGATCCCGGCTCCGCGTGCCGTCGCCCACGGCGGGGCGGGCGGCTGCTTCTCGCTCGACGAACACACCACGCTCGATGCTGGCCCGGGCACCGAGGGCGTGGCGCGGTGGCTGCGTGCCACGCTCGGAGCCGCCACCGGGCTTCCGTTCGCGGAAGGCCCCGGGCCGCGCGATGTCCGCCTGCGGCTCAGTGACGCGGTGGGACGCGAGCTCGGCCCTGAGGGCTACCGGCTGTCCACCGACGGGTCGGTCGAGGACGTCGCCGTCCTCATCGAGGGCGGCAGCGCGGCCGGAGTGTTCTGGGGAGCCCAGACGCTGCGGCAGCTGCTGGGCCCCGACGCGTACCGCAAGGCGCCCATCGGCCCGCCGGGCCGTGGCTGGGACCTCCCCGAGGTCACGATCGACGACGCCCCCCGCTTCTCCTGGCGCGGCCTCATGCTCGACGTCTCACGGCACTTCATGCCCAAGGACGACGTCCTGCGCCATCTCGACCTCCTCGCCGCGCACAAGCTCAACGTCTTCCACTTCCACCTCACCGACGACCAGGGCTGGCGCATCGAGATCAAGCGCCACCCGAGGCTCACCGAGGTCGGCGCCTGGCGTTCGCGTACGAAATGGGGGCACCGCGCCTCACCGCTGTGGAGTGAGGTCCCGCACGGCGGTCACTACACCCAGGACGACATCCGCGAGATCGTCGCCTACGCCGCCGAGCGGCATATCAGCGTGGTCCCCGAGATCGACATTCCCGGCCACTCGCAGGCCGCCATCGCCGCGTATCCGGAACTCGGCAACACCGATGTCATCGACACGACCTCCCTCACCGTCTGGGACACCTGGGGCGTCAACCCGAACGTACTCGCCCCCACTGACAACACCCTCCGCTTCTACGAGGGCGTCCTGGAGGAGGTGCTGGACCTCTTCCCGGCCGAGACATCGCCCTTCGTCCACATCGGCGGCGACGAGTGCCCCAAGGACCAGTGGAAGCGATCGCCGACCGCCCGGGCGCGAATCCGGGAGCTGGGGCTCAAGGACGAGGACGAGCTCCAGTCCTGGTTCATCAGGCACTTCGACAACTGGCTGACCGCGCACGGCCGTCGCCTGATCGGCTGGGACGAGATCCTGGAGGGTGGACTCGCGCCCGGCGCCGCCGTCTCCTCCTGGCGCGGGTACGCGGGCGGCATCGCCGCCGCCGAGGCCGGTCACGACGTCGTCATGTGCCCCGAGCAGCACGTCTACTTGGACCACCGCCAGGCCGCCGGCCACGACGAGCCGATGCCCATCGGATACGTACGCACCCTCCAGGACGTGTACCGCTTCGAGCCCGTTCCACCGGGGCTCTCCGCCGAGGCGGCCGCCCACATCCTCGGTACCCAGGCCAACGTCTGGACCGAGGTCATGGAGAACCGCGCCCGCGTCGACTACCAGGTCTTCCCGCGCCTGGTGGCCTTCGCGGAGGTCGCCTGGTCCGCGCTTCCCGCACCCGCCGAGCGCGACTTCGCTGATTTCGAGAGGCGAATGACCGTCCACTACCGGCGCCTTGACGCCCTCGGCGTCGACTACCGCCCCCCGGCCGGCCCCCTGCCCCGGCACCTGCGCCCCGGCGTCATCGGTCGCCCGATCGAGGGGACGCCCCCGAACGTGTGAGCCCGGCGGACAGGTGGTCGCCCCGCGCCCCGCCGCCCGGGACGGCGGAGGACCACTCGGCGCCCCCGGGGCCGCGTGGGTGCCCCGGCGCCGCCGGACCGGTCGGAACCGTCAAGAACAAGTCGCCCGAGGATCGTCGAAGAACGGCAATCCGCATGTGCCGCCAATGTTGTGGCAAATCGGGCCATCTCTCTGGTCAACGGACGTCCGGGACGGAAGCATCCTTCGCGGACCCTCTCGTCGGTCGGCTCGGAAGATGTGCCAGAGTTGCCACGTCCGGGCTGTGAGGACGTACCGTACGGCCTCACAGGCGGGACAGCCGGGACAGCCGGGACACCGGGAAGGGGCAGCTGGGTTGACCACGCACGCACCGCAGGCGGCGCAGTCCGTGATGCTGCCGACCTCGCTCGACGAGGCCGTGGCGGCGCTCAGCGCCATGCCCGCCGCCGTGCCCGTCGCGGGCGGCACCGATCTGATGGCGGCCGTCAACAGAGGTCAATTGCGCCCGGCCGGACTCGTCGGCCTCGGCCGGATCAACGAGACCCGCGGCTGGCAGTACCAGGACGGCAACGCCCTCCTCGGCGCCGGCCTCACCCACGCCCGCATGGGCCGCCCCGACTTCGCCGCCCTCATCCCCGCGCTCGCCGCGGCCGCACGCGCGGCCGGCCCGCCGCAGATCCGCAACGCCGGAACGCTCGGCGGCAACATCGTGACCGCCGCCCCGACCGGCGACTCCCTGCCCGTCCTGGCCGCTCTGGAGGCGGACCTGCTGATCTCGGGCCCGGCCGGCACGCGCGAGATCCCCGTCTCCCATCTGCTGGCCGGCCGGGAGATGCTCGGCCCGGGCGAACTCATCGGCTTCGTGCGCGTGCCGCTCCTGCACGCCCCGCAGGTCTTCTTCAAGGCGACGGGCCGCACCGGTCCCGGGCGGGCCACGGCCTCCGTCGCCGTCGTCCTGGACCCGGCGCGGCGCGGGGTGCGCTGCGCGGTCGGCGCCATCGCGCCCATGCCGCTGCGTCCGCTGGAGGCGGAGCGGTGGATCGCCTCGCTGATCGACTGGGACGGTGAGCGCGGGCTGGCACCGGAGGCGCTGACGGCCTTCGGCGAGTACGTCGCCGCCGCCTGCATCCCGGACCCGGTGGCCGTCGACGGCGAGGAGCCGCCGGCGCTGCCGCCCGCCGTACTGCATCTGCGGCGCACGGTCGCCGCGCTGGCCCGACGGGCACTGGGGAGGGCGCTGTCGTGAGCACCGACGAGAACGAGAACGAGAACCAGCGGCCGGAGCCGCGGCAGGGCGGCTGGCAGCCCGTCCCGCACGGCGGCGAGTACGACGCCGAGGCCACCGCGTTCGTACAGCTGCCGCCGGACGACCTGCTGGACGGGGCGCCGCTGGCCGCGCCGGGGCACGGTTACGTGCCGCCGCAGTTCACGCCGCCCTCGATCGTCCCGCTGACGCCGGCCGCCGGCACCGACCCGGCCGCGACGGGCACCTGGGTCGTCCAGACGCCCGCGCCCGCCCCGGACCCCGCCGTGGAGTCCTCGGGCGAGCAGGTGACCTGGCCGGAGCCGGGCGCGGCGCACGACCCGCGGGCGACGGGACAGTGGACCTTCCCCGAGGCAGCGGAGGGCGGGCCCGGCGTCCCGGCTCCCTCGGAGCTGACGGGGCAGTGGACGATCCCGGTCGCCCAGGGGGACCTTCCGGACGAGTCGGGCGAGTTCACGACATCGGCCCTGATGTCCCAGTGGGCGGGCGGGACCCCGCCGGCCACGCTGCCCGGCGGAGCGCCCGCGCCCTGGGCCACGCCCGCCGTGCAGCACCCCGAGCCGACGCCGGAGCCCGACGCGGGGGACGCGGAGTCGCCCTACCCGACGGCGGGTGAGCCGGTCACCGGCCCGCCGACCCTGCCCGGGGGCGCACCCGCCCCCTGGGCGACGGAGGCGGCCGGAGCCGCGGCACCGGGTGCCGGAGAGGCAGCCGGCGCGGAGCCCGCGGCCGAAAACCCCGCCGCCCCCGTGGAGCCCCACGAGCCCCTGGAGCCGGTGGAGAGCGCGCACGGGCCCGCACAGCCCGTGGAGCAGCCCCTGGAGCCGTTCGCGGAGCCCGTGGGGCAGCCCGCGGCCGAGGCTGCCGTCGTCATCCCCACCACGAGCAGCAGCGACAGCGACGAACACCCCCACGGCTCCTACGTCCTGCGCGTCAACGGCGCCGACCGCCCCGTCACCGACTCCTGGATCGGCGAGTCGCTCCTCTACGTCCTGCGCGAGCGCCTCGGCCTCGCCGGGGCGAAGGACGGCTGCTCCCAGGGCGAGTGCGGCGCGTGCAACGTCCAGGTGGACGGGCGGCTGGTCGCCTCCTGCCTGGTGCCCGCGGCCACCGCCGCCGGCAGTGAGGTCCGTACGGTCGAGGGCCTGGCCGTCGACGGCGAACCGTCCGACGTCCAGCGCGCCCTCGCCAAGTGCGGAGCCGTCCAGTGCGGCTTCTGCATCCCCGGCATGGCGATGACCGTCCACGACCTCCTGGAGGGCAACCACGCCCCCAGCGAGCTGGAGACCCGCCAGGCGCTCTGCGGCAACCTCTGCCGCTGCTCCGGCTACCGGGGCATCGTCGACGCCGTCCAGGAAGTGGTCGCCGAGCGCGAGGCGAGCGCCGCGGCCTCCGCGAGCGCCGCCGGTTCCGCCCGTGCGGCGCACCCCCCGCAGGCGCCCACCCAGGGCGCCGGCGACGAGCTCCGCATCCCGCACCAGGTTCCCCACCCGCACGACGGAGGCATGGCGTGAGCAACGACGCGGCCACCGCCACCACGGCGGTCGACGGACCCCAGCAGGAACCGCCTGCCCACGGCCTCGGCGCGTCGCTCCCCGCGGCCGACACCCGGGCCAAGACCGAGGGCACGTTCCCGTACGCCTCCGACCTGTGGGCCGAGGGGCTGCTCTGGGCCGCGATCCTGCGCTCGCCGCACGCGCACGCGCGGATCGTGTCGATCGACACCACGGCCGCCGCCGAGATGCCGGGCGTACGGGCCGTGGTGACGCACGCCGACGTCCCGGGTGACCCGGCCTACGGCCGTACCGTCGCCGACCGTCCCGTCTTCGCCACCGACCTCGTGCGCCACCACGGCGAGGCGATCGCCGCCGTCGCCGCCGACCACCCCGACACGGCCCGGCTGGCCGCCGCGGCCATCGCCGTCGAGTACGAGATCCTCGACCCGGTCACCGACCCGGAGAAGGCGTTCGCGGCAGAACCGCTGCACCCCGACGGCAACCTGATCCGCCACATCCCGCTGCGATACGGGGACCCGGACGTCACCGGTGACGTGATCGTCGAGGGCCTCTACCGCATCGGCCGCCAGGACCCGGCCCCCGTCGGCGCGGAGGCCGGCCTCGCCGTGCCGCGCCCCGACGGCGGCGTCGAGATCTACACCGCGTCCACCGACCCGCACACCGACCGCGACCTCGCGGCGGCCTGCTTCGGCCTCGAAGCCGACCGGGTCAAGATCGTCGTCACCGGCGTTCCCGGCGCGACGGGCGACCGTGACGACCCCGGCTTCCAGATCCCGCTCGGCCTGCTGGCCCTGCGTACCGGCTGCCCCGTCAAACTCACGGCCACCCGCGAGGAGTCCTTCCTCGGCCACGCCCACCGCCATCCCACCCTGCTGCGCTACCGCCACCACGCGGACGCCGAGGGCCGACTGCTGAAGGTCGAGGCCCAGATCCTCCTCGACGCGGGCGCCTACGCGGACGCCTCGTCGGAGTCGCTGGCCGCGGCGGTCGCCTTCGCCTGCGGCCCGTACGTCGTGCCGCACGCCTTCATCGAGGGCTGGGCCGTCCGTACGAACAACCCCCCGTCCGGCCATGTGCGGGGCGAGGGCGCGATGCAGGTCTGCGCCGCGTACGAAGCGCAGATGGACAAACTGTCCGCCAAACTCGGCATCGAGCCCACCGAACTGCGGCTGCGCAACGTGCTGGCTACGGGCGACATCCTGCCCACCGGCCAGACCGTCACCTGCCCCGCCCCCGTGGCCGAACTCCTCCAGGCCGTACGCGACTTCCCCCTGCCGGCCCTCCCCGTGGACGCTCCGGAGGACGACTGGCTCCTCCCCGGCGGCCCGGAGGGCGCGGGCGAACCGGGCGCCGTACGCCGAGGAGTCGGCTACGCCCTCGGCATGGTCCACATGCTCGGCGCCGAGGGCACGGACGAGGTGTCGACCGCCACCGTCAAGGTGCACGACGGCGTCGCGACCGTCATCTGCGCGGCCGTCGACACCGGTCAGGGCTTCACCACGCTGGCCCGCCAGATCGTGCAGGAGACCCTGGGCATCGACGAGGTCCACGTGGCCTCCGTCGACACCGACCAGCCCCCGGCGGGGCCGGCCACCCACGGCCGCCACACCTGGGTCTCCGGCGGAGCCGTCGAACGCGCCGCGAAGATGGTGCGCACCCAGCTCCTCCAGCCGCTGGCCCACAAGTTCGGCATGTCCACCGAGCTGCTCCAGATCACCGACGGCAAGATCACGTCGTACGACGGCGTCCTCTCGACGACGGTCACGGAAGCCATGGACGGCAAGGAACTCTGGGCCACCGCCCAGTGCCGACCCCACCCCACCGAGCCCCTCGACGAGGCGGGCCAGGGCGACGCCTTCGTCGGCCTCGCCTTCTGCGCGATCCGCGCGGTTGTGGACGTGGACATCGAACTCGGTTCGGTCCGCGTCGTCGAAATGGCGGTCGCCCAGGACGTGGGCCGGGTCCTCAACCCCGCCCAACTGGCCACCCGTATCGAGGCGGGCGTCACCCAGGGCGTCGGCACCGCCCTCACGGAGAACCTCCGCACTGCCCGCGGTGTCGTCCGCCACCCCGACTTCACCGGCTACGCCCTCCCCACCTCGCTGGACGCCCCGGACATCCGCATCGTCAAGCTCGTCGAGGAACGCGACGTGGTCGCCCCCTTCGGCGCGAAGGCGGCGAGCGCGGTGCCCGTGGTGACCTCCCCGGCGGCGGTGGCCTCGGCGGTCCGCGCGGCGACGGGGCGGCCCGTCAACCGCCTCCCGATAAGACCCCAGGCGGCGGTGGCGGCGCCCGTCCAGTGACGGCCTGAACCGACCCCTTCCGTACGCTCGGGATGCACTCTGTCACTGTCAGTGACTACAGTGTGTCCCGACGTTATTTCGCGACGCGTACGGGTGGGACCGGGGGAGGGGCGGCGGCATGGTGGCTGCGGGCGGTGGGGCGGGCCGGGAGCGGCTGTCTCAGGCCGAGACGGACGAGCTCTGGAGGGATGCTCCTCAGCGGGCCATGCTCGTCGAGGCCGACACCCTCCGGAAGTTCCGCCACCGGACCGACGAGGCCCTCACCAAACTCCTCGGCTCCCCGGCCGCACCCGGCCGGCTCGCCGACGAGCGCATCGCGCGCGGCCAACTGGGCGGAGGCGCCGGGCACTTCGCCGAAGCGGAGGATCTCTTCGGGGCGTACGAGACCGTCGTGACCCAGCTCAAACAGCTCTCCACGATGCTGTCCGACTCGATCGAGGGACTGAGCATCGCCGTCCACGCCTCCCAGGCGGGCTACGACGCGATCGACGAGGACGTACGCCGGCGCCTGGCGGCCCTCGACCGGAACACCCGTCGCTGGGCCCAGGACCATCCCCCGGCGGGCACTCCGAAGAGCAGCCCCTCCCGGGGTACGGAATTCTGACGACGCGGGCGACCGGGAGACGCGACATGGGTACGAACACGGGCGGGCGCGGGGTCTCGACACCCTTCGAGACCATGAGCCACGACCAACTCCGCGCCTGGCTGCACCCGGCCAGCAGCGAAGCGGTGACCGCCATCGCCGACCGCCTGGCCACGGCCGCGCGGACCATGCACGCGATCTCCGCCGACCTCAAGGCCCACATGAGCCGCGTCGGCTGGCAGGGTGAGGCGGGCGACGCCTTCCGCACCTGGGGCACGGACACCGCCAACGCGACGGCCCGCCTGGCGAACTACAGCGCGGGCGCGGCGAAGTGGCTGTCGATCGCCTCCGAAACGATCGCCGACGTCAAAAGCGCGATGCCCTACGACAAGGGCTCCCCCAAGGCCAACCTCGCCTCCACCCTGTCCCACCCGAACAGCCAGGACCCGGCGATGGCGGCCTGGGCGGCCCGCACAACCCTGGTGGCGGACGAGGGCATCCGCCAGGCGGCGATCCGCCAGATGCGGAAGCTGGCGGGGGCGTACGCGTGGGCGGCGAGCGGCCTGAACGCGCTGGAGGTGCCTCGGTTTCCGGCGCCGCCGGGGGAGTTTGTGCCGGCGGAGCGGGAGAACGTAGGCGAGCGCCAGGACTACGGCCCCGCAGAGGTTGGCGCCAGGCGTGGAGCGACGGGCGTCAGCGGCTCTTCAGAGGCTTCGCAAGGCGGTCGTGCTCCGCTGCATGATGCCCCCGACGTTCAATCGCTTTCAGCCATCAAGCCGGAGCGTCCCGCGCAGACGCAAATCGACAGCATTACCACTCTTCCGCAGCCGTCGAGTGGGACGCATACCCATATGGAAGAGGCGCGTCAAACCACACGTGTAGATGGCTACGTGCAGCCAGGCGTTCCCCTACCCTCGCCCTTTCCCAGTGGTCACGGAAGTGCGTTACCCCCGGGCTCTGCGGCCCTGGCTGGAAGGCCGCTGGGTTCGGTACTTCCTTCGGAGCCGATTGCTAGTAGGGGACCTAGTTTGGTCAGGCTTCCCACGCGCGGCGCAGGAATCATCGGGGGGCGCCCTGTTATTCCTGAATCTGGTCGATCACCGGGAGGGATTCCGAACGGGACAGTGATCGGGGAAGAGGGTGTGCACGGACCGGCGCCGCTAGCCCAACGGGGTGCCGTGGGAAATCAGGGTTACGGTGACTCCGGACGCGGCATCGTTGGGCCCGTCGGCGCGGTAGCGCCGGGCGGACATGCGGCCGGGTCGCGCGGGTCGGCGAGGGCAAGGCCGGATTACCTCACTGAAGACAAAGAGACCTGGCAATCGGGGGCCCGTAAGTTCGTGCCGCCGGTTATTGAGTGATCGCCATTGGCAAGGATCGGAGTGAAGCGACAGGTGGGTGCGAGTCGGGTATGTAGGCGCTCCCGTAAACTGGTTGTCGCGGCCTGGCTCGTATCGGCGCTGTCGACAGCAGTAACCCAACCGGCATACGGAGATCCCGTTCGCTCCGAACAATGGCATCTCGACGCGATGCGCGCCGAAGAAGTGTGGAAGGCGAGCACCGGGCAGGGGGTTACGGTGGCCGTGGTTGACAGCGGGGTGAACGCGTCACAACCCCGCCTGCGGGGGCAGGTCTTGGCGGGCAAGGATTTCGCCACCGGGGAACATGGTGATGCCCGAACAGATTACGATGGTCATGGAACCGGGATGGCTGGAGTCATCGCCGCCATCGGACAGCAGGGCGCCCCAACCGGGCCTATGGGCCTGGCGCCTGGGGTCGCGATCCTGCCGGTCCGAATGCCGAGAATCGTGGATTCAAAGAACCAAGCTGAGGCAAACCGCAAGTACAACGAGACCATTGACGATGCCATTCGCTACGCAGCTGATTCCGGCGCGCAGGTCATCAACATCTCCCAGGCCGTCCCCCAGGGGTCGAGGCAACTCTCTGATGCAGTCCGGTATGCCCTGGGCAAGGGATCGTTGATCTTTGCCGGAGTCGGCAATGGCGGTGACGCGGGCAACGCCCTCATGTACCCCGCCGCCACCCCCGGTGTCGTCGGCGTGGGCGCGGTAGGGCGGGACGGCAACCGGACCCCCGAGGCCCAGCATGGCCCCCAGGTAGACCTCGTCGCCCCCGGCGAAGACATTGTGGCGGCTTGCAACGGCGCGACGGGCGTATGCAAGAGCCACGGCACCAGCGACGCCACCGCCCTCGTTTCCGCCTCCGCCGCTCTTCTGTGGGCCGCTCATCCCGACTGGACCAACAATCAGGTCCTCCGCGTCCTTCTCCGGACGGCCGGTGGCACGAAGAGCGCCGCCAAGCGGGACGATCACGTCGGGTACGGCGCCGTGCGGCCGCGGGTTGCTCTGGTGGAGCCCGGGGATCCCGGGCCCGCCGACGTGTATCCGCTTCCGGATCTCGCCGCCGCGGAGCGGACTTCGCCCTCCCCCCGCCGCACGGCCTCCACCGCCGCCCCGGCCGCGCGCCGAGTCGGCCCGGGGGTGGCGGTCGGCATCGCCGTACTCGTCCTCGGCGCCGCCGTGCCTCTCGTCCGGTCCCGTCGGCGCCGCACCTGAGGGCTCAGTCCGTGGCGGGCTCCGGGTCGCCGCCGGCTGGGAGGAGCAGGGACGCGGTGAGGATCGCCGCGCGGGTGATCAGCGCCGCGAGGAGGATCGTGCCGAAGCCGTCGACCTGGAGGTACGCGATCTCGTCGCCCAGCCAGGAAAGCAGCCACCAGATGAGGGCGTCCTGCACGAACCCGGCCGCCGCGAAGGCCAGCAGCGCCGGGGCGGGGACGCGCGCGGACGGGCCTATGAAGACGAGCTGGGTGAGCAGGGCGACCACGATGAACGTGACGGCGAGGGAGAACGCCGCGTCCTCACCGGACGGACCCAGGGTGATGCCGGGCAACAGCGTTCCGGCGAGGCACACTCCGACGAGCGCGCCGAGCTTACGTCTGCCTTGTACGGTCATGCCGCGGACTCTGGCACACCCCTGCCGCGGGTGTGAAGATCCTATGGAGGCCGTGATCGGAATCGAACCGACGTAACTCGCTTTGCAGGCGAGTCCCTGAGCCACTCGGGCACACGGCCATGTGCTTTTCGATGTCATGACCGTAGGCCCGCGCCATCAGGGTTCTCAAGAGCCCCGGCTGCCCTGCAACATGACTGCCATGGTGCGTTCACGCTGGTCGTACGCCCAAAGACGCAGAGCGCGCCCGCCTCGGGACAGGGCCCAACCGGAGGGACGCCTCTTACTCTGGTGGTCATGGCCCCCCTGGAACCACGTGACAAGGACGTCACTCGCGCCACCTCGCCCGCCCAAGAGCAGCGGCCCGGGGGCGCTGCCCGTGTTCTGGACCGGGCCCATCGGGCGCTCAGCATCGGCATGGTCTCCGTCGTCCTGCTGATCGCCTTCGAGGCGACCGCGGTCGGCACGGCCATGCCCGTCGCCGCCCGGGAACTGAACGGCGTCCCCCTCTACGCCTTCGCCTTCTCGGCGTACTTCACCACCAGCCTCTTCGCGATGGTGCTCTCCGGGCAGTGGTCCGACCGCAGCGGTCCCCTCGGGCCGCTCACCACCGGCATCTCCGCCTTCGCCATCGGTCTGCTGCTGTCCGGTACGGCCGGCAGCATGTGGCTCTTCATCGCCGGCCGGGCGGTCCAGGGACTCGGCGGCGGACTGTTGATCGTGGCGCTGTACGTCGTCATCAGCCGGGCCTACTCGGAAGAGCTGCGGCCGGCCATCATGGCGGCCTTCGCCGCCAGTTGGATCGTCCCGTCCATCGTCGGGCCCCTCGCCTCCGGAGCCGTCACCGAACACCTCGGATGGCGCTGGGTCTTCGTCGGTATCCCCGTCCTCGTCGTGCTGCCACTGGTGCTCGCTCTGCCCGCGATCCGGCGCACCGCGTCCGGCCCCGCCGACCCCGACACGCCGGTGACGCCCTTCGACGCGCGACGGATCCGGCTGGCGCTCGGCATCTCGTCCGGGGCGGGTCTCCTTCAGTACGCCGGGCAGGAGCTCCGCTGGCTGTCCCTGGTCCCGGCCGTGGCCGGCGCGGCGCTGCTTGTGCCGTCGGCGCTGGGCCTGCTGCCGCGCGGAACGTTCCGGGCGGCCCGCGGGCTGCCCTCGGTCGTCCTGTTGCGCGGTATCGCGGCCGGGTCGTTCATAGCGGCGGAGTCCTTCGTGCCGCTGATGCTGGTCACCGAGCGGGGGTTGAGTCCCACGCTGGCCGGGATGTCGCTCTCGGTCGGCGGCGCGACCTGGACGCTCGGGTCGTACCTCCAGTCGCGGCCGAGGGCGGAGCCGTACCGGGAGCGGCTGGTCGTCTTCGGCATGGTGCTCGTCGCGGCGGCGATCGTGGCCGCGCCGAGCGTGCTGATCCACGCGGTGCCGGTGTGGGTGGTGGCGGTGGCATGGGGGTTCGGCTGCCTCGGCATGGGGCTGGTGATCGCCTCGACCAGCGTCCTGCTGCTGACCCTTTCCGCGCCGGAGGAGGCGGGCGCGAACTCGGCCGCGCTCCAGATCTCGGACGCCCTCTGCAACGTGCTGCTGCTCGCGGGCGGAGGGGCCGCGTTCGCGGCGCTGGGCGGGGGAGCGGTGGCCGCCCACGGGGTGACGGCGACGGCCGGCTCCCATCCGGCGGCCTTCGCGGCGGTGTTCCTGCCAATGTCGGGCGTGGCCCTGGTGGGCGCGTGGGTGGCGACGCGCCTGCGTACTCGCCCGGTCCACCGGTGATCGGGCGAGCCGCGCGACGGGCGGCCCCGGCCGGGGTGCGGGGGAGGACGGGGGGCGGGGCAGGCAGGCGCCCGGGTCGGGGCGGCGGCGCGGGGCAAGGCCGAAAAAGCCGGCGTGTCCACCCGCGCGCACCCCGCCGACCCGACCAGGCCGCGGCATACGACCTGGTCACCTCCGTCGCCTCCGGCGAGCCCCCGGGAGCCACGCCGTCGGGGACGTACGGCCGCGGCTGTGAGCCAGGTCTCAACGGCCGCCGTCCCGGCCCCGTTCCGGCGGGAGGCGGGAGTCCCACCGGTAGGGTGGCCCGGTTGTCGTACGTAAGCAGTGCCCACGAGAGCCGAATCGGAGACCGTGACTACTACCGCCTCCCATCACCTCTCACCCGCCTTCCCCGGCCGTGCCCCCTGGGGCACCGCCGGCAAGCTGCGCGCCTGGCAGCAGGGCGCCATGGAGAAGTACATCCAGGAGCAGCCGCGCGACTTCCTCGCGGTCGCGACCCCCGGCGCCGGCAAGACCACCTTCGCGCTGACCCTCGCGTCCTGGCTGCTGCACCACCACGTCGTGCAGCAGATCACCGTCGTCGCGCCCACGGAGCACCTCAAGAAGCAGTGGGCCGCGGCCGCCGCGCGCATAGGGATCAAGCTGGACCCGGACTACAGCGCCGGGCCGCTGAGCAAGGAGTACCACGGCGTCGCCCTGACCTACGCCGGCGTCGGCGTGCGCCCCATGCTGCACCGCAACCGCTGCGAGCAGCGCAAGACGCTCGTCATCCTCGACGAGATCCACCACGCCGGTGACTCCAAGTCCTGGGGTGAGGCGTGCCTGGAGGCCTTCGATCCGGCGACCCGCCGCCTCGCGCTCACCGGTACGCCCTTCCGGTCGGACACGAACCCGATTCCCTTCGTGACCTACGAGGAGGGGAACGACGGGATCCGGCGCTCCTCCGCCGACTACACCTATGGCTACGGGAACGCGCTGGGCGACGGCGTCGTCCGGCCCGTGATCTTCCTGAGCTACAGCGGCAACATGCGCTGGCGCACCAAGGCCGGTGATGAGATCGCCGCCCGCCTGGGCGAGCCGATGACCAAGGACGCCATCTCGCAGGCCTGGCGGACGGCGCTCGACCCGCGCGGCGACTGGATGCCGAACGTGCTGCGCGCCGCCGACCAGCGGCTGACGGAGGTACGCAAGTCCATCCCGGACGCCGGTGGCCTGGTCATCGCCTCCGACCAGGACTCGGCCCGCGCGTACGCCAAGCTGATCCGCGAGATCACCGGCACGGGGGCGACGCTCGTGCTGTCGGACGAGGCGGAGGCGTCCAAGCGGATCGACGAGTTCAGCGAGAACGAGGACCGCTGGATGGTCGCGGTCCGCATGGTCTCCGAGGGCGTCGACGTGCCCCGCCTCGCCGTCGGCGTCTACGCGACCACGATCTCCACGCCCCTCTTCTTCGCCCAGGCCGTCGGCCGCTTCGTGCGATCCCGCAGGCGTGGCGAGACCGCGTCCGTGTTCCTTCCTACGATTCCCAATCTTCTCGGCTTCGCCAACGAGATGGAGGTCGAGCGCGACCACGTCCTCGACAAGCCGAAGAAGGAGGGGGACGAGGACCCCTACGCCGAGTCCGAGAAGGAGATGGACGAGGCGAACAAGGAGCAGGACGAGGACACCGGCGAACAGGACATGCTGCCCTTCGAGGCGCTGGAGTCCGACGCGGTCTTCGACCGGGTGCTCTACGACGGCGCCGAGTTCGGCATGCAGGCCCACCCGGGCAGCGAGGAGGAGCAGGACTACCTCGGCATCCCCGGGCTCCTCGAACCCGACCAGGTGCAGCTCCTGCTCCAGAAGCGGCAGGCCCGGCAGATCGCGCACAGCCGCAAGAAGCCGGACGAGGAGGCCGACCTGCTGGAGCTGCCGGCCGAGCGGCGCCCGGTCGTCTCCCACAAGGAGCTCCTGGAACTGCGCAAGCAGCTGAACACCATGGTCGGCGCCTATGTCCACCAGAGCGGCAAGCCGCACGGCGTGATCCACACCGAGCTCCGCCGGGTGTGCGGCGGCCCGCCGAGCGCGGAGGCGACGGCCGGACAGATCCGGGAGCGGATCAAAAAGGTGCAGGAGTGGGCCACCCGGATGCGGTGAGTCCGGCCGCCGGACGTGACGGGTCGCCGGCGCTTGGGCGGACCGGGCGCCGTCGCGGGGTGTGACAGGTCGCGGAGTCGGGGCGGGACCGGCCGCGGCGCCTGGGCTGCCACTGCCGCCCAGGGTGGCGGGTCGCCGTGGAGACCTGTCGCCGTTCATCAAGGGGTCCGGCCGCCCGCTCACCGTCGCCGTTCCCCGTCAAGCGTCCGGCCACCCGCTCACTGGTGGTCGAAACGCCAAAAGGCCTTGACTCCGCACCCCGCGGGCTCACGGAACAAAGTTCGTCCTGACCTCCAAAGCCCCCGTCCTCGCGGATTGGTTACCGAACGGGCAGTAAGTACCCGCCGACGCCCGGATTCTGGACGAGGGCTTCCGCTGAGCGGAGCCGGTCGCTACTGTCCCCGCAATGCATACGCCCCGTGGCAGCGCCGCCGCGGAGCGCAGCCGGTGTGCCATGGCCTGCCGGCGGCCTCTCCGTGCGTCGCCGCTGGGACCGGTGTCGTAGCCCCGTGAGAGTGTCCGCCGTTACTCACTCCGAAGGAGAGGGCGTCGTGACAGCGGAGACTTCCCAGACGCTCGACCGGGGACTGCGTGTCCTCAAACTGCTCGCCGACACCGACCACGGCCTGACGGTCACCGAGTTGTCCAACAAGCTCGGTGTCAACCGGACCGTCGTCTACCGTCTGCTCGCCACGCTCGAACAGCACGCCCTCGTCCGCCGTGACCTGGGCGGCCGCGCCCGGGTCGGGCTCGGCGTGCTCAGACTCGGCCGCCAGGTCCATCCGCTCGTACGCGAAGCGGCGCTGCCCGCGCTCCGCTCGCTCGCCGAGGACATAGGCGCCACCGCTCACCTCACCCTGGTCGACGGGGCCGAGGCGCTCGCCGTCGCGGTCGTCGAACCGACCTGGACCGACTACCACGTGGCGTACCGGGCCGGCTTCCGCCATCCCCTCGACCGGGGTGCCGCCGGCCGGGCGATACTCGCGGCCCGTCAGGCCGGCGGGCAGACCGACCCGGGCTTCACCCTCACCCACGGCGAACTGGAAGCGGGCGCCAGTGGCGCGGCCGCGCCGCTCGTCGGCGTGACCGGGATCGAGGGAAGCGTGGGCGTCGTGATGCTGGCGGACGCGGTTCCGGAACGGGTCGGCCCTCGTGTCCTGGACGCGGCCCGCGAGGTCGCGGACGCGCTGAGGTAGCGGTCGGCGGACGGCGCCGGGCGGGAGACGGCACACGGGACGGCACGGAGGCGACGGCGCGCGGGAGACGGAGCACCGGAGGCGCGAGGGACGGCGGGTGCCGCGAGGGCCCCGGGAACGGGCCGATAGATTGGCCGGGTGTTCTCCAGCCTCTCGCGCGGCCGCGCGCTCGCCCTGTGCGCCCTGCCCGTCGCCGCGCTCTTCGCCGTCGTCGGGTTCGCGCCGCTGCCGTACTCCGTCGCGCAGCCCGGTCCGACCGCCGATGTCCTCGGGGCCGACGAGGGCACGCCGGTGATCACGATCTCCGGGGCGCGGACCCGGCCGACCACCGGTCAGCTGCGGATGACGACCATCGTGGCGACCGGACCCTCCGTGGACATCGATCTCGGCGATGTGGTCGACGGCTGGTTCAAGACCGATCGCGCGGTGCTGCCGCGCGACTCCGTCTACCCCTCGGGGGAGTCGGAGGAGGAGATCTCCCGGCACAACCTGGACCAGATGACGCAGTCGCAGGACGCCGCCGTCGACGCCGCGCTGGGCTATCTGGACATGGACCCGAAGAAGGTGAAGGTCACCCTTCACCTCGCCGACATCGGCGGTCCGAGCGCCGGGTTCCTCTTCTCTCTCGGGATCGTCGACAAGCTGGACGGGGACGGCGCGGGCCGGGATCTGACCGGTGGGAAGACCATCGCCGGTACGGGGACGATCGAGGCGAACGGGACCGTCGGAGCCGTCGGCGGGGTGTCCCTGAAGACCCAGGCGGCCGGACGGGACGGGGCGACCGTCTTCCTCGTACCGAAGGCGGAGTGCGCGGACGCGCAGTCCGAGCTGCCCAAGGGGATGCGGCTGATCCCCGTGACCACCCTCAAGGACGCCATCGCGTCCCTGCGCGCCCTCGACAAGGGCGGCCCGGTCCCCAGCTGCTGACGGCCCGGTCGCCTCTCCGCGCCCCCACCGCCCCGCGCCCACCGCCCCGCCCCGCCCGCACCTCTCGCCCCGCGCGCCCGGCTCATCGCAGCGGCTGGTCCTCCGCCGCCTGTTCGACCAGCGGGATGATCCGCAGGGGGACGGGGTTCTCCATGACGATCGCCGTGGAGGCCCGCACGATGCCCTCGAAGCCGACCACCCGGTCGATCACCCGCTGGAGGTCGGCGTTGGAGCGGGCCACCAGGCGGCAGAGCATGTCACCGTGGCCCGTGGTGGTGTGGAGCTCCAGTACCTCGGGGACGCCCGCCAGGTGCGCGCGGACGTCGGCTCCCTGGCCCTGCTTGATCTCCAGCGTGGCGAAGGCGGTGACCGGGTACCCGAGGGCCGCCGGGTCGACCTGGGGGCCGAAGCCGCGGATGACGCCGTTCGACTGAAGCCGGTCGAGCCGCGCCTGGACCGTGCCGCGGGCCACCCCGAGACGGCGCGAGGCCTCCAGTACGCCGATGCGGGGCTCACGGGCGAGGAGCACGATGAGCCGGCCGTCCAGATGATCGATCGCCATCAAGGCCTCCCGATGGTCATCCTGTACAGATAGCCCGCCCATCCTCCCCCTCCACTGGTCAGATTGACCAGTGGAACGACGAACTATTGCGCAGCTTGCCGATCGGAGAGAGTCTGCCGCCATGACTGAGACCCTCCACACCACCCCCGAAACCGCCCGGCAGGCAGACCCCTTCCCGGTGAAGGGAATGGACGCGGTCGTCTTCGCCGTCGGCAATGCCAAGCAGGCCGCGCACTACTACTCCACGGCCTTCGGCATGAAGCTCGTCGCCTACTCCGGACCGGAGAACGGCAGCCGCGAGACCGCGAGTTACGTCCTGACCAACGGCGCCGCGCGCTTTGTGTTCACCTCCGTCATCAAGGTGTCCACGGAGTGGGGCCGGTTCCTCGCCGACCACGTCGCCGAGCACGGTGACGGCGTCGTGGACCTCGCCATCGAGGTGCCGGACGCGCGTGCCGCCTACGCGTACGCCGTCGAGCACGGCGCCCGAGGGATCACCGAGCCCTACGAGGTGAAGGACGAGAACGGCACGGTCGTGCTGGCCGCGATCGCCACGTACGGCAAGACCCGCCACACGCTCGTCGAGCGCTCCGGCTACGACGGTCCGTACCTGCCCGGGTTCGACGCCGCCTCGCCGATCGTGGAGCCGCCGGCCAAGCGCACCTTCCAGGCCATCGACCACTGCGTGGGCAACGTCGAGCTCGGAAAGATGAACGAGTGGGTGGCCTTCTACAACAAGGTCATGGGCTTCACGAACATGAAGGAGTTCGTGGGCGACGACATCGCCACCGAGTACTCGGCGCTGATGTCGAAGGTGGTCGCGGACGGCACCCTGAAGGTGAAGTTCCCGATCAACGAGCCGGCGATCGCGAAGAAGAAGTCGCAGATCGACGAGTACCTGGAGTTCTACGGCGGCGCGGGCGTCCAGCACATCGCGCTGGCCACGAACGACATCGTCGCGACGGTCCGTTCGATGCGGGCGGCGGGCGTGCAGTTCCTGGACACCCCCGACTCGTACTACGACACGCTCGGCGAGTGGGCGGGCGAGACGCGCGTCCCCGTGGAGACGCTGCGGGAGCTGAAGATCCTCGTCGACCGTGACGAGGACGGTTACCTGCTGCAGATCTTCACCAAGCCGGTGCAGGACCGCCCGACCGTCTTCTTCGAGATGATCGAGCGCCACGGCTCGATGGGCTTCGGCAAGGGCAACTTCAAGGCCCTGTTCGAGGCGATCGAGCGCGAGCAGGAGAAGCGCGGCAACCTCTGACGCGCACGGGGCCGGGTGCCTGGGCCCGTACGGGGGGCCCGGGGCCCCGGCCCCGGTTCCACCCGCACGGCCCGGCTCGCCCGCCTCAGCCCTGATGCGTCGTGCCGCTTGCCCCGCCGCCCCTGGCGCTCGCCGCGCCCGGGGTCGCCGGGTTCTCCCGCGTCCATGGGCGACGGGACGGAAGGGGCGGCGTCGAGGGAGCCGGTTTCCAGGTGGCCGCGGGCTTCCACGGGGAGGATGACGGCTGCCTCTGGGGTGTCTGCGGCCGGCCGCCTCCTGCGGGGGTCCAGGCTCCCTCCTCCCGGGAGGCCTTCTGGCGTCCCGACTTCGACCGCCGCGGCTGCATCCAGCGCGGACCGCCCTCCGGCGGCTCGCCGATGGCGTCCAGCGACTCCTGGGCCTTCGGCGCCAGCAGCGGCGAGAACTTCGGGTTGATCCGCAGCGCCTCCATCAGATGGCGGCGCGCCGCCCCTTCCTCGCCCAGGGCCCGCTCGATCTCGCCCTGGTGGTACGTGAACAGCGCACTGCGCACCCCCGTCTCCAGCGCCCTCTTCACGTAGTCCAGCGCCTCCCTGGGCTCGCCCGCCCGGTAGAGCGCCCACGCCAGCGCGTCCGCCACCTCCGCCGACCGGTGCGCCCGTGACCACTCGGCGCGCAGCCGTACCACCGCCGCCTCCGGGTCCCCGTGGTCCGCCTCGAAGCGGCCGAGGACCACGGCCTCGTTCACCCCGTTGGTGGACGCCTCCGCCGCCCGTGCGCGCATCGCGGCGTACTGCGTCCTCGCGTCCCCGTCGAGGCCCAGCGACTCGTACAACTCGCCCGCCTCCAGGGCGTACTCCGGCAGCGGCAGTCTCGACAGCGCCTCCTGGTAGTCCCGGAGCGCCTCGCCCGTCCGCTCCAGGGCGGCCAGTGCCCGCGCCCGCCCGGCCAGCGACGGCGCGTGATCCGGCGCGACCTGCAGCGCCGCGTCGTACTGGGCGATCGCCTCCTCCGGCTCGCCCCGCTCCCACGCCAGCTCACCGAGCCGGTGCAGACACGTCGCCTTCTCCTGCGGCGTGCGGGCCCGCGCCACCGCCTCGGCCGTCGTCGCCGCCGCGTCCTCGCGCCAGCCGCGGGCCCAGTACATCCCGGCCGTACGGATCAGCACCGGCGTCCCGGAGTGCAGCTTCTGGAGACGGTCTAGCGCCTTCTGGGCCGACTTGAGATCCCCCATGCCGGTGTACGCGTCGATCAGCACGGGGTACGCGGACCACCGCCTCGGCCGCTGCTTGCGCACTTCCTCGCCCCAGTTCCGCGCCGTCACGTAGTCACCCCGCGCCGCGGCGAGCGCCCCGAGCCCGACCTGCGCGTCGACGTTGCCCCGGTTCGCCGGCAGCACCGCGACCGACCGCCGCAGCGCCTGTTCCGCCCGCCGGTAGGCCACTACCTCGCCGGCACGGGTGGCCCGTTCCGTGTACGCGGTCCCCAGCACGGCCCATGACTCGTCGTCACCCGGGTGCAGGCGCAGCCACTTCCGGCGGTCGCCGATGAGCGCGGAGAGTTCCGGCAGCGACGCCTGCGACCCGGCGGCGACCGCCGTCAGGGCCCGTGCGGCCGGACCGGGAGCCGGCGGCGGCTCCTTCTCCACCGTCCTGGGCAGGCACAGCAGAGCCGCCCCCACCAGCACGGCGCCCGCCCCCGAGGCCAGCACCATCCCTGTGACCGTTTCCGTCTTCATGGCGCTCACTGTGCGCCAGTACGACGAGCCCACAAGGCCCCACTCCGCCCGGCGAAGCGGATCGGCGGACGGGTTCACACCGATGGCCCCGAGTGCCACGCTGGGTCCATGGACGATCTTCTGGCTCAGCTCCATGAACGGCTCCGCGCGGGCCTCCCGGCCGAGGCCCTGATCACCGACCCGGACGTCACCGCTTCCTACGCCAACGACATGGCGAGCTTCTGCCCGGCGGGCACCCCCGCCGTCGTGGTCCTGCCCCGGACCGTCGAGCAGGTCCAGCACGTGATGCGCACCGCCACCGCGCTGCGCGTCCCGGTCGTCCCGCAGGGCGCCCGCACCGGCCTGTCCGGCGCCGCCAACGCGTCCGACGGCTGCATCGTCCTGTCCCTGGTCAGGATGGACCGCATCCTGGAGATCAGCCCGGTCGACCGGATCGCCGTCGTCGAACCCGGAGTCATCAACGCCGTCCTCTCCCGTGCCGTCGGCGAACAGGGCCTCTACTACCCGCCGGACCCCTCCAGCTGGGAGATGTGCACGATCGGCGGGAACATCGGCACCGCCTCGGGCGGCCTGTGCTGCGTCAAGTACGGCGTCACCGCCGAGTACGTCCTCGGTCTGGACGTCGTCCTGGCCGACGGCCGGCTGATGTCCACCGGCCGCCGCACCGCCAAGGGCGTCGCCGGCTACGACCTGACCAGGCTCTTCGTCGGATCGGAAGGCAGTCTCGGCATCATTGTCAGAGCGGTCCTGGCGCTGCGGCCGCAGCCACCGCGGCAGTTGGTCCTGGCCGCGGAGTTCCCGTCCGCGGCCGCCGCCTGCGACGCCGTCTGCGCGATCATGGAGCGCGGCCACACGCCCTCGCTCCTGGAGATCATGGACCGCACCACCGTCCGTGCCGTCAACCAGCTCGCCCACATGGGCCTTCCGGACGCGACGGAGGCCCTTCTGCTCGCCGCCTTCGACACTCCGGACCCGACCGCCGACCTGACGGCCGTCGGCGAGCTGTGCACGGCGTACGGAGCCACGCAGGTCGTCCCGGCCGAGGACGCGGCCGAGTCCGAACTGCTGCTTCAGGCCCGGCGGTTGTCGCTGACCGCGCTGGAGTCCCTGAGGCCCGCGACGATGATCGACGACGTGTGCGTACCGCGCTCCCGGCTCGCCGCGATGATCGACGGCACCGCCGCCATCGCGGAGAAGTACGACCTCACCATCGGCGTCTGCGCCCACGCGGGCGACGGCAACACCCATCCCGTCGTCTGCTTCGACCACGCCGACCCCGACGAATCGCGCCGGGCCCGTGAGTCGTTCGACGAGATCATGGCGCTGGGCCTGGAACTCGGTGGCACGATCACCGGCGAACACGGCGTCGGCACCCTGAAGAAGGAGTGGCTCGCGCGCGAGCTGGGACCGGTGGGACTGGAGTTGCAGCGAGGCATCAAGCGGACCTTCGACCCGCTGGGCATCCTCAACCCGGGAAAGCTGTTCTGAGGCTCAAGACACAGGAAGTTGTTTCCAGTGCGCGGGAAGGCTGTTCCGGCACCGCGAAAGCCGGCGCCCGCGCCTCACCCCTCACCGTCCTGCGACTCGTCCGACGGCCACGGGTCGCTCAGCCACAGGTCGTCGGCGGCCATCGGCGCCAGCAGCCGGGCCAGGCCGTCGTCGATCCCGAGCCGGTCCGACTCGGTGCCCGGCGGCACCGCGCGCAGCGTCCGCTCCAGCCACGCCGAGACCTGCGCGGCCGACGCCTGCAGGAGCGCGTCCCCGTCGGGGGAGGAGAGCGCCATCAGGACGACCCCGGCTCCGTCGACCTTGGTGGGCCAGATCCGTACGTCCCCGTGCCCGCACGCTCTGAAGACCCCTTCGGCGAGCAGCTCGCGGGCGAAGGTCCAGTTCACGGGGTGCTGGGAGCCGACGTGGAACGTGATGTGCACGGCGTAGGGGTCGGCCGTCCGGTAGGAGAGCAGGGCCGGAACGGGGATGCTGCGCTCCGGTGAGAGCACGAGCTTCAGTTCCAGTTCGCGCTCCACCACGGTGTGCTCCATGCGAGCCTTCCTCTCCAGTACGGGGCCCCGGAGCGGGCCCACACTCAGGAAGAGCGGGCTGCACGCCGGTTATGACGCGACTTGCGCAAAGTTTTTCGCCCGTTTTCCCCGGCATCGCCCGCCCACACCACCGAACTGTCGCGCGGGTGCCGCACCTCCGTCCGGACCTCGGTGTCAGGCCTTCGCGCGGGCGCCAACCTCACCCCCGACCTTCACGCTTCGCTTTCGCGCCCCCGGTTCTGTCGCTCATACGCGGTCTTTCTGCGGCTCTCCTTGTTGCCTGGCCCGGGTTCTTCGTTACTGTCCTCCTTGGCCCGGCGGAGACGCATCGCGTGAGTGAACGGAGTTGGGGCAGTGGCTACGCCTCCTGGTGACGGCGGGAACGTACCCCGGGAGGGGTATTACCCAGATCCGTCCATCCCCGGATATGTCCGGTACTGGAACGGAGCCGCCTGGGTCCCCGGGACGAGCCGGCCCGAACCGAAGAGCGGCGAGGCGATGCCCCTGCCGCCGACCTCCTCGTTCTCCACGCCCGCCGGGGGCCCGGCGCTCGCCCCGGTGCCCGTCCCGCCGCCCGCCGCCGTCGAGGAGACGGGGCCGGTGTTCCTGGACGAGGACCCGGTCACCGAGGCGCGTCAGGAGCCGGCGTCCGCCTGGCAGGCCGACGCTTCGCGCCAGACCGGCTTCGGCGGCGACCGCGACCGCAAGGTGTCGTGGGGGAGCGCGTCCGACGGGCAGGGGCCCGCGGACCCCCGCCTGGACCCGCGCCGACCCGCCCAGACCCCGGCCCGGAGCGCCCCGGCGGCCGACCCGCAGCCGGCCGACCCGACGGGCGGCGCGCTGCCCGGCGTACGGCACGTGGAGCCGCGCCCCACGAGCGAACCGCCCAAGGACCGAACGGTCACCATCCGCGCGACCTCTCCGCAGCAGCCCCTGCCGCAACAGGCCGACGGCACGATGACGATCCGCGCGCTCGGCGCCCAGGCGCCTCATGCCCCGGCGCAGGCGGCTCAGGCTCCCGCGTCCCAGCCCCCGGCGTCCCAGGCATCCGTGGCGCCCCGGGTCGCCGAGCCGCCCCAGGCGGCCCAGCCGCCGCGCGGCCCGCAGTCGGCGCAGGCCCCGCAGAGTCCTCAGGTCCCCGCGCAGCCCCAGTCGGCGGAGTCGCGGACGCCCCTCGCGCAGGGCCCCGGCGGCGGTGCGGCGTCCTGGGCGCAGCAGGTCCACCAGCTCGCCCAGCCGGAGCCGGCCCCGCTTCCCCACCAGCAGCAGTCGCAGCAACCGCAGCAGCCGGTCGTCCCGTGGAAGCCGCCCGTCGAGGACCCCTTCCTCAAGGCCGCCCGGGCACAGGCCGCCGCCCGTCCCGCCTCACTCGGCAAGCGCCTGCTGGCCCGGCTCATCGACACCGTCGTCCTCGGCGCGGTCGGCGGAGCCGTCTCCCTGCCGTTCGTCACCAAGGCCCTCGACCACATCGACGGGAAGATCGAGGAGGCCAAGCAATCGGGTGAGACCGTCACCGTCTGGCTGCTCGACTCCACCACCGCCGTCAACTTCGGCATCGCCCTCGGCGCCCTGCTCGTCCTCGGCGTGCTGTACGAAGCGCTGCCCACCGCCAAGTGGGGCCGCACCCTGGGCAAGAAGCTCTGCGGACTCGACGTGCGGGACATCGAGGCGCTCGAGCCACCGTCCTTCGGCGCGGCGCTGCGCCGCTGGCTCGTCTACAGCGTGCTGGGACTTCTGTTGCTCGGTGTCGTCAATGTCCTGTGGTGTCTCGTCGACCGGCCGTGGCGGCAGTGCTGGCACGACAAGGCCGCCCGCACCTTCGTGGCGGGGTAGCGCTCCGGGCCGCGCCCTCTTCCGCACCCCCGCTCGCAGGGGTCCCCCGAACGGCATATGAGCCGTTGCGGGGCCCTCCCCGCCGGGGTGCACTGCCCCCATGAGCAACGACCAGCCGACGTCAGGCCAGCCGCCCGAGGACGATCCGTTCCTCAAGAAGCCGCAGGAACCCCCGCCGCCGTCGGCGGGTCCGCCGCAGGGCCCCCCGGGAGGGCCGCCCCCGGGAGGGCCTCCCCCCGAAGGGCCCCCTCCGGGAGGCCCCCCGCCCCCGGGCTCCCCATACGGCTCTCCGTACGACAACGCGCCGCCGCCTCCGTCCGGCGGCTATGGCGCAGGCGGCTACGGTGGGACCGATCCGCTCTCCGGGATGCCACCGCTCGCCGACACCGGCCGGCGCGTCCTGGCCCGCATCATCGACTGGCTGATCATCGCCATCCCGCTGGCGCTCATCGGTATCCCGTTCGACATCTACGGCCGGGCGACGGACAACACCGACGACTTCGGTGACGCCATCAGCCAGTACAACGGCGGCACTCAGCTGGTGTTCCAGCTCATCACGATCGTGGCGTACGTCGCCTACGACACCGTGATGACCGCGCGGAACGGCCAGACCGTGGGCAAGAAGCTGATGAAGCTGCGCGTCGCGATGCTCAATGACGGTTCCACCCCACCGATGAACGCCTCGCTGGTCCGCGCGCTCGTCCTGTGGCTGCCGGCACTGATCTGCTGTGCCTGTCTGTGGCCCCTGCTCATCCTGATCCTCATCCTCGTGGACAAGCCCTACAAACAGGGTCTGCACGACAAGGCGGCCAAGACGGTGGTGGTGTCAACGACGCAGTGAGTGCTCGCTCATCCGGGTGTCGGCACCCGCGGCCGCGTGGGCGCGGGCGGCCGGCACCCGGCTTTCCGGCCCCTCAGCGGAGGCGGAGGCGGCGGACGAGGCGGCGTGGGCCGGTGCGGTACGGGCCGGGTGCGCCGCCTTCCTGCTGCCGGGAACCGGCACGGTCATCGCGACCAGAAGTCCGAGGAGAAGAGCGGCGACGCCGATGACCGCGATCCCCACACCCGTCGTGGTGCGGGAGAGCAGAAGCATGGCGACGGTCGAGAAGACGACGGTGGCCGAACCGTAGGCGAGCTGTGCGGCAGTCGGACGCGGCATGACGGTTTCCGTCCTCGAAGCATCGAATGGGGGTAACTCGCACCTGGGTCGCACTGTCAAGCGACTCTACGACGGTGAATGCCCGAGAGGAACCGCTAGTAAGCGTGACCTAACCCACGGTGCCGGAGCAAGGGGGGCGCATGGAGTCACTGAACCCGTCAACCCGACCGGCGGGTGCGCCCGTTGGGCGGTCGCACGGATTCGGGCGACCGTCCGGATATCGGAAGCGCGCTACTGCATAGTGCAGTTGGCCTGTTCAAGTCAAGGTCTGTCTTTTCTGTTGAAACTCCGGTCGAATGTCGTCACTTGTGACGCGCGACACCGCACGCGGACACCACCCCACCCTCGGTCCGTGGTCGCGGGCGCCGGGGAGGACAACATCAAGTGAGCAACAGACGACGGGCGATCAGAGCGTCCGCGGTCGTCGTGGCCCTTGCGGCCACCGCCGCGACGGCCTCGGCCTTCACCACCGCTCAGGCCGGAAATCGCACTTCGGGGGCGGCCGCCATTGAGCGCCACGCTCCGGCGCCGGGCGTGAACCAGGACAAAACGGCGGTCGACCACGACCTCGAAGGTCCCTTCAGCAAGCAGCAGGAAGCGCAGCGCAAGGCGGCCCTGGAGCAGGTGCTGGCCGGCGACGCGAAGGTCGAGCGCAGGGGCGGCTCCCAGGTCGTCAAGCTCGACGCCAAGAAGTACGTCGAGCTGGGCCGGGAGAAGACCGACAAGATCTTCACGATCCTGGTCGAGTTCGGCGACAAGGTCGACAACACGACGCTGGTCGACCGCGCCGACGACGACACCACGGACCCGAAGCCCAAGTTCGGTGGTACGCCCGGCCCGCTGCACAACAAGATAGCCAAGCCGGACCGCGCGGTGGACAACTCCACCGCCTGGCAGGCGGACTACAACCAGCAGCACTTCCAGGACCTGTACTTCGGCACCGGCAAGGACAAGAAGGGCAAGCCGAAGCAGTCCCTGAAGACCTACTACGAGCGCACCTCGTCCGGCCGCTACTCGGTCGACGGCAACGTCGCCGACTGGGTCAAGGTCGACTACAACGAGGCCCGCTACGGCTCCAACTACTGCGGCAGCACCAACTGCGCCAACGTGTGGGACGCGGTCCGCGACGGTGTCACCGCCTGGGCCGCCGACCAGAAGGCCAAGGGCCGCACGGACGCGCAGATCAAGGCCGACATGGCCCAGTACGACCTGTGGGACCGCTACGACTTCGACGGCGACGGCAACTTCAACGAGCCCGACGGGTACATCGACCACTTCCAGCTCGTCCACGCGGGCGAGGACGAGTCGGCGGGCGGCGGCGACCAGGGCGGCGACGCGCTGTGGGCCCACCGCTGGTACGCGTACGGCACCGACGCGGGCAAGACCGGCCCGGCGAACAACCAGGCCGGCGGCACCCAGATCGGCAACACCGGCATTTGGGTCGGCGACTACACGATGCAGCCCGAGAACGGCGGCCTCGGTGTCTTCGCCCACGAGTACGGCCACGACCTGGGCCTCCCGGACCTCTACGACACCTCGGGCAAGAAGGGCGCCGAGAACTCGGTCGGCTTCTGGTCCCTGATGTCGGCCGGCTCCTGGCTCGGCACCGGCAAGGACTCGATCGGTGACCTGCCCGGCGACATGACTGCCTGGGACAAGCTGCAGCTCGGCTGGCTGAACTACACCAAGGTCGCCGACGGCCAGCGCTCGAAGAAGTCCACCCACAAGCTGGGTGTGGCCGAGTACAACACCAAGAACGCGCAGGCGCTCGTCGTCGAGCTGCCGAAGAAGGGCGTCACCACCGACGTCGTCGCCCCCGCCGAGGGTGCCACCCAGTGGTGGAGCGACATGGGTGACGACCTCAAGAACACCCTCACCCGCTCCGTCGACCTCACCGGCAAGTCCAAGGCCGAACTCGCGCTGAGCGGCTGGTGGGACATCGAGCTGGACTACGACTACCTCTACGCCGAGGTGTCGACGGACGGCGGCGCCAAGTGGACCGCGCTGGACGGCACCGCCGACGGCAAGGCCATCCCGAAGGACGCGAGCGGCACTCCTGCGCTGACGGACGTCTCGGGCGCCTACAAGAAGCTCGTCTATTCGCTGGACGCCTACGCGGGCAAGAAGTTCGACCTCCGCTTCCGCTACCAGACGGACGGCGGCGCGGGCGGCAAGGGCTTCGCGGCCGACGCCATCAGCATCACCGCCGACGGCGCCACCGTCTTCTCGGACAACGTCGAGGGCGGGGACAACGGCTGGACCGCGAAGGGCTTCTCGCGGATCGGCAAGGGCTTCACGAAGGAGTACGACCAGTACTACCTCGCGGAGAACCGTCAGTACGTGTCGTACGACGCGACCCTCAAGGTCGGCCCGTACAACTTCGGCTTCACCGGTGACAAGGCCAGCTGGGTCGAGCACTACCCGTACCAGAACGGTCTGCTCGTCTGGCTGTGGGACACCAGCCAGAAGGACAACAACACCGCCGTCCACCAGGGCAAGGGTCTGATCCTTCCGATCGACGCCCACGCCAAGCCCATGAAGTGGACGAACGGGACGCTGCTGCGCAACAAGATCCAGCCGTTCGACGCGCCGTTCAGCCGGTACGCCACGGACGGGTTCACGCTGCACAACGCGGGCGCCCCGCTGCGGATCAAGCCGCAGGCCGGCAACCCGGTCTTCGACGACCACAAGGGTGTCTACTGGTACGCCGAGAACCCGCAGGGGAGTGTTCAGGTAACTGACACCAACACCAAGATCGCGATCGTCAAGGAGCCGCGCGACGGCCAGACGATCACGGTTCAGGTCGGCCCCTCGACCAAGTAATTCGCATAACTGCAGGTCAAAGCATGATCGGCCGTCGCCCTCTAGCGGGCGACGGCCGATCGTGTTTAGGTGCGTCTGACGAGAGTCTTATTGACACACCAACTCACGGGGGAGTGGTTCAGCATGCCCGGCGGAGGGTTTTGCAAGTTGCCGAACGGCAGTGTGGTGGTCGCGCTGAGCCTGCCCAGCCCGGCGCAGGACGGCGGCACGGCCCGCTATCTGGTCCATGCCGTCAACCGGGCCCGCGCCCTGACCAGGCTGCGGAACCTCGGACTGCGGGCGGTCTATCTGCGGGGCAACGCCGAGCCCCCGACACCGGACGAGATCACCGCCGTACTCCACCACCCGGACGGCCTGCTCTGGCGCACGGCCCCCGTCCGCGACGCCGAGCTCTGGCACCCCATACGCGCCCTGGGCAGACCCTGACGGGGCCGGCGGCCGGAGACGCCCGAGGGCGCCAGGCGCTCGCGGACACGCCCCCGGGCCCCTGACGCCGTCGCCCCGGCCGCCGCGCCGCCGCTAGACCACCGGCTTGCCGCTCAGCTCCACGCCGGCCTCGCGCAGCTGCTCCAGCGCCCGGTCGGTCGTCTCCTTCGCGACGCCCGCCGTCAGATCGAGCAGCACATGCGTGGTGAAGCCCTCCCGGGCCGCGTCCAGGGCCGTCGCGCGGACACAGTGGTCGGTGGCGATCCCCACCACGTCCACCTCGGTCACGTCCCGCTCCCGCAGCCACTGCGCGAGGGTCGCGCCGTTCTCGTCGGTGCCCTCGAAGCCGCTGTAGGCCGCCTCGTACGCGCCCTTGTCGAAGACGGCGTCGATCGCACCGCAGGCGACCACCGGGGCGAAGTTCGGGTGGAAGCCGACGCCCTCCGTACCGGCGACGCAGTGGACCGGCCAGGAGGACACGTAGTCGGGACGCTCGGAGAAGTGCTCGCCCGGGTCTATGTGGTGGTCGCGGGTGGCGACCACATGCCGGTAGACGGCCCCGGCGGCCTCGCCCACCAGGTCCGTGATGGCGGCGGCGACGTCCGCGCCCCCCGCCACCGCGAGGCTGCCGCCCTCGCAGAAGTCGTTCTGAACGTCCACGACGATCAATGCGCGGTGCATGACGGGTGTCCTTCGGTGGGGGTGAGCGGTGGTCGGAGGATGAGAACGAGCCTAGAGACTTCACGGTCGGTGCGGGAGGGGGCATGAGCCTGCTCCCCACACTCATCCGCGCGTTCCCGTGTGTTCCGCGCGTGCCCGTGCGTTCCGGAGCGGCCGCGGCTGCCCTCGGCCGTCCGCCTCAGATGTACTCGGTCGGGATCACGGGCTCGCCGCGCGACAGCTGGATCGCCGACAGCGGCAGCCCGGCCCGTACGGCGATGTGCCGCTCCCGCGCCGCGTCCAGCGGTTCGCGGGCCACTATCTCGCCGCCCTTGACCAGCTCCACCAGCAGCTGCCGGTCCGCGAGCTCGGTCGGGACCGGTCCGGTTCCGATGACCTCCGCCTCGGCCACGCCCTCCGCGTCCACCCGGCGGGCGGCCCACTTGCGGCCGCCGACGGACGCCTTGCCGCCCAGCGACTTCTTGGCCACCGGGTGAAGCGGGGCCTTGGGGTCGGCGGACTGGGCGCGGGCGACCAGCTTGTAGACCATCGAGCACGTGGGGTGGCCGCTGCCGGTGACGAGCTGGGTGCCCACTCCGTAGGCGTCCACCGGGGCGGCGGCCAGCGAGGCGATGGCGTACTCGTCCAGGTCCGAGGTCACCACGATCCTGGTCCCGGTGGCGCCGAGCTCGTCGAGCTGCTGGCGCACCCGGTGCGCGACGAGCAGCAGGTCACCCGAGTCGATGCGGACGGCTCCGAGGCCGGGCCCGGCGATCTCCACCGCGGTCCGCACGGCCTCGGCCACGTCGTAGGTGTCGACGAGCAGGGTCGTACCGCTGCCGAGGGAGTCGATCTGGGCCTGGAACGCGTCGCGCTCGCTGTCGTGCAGCAGGGTGAAGGCGTGGGCGGAGGTTCCGACGGTCGGAATGGAGTAGCGGAAGCCGGCGGCCAGGTCGGAGGTGGAGTCGAAGCCGCCGACGTACGCGGCGCGGGCGGAGGCCACCGCGGCCAGCTCGTGGGTGCGCCGGGCGCCCATCTCGATGAGCCGCCGACCGCCCGCCGCGGCGGACATCCGGGACGCGGCCGCGGCGATCGCCGAGTCGTGGTTGAGGATCGAGAGGACCACGGTCTCCAGGAGCACGCACTCGGCGAAGGAGCCCTCGACCCGCAGGAGGGGCGAGCCGGGGAAGTACACCTCGCCCTCGGGGTAGCCCCAGATGTCCCCGGTGAACCGGTAGGACGCGAGCCATTGGAGTGTCGGTTCGTCGACGATCCCGCGCTCGCGCAGGAAGCCCAGGACGCCCGCGTCGAAGCGGAAGTTCTCCACGGCGTCCAGCACCCGGCCGATGCCGGCCACGACGCCGTAGCGCCGCCCCTCGGGCAGCCGCCGGGTGAAGACCTCGAAGACGGAACGGCGGTCGGCCGTGCCGCCGCGCAAGGCCGCCTGGAGCATCGTCAGCTCGTACTGGTCGGTGAAGAGCGCTGTCGATGGCACGTCCACCGGCAGCCCGAGGTCCGCAGTGTTCATAGGCCGGATGCTACCCCGAATACTCGTCAGAGTGACGATTTCTAGGGGCCCGTTTGTGCGGGGGCCCTCCCTGGGTGGCAGCATGGGGTAAGTGAGTGTCGCACCGGTTGAGATCGAACGTCCGGAATCGGCGGAGGAGAGCCTCCCCGTCGTGGAACCCGACGTGCCCTGGGTGACGATCGTGCACAACGATCCGGTCAATCTGATGAGCTATGTGACCTACGTCTTCCAGGCGTACTTCGGCTACTCCAAGGACAAGGCACACAAACTGATGCTCGACGTGCACCACAAGGGCCGCGCGGCGGTCTCCAGCGGCAGCCGCGAGGAGATGGAGCGGGACGTGCAGGCGATGCACGGGTACGGGCTGTGGGCGACGATGTCGCAGGACCGCGGCTGATGGCCGGGCACTTCGAGGCGCTGCCGGGCGGCGGCGCAGCCGTCGCGCTCGACGAGGTCGAGATCTCCATCCTCCGTTCGCTGGCCGTCCAGCTCATGGAGCTGATCGGGCCCGGCGACGAGCCGGCCAAGGGGGAGGACCCGCTGGCCGCGCTGTTCGCCGAAGGGCCCAGCGAGCCCCCCTCCGACCCGGCACTGGCCAGGCTGTTTCCCGACGCCTACGCGGACGACGACGAGGAACTGCGCGCGGCCGCCGCCGAGTTCCGGCGCTTCACGGAGAACGATCTGCGCGCCCGCAAGCGCGAGGACGCCCTCGCCGTCGTACGGAGCCTGGACGGGCTCTCCGCCGTCGGGGAGGGCGGGGCGATCCTCAAGCTGACCTCCGACGAGTCCCGTCAGTGGCTGGGCGCCCTCAACGACCTCCGGCTGACCATCGGAACCCGCCTGGAGGTCACGGACGAGGACGAGACCGGCGACCTCTACCGGCTGCCCGACTCCGATCCCCGCAAGCCGATGGTGATGGCCTACCTCTGGCTGGGCGCACTGCAGGAGACGCTCGTCGAAACGCTGATGCCCTGACGCCGGACCCGGTGCGTGACCCGACGCCGGCCCGGCTCGCGCTCCGACGCCGGCCCGGCGCCGCGCCCCGACCGGACCTGGCGAAGTCCCGACATGTGATCATCCGCCGGTGTTCGCTCAACGGACACTCAAATCCGGATAACGATCGCGTCACCCAAGCGCCCTAGTTGACCCGCCGATATTCCTTTTGTCCGGTTCTGATTGTGGTGTGCGCCACAATCGCCCGCGTCGATCACTGTTTCCGTCGTGATAAATCTTCACGACCGCCCGGGGACGCCACCCCTGTTCCCGGGGGCGCTTTGACCGGCTGACCGCCGGTAGCACTCCATCCGTATCCGGGGGGATCAGGACCTGATCCGCAGCCGCAGCAGTCGGCGCGGGTCAGCATGGAGAAAGGCGCACCACCATGACCTCAGTGCAGGTCGACAAGCAGCACGACGGCAATGAGGCCAGCGAGTCCGCCGGCGAGGGTTATCAGCGGGGCCTCGGCGCACGCCAGATCCAGATGATCGCGATCGGCGGCGCCATCGGCACCGGCCTCTTCCTCGGCGCGGGCAAGGCCATCGCGAAGGCCGGCCCGAGCCTCATCCTGGCCTACGCCATCGCGGGCCTGGTCATCTTCTTCATCATGCGGGCGCTGGGCGAGCTGCTCATGTACCGCCCCGTGTCGGGCTCCTTCTCGGAGTACGCCCGTGAGTTCGTCGGCCCCTTCGCGGGGTTCGTCACCGGCTGGACGTACTGGCTCTTCTGGGTCGTCACCGGCATCACCGAGGTCACCGCGGCCGCCACGTACATGACGTACTGGTTCGACATTCCCCAATGGGTGTCGGCGCTGATCTTCACGGTCATCCTCTACGGCGCGAACCTGATCTCCGTGAAGCTCTTCGGTGAGCTCGAGTTCTGGTTCTCGATGGTCAAGGTCACCGCGATCATCGGCATGATCCTCATCTGCGCCGGCATCCTCACCATCGGCTTCTCCGACGCCGGGGACACCGCGTCCGTCACCCACCTGTGGGCCGACGGCGGCTTCTTCCCCAAGGGCATCGGCGGCACGCTGATGACCCTGCAGATCGTGATGTTCGCGTTCCTCGCGGTCGAGCTGGTCGGCGTCACCGCCGGTGAGTCCAAGGACCCGAAGACCGTCCTGCCCAAGGCCATCAACACCGTGCCGTGGCGGATCGCCGTCTTCTACGTCGGCGCGCTGATCATGATCCTGTCGGTCGTCCCGTGGACCTCCTTCCAGCCCGGCATCAGCCCCTTCGTGGCGGCCTTCGAGAAGATGGGCCTCGCCGCCGGCGCCGGCATCGTCAACTTCGTGGTGCTGACCGCGGCGCTGTCGTCCTGCAACTCCGGCATGTACTCCACCGGCCGCATGCTGCGTGACCTGGCGCTCAACAGCCAGGGCCCGAAGATCTTCACCAAGCTGACGAAGAGCGGCACCCCGCTCGTCGGCACCACCTTCTCGGCCCTGCTGATGCTCGTCGGCGTCTGGATCAACTACCAGTGGCCGGGCGAGGCGTTCAACTACGTCGTCTCCTTCGCGACCATCTCCGGCATGTGGGCCTGGATCATGATCCTGGTCTGCCAGATCCGCTACCGCGCCAAGGCCAACCGCGGCGAGCTGCCCGAGTCCGAGTTCAAGGCGCCCGGCGCCCCCTGGACCAGCTGGTTCGCCCTGCTGTTCATCGGCATGGTCATCGTGATGATGGGCATCGACAAGGACGCGCGGATCTCGCTGTACTGCGCGCCGCTGTGGGGCCTGATCCTCGGCGTCTCGTACCTGGTGCTGAAGTCCCGCAACCCGGAGGGCGCGGCCTTCGCCAAGCGCTCCTAGCGCCCGGCTCCGTAGCCCCGCCGCACGGCGCGCTTCTGGGCGCTGTCCAGCATTCGGGCCGTCCCGTACCACTCCTCGGTACGGGACGGCCCCTTTGCTTATCCTGTCGGACATGCTGACCATCACCCGCGCCCTGTACGACCAGATCGTCGAGCACTCCCGCGCGGACCACCCCGACGAGGCCTGCGGCGTGGTCGCGGGCCCGGCGGGCACCGGCCGCCCCGAGCGCTTCATCCCGATGCTGAACGCCGCCCGCTCGCCCACCTTCTACGAGTTCGACTCCGGCGACCTGCTGAAGCTGTACCGCGAGATGGACGACCGCGACGAAGAGCCGGTGATCATCTACCACTCGCACACGGCGACGGAGGCCTACCCCTCCCGCACGGACGTCTCGTACGCGAACGAGCCCGGCGCGCACTACGTCCTGGTCTCCACGGCGGACGCCGACGGCACGGGCCCCTTCCAGTTCCGCTCGTACCGGATCGTGGACGGTGTGATCACCGAGGAAGAGGTCGAGGTCGTCGAGGCGTAGCGGCGCCTCCCGGCCGAGGTCAGGCCCCCGGGGCGGGCGGTGCGCCGCCCGCCTCCGGCCCGACGCGGGTCCATCTGTTGAACGCTTCTCTTCCGGCATGTGAGATCACATTCCGGAACCCGGACCGGGAATCGATACGATGAGCCCATGGTTTCCCACGACGTGAGCGAACAGACGCCGAGCAGCCCGCTGCTCGCTACGCTGCGCTCCGCCTCCACTCTCCTTTTGGGAGCCTTCGGATGGGGAGCATCGCGGCTGCACGTCGACCTGTGCCGCCTCGCCAGCGCGATGTGTCCGTCCCGCGCCGCGATCTGACCCCCGGCCCTTCAGCACAGCAGCCCGAGCACCACCCCACCCGCGCGGGGGGCAAAGAGCCGCGCGCCCTTCACGCCACTCCCGACAGGAGCCCACGTCATGGCCATCGAGGTCCGCATTCCGACCATCCTCCGCACGTACACCGACGGCGCCAAGGCCGTCGACGGCAGCGGTGAGACCATCGCCGAGCTCTTCGCCGACCTCGAGACCCGCCACGCGGGCATCCGGGACCGCCTCATCGACAAGGCCAACGGCGAGCAGCTGCGCCGCTTCGTCAACGTCTACCTGAACGACGAGGACGTCCGCTTCCTGGACGGCATCAACACCAAGCTCACCGACGGCGACAACGTCACGATCCTCCCGGCCGTGGCCGGCGGCATGGTCTGACATGCGCTACGACTCCCCGCTGGCGGCCGTCGGCAACACGCCCCTGGTCCGCCTCCCCCGGCTGTCCCCCTCGGACAACGTCCGTATCTGGGCCAAGCTGGAGGACCGCAACCCGACCGGCTCGGTCAAGGACCGCCCCGCCCTGCACATGATCGAGCAGGCGGAGAAGTCGGGCCGGCTGACGCCGGGCTGCACGATCCTCGAACCGACGTCGGGCAACACGGGGATCTCCCTGGCCATGGCGGCGAAGCTCAAGGGCTACAAGATCGTCTGCGTCATGCCGGAGAACACCAGCGAGGAGCGCCGCCAGCTGCTCGCCATGTGGGGCGCCGAGATCATCTCCAGCCCCGCCGCCGGCGGCTCCAACACGGCCGTCCGCGTCGCCAAGGAGCTGGCCGAGCAGAACCCCAGCTGGGTGATGCTCTACCAGTACGGGAACCCCGACAACGCGGGAGCCCACTACGCCACCACCGGACCGGAGATCCTCACCGACCTCCCGTCCATCACGCACTTCGTCGCGGGCCTCGGCACCACCGGCACCCTCATGGGCGTCGGCCGCTATCTGCGCGAGCACAAGCCGGACGTCAGGATCGTCGCCGCCGAGCCGCGCTACGACGACCTCGTCTACGGCCTGCGCAATCTGGACGAGGGCTTCGTGCCCGAGCTGTACGACGCCTCCGTCCTCACCACCCGCTTCTCGGTCGGCTCGGCCGACGCGGTGACCCGCACCCGGGAACTGCTCCAGCAGGAGGGCATCTTCGCGGGCGTCTCCACAGGCGCGGCGCTGCACGCCGCGATCGGCGTCGGCAACAAGGCCGTCAAGGCCGGCGAGAGCGCCGACATCGTCTTCGTCGTGGCCGACGGCGGCTGGAAGTACCTCTCCACCGGCGTCTACACCGCCGCCACCACGGAAGAGGCCATCGAGACGCTGCAGGGCCAGCTCTGGGCGTAACACCCCACGGGCACGAGCGCGCTACGAGGCGAGGTGGCGGACCTGGTCCCAGACCACCGGGTCCACCACCCCTGCCCGCCTGCGGAACTCCCACACCGGAACGTCCCGCAGCTCGTCCGTCTCCAGGAAGCTCGCCCGCCCCCGCGTGTCGCCCACCGACCCAGGCGGCAGGGCGACCACCCCGCGCCGCTCGTCGTGGTACTTGCTGGTGATCTTGGCGACGAGGGCGCTGTCACCCCGTACGGCCATCACCAGACAGGGCCGGTCCTTCGCGCCGGGCCCGTCCTCATACGGCACCCGCGCCCACCAGATCTCCCCCGGCCGGGGCGTCCGCGCGGGCTCGCGCCGCGGGCCCGAGGGCTTTCCGGGCGGCCGGGTCACCTCCTCCGGACGCCGGCCCCCCGAAGGGCGGCCGCGGGACGAGCGGCTTCCGGAACGCCGGTCACCGCGCCGACGGCCGTCGGCGACCGCGACCACCAGTGCGATCACCACCACCCCGGCCAGCGCCGGCCACCAGGACGTGTCCATACCCCAGGACGTTACCGGCGCGCGCCGCGCCACGCCCGCCCGCCCCGCGCGGGCCCCGGGTCCATCCGAACCGGTGACAGCGCAGGTGAGTTCCCCCACAACGGGCCACCACGGAGGAGCGGCCGACCCCGCCGCGCCTTACGCTCGACAGATCGCACGACCTCCCTCCCCAGCGCCCGCCCCGCTCCCGTCCACGGAGGTTCACGCTCCATGAAGCTCACCGTCGTCGGCTGCTCCGGGTCGTTCCCGTCCGCGGAATCGGCCTGTTCGAGCTACCTCGTAGAGGCCGACGGCTTCCGGCTGCTCCTCGACATGGGCAACGGCGCCCTGGGCGAGCTGCAGCGCCACATCGGTCTGTACGACCTCGATGCCATCTTCCTCAGCCATCTGCACGCCGATCACTGCATCGACATGTGCGGCTACTTCGTGGCCCGGTACTACCGCCACGAGGGCGGCCGCTGCGACGCGCTCCCGGTCTACGCCCCGGAAGGCGCCGAACAGCGCCTGACCACGGCGTACGCGGACACCCCCTCGCCCACCTCGATGAGCGAGGTCTTCGCCTTCCACTCCCTGAAGTCCGGCACCTTCGACATCGGACCCTTCCAGGTCCGTACGGAGAAGGTCTGCCACCCGGTCGAGGCGTACGGCATCCGGATCGAGCACGGCGGGAAGGCGCTCACCTACTCCGGCGACACCGGCGTCTGCGACGCGCTGCACGAACTGGCCGCCGGGAGCGACCTCTTCCTCTGCGAGGCGTCCTTCACCCATGGCAAGGAAGACATCCCGGCGCTCCACCTCAACGGCCGCGAGGCCGGCGCGCACGCGCGTCGCGCGGACGTCGGCCGTCTGGTGCTGACCCACATCCCGCCGTGGACGGACGGTGCCCAGAACCTGGCCGACGCGCGGGCGGTATACGGGGGGCCGGCGGAGCTGGCGTACCCGGGCGCGGTGTACGAGATCTGAGCGCGGCCCCGAGCATGGGGAAGGCCCCGGAACCGTACGGTTCCGGGGCCTTCCCGTCGCTCTCGGGGACTCACGCCTTGGTGAGGTCCTCGATCTCCTCCTCGGGCTCGCGACCCGGGGTGGGGAGGTTGAACTTGGTGATCGCGAAGCGGAAGACCGCGTAGTAGATGGCGGCGAAGACGAGGCCGATCGGGACGATCAGCCACGGCTTGGTGGCCAGGTTCCAGTTCAGGGCGTAGTCGATGAAGCCGGCGGAGAAGGTGAAGCCGGCGTGGACCCCCAGCGCCCAGGTGACGGCCATCGAGACGGCGGTCAGCACCGCGTGGATCACGTACAGGAGCGGCGCGATGAACATGAACGTGAACTCGATCGGCTCGGTGATACCGGTGACGAAGGAGGTCAGCGCGAGCGACACCATCATGCCCATCACGGCCTTGCGGCGCTCGGGGCGGGCGGCGTGCGCGATGGCGAGCGCGGCGGCCGGGAGACCGAACATCATGATCGGGAAGAAGCCCGACATGAACTGGCCGGCGGTCGGGTCGTGGGCGAAGAAGCGGTTCAGGTCGCCGTGGACGACCTTGCCCGCGGCGTCGGTGAAGTCACCGAGCTGGAACCAGGAGACCGTGTTCACGAACTGGTGCATGCCGACCGGGATCAGCGCGCGGTTGATCAGGCCGAACAGACCCGCGCCGACGGCGCCGAGACCGGTCATCCACTCGCCGAAGCTGCTGATGCCGTTGCCGATGGGCTCCCAGACCAGGCCGAACACCACGCCGACGAGGGTGCCGACGAAGGCCATGATGATCGGGACCAACCGGCGGCCGTTGAAGAAGCCGAGCCAGTCCACCAGCTTGGTGCGGTGGTACTTCTGCCACAGCACCGCCGCGATCAGGCCCATGATGATGCCGCCGAGGACACCGGGGTTGTTGAACTTGGCGGGGGTGTCCTCACCGGCCTGGATGACGGCCTCGGAGACCGGGAAGGCCTTGAGGACGTTGCTGTAGACCAGGAACCCGACGAGGGCCGCGAGAGCGGTGGAGCCGTCGGCCTTCTTGGCGAAGCCGATGGCCACGCCTATGCAGAACAGCAGCGGCAGGTTGTCGAAGACCGCGCCGCCGGCGGTGGCGAAGACGGACGCGACCTTGTCCCAGCCGAGACCGTCCTTGCCGAACACATCGGGCTGGCCGAGACGGAGCAGAATACCCGCGGCCGGCAGGACGGCGATCGGCAGCTGCAGGCTGCGACCGACCTTCTGCAGGCCCTGGAACAGGCCGGATCCCCGCTTCTTGGCGGGTGCGGCGGCCTGGGCGGTGGCCGTACTCATCAACTTCCTCCAGTAGGCAAGGCGCCGCCCGGGGCATGATCTACGGGGGACGGCGGCGTCTCAGAAGAACGCGGTGGACTGGACCGCGTGGTCTACACCAATGAGTGGTGTAGACCAGTTTTAGCACGTGAGACTTAGATAAGGAACCTTCAAATCCGTCACCCGTTCTTCACGCCCCGTGCCCGGCCCCAGGGGCATGCGGAACCCGGCCGCCGGGGCATGCGGAAAGGCCCCCGGACCGGTCGGTCCGGGGGCCTTTCCGTCGCCTTTCGCAGGGGCTCGCGCCCGGCCGGGACTACGCCTTCGTGACGTCCCGCTCCGCCTCCTGCTCCACCTCCGGCGGCTCGCGTCCCGGCGTCGGGAGATCGAACTTGGTGATCGCGAACCTGAAGATCGCGTAGTAGACGACGGCGAAGGCGAGGCCGATCGGAATGATCAGCCAGGGCTTCGTGGCAAGGCCCCAGTTGATGACGTAGTCGATCAGGCCGGCCGAGAAGCTGAAACCGTCCTTGACCCCGAACGCCCAGGTCACCGCCATCGAGACGCCCGTCAGTACCGCGTGGATCGCGTACAGGACCGGGGCGATGAAGAGGAACGAGTACTCGATCGGCTCGGTGATGCCGGTGACGAACGAGGTCAGGCCGACCGAGAGCATCATGCCGCTGACCTCCTTGCGCCGGTGCGGCCTGGCGCAGTGGGCGATCGCGAGCGCGGCCGCGGGAAGGGCGAACATCATGATCGGGAAGAAGCCGGTGGTGAACTGGCCCGCGTTCGGGTCGCCCGCCAGGAACATGTTGATGTCACCGTGGACGACCTGGCCGTCCGGCTTGGTGTAGCTGCCGAACTGGAACCACACCGGCACGTTGAGGAATTGGTGGAGCCCGATGACGAGAAGCGCGCGGTTGGCGACGCCGAAGACTCCGGCGCCCCACGCCCCGAGGCCCACGAGCCAGTCGCTGAAGCTCTCCAGCGCGTCGCCGACCGGCGGCCAGATCCACAGGCAGAGCGCGGCGAAGGCGATGGCGACGAAGGACATGATGATCGGGACGAGTCGGCGGCCGTTGAAGAATCCGAGCCAGTCCACCAGCTTCACCCGGTGGTAGCGCTGCCAGAACCAGGCCGCGAGCAGGCCCATGATGATGCCGCCGAAGACGCCCGGGTTCTGGTACGTGTACCCGGCGAAAGTGTCCGCCTGTCCCAGACAGCCGCCCCCGACGTCCTTCGTGCCCTCCGGGCAGTCCTTGGGGAAGGCGTGCAGAACACCGCGGTAGACAAGGAATCCCGCCACGGCCGCGAGGGCGGTGGAACCGTCCGCCTTCTTCGCCATGCCGATCGCGACACCGATGCAGAACAGCAGGGGCAGCCCGAGGTCGGCGTCGAGGAGCGCCCCACCGGCGCCCGCCATCACCTTCGCGACGTCGGTCCAGCCGAGCCCGTCCTTGCCGAAGACGTCCGGCTGGCCGAGCCGGTTGAGGATGCCGGCGGCCGGCAGGACGGCGATGGGGAGCTGCAGGCTGCGGCCCATCTTCTGCAGCCCCTGGAACAGGCCCTGCCACCACCTCTTCTCCGGCACGGCGGCGGTGCTCTCGGAACTCATTGCATCCTCCCGGAACAAGCCAGTCTGGCCGGCGTGGCAACTGGTGTAGACCAGTTGCGGTAGGCTCTCGGAGCCCGGCCGCGGGCAGGACTCCGGTGATCGTCATCATTCGGGACGCCCTGGAATACCGCTCGCGAAGATGGGCCAACCGTGCGTTACCGTGACAAAGCGGCCTACGGTGCGCCGAGACTGCGCTCTTTGACTGCGCTTCGAAGGACAGGGAGAAAGACATGGCCAGCAAGGCTGAGAAGATCGTCGCCGGTCTCGGCGGCATCGACAACATCGAAGAGGTCGAGGGCTGCATCACCCGCCTCCGCACCGAGGTCATCGACCCCGGCAAGGTCGACGAAGCCGCGCTGAAGGCCGCAGGCGCCCACGGCGTCGTCAAGATGGGCACCGCGATCCAGGTCGTCATCGGCACCGACGCGGACCCCATCGCCGCCGACATCGAAGACATGATGTGAGCTGACCCAGCGCACCTCCCCGAAGGGCCCGCCCCGACACCGGGACGGGCCCTTCGCGTACCTACGACTAGGCTCAGCACCATGTCTCGAATCGACGGCCGCACCCCCGAACAGCTCCGCCCGGTCACCATCGAACGCGGATGGAGCAAGCACGCCGAGGGCTCCGTCCTCATCTCCTTCGGCGACACCAAGGTCTTCTGCACCGCCTCCGTCACCGAAGGCGTCCCGCGCTGGCGCAAGGGCAGCGGCGAAGGCTGGGTCACCGCCGAGTACTCGATGCTGCCCCGCTCCACCAACACCCGGGGCGACCGCGAATCCGTCCGCGGCAAGATCGGCGGCCGCACCCACGAGATCAGCCGGCTGATCGGCCGCTCCCTGCGCGCCGTCATCGACTACAAGGCCCTCGGCGAGAACACCATCGTCCTCGACTGCGACGTCCTCCAGGCCGACGGCGGCACCCGCACCGCCGCCATCACCGGCGCCTACGTCGCCCTCGCCGACGCCGTCGCCTGGGCCCAGGGCAAGAAGCTCGTCAAGGCCGGCCGCAAGCCCCTCACCGGCACCGTCGCAGCCGTCTCCGTCGGCATCGTCGACGGCACCCCGCTGCTCGACCTCTGCTACGAGGAGGACGTCCGCGCCGAGACCGACATGAACGTCGTCGTCACCGGCGACGGCCGCTTCGTCGAGGTCCAGGGCACCGCCGAGGCCGAGCCCTTCGACCGCAAGGAGCTCAACGCGCTCCTCGACCTGGCCACCGGCGGCTGCGCGGACCTCGCGGAGATCCAGCGCAAGGCGCTCGACACCACCCTGTAGCAACCACGGACGCCCGCCGCGGCGTCCCACACGACACGGGCGTACGGGTCGAACCGTACGCCCGTCCGTACACCCGCGCACTGCCGCGCGTCCGTACATCCGTGCACTCCTGGGGGAGGACCCGTCCCATGCGCCGTCGCCGTACCGCAGCACTCGCCGCCGCCACAGTCGTACTCGCCCTCACCGGCGCCGTCGGCTGCGGCGCCCTCGACAAGGCCATGGACTGCGTCCAGACCGCGGACGCCATAGCCACCAGCGTCGACAAGCTCCAACAGGCCGTCTCCAACGCCTCCAACGACCCCACGCAGCTCAACGAAGCCCTCAACGACATCACCACCGAGCTGGGCAACCTCAAGAACACCACCGACAACGCCGACCTGTCGAAGGCCGTCGACGACCTCGGCAAGGGCGTCGAGAGCGTCCGCACCGCCGTCAAGAACGGTGACAACACCCCCGACCTCAAGCCGGTCACCGACGCGGCCACCGAGATCGGCAAGGTCTGCACTCCCGGATAATCGGCGCATGACCCGTCTGATCCTCGCCACCCGCAACCCCGGAAAGATCACCGAACTCCACGCGATCCTCGCCGACGCAGGACTCACCCATGAGCTCGTCGGCGCGGACGCCTTCCCGGAGATCCCCGACGTCAAGGAAACCGGCGTCACCTTCGCCGAGAACGCCCTCCTCAAGGCCCACACCCTCGCCCGCGCCACCGGCCTCCCGGCCGTCGCCGACGACTCGGGCCTGTGCGTCGACGTCCTCGGCGGCGCCCCCGGCATCTTCTCCGCCCGCTGGTCCGGCGCCCACGGCAACGACCGCGCCAACCTCGACCTCCTCCTGGCCCAACTCGCCGACATCGCCCCCGAACACCGCGGCGCCCACTTCGCGTGCGCGGCGGCCCTGGCCCTCCCGGACGGCACGGAAAGGGTGGTCGAGGGCCGCCTGCGGGGCGTCCTGCGCCAGGAGCCGGTCGGCGCGAACGGCTTCGGCTACGACCCGATCCTCCAGCCGGAGGGTTACGACGTGACGTGCGCGCAACTGACGTCGGACGAGAAGAACGCGATCAGCCACCGGGGGGAGGCGTTCAGGGCGCTGGTGCCGGTGGTGCGCGAACTCCTGGGCTGACACCCGCACAAGCCGGAGGGCGCGACACCACGCCGGCGTCGCGCCCTCGGGCACGGTGGGCCCGGTGGGACTCGAACCCACGACACACCGGACCTAAACCGGCGCCCTCTTGGCCAGCTGGGGTACGGACCCGCGCCGCCCACTGTACTGCGCCTCCGAGCGGCGTTTCGAGAAGGTGCGGGTTTGGCTGTGACACGACGGGCACAGATACCGAAGGTTCTCGACGCGGTTGTCGAGACGGTCGCCGTTGATGTGATCGACCTCCAGGACGAGGCGTCTGCCCTGCCAGGTGTCGCCGACTCCGCAGGCTTCGCACGTGTGCGGAACGCGCCGTTCGTCGAGGGCGCGGCGCAGCTGCGTGGTCTTGGTGCGGGGAGAGCCCAGCTCCAAAAGGACCAGGACCTCGTCAGCGGACTTACGGCTCTCGGAAGGAACGCCGCGACGGTGGGCCTGGCCGACGAAATGTCCGGCATCGAGGCCGTGGGCCACCACACTGCGCTTCACGCGAGCCCGGTTCGTGCCGTTGTCGGTCATGCCGAGCTGCTTGAGCACACTGGCCAGGCTCCGCGAGGACGCCACTGCGGAAGCAAGTGCCTCGCGCGGCAGGATCCCTGGACCGTACCCGCGCCCGCGGAGGAAGTGCGACGTGTCGATCTCGAAGTGATCGAGCCTCCTCCGGACGTGTCCGTACGGGCAGTCGTCCGGGGAGAAGCCCATGAACTCGATCACCTCGCGGACACTGTGCGCCTGGGCGGCGGCTTTCGCGAGCAGTTCCTTCGAGAACGAACGGCGCGGCCGCTCCGGAAGTGCCTCCTGCCGGAAGTGCGAGGTATCGATGCCGTAGTGCCTGAGGCGCTTGTCGAGATAGTGACGCCGGCCACCGCTCAAAGGCGCGCCCAGCTTCCGCATCATGTCGACCAGACTGGTGGACTCCGCCGCAGCGCGGGCGAGCAGGTCGCGGGTGTAGGTGGGGGATGTCATGCCAGGCCCCGGCGCTTGCGACCGCGGTAATTGTCCGTGACAGCGTGGCAGTTGGGGCACAGAAGCCGGAGGTTCTCGAGTCGGTTGTCCCACCAGTCACCGTTGGTGTGATCCACCTCAAGCGTGAGTGGCTTTCCGTTCCATTCCGGTCCTGTCCCGCACATCGCGCAGGTTTCCTCGACCCCGTTGAGGAGGAGTTCGCGACGCAGGCGGTGCCCGGGCAGCCTGCCCTCCGCGGGGTCCCGCAGGCAGAGGGGGCTCCCTAGAGAGCCCTTTGGGCGACCTCGACGAGTTCGCCTGAAGTGAGAGGTGTCGATCCCGAGCGCGGCAATCCGACGGGCGATGTGACTCTGGTTGCCGCCGACCTGACTGATGCCCAGGTGGTGAACGACTTCCTTGATGTTGCTCGACACAGCCACGGCCGCGCGCAGGCGTTCCTCGGTGTGCCGGACCCTATGTGTCGTGAAGTGGGTGATGTCGATGCCTGCCTCGGCCATCTTCTGCCGCAGATAGCGTCTGCTGCCGGGCGTTGGGCACCCGCCGCACCAACGAACCGCGTCGTCCAAGTGTCGCGTTTCGCGTGCTGCCTCTTCCAATACGTCTCGCGTGTACCGCCCCGCCATTCGGCCCCCTCCGTCCGGTCGCCTGTTCGCGACCTCGCACGGAGTAACGAACCGAATATCGGATGGTCACGTCCGGCATGCGGAAGGGCCTCCCCCGCTCGGCGGTGGAGGCCCTTCCGGAGGGATGGAACCCCGGGCCGGGGCCCGGGAGGCGGTGGGTCAGACGCCCAGGTCCTTGATGATCTTGGCCACGTGGCCGGTCGCCTTCACGTTGTACAGCGCGCGCTCGACCTTGCCCTCCTCGTCGACCACGATCGTCGAGCGGATCACGCCCGTCACCGTCTTCCCGTACAACTTCTTCTCGCCGAACGCGCCGTACGCCTCCAGCGTCGCCTTCGACGGGTCGCCGACCAGCGTGACCTTCAGGGACTCCTTCTCACGGAACTTCGCCAGCTTCTCCGGCTTGTCCGGGGACACGCCGATCACGTCGTACCCCGCGCCCGCCAGCAGCTCCAGGTTGTCCGTGAAGTCGCAGGCCTGCTTCGTGCAGCCCGGGGTGAGCGCCGCCGGGTAGAAGTAGACGATGACCTTGCGGCCCTTGTGGTCCGCGAGCGAGACGTCGTTGCCGTCCGCGTCGGGAAGGGTGAAGGCGGGGGCGGTGTCGCCGGGCTGCAGTCGCTCGCTCATGACTCTCCTCAGGGATTCGCACGTACGCCGCACGAGCCTAATGGGGGTCTGTGACAACCTGCGGGCCACCGAGCTGACAGACTGTCCACAAGAGACCGTTCAGAGACCGAAGCGACGACCGGAGGCAGCGCAGTGTCGGAAGCCAGGACCCCTGCGCAGATCGAGGCGGACATCGTCCGTCGGCGCGAGCAGCTCGCCGTCACCCTCGACGAGATCGGTGTGCGGGTGCACCCGAAGACGATCATCGGGGACGCCAAGGCCCGGGTGGCCTCGACCGTCGACCAGACCGCCGGCCGGGCGTTCGTCGCCGTGAACCGGACCCTCTCCGATGTGAAGGCCCGCTTCACGCACGAGGACGGCGCCCCCCGTCTGGAGCGCGTCGTTCCCGTGGCCCTGGTCGTGGTCGGGATCGTCGGTGCGCTGGCTCTCTCTTCCCGCAAGCCGTCCCGTAAGCCCTCCCGCAAGCGCAAGGGCTGACCGGAGCATGACCCGTCGGGCGTGTAAGTTCGTGGCGTGAGCGAGAACACCCACGACAAGCTGCCCATCCGGATGCTCCATGACCGTGTGCTGGTCAGGACCGACTCCCCTGAGGGTGAGCGGCGCTCCGGCGGCGGGATCCTGATTCCGGCGACCGCCGCCGTCGGGCGACGGCTGGCCTGGGCCGAGGTGGTCGCGGTCGGCCAGAACGTGCGGACGGTCGAGACCGGGGACCGTGTGCTGTACGACCCCGAGGACCGCGCCGAGGTCGAGGTCCGGGGCGTGGCGTACGTACTGATGCGGGAGCGCGATCTGCACGCTGTCGCCGCCGACCGGTTCCAGGGATCCGAGGACTCGACCGGTCTGTATCTCTAGAGGAGGTCTCTGGAGGAGGTCTCTGGGGGAGATCACTGAAGGATTCTCCGGAGGATCTCCAGTGGATCGCTGAAGGGCCGCTGGAAGATCTACCGCAGGGCGGGCCGGAAGGCCTGAGGCCTGGTGACCATGGTCACCAGGCCTTTTTGTGCTGCCGCGCCCTTTGTTACCTTGGGGGACCCCGACGAGACGCGCCGTACCGGGCTGACGCAAAGACGACGCACCGCTGTTGTTCCGTCTCTCGGAGGTGTCGTCATGGCCTGGGTTCTGCTCGTTGTCGCCGGTCTGCTCGAAGTCGGCTGGTCGATCGGGATGAAGTACACCGACGGTTTCACCCGGCTGTGGCCCAGTGTGTTCACCGGTATCGGGATCGTCGGTTCGATGATGTTGCTGTCGCACGCGGCCAAGACGCTGCCGATCGGGACGGCGTACGGCGTGTGGGTCGGTATCGGCGCGGCCGGTGCGGCGGTGCTGGGGATGGTCGTGCTGGGGGAGCCGGCGACCGCCGCCCGGATCTTCTTCGTCTGTCTGCTGCTGGTGGCCGTGGTGGGGCTGAAGGCGACCTCGGGCCACTAGCCGCGGGGGCACGGGGGCACGGGGGCACGGGCGCCAGGGCTTTGGAGGGCCGACCCGGCGGGGCGTGGGCGGGGCGGCCCGGCGTGAAGGTGGCAGGCCCTCCTGGCTGCGGCCCGCGTCTGCGGTCGGGCGGGCTCAGGCCTGAGGCCCTCGGTCGGCAGCCCGCGGTCCCCGGCTGCCGTCGGCGACCTGTCGTCTAGGCGCCCGGAGGCCGACCTCCCGGGCCCGACCCGTCCCCGCCCCCGGGCGACCCTCCCGGCCCTCCGGTCCCCCCAGGCCCCCCAGGCCCTCCCGGCCCTCCGCTCCCGCCGGGCCCGCCGGCCCCTTCCGTCCCGGCGCTCGTCGTACCACCGCTCGTGGGCGCTCCAGGTGTCAGGCCGCCGGTGCCCGGCCCGCCCGTGTCCGCGCCCCCGGCCGGTGACCCGCCCGTCGCGGGCCCGCCCGTGGTTGGTCCCTGCGTCTGGCCAGCCGTGACGGGGCCCCCGCTGATCGGACCGCCCTGTGTCTGGCCGCCGGTGACCGGCCCGCCCGTCGTCGGGCCGCCCGGCGCCGCGCCGCCGGACGTGGGCGCGGCGGGCCCCTGTCCGCCGGGGCCCTGTCCGCCCTCCGCACCGCCGTTGCGGCCGGGGTGGTGGGGGTCGTGCGGACCCGGGCGCTCGTCCAGGGCCGGCATCTCCTCCGCGCCTTCCGCCAGCTGGAGATCGAAGTCCTCGGCGGGGGTGCCCTCGAGCGCGTCCCTGGTGAACTGGCCCCAGATCTCCGCCGGCGCCCCGCCTCCGTTGACCCGCTCCACTCCCATAGCCCCGTACAGCGGCATCTGCGTTCCGGTGTCAGGGTCCTGGCCCATCACCGTGACGACGGTGGCGAGATCCGGCGTGTAGCCGGCGAACCAGGCCGCCTTGTCGTCCTCCGCCGTACCGGTCTTCCCGGCGGCTGCCCGTCCGGCCGACAGCGCGGCCGTGCCGGAGCCGCCTTCGACGACGCTCCGCAGGATCGAGGTGGTGGTGTCGGCGGCCTCGCGGCTGACGACCTGCTTCATGTCGACCGCCGGGAGTTCGACCTCCGCGCCGTCCTTGGTCATCTTCTCGACGAGGCTGTACGTGCCGTGTCTGCCGTGGTTGGCGAGGGTCGCGTACGCCTCGGCCATGTCGAGGGCGCTCGCGGTGGCGGGGCCGAGCGCGATCGAGGGGTAGGCGCCGAGGTCGGGGGTGGACGCGGGGAGACCGAGGGCGACCGCGGTCTGCTTGACCTTGTCGGGGCCGACGTCCACCGCCATCTGCGCGTACACGGAGTTGACCGAGCTGTCGGTGGCGGCGCGGACGGTGAGGAGACCGTACCCGGCGTCGTCCTCGTTGGAGGGGGCGTACTCGCTGCCGCTCCAGCCCTGGACGGGCCGCTTGTCGGAGCCGTCGTAGATCGTGTTCGGGGTGATCCGCAGGCCGTCCTGCGTCACCGAGCCGTGCTCGACCGCGGCGGTGAAGACGAACGGTTTGAAGGTGGAGCCCACTTGGTAGTCGCGGCGGGTGGCGTTGTTGACGTACTGCTTGGTGTAGTCGATGCCGCCGTACATCGCGACGACCTTGCCGGTGGCCGGCTCGATGGCGGCTCCGCCGACCCGTACGTTCCTGTCGATGCCCCCGTCCCTGTTCAGCTTGGACATCACCTGGTCGTCGACGGCGTGGACGAAGGCGTCCTGCTTCGACCGTTCCAGGGTGGTGGTGATCCGGAAGCCGCCGCCCGCCAGGGTGTTCTCGTCGATGATGTCGTTGCTGGTGAGGTAGTCCTCGACGGCCTGGACGACATAGCCGCGCTGTCCGGACAGACCGATCGCGGGCCTGACCTTGTGCGGTGGCGGGAAGGCCGTGCGGGAGCGGTCGGCGTGGGTGAGCCACTTCTCCTTGACCATGCCGTCGAGCACGTAGTGCCAGCGGGCGAGCGCCTCGGCCCTGTTCTCGGGGTGGGTCGCGACGTCGTACGCGCTGGGGGCGTTGAGCAGAGAGGCGAGATAGGCCCCCTGCGCGGTGTCGAGGGCGGCGACGTCCTTGCCGTAGTAGGCGCGCGCGGCGGCCTGGATGCCGTAGGCGTTGCGGCCGAAGAAGCTGGTGTTGAGGTATCCCTCGAAGATCTCGTCCTTGCTCTTCTCGCGGTTGAGCTTGATCGCGATGAAGAACTCCTTCACCTTTCGGGTGACGGTCTGCTCCTGTCCCAGGTAGTAGTTCTTGACGTATTGCTGGGTGATGGTGGAGCCGGACTGCTTGCCCTTCCCGGTCACGGTGTTCCAGGCGGCGCGGACCATCGCCTTGGGGTCGACGGCGCGCTCCGTGTAGAAGTCGCGGTCCTCGGCGGCGAGTACGGCGTGCTGGATGCTCTTGGGGATCCGGGCGAGCCGGACGTTCTCGCGGTTCACCTCGCCGTCGCGGGCGATCTGACTGCCGTCGCTGTAGAGGTACTCGTTGGACTGCGCGGTCGCGGTGGCGTTGGCGGGCGGGATGTGGACGAGCATGTAGCCGGCGACGAAGCCGCCGGTCAGCAGGAGTGTGAGGAGCAGGAACGCGCCGAGCGTCATCCGCCAGGTCGGCAGCGCGCGGCGCCAGCCGGTGCGCCGGGGGCGCTTCCCGCCCTTGCGCGCCTTCGGGTCCCGCGGTGCGGGGGCGGCGTCCGGGACGGTGGGGTCGCGGGGTTCCCAGCCCTGCTGCTGCGGCTCGTCACTCATGACTGTGGAGACTCCTCGGACGCGGTCGGCATTCGCTCTCCGGCATAACGGCGTCGTATCGGGCGATTACCGTGATCGACCCATAGTGCACTTCTTCGGGTGATCACCCCTGGAACAACTCGGCTCCCAAATCGGTCGCGGGCGTCCGGGTGGGTGAGTAGGCTCGTGCGCTTTGGTGTCCGCTGCGGAGAGGGGCGTGACGTGCGGCTCTACGCGGTCGTGGCGGCGGGTGGGTTCCGGCGCTATGCGACGTACCGGACGGCGACGGCGGCGGGGGTGTTCACCAACACCGTCTTCGGTTTCATCGTGGCGTACACGTATATAGCCCTCTGGGACGAACGCCCACGGCTCGGCGGCTACGACCAGTCCGAGGCGCTGACCTATGTGTGGCTCGGCCAGGTGCTGCTGATGACCTGCGCGATGCTGGGCGGTGGCTTCAGCGACGAACTGGTCGAGCGCATCCGTACGGGTGACATCGCCATCGACCTGTACCGCCCCGCCGACCTCCAACTGTGGTGGCTGGCGGGCGACCTGGGCCGGGCGGCCTTCCACTTCCTGGGGCGGGGCCTGCTCCCGCTGGTTTTCGGTGCGCTCGCCTTCGACCTGGTCCTGCCCGTCAATCCGCTGACCTGGCTCGCCTTTCTGGTGTCGGTGGCGCTGGGCGTGGTCGTGAGCTTCGGGGTGCGCTATCTGGTGGCGCTGTCGGCGTTCTGGCTGATGGACGGCTCGGGCGTGACCCACATCGCGTCGCTGGCCGGCCTGTTCTTCTCCGGGATGCTGCTGCCGCTGACGCTGTTCCCCGGCGTGCTGGGCGAGGTGGCACGGCTGCTTCCCTGGTCGTCGCTGCTCCAGGTGCCGGCGGATGTCTTCCTCGGCAAGCACACGGGGTGGGGGCTGGTGGAGGCGTACGCCTTCCAGGTCGGCTGGGCGGTGGCGCTGCTCGGCGCGGGGCGGCTGCTCCAGTCGCTCGCGACGCGGAGGGTGGTGGTGCAGGGTGGCTGAGCCGGGAGTGGTCGGGGCGGCTGGTGGGGCTGAGGCGGTTGAGTCGGGCAGGGCTGGGGTGGTTGGCGGGTCTGGGGTGGGTGCGGCTGAGGTGGTTGGCTGGTCCGGTGTGGTCGGCTCGTCCGGTCGTCTCGCCGTGCTGCGGGCGGGGCTCAGCGCGTACGGGCTGATCGCCATGATGTGGATCCGCTCGACCATGGCGTACCGCGCCTCCTTCGCGATGACCGTGTTCGGGAACTTCGCGGCGACCGCCTTCGACTTCGTGACGGTCATGCTGATGTTCACGCACACGAAGGCGCTCGGCGGCTACGGCCTCGCGGAGATCGCCTTCCTGTACGGCCTGGCCGGCACCGCCTTCGGGCTGGCCGACCTTGTGATGGGCTCGATGGACCGGCTGGGCCGCCGGGTGCGGGACGGCACCCTGGACACGCTCCTCGTACGGCCGGTGCCGGTGCTCGCCCAGGTGGCGGCGGACCGGTTCGCGCTGCGCCGGCTCGGCAGGATCGCGCAGGGGCTGCTGGTCCTCGGGTACGCCCTGGTGGTTCTGGACATCGACTGGTCGCCGCTGAAGGTGCTGATGGTGCCGCTCGCGCTGCTGAGCGGCACGGCGATCTTCTCGGCGTTGTTCGTGGCGGGCGGGGCGTTCCAGTTCGTGGCGCAGGACGCGGCCGAGGTGCAGAACGCGTTCACGTACGGCGGGAACACCCTCCTTCAGTACCCGCCGTCGATCTTCGCGAAGGACCTGGTGCGCGGGGTGACGTTCGTGGTCCCGCTGGCCTTCGTGAACTGGCTGCCCGCGCTGTATGTGCTGGGCCGGCCGTATCCGCTGGAGCTGCCGGAGTGGCTGGCCTTCCTGCCGCCGGTGGTGGCGGCGGTGTGCTGTGGGCTGGCGGGAATGGCGTGGCGCGTGGGATTGCGTTCGTACCGGAGTACGGGGAGCTGAACATGGACGGCAGGGAATCGGACGTGGCGGAGCTGGGCGGCGGCAGGGAGGCGGGGGTGGCGGAGCCGGCCGCCGAGGGGTCGGGGCTCGTCGAACCGGGCGGCAGGGAGCCGGGCGGCAGCGAGCCCGGGGTCGTCGAACCGGACCGCGCGGGGGCGGGGTTCATCCAGCTGGACGGGGTCGAGAAGGTCTTCGACGTACGGCGGCGGGTCGCGGGCAGTCGGCTGCGGCGGGAGAAGCAGCAGGTCAGGGCCGTCGACGGAATCAGCTTCCGGGTCGAGCGCGGGGAAATGGTCGGCTACATCGGCCCCAACGGCGCGGGCAAGTCCACGACCATCAAGATGCTGACCGGCATCCTCACCCCGAGCGGTGGCCGGCTGCGCGTCGCCGGCATCGACCCGTCGCGGGAGCGCACCCGGCTGGCTCGGAGGATCGGCGTGGTCTTCGGGCAGCGCACCACGCTCTGGTGGGACCTGCCGCTGCGCGACTCGTACCGCCTGGTCCACCGGATGTACCGGATCCCGGACGCCCGCTACCGCGAGAACCTGGACCGCTGCGTCGAACTTCTCGACCTCGGCGAGCTGTTGGACGTCCCCGTACGGCAGCTCTCGTTGGGCCAGCGGATGCGCGGCGACATCGCGGCGGCGCTGCTTCACGACCCGGACGTGCTCTACCTCGATGAGCCGACGATCGGCCTCGACGTCATCTCCAAGGCGAAGGTCCGTGACTTCCTGCGGGACTTGAACGAGGCGAAGGGCACGACCGTGCTGCTGACGACCCATGACCTGACCGACATCGAGCAGTTGTGCAAGCGCGTGATGGTGATCGACCACGGGCGGCTGATGTACGACGGTGCGCTGGCCGGGCTCCATGAAGTGGGGGAGAGCGAGCGGACGCTGGTGGTCGATCTCGAGCGGGAGAGCGAGCCGATCGCGCTCGATGGCGTACGGGTGGTGAAGGTGGAGGGACCACGGCAGTGGCTGGCGTTCCCGGCGACGGAATCGGCGGCGCCGCTTGTCGCGGCGATCGCCGCGAAGTACCCCCTGGTGGATCTCTCGGTGAGAGAGCCGGACATCGAATCGGTGATCGCGAAGATGTACGCCGGGAGGTCCTGACCTCCGCGCACTAGGCTGATCGTATGACGAGTGAACTCCCTGAGATGCGAGCGTCGGATGCCGAGCGGGAGAGCATCGCCGAGCGGTTGCGCGACGCGGTTGCGGAGGGCCGCCTCGACATGGAGGAGTTCGAGGAGCGACTGGACGCGGCGCTCAAGGCGCGCACGCGGGGCGAGTTGGAGCCGCTGGTCCGTGACCTCCCCGCGCCCGGCGGCGCGTTGGACACCGGCAGCGCTGTGACCTCGGGCGGAGTGGCGGGATCGGCCGTGGCGACGGGCCCGGGCGCCTGGTCTTCCCGTATCGGAAAGCAGCCCACGTCGAAGGGCGCGTTCGCGTTCTGGGGAGGCTTCGGGCGGGGCGGCACGTGGACGGTTCCCCGGATCTTCAACGCCGTAGTGCTCCAGGCGGGCGGCGAGATCGATCTGCGCGAGGCGAACTTCGAGGACCGCGAGATCGTGATCCGGTGTGTGGCGGTCATGGGCGGTATCGAAGTGGTCGTACCGCCGGATCTGCACGTCGAGGTCACGGGATTCGGATTCATGGGCGGCTTCGACCACCGGGGGGCCGGGGAGGGCACGCCGGGCTCGCCGCGGGTGCGGATCACCGGATTCGCGCTGATGGGCGGCGTCGGGGTGGCACGGAAGCTGCGGAAGGCGGACAAGCTGCGGCAGAGGGAGGAGCGGCGGCTCGAGGAGGAGCGGCGCCGCCGGAAGGAACTGGGCTGAGGGGTGCGGGGGGTTCGGGGGGCGTGCTGATGGGCTGCGGGGGTTTCCGGAGGGGTGCGGGCTGTAAGGCGCGGCGAGGACGTGGGCCGGGGGCCGGGTGCCCGGGCCGGGGGAGCCGGGGGCTCTACGGGGTGAGCGTCGGGGCCGGTGTGGCAGGGGCCCGCCCGGCTCGGGGGAGCAGCGCTTCCAGCGGGATGGACGCACCCATCCGGCGGTATCCCGCGTCGTTCGGATGGAGCCCGTCCCCGGAGTCGTAGGCGGGGCTGAGCCGCTCGGGCGCCCGCGGATCGCGCAGCGCCCGGTCGAAGTCCAGTACGTCGTCGAAGAGGCCGCCTCTCCGGATCCTCTCGTTGACCGCCTCCCGTACGGGTTCCAGGTCGATCACGTCACCGTGCCGGCCGCCGAACGGCGGCAGCGTCGCCCCTACGACCCGCAGCCCGCGCGACCTCGCCCGGCCGGCCAGCGCGGCGAGGCCCTCGGCGATCCGGCCGGGGTCGTGCTGGTGCGGCCCGCGCAGGATGTCGTTGACTCCGAGGGCGATGACGACGGTCCGGGTACCCGGGCGGTCGAGCACGTCGCGCGCGAAGCGGGAGACGCCGCTCGGGCCCTTGCCGTTCAGCAGCAGCCGGTTGCCGCCGATGCCGGCGTTGAGCACACCGTACGGCTGCGAGGCCCGGCGCAGCCGGTCGGCCAGGACATCGGGCCAGCGGCCGTTGGTACCGGGGGTGGAACCGGCGCCGGCCGTGATCGAGTCGCCGATGACGGTGATCGCACCGGGGGAGCCGGAATTGAGTACGTCGACGGCGGCGAGGTGGTGCCATGAGGTGGTCCGCCGGGTATACGCGCCGGGTGCGGGGTCCTGCGTACGGTCGCCGTCGGCGAGGTACGAGGTCTGCTGCGCGCGGGTGTGACGGGTGGCTGGTCCGTGCGGCGCGTAGACGGTGACGAGCAGATCCCCGTCGTAGGGAACACGGAAGGCGAGCGGGTCGCTGACGGCCTCGCCGTGGGCGGGCACGGCCACCGACCGGTGACCGGAGAAGGTCACGGCCCGCAGCGTGCCGGGAACGGCGGCGGCGCCTTGCGCCCGTACGGCCAGGGAGACGTGCTCGACGTGGAGTGCCTCCCGGCCGAAGAGGTTGGAGAGGGTGAGCCGGGCGTGGGTACCGCCGATGCTGGTGTGGACGACGTTGCGGACGGAGCGGGGGGTGGAGGGTGCCTTGGTGGAGTCGACGGGGGCGGCGGCCCAGGTCCCGACCCAGCGCTTCTCGACCCGATGCCCCTCGACCCGGTGCTCTTGCCCATGGTCCTTCGTCGGGCCGTCGGGCGAGGCATCACCCACGGCGCCGCAGGCGACGGCGGCGATGACGGCGAGGAGTACGCCGATCAGGGCGGCGCTGTGGCGTCGTGTCGTCATGGCACATCCATCCCCCGGTGTCGTGGTGCCGGGAACTCGATGTGCGTCCCGGGAGTACCTCAGGTAGGGACAATACGTATATGTACGCGGCACACGCGGACGGGTGGAGTGGATGGACCGTAGGGACCACAGCGACGACCCCAACAAGCAGGACCCCAACAAGCGCGGCCAGAACGCGTCTGGCCAGAAGGCGTCAGGCCAGACCGGGTCGGGCCAGGCCGGGTCGGGCGAGGCCGGGTCGGGCGAGGCCGGGTCGGGCCATGCAGGGTCAGGCGAGGCCGGGGCGGGCCTTGGGAAGGCGGCCCTCGACGGGACGCGCCTCGAGGGGACGGGTATCGGCGGGACAGGGCTCGGCGGGGCGGGCTTCGGTGGGGCGGAGGGGAGTGCAGGCGTTGGCGTGAGGCCCCGTCCGCCGCTCGTCGCGTTCGCCTACACCGCCGCGGACGAGGAGCGGCAGCGCGGCGTCCGCCGGATGAAGACGACAGCCACCGGCCTGCTCCTCCTGGTCGCCCTGATCTACGTCCTGGCCACCTGGGCGGACAACGCGGACCTCGGCGGCTGGCCCGCCTATGTCGCGGCGGCGGCCGAAGCGGGGATGGTGGGCGCGCTGGCGGACTGGTTCGCGGTGACGGCGCTGTTCCGCCGACCTCTGGGCCTGCCGATTCCGCACACCGCCATCATCCCGACGAAGAAGGACCAGCTGGGGAAGACCCTCGGGTCGTTCGTGGGCGAGAACTTCCTTTCCTCGGAGGTGGTACGCGGCCGGCTCAGCGCCTTCGGTATCGCCGGGCGCCTCGGCGCCTGGCTCGCCGAGCCGGCCCACGCGGACCGCGTCACCGCCGAACTCGCCACGGCCCTCCGCGGCGCGCTCACCGTCCTGCGTGACTCCGACGTCCAAGCCGTCGTCGGCGAGGCGATCACGCGCCGCGCGGACGCGGCGGAGGTCGCGCCGGTCATGGGCAAGACCCTGGAACGGATCGTCACGGACGGCGCTCACCACCGCGCCGTCGACCTGGTCTGCGGGCGCGCCCACGACTGGATGGTGGAGCACCGCGACTCGGTGATGGACGCGGTCGAGGGCGGCGCCCCGGGCTGGACGCCCCGCTTCGTCGACAAGCGGGTCGGCGAGCGGGTCTACAAGGAACTCCTGCGCTTCGTCACCGAGATGCGCGACATGCCGGGCCACCCGGCCCGCGGCGCGATCGACCGCTTCCTGACCGACTTCGCCGCCGACCTCCAGGCCGACACGGACACCCGCACGCGGGTCGAGCGCCTGAAGTCGGAGCTGCTGGCCCGGCCCGAGGTCCAGGACATCATCGCGTCCGCCTGGGCATCGGTCCGCGGCATGATCATCTCGGCGGCGGAGGACGAGCGCAGCGAACTGCGTCTGCGGGCCCGCGCCTCGCTCATCTCTCTGGGCGGCCGGCTGGTGACCGACGGCCGTCTCCAGTCGAAGGTGGACGGGTGGGTCGAGGACGCGGCGTCGTACGTCGTCACGACGTACCGCGGTGAGATCACCTCCCTGATCAGCGACACGATCGCCGGCTGGGACGCCGACCAGACCTCGAAGAAGATCGAGGCCAACATCGGCCGTGACCTGCAATTCATCAGGATCAACGGCACGGTGGTCGGCGCGCTTGCGGGCCTGTTGATCTACACGGTCTCGCACGCGCTGGGCGGGTGAGGAGGCTGGGGTTGGACGCGCCAGGCCTTGAGGGCGGCGCGTGGTGGGCGCGGTGTGCCGGGCGGGGGCCGGTAGGGCGGTGAGTGGGGGCATGGTGCGGGCTGGGGCGCGCCAGGCCTTGAGGGCGGCGCGTGGTGGGCGCGGTGTGCCGGGCGCGGGCCGGTGGGGCGGTGAATGGGGGCATGGCCCGGGCGGGGGGCCTGTCGCGGGCGGGGGCCGGTGGGCGAGGGCGGGTGAACGGGCCCTGCCCTTCCCGTTCACCCGCCGGCCACTGTGGGGAGGCGCTCTCCAGTACGGACGGCAAGGCCGCCGCGTTCAGCCCCGACCGGAGAACCTCGCCCAGTCGGCCACTTTGCTCAGCGGTGGTCGTCGCGGGTGACGGCCCAGGAGGCCACCGCGACCGCCCCGGCCACGGTGAACACGGCGGGCCAGGCGCCGACCTTCTTGGCGAGGGGATGGGACCCGGCGAACGCGGCCACATACGCGGCGCTCAGCCCTACCGCGGCCCTGTTTCCCGCCTGCCGCTGCCAGTCCCGCGCCGCGACCGCCCCGGCGGCGGCGAGGGCGATGCCTCCGAGGGGCCGCTTCTTGGTCCACCGGGCCACGCCGTACCCGCCGACGAGCCCGCTCGCCGCCACGACCGCCGCAGGAATTTTCGCCATCGCCGTACCCCTTCACTGACGTTCACTCGCGCTGTGGTGCTGCCGACCGCCACGGTACGCGCGCCCCGCGCACCGCTGACGCGGCGCCCCAGCGGAGCGAGAGCGAGCAGGTAGCAGAGGCCGCCGACCGGCAGCAGGTCCAGGCTGGCTGCCATCGCGACCGTGCCGAGTACGACCAGGATGAGCGAGCGGACGGCATCCCGGCCGGTGAGGGCGGCGAGGAGGGTGATGATGCCTATGTACAGAAAGACAGGTCCGACGGTGTACACCACCGGCATGACGCCGGGTATGTCCTGCACCTGCGCGAACATCTCCTTCATCTCGGGCTTGTCGGCGGCGCGAAGGCCCACGACGAGGTCGATCCCCGCCTGAGCGAGCGCTGCGCCCACACCCACGAACGCTGCTATCAGCCCGGCCGACGCGACGCGCCGCCGGACCGGGCCGCCGGAGTCGGCTGCCATCCGGCGCAGTCCCACGCAGGCAGCCCCGAAGAACAGCACACTCACGAAGAAGGCGATGTGCCCGGTGGTCCAGCCGACCCCGGGGGCCTTGGACCCCTCTACCAGCAGGCGGATGGAGCCGTATGCGATGAGGAGGACGGGGGCGGCGATGAAGGAGAACCGGGTGAGCGCTGCTCGATCTGTCATGACTCAAGCGTGACGCTCACCCGGCCCCCGTCACCATGGGTGATCACCATGACAACACCCTGAGAGCAACCCCGAGGTGACTCAGGGTCATGCCGCGATCACTCGCAGCCCACCCCGTCCCCGTCGCGGTCGAGATGCCTCCCGTACCCGGGGTCGCCGCGATGAACGGGCGCGGCGCCGGCGGCACGTGCGGCAGAGCAGTTCTTGTAATACGTACTGCCACCGCCTCCACTCCCGCCGCTGTCTCCGCCGCCCCCGCTCGTACTGCTGCCCCCGCTGTCTCCGCCACCGGAGTAGGGCTCGCAACCGACCCCGTCCCCGTCGCGGTCTAGATGGCTCCCGTACCCCTCGTCACCCCGCCGCACCGGCGCGGCACCCGCCGCTCGGGCCGCGTCGCAATTGCGGTAGTACACCTCATGCTTCGGAGCGACGGGCTTCTTCGACGCAACCGGCTTGGGCGTCGGCGTCGGCGCGGTGACGGTGATACGCACAACGGCGGTGCCACCCACCGCGCCCGGGCCCGTCGGGCTCAGCCGGTACGTGAACGCGTCCTTGCCGCTGTACCCGGCTGTCGGCGTGTAGGTGACCTGAGCACCCTTGAACTCGGCGGTGCCGTGACTGGGCGCGGAGTCCACCGTGAGGCGGTACTCGGTCTCCTTGAGCACCTCCGTCAGCGGTTGAGAAACCGCCGAACCACCCGCCGTGGCGGTGTCGTTGTCGAGTACGGCGATGACCAGGGGCGTCCCCGCGTCAGCACTCTTCTCGTCATCGACGAGCACGGTTGCCGCCCGGACCGTCGCCGACGGACTCGCCGAGACGCTCTCGACGACCCTGTTCTTGCCCTGTCCCTCCGTGCCCTCGCCCCCCTCGCATCCCACGAGCCCCACGGTCAGCACCACTGACGCGACGACCAGCCCACCACGCCCGCGTATCGCTCCTCTTCGCACAAGCCCCCCAAAGGCAGTCGGAGTTGGAGAAGGGGGCCGATGCTTCCACGTCATGAGAGTCGGCGTGAGGGAATGGCGGAACGCAGTCCAGTTGTGAGGAAAATGTGTCCACGCGGTACTGAAACCGTAGCCGACCCGGGCGGAACACCCCTCGCCGCTGCTTCTGGATGAGGCCCCTGAACCAGGGTGACCGACATCGACGCCGCACGGCTCACCTGCCGTGAACGACGCCGGCATCAGGAACCTCGTCCTGCCGCTCCACGCCCTCGTCCCGCCCGAGGCTCACAGGTGCCGCACCGCCTTCTTCACTGCGGCGACCCCCGGACTTGGTCATCAACCTGGTCTTGATCGAAAGCCGGCCGGCGGGCCAACGGCTCCATCCCCAGCGACTTCGGCGGGCTGCTGTCTTGCTGGTGACGGACGCTTGATGGGTGTGCTTCTCCTGCGACTACTGGCAGCCAAGTTGCTGAAGGGACGCCTCTGATGTGGCCGGTCCTGATCGGTGCGCCTGGTTGAATGTCGTTATGTGAGCAGCATCACGCCTTCATGCGTCTGAGTCGGGGTTAGTTTCTGCCCGTGCCTCTACGTGACTTGCTCATACGCATTGCGGAAATCTACGAGCCCGAGGGGCGGGCGACTGCTGAGAAGCCGGGCCACGCTCTCCTGTGGGGCGTCGGCGAACGGGATGATCTCACCTTGCCCCCAAGGTGCTTCGCCGAAGGGTACGGAGGGCAAGGCAGCGCGAGCCTTACGCCCTGGATTGGCGTGTTCGATCGGGCCATCAACACCAATCCTCACGACGGCCTCTATCTCGCCTACATCTTCAACTCGGCCCGCACGACGGTCACTCTGACGCTCCAGCAGGGGGTGACGAAGCTGATCAAGTCCTACGGAAAGGGCGCCACTCTGCATCGCTACCTGACTGCTCAGGCGGGCACTCTGCGTGGCGCCCTGCGTCCAACGTTGGAGGCGGAATGGCGGGATGCCTTGCACTTGCGGGTGGCCACCAAGGATTGGCGTCCTCGTGCCTACGAGAAGGCCAATGTGGCGGCCCGGTGCTACGAGGTGGAGCGCTTGCCCGCGGAGCACATTCTCACGGAGGACTTGCGGCAAGCGGCACAGCTGCTTCAGGACGCGGCGGCCGCCGATCGATTCCTGGAGATTCAGCTACCGAAGGTAGGTGAACCGATTGTCGAGTACCCAGATCCCCAGCATGAAGACGACCCACTGAGCAGGTTCCATCCGAAGGGTAGCGAGGGGTACTACGTCGAAATCAAGGGAGGGATACGGAGGAGAGAACAGCCGCACGAGGCGCTCCTCTGGAGTTTTGGGCATCACGCCGCAGCTTGTGAGTACGTCCCGCACACCGATGAGATGCACCCGCGCGATCTCGTCCTGCGCCACCCAGGCTCGCCTGGCCGCGACTGGCTAGTGGAAGCCAAGGCCGTGGCAGACGTGAAGAAGACGTACCTCGCCGTTCGAGAGGCCGTCGGCCAGCTCCACGAGTATCGACACTTCTTCTATCGCGAGTGCGGCAAGCCGGACCCCGCGCTTGTCGCACTCTTCACGCATGACATCGGGGTCTACGCCGACTATCTGGAGACGCTTGGGATCGCCTCTATCTGGGCATGCCCGGAGGGCTGGTCGGGATCGCCGCTCGCCGTCTCCTGGAACCTCGTTACTTAGCACGGTGCCCGGCCGCCTGGGGTGGGCCGCCCCCCTCAGGCTCAGGCGTTGTCCTCCCCGTGGCACTCCCCGTACGCCCTCCCTCTCCCGCACCAGCATCGCGCCGACCTTGCCGGGGGCCAGGGGGTGGCGCGGCCTCTTGCTGCCAGGGTCGTGGCGTATTGGGGGAGGAGGTCCGCGTTGGAGGGGGAGGAGGATTCGGAGGCGGCGAAGGCCTCGTAGGAGGGGACCGTCGCCGGGACGATGCCGAGGTTGGGGGTGCCCGCCGTGCTGAGTTCGCGGAGGGAGGCCTCGATGTCGGTCAGGTGGGCCTCGTACGTCGGGTACTCGGATTCCAACTCGGGGTACGCGGCGAGCAGTTCGTCCAGTTCTGGTTCCGGCCAGTGGAGGACCGCCACCGGGAAGGGGCGGGAGAGGGCCGTGCGGTAGGAGCCCAGTTCGCTGCGGAGGCGGATGATCTCGGCCTGGAGCTCCGCCGGGTCCGAGGAGCCCAGGGACCACAGGCGCTTCGGGTCGTGGAGCTCGTCCAGGGGGACCTCCGCCGGGTGGAGGTCGTCCGCCAGGGTGTCCCAGGTGTCATGGGGGAGGGCCAGGAGCCGGCGCACGCGGTGGCGCGTCGTCATGAGGGACTGGGTCGGGAAGGAGATCTGCTCGGACGAACCCGGGGCCGGCAGCAGGACGGCCAAGGCCGCCGTCGCCGTGGCCTCCGCGGTCTCCAGTTCGTCGTGGGCCTCCAGGGTCTCCGTGACGATCTCCCACGGGGACGGGTCCGTCGGTGTCGACGCCCGGATGCCCTCGATGATCGCGCGGGCCTCGGCCTCGTGGCCGTACTCCCACAGGTTGGCCGCCTTCAGGGCCTTGATCAGGTGCGGGTTCTCCGGGGATGTCGCCAGGAGGCTGTCGTACAGGGTGGTGGCCCGGGGGCGGGCGCCGGACAGTTCGAGGTGGGCCGCGGCCTGGAGGAGGAGTGGTTCGTGGTCCTCGGGGTACTGCGCCGCGGTGCGCAGCAGGCGCTCGGCTTCGGTCGTGTGATCGGCAGGCGTGTCGGGGCGCATGCATGACACCGTACTGCTGTACGGGGGGCGCGTGGCGCCCCTGGTGGTCTGGTGAGTTGAGGTGCGAACGCCTATCGTGCGCCCCGTGCGGGAGCGGGTGCGCGTACCAGTAGTGGTGCAGGGGCGGGCGTCACGGCGCCGGGCGGCCGTCGGGCGTGGGCTGTGGGTCGGCGCCGAGCTCACCGTCACCTTCGGCCTCGTCGTGCTCCTTCTCGTCGTCCACCAGCTGTGGTGGACCAATCAGCAGGCCCGTGCCGACGCCGACCGCACCGTGCGCTCCCTGGTGGAGGAGTGGTCCTCCCCGCCGCCCGTCGAGCCGGCCCCCGCCGAGGAGGCCGGCGTCCCGTCCGCCGTGCCCGAGGAGAACGGCGGCACATCCACCCCTTCGGCTTCCGGAGCGGACCGCCCCACACCCCGCTGGGACCGCGCCTACGCGATCCTGCGCATTCCGAAGATCGGCGTCACCGCCCCGGTGGCGCAGGGCATCGGCAAGAGGAACGTCCTGGACAAGGGCTACGTCGGGCACTACCCGGGGACGGCCCAGCCCGGCGCCGCCGGGAACTTCGCGCTCGCCGGGCACCGCAACACCCATGGCGAGCCCTTCCGCCACATCAACCGGCTGCGCGATGGAGACCTCGTCCAGGTCGAGACCCGCGAGAAGGTCTACTCCTACGTCGTCGACCGGACGCTTCCGCAGACCTCCCCGCGCGACAGCGGCGTCATCGCCGAGATCCCCCGGTCACTGGTCAAGCCCGGCCACGGGTACAGCGAACCCGGCTCCTATCTGACGCTGACCACCTGCACTCCCGAGTTCACCTCCACCTATCGGCTCGTCGTGTGGGCGAAACTGACCGGAAGCCGCGAACGCTGAGCCCGCGCTCGCTGAGCCCGCGCTCGCTGAGCCCGCGCTCGCTGAGCCCGCGCTCGCTGAGCCCGCGCTCGCTGAGCCCGCGCTCGCTGAGCCCGCGCACGCTGAGCCCGCTCACGCTGAGCCCGCGCACGAGGAGGACGAGGCCGGAACGCCGGGCAGGGGGCCGGTTCCCGTTCCGCGCCTCGCGCGCGCCATGTGACCTGTGCCCGATCACCCCTCACCCTTTGCCGGCGCCCCCTACAAGCACGCTGACCGCCCCCACCCCCGCCAGCCCCGCCGACACCAGCAGTGCCGCGTTCGCGCCCGCCGTCGAGGTGGCGATCGTCAGGGCCACGCCCGCCGATGAACCGATGTAGCGGGCCGTGTTGTTGGCGCCTGAGCCCATGGCCGCCCGCTCGGCGGGGACCGATTCGACGGAGAGGCGGGGGAGTGCGGCGTTCAGGAGGCCGCTGCCCGCGCCGGCGACGAACAGGCCGGGCAGCAGCCGGGCCCAGGACCCCGATGGGGTGATCCCGCTGAGCAGGGCCAGGACGCCGGCCGCCGAGAGGGCGAAACCGAGCGCCAGTTGGCGGCGGGCCGTGAGCCGGCCGGCCAGGTGCTTGGACTGGAGGGCGACCAGGAACGCCGTACCCGACCACAGGACGAACAGCCAGGCGGCGCCCAAGGGGGACATGCCCACCGTGCGCTGGAGCAGCGTCGGCAGATAGCTGAACATGCCGATGACTGAGAGGCCGGTGAAGAGCGCGCCCGCCGACGCCGCCACGAACGCCGGGCGGCGCAGCAGCCCGAGGTCGATCATCGGCGTACGGCTGCGGCGCTCGACGGCGGTGAACAGGGCGCCCAGCACCAGCGAGGCCAGCAGGAGCAGCCCCACGGGCGCGCGCAGCCAGCCGTCCCGGCCGAGGGTCAGGGCGGTGAGCAGGGCGGCGAGGGACAGGCCGAGGGTGAGCGCGCCCACCGCGTCGGGGCGACCGCCGCGCGGCGCGCGGGACTCGGCGAGCGTACGGAAGGCGGGTACGGCGGTCAGCAGGGCGGCCACGGCGAGGACGTCGTACGTCAGCCGCCAGTCGACGGCGGCCAGCGCGCCGGCCAGGAGCGGGCCGAGCGCGATCCCCGCGCTCACGAACGCGCCCCACACCCCGGTCGCCCTGAGCCGGGCCGGTCCCGCCGGGTAGGCGTGGACGAGCAGTCCGAGGCTGCTCGCCAGGATCGCCGCGCTCGCCGCGCCCTGGGCGACGCGGGCCAGCGTGAAGGTGAGCGTCGAGGTCGCGAACGCGCCGAGGCCGGTGGTGACGCCGAGTGCGACGGTCCCGGCGAGGAAGACCCGGCGCCTGCCGTGGTCGTCGGCGAGGCTGCCGGCCACCAGGAGGACGACGGCGAGGCCCAGGGGGGCGCCGTTGAGCAGCCAGGCCTGGGCGGAGAGGGGAGTCGCGAAGGACTCGACCATGCCCGGGAGGGTGAGCATCGGGGCGGTGTAGTTCATCAGCGCGAGGGTGGTCGCGGCGCTGGTGACGGCGAGGGTGGCGGCCGCGCGCGGGGGCGCGGTCGTCACCGCCGGTGCGAGAGGAGCCTGTACGCGCTGGGTCATGCCGGGCCTCCGCCCCGAGAGCGAGTGGGTTCAGTGAACGAACCTAGCATGGTTGGTTCGGTCATTGAACCGATGGCCGGTAGGCTGGTGTCATGGCTCTCGGAAAGGACTACGCGGCGCAGCAGTGCTCCATCGCCCGCGCCCTGGAGGTCGTCGGTGAACGCTGGACCCTGCTGGTCGTGCGCGACGCCTTCTACGGCGTACGCCGCTACAGCGACTTCCTCGCGCATCTCGGCGCCCCGCGCGCCGTTCTCGCCTCCCGGCTCCAGGCCCTCACCGAGGCGGGGGTCCTGGAGAAGCGCCGCTATCAGCAGTCGCCGCCGCGCGACGAGTACGTCCTGACCGACCGGGGCCTGGCCCTCTGGCCCGCTCTGCGCGCGCTCTCCCTCTGGGGGAGCGCGCACACCCCCGGCAGCGGCCCGATGCGTCACTTCCATCACATCCGCTGCGGTACGGAGATCGGCCCGTACGGCGAATGCCCGGCGTGTGGCGTCGGCGTACCGCCGCAGGACATCGAGATGAGGCCGGGACCCGGCCTGGACCCGGACCCCCAGGATCCCGTCGCCCGGGCCCTGTTGCGCCCCCGCCGGCTTCTGGTGCCGCTCGGCGCCGAGCACGCCGATCAGCGGTGACCATCGTGTATAACGGCTGGAGGTAATCGAACGCCGGCCTCGGGAAGGAGCGGGATGATCAGGACCGTCACCATGCGGCCCGTAGCCCTGCTGCTCTTCCTCCTCGCCCTCGCCGGCGTCCTGCTCGCAGACGGCGCCGGACTCTCCGCCGCCGTCGCCACGGTCGCCGCCGTCGCGACCGCCGCCGCCACGGCTGCGACCTGCGCCCTTCTCGGCGCCCGCAGCGCCCACGCCGTACCGCCCACCCGCGTACGGACGGCCATCCGAGACCGCGAGCAACGCACCGCCTTCCTCCCGCAACGCGACCCCGACGCCTCGGGGCGCAGGCGGCCCCGAGCCCCCGGGCCGCGCGTCCCGACGGCCGTCCAGGGGCGCGTTCCCTCCTTCCGGTAGCCGAAGCCGAGCAGTCAGCCGGCCCGGCGAGCAGTCAGGCGCCGAGCAGCCGAGCAGTCAGCCGGCCCGGCCGAGCAGCCGAGCAGTCAGTCAGTCAGCCAGCCGAGCAGCCGCGTGGCCAAGCAGCCCGCGTGGCCGAAGCAGCTGAGTGGCCCAGCCCGGCAGAGCTCGCCCGCCAGTGATCCCGGAAGCCCCGACCCGCCCCTGCGCGGTTCCGTCATGCCGATCCGTACGTCACCACTGCGCGTCCTCGTACGCGCCCCCCGGCACGACGAGACCCCCGGAGGGCTCCCCATGTCCGTTTTCGCCACCCTGCTCGAGCAGCTCGCCGACCTGCTTCAGCCGCTGTTCCACACCGGCGCCACCGCCGCCGCGATCGTTCTCTTCACTCTGCTCGTACGGCTCGCGGTCCATCCGCTCTCGCGCGCCGCGGCGCGGGGCCAGAAGGCTCGTACCCGGCTCGCCCCACAGATGGCCGAGCTGCGCGCGAAGCACGGCAAGGACCCCGAGCGCCTGCAGAAGGCGGTGATGGAGCTGCACGCCAAGGAGAAGGTGTCGCCTCTCGCCGGCTGCCTGCCGAGCCTGCTCCAGATGCCCGCGTTCTTCCTGATGTACCACCTGTTCTCCAGCGGCAGGATGGCCGGCCACACGCTCCTGTCCGCTCCTCTGGACGGCCACTGGACGGGCGCCCTCACCGACGGCGGGGTCTTCGGGTCGGCCGGGCTCGTCTACCTGGTTCTGTTCGGGATCGTCGCCGCCGTCGCCACGTACACCTATCTGCGGACGAAGCGGCAGATGGCGAGCGCGCCCCCGGCCACGCCCAGCGACATGCCGGGCGCCGGGGTCATGGGCGCCATGACGAAGGTCATGCCGCTGCTGTCCTTCGCCACCTTGATCACCGTGGCCGTCGTCCCCCTCGCCGCCGGGCTCTACATCGTCACCAGCACGACCTGGACGGCTGTCGAGCGGGCCTTTCTCTACCGGGACGCGCCGGCCGCCGGGGCGCTTGCTACTGCCGCGTAACGGTCCAGGTTGTGAACGGGGTCTTGCGGAGTGGTCCCGCGTCTTGGAGGATCTTCCAACCCTCCGATGGCCGCAACCCGTCGCGGGGTGCCTCACCTCGACGACTCGGAGAAGACCATGAAGCTGCTGCGCGTAGGTACCGCAGGGGCGGAGCGACCCGCGCTGCTCGACCAGGACGGGACCCTCAGGGATCTGTCCGCCGTGGTCGACGACATCGACGGAGGGCTGCTCGCGGACGCGTCCGCGCTAGACCGCGTCCGGGCCGCGCTGGGTGCCGGTGTGCTGCCGGAGCTGGACGCCACCGGCCTGCGGATCGGCCCGCCGGTCGGCCGGATCGGCAAGGTCGTGTGCATCGGGCTGAACTACCACGACCACGCCGCCGAGACCGGGGCGCCGACGCCCGCCGAGCCGGTCGTCTTCTTCAAGGCCGCGGACACGGTCGTCGGCCCGAACGACACCGTGCTCGTGCCGCGCCGCAGCGTGAAGACGGACTGGGAGGTCGAGCTCGCGATCGTCATCGGGCGCACCGCCCGCTACCTGGAGTCCGACGAGCAGGCGCTCGCGCACGTGGCCGGGTACGCGGTCTCGCACGACGTCTCGGAGCGCGAGTGGCAGATCGAGCGCGGCGGCACCTGGGACAAGGGCAAGAACTGCGAGACCTTCAACCCGCTCGGCCCCTGGCTGGTCACGGCGGACGAGGTCCCCGACCCGCAGGCGCTCTCGCTCAAGCTCTGGGTCAACGGCGAGCTCAAGCAGGACGGCTCGACCGCGAACCAGATCTTCCCGGTCGCCGAGGTGGTCCGGTACGTCAGCCAGTTCATGACGCTGTACCCGGGCGACATCATCAACACCGGTACGCCGGCGGGTGTGGCCATGGGACAGCCGGAGCCCAAGCCGTTCCTGAGGGCCGGCGACGTGGTCGAGCTCGAGGTCGAGGGCCTGGGACGCCAGCGCCAGGAGCTCAAGGACGCCTAGTCCGGGCGGTGTGACCCGGGAGGCGCGCCCAGGACGGGCGGCGAGGCGACGGCTGCGGGGAGGCCTGCGGACGGGCTACCCCGGTGACGGCGACGGCTGCGGGGCGCCTGCGGGTGTGGTCCAAGGGGGAGCGGTTCAGGGGGAGCGGTTCAGCGCGGGCCCGCGAACCGCTCCAGCGCCTCCACCACCAGAGCGTGGTCCTCCAGCTGCGGCAGCCCCGAGACCGTGACCGTGCCGACGACACCCACGCCCTCGACCGCGATCGGGAACGCGCCGCCGTGCGCGGCGTACCGGTCGGGGTCGAGGCGCGAGTCGCCCTCGAAGGTCTTGCCCTTCGCGCGGAAGCGGCTGCCGACGAGGTACGAGCTCTCGCCGTACCGTTCGACGACCCGGCGCTTGCGGTCGATCCAGGCGTCGTTGTCCGCGCTGGAGCCCGGCAGCGCGCAGTGGAAGAGCTGCTGTGCGCCGCGGCGGATGTCGATCGCCACCGGCGCGGAGCGCAGCCGTGCCATCTCGACGAGCAGGGAACCCAGGGCCCAGGCGTCCTCGTATGTGAACCGGCGCAGTGTCAGCCGGGCTTCCTGCGCTTCCAGTTCGGGGATGTCCGGCGTCTCGGCGGCGGTCACAGCGTCACCGTGATTCCCTCGCGGGCGGACCGCCGGGCCGCCTCCAGTACGTCCAGGGCGGCGGCCGCCTCCAAGGCGGTGACCGGGTTCTCGCCCGTCCCGCGCAGGGCGGCGGCGATCCGCGCGTAGAACGCCGGGTAGTCGCCCGGCACGGTCTCCACCGGTGTGCCCCCGCCGGTCAGCGGTGACTCCCCGGCGCCGATCGTGCCCCACATCGAGGTGGGCTCCACGCCCCACGGCTCGTCCGGGGTGGGGCGCAGCCCCTCGCGCAGGGCGGCCTCCTGGGGGTCGAGGCCGTACTTCACGAATCCGGCGCTCGATCCCAGGACCCGGAAGCGGGGGCCGAGCTGGGCCGTGGTGGCGCTGACGTGGAGGTGCGAGCGCACCCCGTCGGCGTGCGTGATGGCGATGAAGGTGTCGTCGTCGGTCTCGGCGCCGGGCCGGCGTACGTCCGACTCGGCGTACACCCGCACCGCCGGCCCGAAGAGCACCAGGGCCTGGTCGACGACATGACTGCCGAGGTCGTACAGCAGACCGCCGATCTCCTCCGGGGCGCCGGACTCGCGCCAGCCGCCCTTGAGCTGCGGCCGCCACCGCTCGAAGCGGGACTCGAAGCGCTGCACCTCGCCGAGGTCACCGTCCGCGAGGATCTTGCGGAGCGTCAGGAAGTCGCTGTCCCAACGCCGGTTCTGGAAGACGGAGAGCAGCAGCCCGCGCTCCTCCGCGAGGGCCGCCAGCTCACGCGCCTCGGCCGCGGTACCGGCCAGCGGCTTGTCCACGACGACCGGGAGGCCGGCCTTCAGGGCGGCGGTGGCGACCGGGACGTGCGTCTTGTTCGGGGAGGCGATCACGACGAGGTCGAGCTCGTCGGCGCGCTCCCACAGCTCGTCCGGAGTGGCCGCGAAGCGCACGTCGGGGAACTCCAGACGGGCCTGCTCCCGCCGCTCCTGGCTGCCGGTGGTGATCGTGTCGAGGGCCAGGCCCCTGGTGGCGGCGATCAGCGGGGCGTGGAAGACGGAGCCCGCGAGGCCGTAGCCGACGAGTGCGACGCGGAGAGGGGTGCCGGTGCCTGTCATGCCTTCCACTTAAGCAACGCTGTTGCCAAAGTGCAAGCGCACGCGACAATGGGGTGGTGAACAGCCAGCTCTCCCCCACGGGGTTCAATCTGCCGGCCCTGCGCAGCCACAACGCCGGGCTCGTCCTCGACCTGCTGCGCACGGCCGGCGACACCGGCATCAGCAGGCTGGAACTCGCCGCGCGCACCGGACTCACCCCCCAGGCCGTCAGCAAGATCACCGCCCGGCTGCGGGCGGAGGGCTTGGCGGAGGACGCGGGCCGCCGCGCGTCGACGGGCGGCAAGCCCGCGACCGTCCTGCGTCTCGTCCCGGGCGCCGCCCATGCGGTGGGCCTGCACCTGGACCGCGACGAACTGACGGCGGTACTGGTCGACCTGGCCGGCGCGCCGGTCGCCACCCGGGTGCTGCCGCTGGACCTGGGCGCGGGCGCGGAGGCGGTCGTGGAAGCGGCGGCGGCGGAGGTGGAGGCGCTGATCGTCGGAGCCGACGGCCGGAGCGCGGGGGGCCGGGGCGGCCGCGACAGCCGGAGCGCGGGCAGCCGTGGTGGGCTCGGCCAAGGTGTGGACGGGCGTGGTGACCACGGCCCGGATGAGGACGGCCGTGGTGAGGACGGCCGTGGTGTGGGCGGCCGTGGTGGGGGCGGCCGGGGTGAGGACGGTCCCGGTGGGCGTGGTCCGGGTGACGGGGGCCCGGCAGGTCGGGGAGGCGTCCTCGGGGTCGGGGTCGCCATGCCGGGGCCCCTCGACCACGCCACCGGCGTCCCGCACCGCGTCACCGGCTTCCCGCAGTGGGACGGCTTCCCGCTGCGGGACACCCTGGCCCGGCGGCTCTCGCTCCCCGTCGTCCTCGACAAGGACACCAACGCCGCCGCCCTCGGTCTCGCCCTCGGCCGCGGCACCGAATCCTTCGCGTACGTCCATCTCGGTACGGGCCTCGGCGCCGGACTCGTCCTCGGCGGCGCGCTGCACCGCGGCGCGCGGACCGGGGCGGGGGAGTTCGGGCACCAGACGATCCAGCTCGACGGGCCCCTCTGCGGCTGCGGCGGACGGGGTTGCCTGGAGGCCCTCTGTCTCGCGGCCGCCGCCCGGGGTGATCTCGCGGAGGCGGCCAGGATCCTCGGAGCCGGAGCCGCGAACCTGGTGGGGCTCCTTGACATCGACCGCGTCCTGCTCGGCGGGCGGACCGTGGCGGCGGCACCGGACGCGTTCGTACGGGGAGTGGCCGGCGTCCTCGCCGAACGTGCCCGCCGGGCCGGCGACCCGCAGCCGGTCCCGGTGGGTCTCGCCGGGGGTGGCGCCGATCGGGTCGCGGAGGGCGCGGCGCAGTTGATCCTCCGGCCTCTGTTCGGCGGCCCGAAAATAGGCTGATGGAGGGGACTTCGCCTCGTCCGGCGGTACGGGGGGTCCCTCCCCCGGCGGAGGGCGGCCGACCGTGGCAGGTTCGGGCCTACGACCGCTCGCGAGCAGCAAAGGCCCGTCATGCGACTGCGCACTGCCCTCGCCATCGGCGTCGCCGCGGCGACCGTGGGGACGGCGGTGGTCCTCAACGGCTTGTCCCCGGCCGCCGCCCACCCGGCCGCCGCCCCTTCCCTGGCCGCCCCTTCCCTGGCCGCCCCTTCCCTCGCTCATCCGGCCGTCGCCCACCCGGCCGCCGCCCCTTCCCTGGCCGCCCCTTCCCTCGCTCATCCGGCCGTCGCCCAGCCTTTCCTCGCCCTTCTGGCCGTCGCCCAGTCCTCTTTCACCCACTCGGCCGCTGATCGCCCCGCGCTCGCTCCCCCCGGCTCCCCCCGGCGCGCCCCCGGCGTCGCCCGGCCGCCCACCTGCGGTGAGGTGGACGACACCGCCTTTCCCATCGGGACACGACTGCGGGGCGGGGCCGCCGAGTACCGGCCCGGCGAGGAGTACCGCACCTGGCACGTCGAGCTGAGGAACACCACGCGCGAGCCCTGCCGGGGTATTCACCCCGTGGTGGCCCTCACCGACCGGGACCGGGTCCTCAGGCCCGAGCAGATCCGGATGGAGTTCTACGACGGCCAGGCCCGCCGCTGGCGGCCCGTCGCCTTCGAAGGGACCGAGGAGGACGAGAACGTCGGGGTCTTCGACGACGGCTTCCCCGGCTTCGACCTGGCCGCCGGAAAGACGCTCGTCGTGCGTGTGCGTCTCGCGTTCACCCCGGACGCCGCGCCCAACGAGGTGGCCGTCACCGCGGCGGTGGTGCAGCGGAGGGGCGATGACGGCGACTGGATCGGTGAGTCCGACGAGTACCGGTTCACTCTCGCGCCGCCCACCTCACGTGTCCCCTCCAACCCGCGGTCGCCCCAGCGGGCACGGCCCCCGGAGATGGCGAGGACGGGCCCCAGGCCGGTGGAGACGACGATTCCGGCCACAGGCGCGGCGCTCCTGGTGGGCATCGGCACCGTGTTGGTCGTGGCGGCACGCCGCCGCCGCACGCGCTGACCCGCCCCCGTCGGCGCGTCGGCTACGTACGCCCCCATGCCCGACCCGCACCCCTCGCCCCCGCCCGCACCCCCGCGCCCCTCGCCCCCCGCCCGACCACGGCCACCTCGACGCCGGCGGCCACGGCGGCTCCTCGATCGAGGAGCGGCGCACCTTCGTCCTCGCGCAGGGCCCGGGGATCGCGGCGGGCGCGCGCCCCGTCGACACCCGGCTCGTCGATGTCGCGGCCACCGTCTTCCACCAGTTGGGCGTCGTCCCCGACCCGTCCTGGGGCCTGGACGGCAAGCCGGTCCAGCAGCGCTCGACCGACCCGTTCGACGCGCTCCACGGATCGCTGTCCGGGCGGGTCGACGAGACCGGCATCCCGGCCGGTGTCCTCGGCTTCACCCACACCCCGCCCAGCGGCTGGTCCGTCATCAACAGCGCCATGGGCACCGGCGGCGTGACCGAGTGGCGGGGCTGGGCCTTCGCCACCGACGAGTTCTGGTCCCGTACCCAACGCGACCAGTCCCGCGAGCTGAACGTCCGCTCCCGTGGCGTCTTCGCCGTCGCCGACTCCGACGAATGGGCCGACAAGTCCTTCTCCGGTACGTACGACTCGACCCTGGTCACGCCCGCGTACAGCGTCAGCGGCAAGACCAGGGTGACGCTCGACTTCACCACCTTCTACCGCCAGGAGGGCAGCCAGAGCGCCCAGGTGCTGGTGTCCTTCAACGCGGGAACGCCCACCGTCGTCAAGAGCTACACCTCCGACGTGATCTCCCAGCCGCAGTCGCTGACCGTGAACGTCCCCTCCGGGGCGTCGAGCGTGAGCTTCCGCTTCCGCTACACCGGGTCCAACAACTGGTACTGGGTGATCGACGGGGTCAAGATCCAGACATCCTGACTACCCTGGGGGCGTCGCCACAGCGCTGTCGCGGCGTCCCCAGCACGCATGTACCTGTACGGCAGGAGTCCCGCCCCATGGCAGAGCGCAAGCCGATCGAATCCTGGCTCACCGATATGGACGGTGTCCTCATCCACGAGGGCGTACCGATCCCCGGCGCCGACTCCTTCATCAAGAAGCTCCGGGAGACCGGGAAGCCCTTCCTGGTGCTCACCAACAATTCCATCTACACGGCCCGCGACCTGCACGCGCGTCTCGCCCGGATGGGGCTCGACGTCCCCGTGGAGAACATCTGGACGTCGGCGCTGGCGACCGCGCAGTTCCTGGACGACCAGCGCCCCGGCGGCACGGCGTACGTCATCGGCGAGGCCGGGCTCACCACGGCCCTGCACGACATCGGCTATGTCCTCACCGACCACGACCCGGACTACGTGGTCCTCGGCGAGACCCGTACGTACAGCTTCGAGGCCCTCACCAAGGCGATCCGGCTGATCAACGCCGGCGCCCGGTTCATCTGCACCAACCCGGACGAGACCGGCCCCTCCACCGAGGGCCCGCTCCCGGCCACCGGGTCGGTCGCCGCGCTGATCACCAAGGCCACCGGCAAGGCCCCGTACTTCGCGGGCAAGCCGAACCCGCTGATGATGCGCACCGGCCTCAACGCCATCGGCGCGCACTCCGAGACCAGCGCGATGATCGGCGACCGGATGGACACCGACGTGCTGGCGGGCCTGGAGGCCGGGATGGAGACCTTCCTGGTCCTGACGGGTCTGACGACGCCGATCGAGGTGGACCGGTACCCGTACCGGCCCTCCAAGATCGTCGATTCGATCGCGGATCTGGTCGACCGCGTCTGAGAATCCGCCCGACCGGCCGCCTTGCGGGTGCGGAATGCGGGGAACGGGGGGAACCTGCCCTTGGGAGGTTCACGATGCGTTCAGGCCCGTTTGCTCTCCGTTCCCGCGCTCTCCGTTCCCGTGCTCTCGGTTCCGGCGCCCTCCGTTGCGGTGCTCTCGGCTCCTGTGCCTTTCGGTCCTGTGTCTATCGGTCCCTGGGGGCGGCCGCCGTGCTGATGCTCGCGTCGTCCGCCCCGGCGTACGCCCACGACGGTGTGAAGGTCACGGTCACCCCTTCGACACTCACGGCCGGTGCCGACGTGGACGTCCGCGTCCAGGGCTGTGCGGGCACGACCGGGGCGGTGACGTCCCCGGCGTTCGTCGCCGATGTGGCGCTCTCCGGACGCGACGGCAAGGGCCGCCCGCTGTTCGGGGACACCTCCCTCAGGTCCACCGTCAGAGCGGGCACGTACCCGGTGAGTGTCACCTGCGACGGACAGGACCACGCGAACGCCGGGTCCCTCAGGATCGGAGACGCGCACATGGGTCCTGAACCGGATCAGGCCCACCGGCCGGACCCTGAACGACCGGACCCTCAGCAGTCCCCGCGGCAGGGCCCGGAGCTGGACACGGGCCTGGAGCCGGGGCGGGATCGCGAGCAGGCCCAGCGGCCGCAGGCGGTCCGCACCCCCGTCGCCCCGGTGCGCGCCGGCGGCGGGGGGACGGCCGCTCTGGGCGCCGACGCTCCGGCTCCCGCGCCTCCCCGTGGGGAAGGGCAGGGCCCGGGCACCCCGCACACCGTGATCGGCCTGATCCTCGCCGCCGTGGCGGCCGTGCTCGTCGCCGTGCGCGGTGTGCGCCGCCGCCGCGGCGGCACCGACTGACATGCCGTCCGGCGAACGCGCGGCCGGCACCGAGCGGCTGTTCACCGGGGTGGCCTGGGCGGTTCTCCTGCTCGGTCTGTGGCTGTGGGGCAAGGAGGCGACGGGCGGGTCCGGCAGTAGCTCCGCACCGACCACCGGTGACGTCGCGGCCGTCGGCAGGCCGCTCGGTGTCGCCCTGCCTCCCGCCCACGAGCCGCTGGCCCCCTCGAAGCCGTACCGGGTGGACATCCCGTCGATGGGGGTCAGCGCCCCCGTGATCCCGCGCGGCCTCGACGCCCGGGGAGCGATCGACCCGCCGCCCTTCGAGACGCCGCAGACGGTGGGGTGGTTCGACGCGGGTACGCAACCGGGGGCGTCCGGCGCCGCGCTCCTCGTCGGCCATGTCGACACGCGGACAAGGGCCGCCGTCTTCCACGGGCTCAGCGCGGCCCGCCCCGGAGAGAAGGTCGAGGTGACGCGAGCGGACGGAACGGTCGCCGAGTTCACCATCGACGACGTGCAGGTCTTCAGCAAGGACCGGTTCGACCCGAAGAAGGCCTACGGCCAACGGCAGGCTCACCGCGCGGAACTGCGGCTGATCACGTGCGGCGGCACCTTCGACCGGGAGGCGGGCGCGTACACCGCGAACGTGGTGGTCTCCGCGTATCTCACCGGTGTGGCGGGCGCCCGGACCGAGAGCGCGTAGCCCGCGCGGCCCCGCCGCACGACCGAGGCCCCCTCACCGATGGTGAGGGGGCCTCGACTCTGCGTGCGCCGCCAGGGACTCGAACCCCGGACCCGCTGATTAAGAGTCAGCTGCTCTAACCAACTGAGCTAGCGGCGCCTGCTGACCTGGAGAACTTTACCCGATGCTCCGGGGTGGTTCCGACCAATACCCGGCCGCTTCGGCCTGTCGGATAGTCGCTTTTTACCGTCAATCAGTCAAAATGCCCTATGTCTGGACAGTTGAGACAGGGGTGCCCGTGCGGAAGCGCCAAGAGATCGTGACGAGTGCGGAGGGGAAACGCATGAGCGTGCCGGTCTTCGAGGAGTACGAGCCCACCGCCGACTGCGCCTGCCCCGGATGCGCCCGGGAGCGCCGGGACCTCGCGCTCGGGCTGCCCGTTCGAGCGGGCGGTTACCCGGCGGCGCACGGCGCCCGCCGCGCGCTCGTGCTGGTCACGGCGGCGGGCGTGGTGCTCGGCGGGGGAGGGGCGCAGTGCGCGAGCGCCGTGGCGCGGTCGGCCGGACCGTTCGCGCCGGCCGGTCCCGAGCGGGCCGACACGGTTGACGCGGCCGACCCGGAACCCGACACGCCGCAGGGCGGCACCGGGCCGCTGCACGGCCGGCCATCGGCCGGACCCCAGGGCACCCCGGCCCCCGGTGGCGCCGCGACGGCCAGCGGGATCGACAGGCCGGCACAGCCGCTGAGGCAGACCACCCGCGCCGAGATCATCAACCGCGCCAAGCGCTGGATCGACGCGGGAGTGCCGTACTCGATGACGACGTACTGGTCGGACGGGTACCGCCAGGACTGCTCTGGATTCGTCTCCATGGCGTGGAACCTGCGCGGCAACGAGTGGACGGGGACCCTCGCTCGGTACGGGACGAAGCTGAGCCGGGCCGATCTGGAGCCCGGCGACATCCTGCTGTTCCACAACCCCGCCAACCCGAGCAAGGGATCGCACGTCACGATCTTCGGCGGCTGGGCCGACTACACGCGCACCTACTACATCGCCTACGAGCAGGCGCCACCGCGCGCTCGTAAGCAGCCCACGCCGATGGCGTACTGGAACAACGCCGCCCGCTACACCGCCTACCGCTACAACGGCCTCGTCAGCTCCGCCGGCGCCGGCGGCGGCGGACCCGAGACGACCCTGTTCCCCGGCGCCGGGCTCTTCGGGCCCGGCGCCGCCAACGCCCATGTGACCCGTCTCGGCCAGATGCTCGTCCAGCGGGGCGGCAAGCGTTTCTACAGCCAGGGTCCGGGGCCCCGTTGGGGAGCGGCGGACCGGCTGGCCACCCAGGCGTTCCAGAAGGCGCAGGGCTGGAGAGGCGCGGAAGCGGACGGGCTGCCGGGGCCGCGGACCTGGCGCCTTCTGGTGAACAAGCTGGGCAAGGACATCCCGGCCGTGGCGCCCGGCTCGTCCGGTCCCTCGCCCGCCACGGGCCCCCAGACCTCCGCGCCCCCCTACCCCGGCCTCGGCCATTTCCGCCCCGGCCGCTCCAGCCCCCATGTCGAGAAGCTCGGCCGCCAACTGGTGAAGCGGGGCTTCGGGAAGTACTACCTGTCCGGTCCGGGCCCGCGCTGGGGCGAGGCGGACCGGCGCAATGTCGAGGCGTTCCAGAGGGCGCAGGGATGGCGCGGCAGCGCGGCCGACGGCTATCCCGGCCCGGAGACCTGGCGCCGGCTGTTCCGCTGACCTTGATCGAGTGAGAGCGTGAGGTGGGAGCCATGAGCATGGCGACGTCGGAGCCGGACACCCCGGGCCCGTCGGACACCGGGGTGCGGCGCACCCCGGTGATCGGATCCGAGACGACCGGCACGATCCCGGTCCATCTGCTGTTCCGGGAGGAGGGAAGGTCGGGCTCCGGCATGCCCGGACCCACCATGCTGTCGGCGTCCGCGCCCCGGTCCTCCCGGCCTGCGGACAAGGACGGCGAAGACGACGGCGGCCCGGCGACGCAGCCGATGCCCTCCCTGAACCCGACGGACGGCGGTGCGCCGGCGGCTCCGGTTGTCAGGCCGGCCGCCGCACCGGACCCGTCGGGCCGCTACACACCTGCGGCGCCGGCGGCTCCGGGTGTCTGGGCAACCGCCGCACCGGACCCGTCGGGTGGCTACGCGAAGCCGGTGAGGGAAGCCCACGTGGTCCGCGTGGCGGGCCCGGCGGACCCGCCGCGCTCGGCGAGGACGGCCGATCCGGGCCGGTACGCGGGTACGGGCTGCGCGGCGACGACGGCGAGGCCGACCGGCTCGTACACCGGGCGGGGGAGGACCGTTCGCGCGGCGACGGCGATCGGGCGGGGCAAGTACACCGGGCCGGGGGGCGCTGCCCCCGTGGCGAGGCCGGTTGGGGTGCCCGAACTGCCGGCCGGGTGGCGGGAGGTTTCCGTGGTGACAGGCAGGGGTGCGCCGGATCCCTCGGCCGGCTCTCCGGCGGAGTCGCCGGCCTCCGCGAGGGAAGAGGCGTCGGGCCCGTATGCCGGGCCTGAGAGTGCTGCTCGCGCGGCGACGGCGGTCGGCGCGCCGGATCCGTCGGCCGGGTGGAGCACGGTTCCCGAGACGGGGGAGGTGAGTGCGCCGGAACCGTCGGCCGGGTGGAGTGCTGCTCGCGCGACGACGGCGGTTGGCGCGCCGGAACCGTCGGGCGAGTGTCCGGTGGAGTCGTCGGGTTCGGTCAGGGCCGAGGCGACGCGTGGCTTCGCCGGGTCGGTTGCTGCCCCCGAGCCGACGGCGGTCGGCGCGCCGGAAGTGTCAGCCGGGTCGGACGTTGCCCCCGTGGCGCCGGCGGTTGGAACCTGGGAATCCTCGGCCTCGTACTCGGCGGATCCGCGCTCGGTGATGGCGGGGGTGTCGGGTGGCTACGCCGGACCTGGCGGCGGGACGGCCTGGTCGTCGGCGGCCGGACCGTCCGAGGCGTCGACTCCGGTCACGGTTGAGGCGGCTCCCGAGCCGACGGCCGGCGCATCCCCCGCGGGCTCCATTCCGGCCGCGTCCAGGGCCGCGGACGAAGCGACAGTGACGGGCTCGGGCCGCCCCGGCGCACCCGCGCCCGAAGTGGGCTTCATGACCGGGTTCGGCTCGGTCGGGGCCGCCCCCGGCGGGACCGGTGAAGAGTTCCCCCTCGACCCGCCCGTCCACGCTTCCGACTCTCCGGAAGGCGCCTCCGAGGACGACGGATTCCTCCTCTCCCCGCCAGGGTCCCCGGCGACCGGCGCCGCCCCGGTGGCGTCCCGTCACGAGACCGCGGAGGCCGCCGCTCTGGACGACTCGCTGCGCAAGGCGACGGACCACCGCCTGGCGCCTCCGCCGGGATCACCCGTGAACTCGGTCGATGCCCCGTCCGCGCTCCTGGGCGGCCCCCTCCCGCACGCGGCCGACCTCCAGCCGACGTCTCCCGTCGACGTGGCCCCCTCTCCGCCCACCACCGACTCCCGGCCGACGGACCCCGCGCCCGCCGCCACCGGACGCCCCGGCGGAGCGACCGCCCTGTCGCGGACCGGGGCGCCGGCCGGGCGGGCGTCCCGGGGCAGGTCCGCGCGGAGCTCCGCACGGGCCGTGCCGATCGTCGAGCCGAGGCTCAGGGAACGGCCCGGACCGGTGTTGCCCGGCTGGACCGGCATCGTGGCGGGGGCCGCCGCGCTCGGCGGTTGCGCGCTGGTGCTCTGGGGCGCCGGGGCGGTGCCACAGGTGGTGACCCAGCGGCTCGGGCTGCCGTCGAACCCGTACCAGGGTGTCCACCTGGGCCAGTGGGTCCTGCTCGCGCTCGGCGTGCTCGTGGCCCTCTTCGCCCTGGGCGGCCTCGGCCGCGGCCGGGTCGGGTACGCCTGGGTGCTCACGCTCTTCGGCGAGTACCGGGGGAGTGTGCGCCGGACCGGCCTGGTCTGGGTGAGCCCGCTCCTGCTGCGTCGTCGCGTCGACGTACGGCTGCGTCACTGGCGCAGCGAGCCGCTGCCCGCCGTCGACGCCAAGGGCACGGCGCTCCGGGTGGTCGTGCTGGTGGTGTGGCGGGTCCGCGACACGGTCCGTGCGGTGCTCACCGTCGAGGACCACGAGGACTACCTGCGCGAGCAGGTGGAGGCGGCGATGGCGCGGGTGCTGTCGCAGCTGCCGGCCGACGCGTTCCACGAGGACGCTCCGACGCTGCGGGACGCGGTGGTCGTCGGCGACGCGCTGACCCGGATGCTGTCGGCGGAGTGCGCACCGGTGGGCATCGAGGTCTTCTCGGCCCAGCCGACCGGGATCGAGTACGCGCCGGAGATCGCGACCGCGATGCAGCGCAGGAGGATCGCGGCGATCGACGCCAAGCACCGGGACAGTGTGCTGACGTCCGTCGTGGACGCCGTCGACGACATGGTCCACCGGCTGACCACACGTGGTCTGGTCGAATTGGACGACTACGAACGCAAGGGCCTGGTCAAGGACCTGACGGTGGCGTTCTACACGGGTCGCAGTGGTCCGGTCGAGGTGCCTTAATTGGTCTGGACCCGTTCCTCCGATTGTCTGGACACCGCCAACTCCCGCTCCTACATTGGAACTTGGTCTAGACCGGAATCAGCTCTACCGCACGCGTGCAGCACGGGTCACTGGAACTCCCCCACGTTCTCTGGAGCGGACAGCATGCGACACAAGATAGGTACGGCGGTGGTGGCCCTCGGCGTTGCCGGGGCCTCCCTCCTCGCCACCAGCAGCGCCAGCAGTCACGGGTACACCGACTCCCCGATCAGCCGCCAGAAGCTCTGCGCCAACGGCACGGTGACCAACTGCGGCAACATCCAATGGGAGCCGCAGTCGGTCGAGGGCCCCAAGGGCTTCCCGGCCGCCGGACCCGCCGACGGCACGATCTGTTCCGGCGGCAACGGACAGTTCGCCCAGCTCGACGACCCGCGCGGCGGCTCCTGGCCTGCCACCAGGGTGTCGTCCGGTCAGAGCTACACCTTCCGCTGGCAGTTCACCGCACGGCACCGCACCACCGACTTCAAGTACTACATCACCAAGAACGGCTGGAACCCGAGCCAGAAGCTGACCCGGGCGGCCCTGGAATCGCAGCCGTTCCTCACCGTCCCCTACAACAGCCAGCAGCCGCCCGCCACGCTGTCGCACTCCGGCACGATCCCCGGCGGGAAGTCCGGCAAGCACCTGATCCTGGCCGTCTGGACGATCGCCGACACGGCGAACGCGTTCTACGCCTGCTCGGACGTTCAGTTCTGACGTATTGTCAGCTAGCCTCCGCCCCATGCGGAGCGCGGACACCGTGGCGGAGCTCGTACAACGGCAATGGGGCGACCACAGGACGGGGTTGAGGAGCCACGACCTCGCGCTGAGTCATCACCAGGTCGCCGCGGGCGCCGCCGCGCGGGCCGCTCTGCTCGTGGAGCTGCTGCCCCGGGGCGCAGAGCCGCACCTCGGGGTACTGCTCGACAACACACCCGAGTTCCCGCTGTGGCTGAGCGCGGCGGCCCTCGCCGGGGCCGCCGTCGCCGGCATCAACCCCACCCGCCGCGGCGCCGAACTCGCGCGCGACATCCTGCACACCGACTGCCGCGTCCTGGTCACCGAGCGCGCGCACCTTCCCCTGCTCGACGGTCTCGAACTGCCGGGCGTGCGGGTGCTCGTGACCGACACGGACGCGTACGCGCGGCTGCTCGCCCCGTACGAGGGAGCGAAGCCGGGCGAGGCGGTGGTGGGACCCGTCGGGCCCGGCAGCCGGATGCTGCTCTACTTCACCTCCGGATCCACGGGCGCGCCCAAGGCGGCGATCTGCAGTCAGGGCAGGCTGGCGGCCGCGGGCCGGTCGCTGGTCGCGCACTTCGGCGTGCGCCCCGACGACGTGCACTACGTCTGCATGCCGATGTTCCACGGGAACGCGGTAATCGCCGACTGGGCGCCCGCGCTGGCCGCAGGCGCCTCGGTCGCCCTGCGCCGCCGCTTCTCGGCGTCCCGCTTCCTGCCCGACGTACGGGAGTTCGGCGCGACCTACTTCACCTACGTCGGCCGGGCGGTGCAGTACCTCCTCGCCACCCCGGGGGACCCCGGCGACCGCGAGCACCCGCTGCGGCTCGGCTTCGGCACGGAGGCGGGCGCCGTGGACGCCGCCCGCTTCGAGGCGCGCTTCGGCGTACGGCTGGTGGAGGGCTACGGCTCCTCGGAGGGCGGCGCGGCCATCCAGCGGACCCCCGACACTCCGGCGCGGGCGATCGGCCGGGCGGCGCCCGGCGACGATCTGGCGGTGGTGGACCCGGAGACCGGCGAGGAGCGGCCGCCGGCCGAACTGGACGGCGCCGGGCGGCTGCTGAACGGTGACGAGGCGATCGGCGAACTCGTCAACCGCGGGCGCAGCCCCTTCGAGGGCTACTGGCGCAACCCCGAGGCGGACGCGGCGCGGGTGCGCCCGGGGCCCTCCCCGGCCGCGGGCTCCGGGGGAGACTGGTACTGGTCCGGTGACCTCTTCTTCCGTGACCCGGAGGGCTTCCTCTACTTCGCGGGCCGTACCGACGACCGGCTGCGGGTCGACAGCGAGAACCTCGCCGCCGCGGTGATCGAAGGCATCCTGACCCGCTGGGACCCTGCCGCCGCCGTCGCCGTCTACGCGGTCCCCGACCCGGTCGCGGGCGATCAGGTCATGGCCGCCCTGGCGCTCCGCGAGGGCGAATCCTTCACCCCGGAGTCGTTCGCGGGCTTCCTGCGGGACCAGCGGGACCTCGGGACGAAGATGGCCCCGCGCTTCATACGTCTGGTGCCCGCGATGCCGGTGACGGCGACGAACAAGGTCCACCGCGTCGCGCTGCGGCGCGAGGGATTCCAGTGCGACGACACCGTCTGGTGGTCGCCGGGGGGCGGCCCCTACCGGCGCCTGACGGCGGAGGACCGCTCGGCCCTCGAAGCCGCGTACGCGGCGAGCGGCAGGGCGGACCTGCTGGGCCGGTGAACGCCGGAAGCCCGGGCGGACCGCTGACGGCCTGCCCGGGCTCCCGTGCGAACGACTAGTAGGCGCCGACCTGCTTGGGGTTCGGGCCGTACTGGTTCTGGCCCGGCTTGCTGTCCGAGGCGAGGAAGACGATCAGGATGATGAAGCCGACGAGCGGGATCAGGCCGATCAGGAACCACCAGCCGGAGCGGTCGGTGTCGTGCAGACGGCGGACGAGAACGCCCAGGCTCGGCAGGAACACGGCGACCGTGTAGATCAGCTGGAGCACCTGGCCGGTGCCGATCATCTTGTCGATGACGAGCAGGACGATGCTGATGATCGAGCTGATCAGCGTGAACATCCAGTATTCCTGGCGGCGCGCGCGACCGCTGAACACCGCGTACTTCTTGAGTACGTCTACGTACCAGTTCATGGGATTCCCCCCGATGGACGGTGTGGACCCGTCCAGATGGATCGAGCCAGGGGGAGAACGTATGGGCTTGTAATGATCAGGTCAACGGATTTCAGGTCACCATTCGGTGAACCCCGCCCGACGGAAGGTAGGGCCTGCCCCACCGACGTACGCCCTCTGGGCAGATGGCCACCCCCGCCGCGCCCCGCCTACCGTGAGGCGCATGGACTCCCGTACCCCCTGGCAGGCCCTGACCAGGGGCGACTACCTGCGAACCGGCTGGCCCTGGCGGTCCGTCGGGTATCTCGCGAGCGCCGTGCTCACCGGCGCGCCCCTGCTCGTCCTGCTGCTGGTGCTCGCCGGATTCTCCGTGCTGGTCGTCGGGCTGCCGCTGCTCCTGCTCACCGGCGTCGCCCTCGGCGGGATCGAGCGGCGGAGGCTCGGGCTCGTCGACCGGGAACGGGCCGCCGATCCGCACCGGGTACCGCATGACCCGGGGCTCGCGGCCTGGCTGCGGACCCGGGTGCGCGAGCAGGCCACCTGGCGGGAGCTCGCGTACGCCGTCCTGCACGCCGTCGTCCTGTGGCCGTTGGACCTGCTGGCCCTGGCCGCCGCCCTGGGACTGCCCGCCGCCCTGCTCGCGGCCCCCGCCCAACTGGCCCTGGACGGCCACGAGGCACGGATCGCCAAGGGGCCGCTCCTCACGTCCTACCCGCAGGCGTTCGCCGCCTTCCTCGTCGGCCTCGCCGCTCTCGCCCTCGGCCTGTACGTGATCGGTGTCCTCGCCGGCGCGCGTGCCGCTCTCGCCCGAGCCCTGCTCGCCCCGCGCGAGGCCGAGCTGCGGGACCGGATCGGCGAGGTGACCCGCTCCAGGGCCCGCCTCGTCGACGCCTTCGAGGCCGAACGCCGCCGGATCGAGCGGGACTTGCACGACGGCGCCCAGCAGCGGCTCGTCGCCCTCACCATGGCCCTCGGCCTCGCCCGCCTCGACGCCCCGCCGGGCCCCCTCGCCGACCAGCTCGCCAGGGCCCACGACGAGGCCGGCCGCGCTCTCGCCGAACTGCGCGATCTCATCCACGGCATCCACCCCCGGGTCCTCACGGACTACGGCCTCGGCGCCGCCCTCGCCGACGCCGCCGACCGGTCCGCCGTCCCCGTGGAGCTGCGCGGCCCCGACGCCCTGCCCCGGCTGGAGCCGCCGGTGGAGAGCGCCGCCTACTTCGCCGTCTGCGAGGCCCTCGCCAACATCGGCCGGCACAGCGGCGCCCGCACGGCCCGTCTCACCGCCCGCCACGAGCGCGGTCTCCTGCGCATCGAGGTCCATGACGACGGCCGCGGCGGCGCCACCGTCTCGGGGACCGGCAGCGGGCTCACGGGCCTCGTCGACCGGCTGTCCGTGCTCGATGGCACACTGACGATCATCAGCCCGCCGGGCGGCCCGACCGCCTTGACCGTGGAGATCCCGTGCCGACCAGCAGCCGCCCCCTCAGCCGTCCGCTCCGGGTAGTGCTCGCCGAGGACAGCGTGCTCCTGCGCGAAGGGCTGGTCGGGCTGCTGGCCCGCTTCGGCCACCAAGTGGTCGCCGCCCTCGGGGACGCGGACGCGCTGCCCGTCGCCGTCGCCGAGCACGCCCCGGACATCGTCGTCACCGACGTCCGGATGCCCCCCGGCTTCCAGGACGAGGGCCTGCGCGCCGCGCTCGCGCTGCGCGCCGAACGGCCCCGGCTGCCGGTCCTGGTCCTCAGCCAGTACGTGCAGCGCAGCTACGCCACCGAGCTGCTCGACACCGGGGACGGCACCGGGGTCGGCTATCTCCTCAAGGACCGGGTCGGACAGGTCGAGGAGTTCGTGGACGCGCTGGGCCGGGTGGCCGAGGGGGGGACGGTCGTCGACCCGGAGGTGGTGCGGCAGCTGCTGCGCCGCCACCGCGACCCGCTCGCCGCGCTGACGCCGCGCGAGCGCGAGGTCCTCTCGCTGGTCGCCGAGGGCCTCTCCAACGGCGAGATCGGCCGTCGGCTGGTGGTCACGGAAGCCGCCGTCGGCAAGCACATCGGCAACATCCTGGGGAAGCTGAACCTGCCGCCGGCGGAGGACACCCATCGCCGGGTCCTCGCCGTCCTCGCCTATCTGCGGGCATGAGGCCTACGGCACAGGGCGTCGGTGGAGTGCGGAGGACCGCGGTCAGGGCAACGAAAAGGCCCCCCGCGTCCGCGAGGGGCTTCTTCCGTCTGTGCGCCGCCAGGGACTCGAACCCCGGACCCGCTGATTAAGAGTCAGCTGCTCTAACCAACTGAGCTAGCGGCGCCTGCTGACAGCATTAATACTACCTGCTGTCCGGGGGTGCTCCAGACCACCGCCCCCGAGGCGCCGTACCCGGTCCTAGATCGCCAGGGAGAGCACCACCGGAGCCGCCCGCCGGTTCAGCGCGTCCGCCGCCGAGCGGAGCCGGTGCGCGTGCTCGATCGGAAGGGACAGTGCCAGGCATCCGACCGCGGACCCGGCCGTCAGTGGCACCGCCGCGCAGACCGTACCCACCGCGTACTCCTGGAGATCGAGCACCGGGACGGTCGGCGGCTGGCTGTCCAGCTTGGAGAAGAGCACCTTCTCGTTGGTGATCGTCCGCGAGGTCAGGCGCGCGATCTTGTGACGAGAGAGGTGGTCCCGGCGGCCGTTCTGGTCGAGCTGGGTCAGCAGGCACTTCCCGACCGCGCTGGCGTGCGCGGCCGAGCGGAAGTCGACCCACTCGTTGACCTTGGGCGTGCGCGGGCCGTCCGCCATCTGGGTGATCTTCACCTCGCCGTCGATGTACCGGCTGATGTAGACGGCGGCGCCCACGGTGTCGCGCAGCTCCGTGAGGGTTTCCTGGAGCTTGCTCTCCAGGGCCTCGCGGCGCGTGGCGCCGGAACCGAGCAGGACGAGGGAGTCACCGATCACATAGGCGCCGTCGGCGACCTGCTCCACGTACCCCTCGCGACGCAGCATGAGCAGCATCGAGGAGAGATGGCCGACCGGAAGACCGGTCTCGCGGGCGATCTGGACGTCGGTCACTCCGCCGCCGTGCCTTGAGACCGTCTCAAGGACGCGAAGGGCGTACTGCACCGAATGGAACGGTGCGGTGGGCTCGGGCTTCAGCGCCACGGTTTCCCCCTAGCAGGTTGTGACCGCAAGCTTCCGTACCACGATAGCCGCCAAGGACCGTTTCGGGGGCGGCTGTTGGCGAGATTGATGCGGCGCCCCAGCGTCATACGCTGGGGCGCACCACCATGGCATATGCCAGAGTCACAACTGGCCGATAGAAGGAGAGGTCAGAGCACCGCGCCGAGGAACTCGCGGGTACGTTCCCGTGCCGGGTCTCCAAAGATTTTTTCCGGAGAACCGGACTCGATCACCTTCCCGGAGTCGAACATCAGCACCTCGTCCGAGATGTCACGGGCGAATCCCATCTCGTGCGTGACGCAGAGCATGGTGATGTCCGTGGAGCGAGCGATGTCGCGGAGGAGATCGAGTACGCCGGCCACCAGCTCCGGGTCGAGCGCCGAGGTGACCTCGTCGAGCAGGAGCACCTTCGGTTCCATCGCCAGGGCCCGGGCGATCGCGACCCGCTGCTGCTGTCCGCCGGACAGCTGCGCGGGCTTGGCCTCGCACTTGTCGGCCAGACCCACCAGATCGAGCAGCTCCCGCCCGCGCTGCTCGGCCTCGTCGCGGCTCCGGCCGAGCGCCCGTACCGGCGCCTCGGTGATATTCCGCAGAACAGACATATGGGGAAAGAGATTGAAGTGCTGGAAGACCATTCCGATCTTCTTGCGCGTCTCGCGGCGGTGTTTCTCGTCGGCCGGATACAGCTGTCCGCCGTTCACCCGGATCGTGCCCGCGTCGGGCTTTTCCAGGGTCATCAGCAGCCGGAGGATCGTCGTCTTACCGGAACCGGAAGGTCCGATCAGCGTGACATGACGGCCGGGCTTCACCGAGAAACACAGATCGTCGAGGACGGTGTTCTCCCCGAACCGCTTGGTGACGTTCTCGAATCGGATCAGGTCGTGGGTCGGGTCAGCGGACAAGGCGGCGCTCCAGGGTTCGTACGAGCAGAGAAGCCGGGTAGGCGATCAGGACGAATGCGATACCGACGACCGTGAGCGGCTCGGTGTACTGGAAGGTGGTGGCGGACTCCAGCCGGGACTGCTGGAGCATTTCCAGCACGCTGATCCCGGCGAGCAGCGGCGTGTCCTTCAGCATGGCGATCACGTAGTTGCCGAGCGCGGGCGCGATCCGGCGCAGGGCCTGCGGCAGGATCACCCCGAGCCAGGTGCGGTGCAGGGGCAGGCTCAGTGCCCGCGCGGCCTCCCACTGTCCGGCCGGTACGGCGTCGATCCCGGCGCGGTAGACCTGCGCGGTGTACGTCGAGTAGTGCAGGCCGATGGCGAGGGTGCCGGTCGTCAGCGCCGAGAACTGCACGCCCCATTCCGGCAGGACGAAGAAGAGGAAGAAGAGCTGCACCAGCAGGGGAGTGGTGCGGATGAACTCGGTGACGACATGAACCGGCCACCGCACGAACCGGGACGGAGCCCGGAAGCCGAGCGCCCAGACCAGCCCGAGCGTGAACGAGATGAGCGAGCCGAGCACCAGGACCTGAAGCGTGACCTGGACGCCGTCCCAGAAACGTGGCATGAAGTCCGCCACCGCGGACCAGTCCCAGTTCACTTCGCCACCACCCCCAGGTTGGCCTTGGTCTTCCGTTCGAGGGCCTTCATCGAGCGTGTGAGGACGAACGCGATCACGAAGTAGATCACCAGGGTCACCGTGTAGATGCCCGCGCTCTCCTGGGTGGCGAGCCGCACCAGATAGGCGGCGAAGGACACATCGCCGACGCCGAGCAGCGACACCAGCGCCGTGCCCTTGAGCAGCTCGACCAGCAGGTTGCAGAAGGGCGGGATCATCTCGGGCACGGCCTGCGGCAGCAGGACCAGCCGCATCCGCTGCCAGGGCGTGAAGCTGAGGGCGACACCCGCCTCGCGCTGGGCCGGGGGTACGGACTTCAGGGCGCCGCGGACGACCTCGGCGCCGTACGCCCCGTACGACAGGCCGAGTGCCAGGATCGCGGCCCACATCGGGACGAGCTGCCAGCCGATGAGCGGCGGCACGACGAAGAACAGCCAGAACATCAGGATCAGCGCGGAGGTGCCGCGGAAGATCTCGGTGTAGAGGCCCGCGGCGAAGCGGACGGCGCGTGAGCGGTGGGTGCGGGCGATGCCGACCGTGAAGGCGACGAGCGCGGCGAGGGCGGCGCTGCCGACGAGCAGCTGGAGGGTGATCCAGATGCCCGGGAGGATCCAGTTCTGCCAGAGTCCGGCGGTCATCGGCACAGCTCCTCGGCGGTGAGCGTGGTCATCTCCGCCTGGGAGAAACCGAACGTGCGGAGGATCCGGAAGAGTTCGCCGCTCTTCTTCATCCGGTGGATCTCGGCGTTGAAGGCGTCGCGGAGGGCGGTGTCGGTCGGGCGGAAGGCGAAGCCGCCACCGTCGATCTTCTTCTTCCCGTCGACGACGGCGGCGAAGGGCTCGGTGGCTTCGGCCCGGCTGCTCTTGCGCACCACCTCGCGGATGGTGAGGGCGGTGCCGGCGAAGACGTCGACCCGGCCGGTCTCGACCGCGTTCAGGCCGGCGACCTGGTCCTGGAGGATGACGATGTCCTTTTCGGGGTATCCGGCGGCCATGGCGTACTCGATCTCCGCGTATCCACTGCCGGTGGCGAACCTCGCTCCGGTGCGGACCACGTCCTCGTACGAGCGCAGGTTCTTCGGGTTGCCCTTGCGGACGATGAAGGCGTCGAGCATCTGGTACTCGGGATCGGAGAAGATCACCTGCTCGCAGCGCTGCTTGTTGATGTACATCCCGGCCGACACGACGTCGAACTGCTGGGAGTTCAGGCCGGGTATCAGTGAGGCGAAGTCGGTGGCCACCGGCTGGACTCGCGCGATGCCGAGTCTCTGGAAGACGACCTTGGCCAGTTCCGGCGCCTCCCCGGTGAAGGCACCCTGGTCGTCGACGTATCCGTAGGGCACCTCCCCGGCTATGCCCAGGCGCACCGTGCGCTGCGATCTGAGCCGGTCGAGTGCGTCACCGGAGGCGACCCGGGAGCATCCGGCCGCGCCGATCGCGGCGGCCGTGCCGAGGAGCAGCGTGCGGCGCTGGAGATGGTGCGTCGTTCTCGTACGAGCTGTTCGAGCCATGGGCGCGCGGCTACCCGGCCGCCCGCAGACCATGCCAGGAATAAACGGAGACACCCTCCTGTTGTCGGGCGTTGTACGTACTTCATGCGCAGGAAGGTCTTCACCGGTGAGCGACGCGATTCGAGGCACGGCGAACGGCACCGCACCCGTTCCCCTGTCCGTACTGGACCTGGTCACCGTCGGCAGCGGACGGACCGCCACCCAGGCGCTGACCACCAGCGTCGACATCGCCCGGCTCGCCGAGCGGCGCGGCTTCCACCGCCACTGGGTCGCCGAGCACCACTCCATGCCGGGCGTCGCCTCGTCCTCGCCGGCCGTGATCCTGGCGCACCTGGCCGCCCACACCGAGCGCATCCGGCTCGGCTCGGGCGGGGTGATGCTGCCCAACCACGCTCCGCTGGTGATCGCCGAGCAGTTCGGCACGCTGGAGGCGCTCGCTCCGGGCCGGATCGACCTGGGCCTGGGCCGCGCGCCCGGGACGGACGGCGCGACGGCGGCCGCGCTGCGCCGCACGGACCGGCCGCACGAAGGCGCCGACGACTTTCCCGAGCAGCTCGCGGAGCTGACCCGGTTCCTGGACGACGACTTCCCGGACGGGCATCCGTACGCCCGGATCCACGCGGTGCCCGGGCCGGTCCAGGGGCCGTCGGGCCGGCCGCCGATCTGGCTGCTGGGCTCGTCCGGCTTCAGTGCCCGGCTGGCCGGTGTCCTCGGTCTGCCCTTCGCCTTCGCACACCACTTCTCGGCGCAGAACACCGTTCCGGCGCTCGATCTGTACCGGGATTCCTTCCGGCCCTCGGCCGTGCTGGACGCGCCGTACGCACTGATCGGCGTCTCCGCGCTCGCGTCGGACGACGAGAAGGAGGCCCGCCGGCAGGTGATGACCGGCGCCCTGTCGATGATCCGGCTGCGGACGGGCCGGCCGGGTCTGGTGCCGACGCCGGAGGAGGCGGAGGCGTACCCCTTCAGCCCCCTGGAGCGGGAGTTCGTGGACGGCTGGCTGAAGAACATCGTGCACGGCACCGCGGACGCGGTCCGCGCCGGCCTGGACGAGCTGCAGAAGCGGACGGGCGCGGACGAGCTGATGATCACGGCGAACGCGCACGGCGCAGAGGCGCGTGTACGTTCCTACGAACTCATCGCCGATGCCTATGACTTGCCCGGAGTGGTCCAGTCCTGAATCATCCCGCACAAGATCCATAAGAGAGCCTTAAACCGCTCGTCACCGATGGTGGCGGGCGGTTCTTCTGTATGTCCCGACGCCTCCGCACCCCTCTGACAAGGGCTTTCTCAAGAGAATTGGTCTAGTCCTCAATTTGGTTCAGACCATTGACCGGGTGTTCGTCCGGCGGTTATCACTTCTCCAACTCCCGTACCGCGCATCCCCTTCGGAGGCCGCTCGTGCACCGCCGCAGACCCCTCATCGCCGCGCTCGCCACCACGGCACTCGCCGCCGGCGCGCTGGCCGCCTTCGCCGGCATCGGCCCCGCCCAGGCGGCCGCCACCGCATCCTCGTCCGGGGGCGTGAAGATCGCCTACTACGACCAGTGGAGCGTGTACGGCAACGCCTTCTACCCCAAGCACCTCGACACCCGCGGCATCGCGGGCAAGCTGGACGTCATCAACTACTCGTTCGGCAACATCCACCCCACGGACCTGACCTGCTTCGAAGCGAACAAGGCGGCCGGCGACGACAACAACCCCAACGCCGGTGACGGCGCGGGCGACTCGTACGCCGACTACCAGAAGTCCTTTTCGGCGGCGGACAGCGTCGACGGCGTCGCCGACAAGTGGGACCAGCCGATCGTGGGTGTCTTCAACCAGTTCAAGGAGCTGAAGGCGAAGTACCCCAAGCTGAAGATCAACATCTCGCTGGGCGGCTGGACCTACTCCAAGTACTTCTCGGACGCGGCGAAGACGGACGCCGGCCGCAAGAAGTTCGTCGCCTCCTGCGTCAAGCAGTACATCGCCGGCGACCTGCCGGTCGAGGGCGGCTACGGCGGCGCGGGCAGCGCGGCCGGGATCTTCGACGGCATCGACATCGACTGGGAGTACCCGGGGTCGAGCGGCGGCCACCTCGGCAACCACTACGCGCCCGAGGACAAGCAGAACTTCACCCTGCTCCTCGCCGAGTTCCGCAAGCAGCTCGACGCGTACGGAAGCGCCAACGGCGGCAAGAAGTACCTGCTGACGGCGGCCCTCCCGGCCGGCCAGGACAAGATCAAGTACATCGAGACGGACAAGATCGGCGCGTACCTCGACTACGCGAACATCATGACGTACGACATGCACGGCGCATGGGACGGCGACGGGCCGACGTACCACCAGTCACCGCTCTACTCGGGCGCGAACGACCCGACCGACCCGATCGCGCCCGGCACTGAGAAGTACTCCATCGACAACGCGATCGACGCGTGGATCGACGGCAAGCCGGCCTACGGCATCGCCGGAGGCTTCCCGGCCAACAAGCTCACCCTCGGGTACGAGTTCTACTACCGCGGCTGGAAGGGCGTCCCGGCCGGCACGAAGAACGGCCTGGCCCAGCCCGCGACCGGCGCCTCGGCGGTCCGCCCGGTCAGCCAGCAGGCGGGCATCGCGCACTACAAGGAACTCGGCGGCATCGTCGACAACACGGCCACCACCTTCTGGGACGACGACGCCAAGGCGTCCTACTTCTACAAGGACGGCGAGTTCTTCACCGGTCTCGACAAGCGCGCCATCCAGGCCCGGGCGGACTACGCGCACCAGCGGGGTCTGGCGGGCGCGATGATGTACTCGCTGCTCGGTCTGGACGCCAACACGACGCTGCTCAACGACATCGTGACGGCGGTCGGATCCTCCCCGACGGACCCGACCACCCCGCCCACGACCCCGCCGACCACTCCGCCCACCACGCCTCCGACGACACCGCCGACCACTCCTCCGACGACGGGCTGCACGGCTCCGGCGTACGTGGCCGGCACCGTCTACAACAACGGCAACCAGGTCTCCCACAAGGGTCACACCTGGAAGGCCAAGTGGTGGACCCAGAACGAGGAGCCCGGCACGACCGGCGAATGGGGAGTCTGGCAGGACCTCGGCGCCTGCTGACGCGGCTGCGCGCCGGCCCCTGCCCCACCGGTGACCGCCGCACGCGGCAACGCCGGCGCTCGACCACTGCCCCCGCCCGGAATCACCTTCCGGCCGGGGGCAGTTCCATGCCTTCGCCCGGGTTCCCGTCGCTCGCTGCCGCTGCCGCTGCCGCCCGGTGCCGTACGCCGAGTGGTCACACCGTCAGCGGACAGACCCCGATCATGCCCGCGATCCGTTCGGGGGCGACCGCCCGTGAGTAGAGCCAGCCCTGGCCCGTGTCGCAGCCGATGCGGCGCAGCCGGGTCGCCTGGCCCGAGGTCTCGACGCACTCCGCCGTGACCGTCAGGCCCAGCCGGTGGGCCAGCTGGACCAGGGCCTCGACGATCAGCTCGTCCGCCGGGTTCGCGTGCGCCTCGTCCTGGAAGCCGCGGACGAACGAGCCGTCGAGCTTGAGGACCGAGACCGGCAGACGGCTCAGATAGGCCAGGTTCGAGTACCCCGTGCCGAAGTCGTCGATCGCGATCTGGACGCCCATGTCGCTCAGCGCCTGGAGTGCCTGGAGCGGCCGGCCGGCCGAGCCCATCACCGCGGACTCGGTGAGCTCCAGCTGCAGCAGATGCGGCGCGAGGCCTGTCTCGGCCAGGATGCCGGCGACGTCCGCCACCAGGTCGGAGTCCCACACCTGGCGTACGGCCACGTTGACGCTCACGAAGATCGGCCGTTCGCGCGGGTGGTCCTGCTGCCACTGGCGGGCCTGGCGGCACGCCGTCCGCAGTACCCAGCGGCCGAGCTGGACGATCGACCCGTCCTCTTCAGCAATTCCGATGAACCGATTCGGCGCAAGTGTTCCGAACTGCGGGTGGTTCCACCGGACCAGCGCCTCGACGCCGCGTACCGAACCGTCCGCCATCCCGACCAGTGGCTGGTACTCCAGCGCGAACTCCCCGCGCTCCACGGCAGGTCGCAGCGTGGAGGACAGCGCCTGCCGGGTCATGCGGTGCGCGTTGCGCTCGGGGTCGAAGAGCGTCCAGCGGGCCTTCCCGTCCGCCTTCGCCCAGTACAGCGTGGTGTCCGCGGCCTGCATCAGCCCCGTCGCGGTCGTCCCGCTCGCGTCCCTCTCCACCACACCGATCGACGCCGACACCGACAGGCGCTGCCCGGCCAGGTCGAACGGCCGCTGGAGCGCGCAGAGCACCGACTGCGCGAGATCGGCGACCTGTTCCGTGCCCGTCGAGTCCTCGACGAGGATGGCGAACTCGTCGCCGCCCAGGCGCGCCACCAGATGACTGCCGCCGCCGCGGGTGTATCCGTCGCTGTCGGCGCACTCGGTGAGCCGGGCGGCGACGGCGGCGAGCAGCCGGTCACCCACGCGGTGGCCGAGGGTGTCGTTGACCGCTTTGAAGCCGTCGAGATCGAGGTAGCACAGGCCGATCCGCCCTGTTCCGCCATGCCCGTACGACTGATGCGATTCGTCGGACCGGGGCGGCCGTCCCGGGTCGCCCGGCTCCGTTGCCAGGTCCGGCCGGCCGGGCCGGCGCGCCTGGCAGTTCTCCAGCGCGGCCGTGAGGCGCTCGAAGAACAGCGTCCGGTTCGGCAGCCGGGTCACCGGGTCGTGCATCTGCAAGTGGCGCAGCCTGGCCTGGAGTTCGCGGCGGTCGCTGATGTCCGCGATCGACAGCAGCACCCGGCGGCTGTCCGGTACGGGCGCCACCGTGACCTCCGCCCACAGCGACCGCCCGTCGGGGTGCTTGAGCCGGCGCGTGCAGCGGAACCGTGAGCGGCGGCCCCGGAGCACCTCGCGGTACGCGTGCCAGGTCCGGCCGTCCGAGGCGAGGTCGACGAGGTCGGCGGCGGCCTGCTCGTGGAGCGAGGCGGGTTCGGTGCCCAGGAGCGTGGCGAGCGCGTCGTTCGCGGCGACCACGACACCGTCCTGGTCGATCACGGCCATGGCGAGGTGCGCGGCGCGAAAGGCGGCGCCGTAGTCACGCAGTTCGGCGGCGCTGCGGCCCACCCTCTCCCGCGCGGACGGTTCATGACGCTCCGTAACCGACGGCAGGGTGGCGCCGGGCGGTGTTCCGGCCGCGGGGACGGCCGCGGGTCCCGGTCCTTCGGAGGTTCCGCTCACCACTCGCTCCCGCAGTGCAGTTGGGTCGTACGGATGTGGTCCGGATGGTCGGCCAAGGAAAGTGTGCCGATCATAGAGGCTGCCCGGGCGGCCATTCCAGCTCCGTCGCGGCGGGGGAGCCGGGCGGACGGCCCGAGGGGCCATCCGGGGGAGCCGGGCCGATCGTTTCTGCACGGGTGTGGCCCGGCCTCGGCACCGGGCTGACCGATTGTGACTTTCCGTGAGCTGTTGCTGTGCCACGTCGTGTCGCCTCCTCACCCGAGTGGGGCAGCGGAACAGGGCGTAACACCTCAAACCATCACAAGGTGGGTGGCGAGCCCTGCATTCGGCAGCCGGAGGTCTACGTGGAGGGACAGCAGACACCCGAGGGAGTGGACCGACCGCGTCTGCGTGCCGGCGCGGCGGCCTTCACGTCCTTGATCGCGCTCGCCGCCACGGGCCTGGTCGCGGGCCCCGCCGAAGGCGTGTCGTCGGCGGGGCCCTGCGCCCTGCCACGCACCCAGGCCCACCACTCGCTGGGTGTGGACACGTGGAACGCGTCCTACGCCAAGCCCGCCCGGACCCTCAACGCGGTCATGATCTTCCTGTCCTTCCCGGACTCGACCCCGGTGATCACTCCCAAGGAGCTCGTCGCCGACTACTTCCCGGAGACCAGCCGCTTCTTCCTGCGCGCGTCCTACGGCCGGTTCGCCCTGCGCCCGCATCCGCAGACCGAGTGGATCCGGATGCCCAAGGCCTCCACCGCGTACGCCATACAGCGCGACTGGTCGCTGGAGCGGCGGACCGCCTATCTCCGCGACGCCGTCGCGGCCGCCGACCCGAAGGTCGACTTCTCCCGTTACGACGTCGTGTACCTGGTCGCCGACCCGGACGCGCCCGGCGTCGACTCCGACGCCACGAAGGTCGTGAACCTCGACCGGCCGCTCAGCGCCGACGGTACGGACATCCGGCGTGTCGTCACCGTCTTCGAGCGGCATCCCCCGGACCGCAATGTCCTCGCGCACGAGACTGGGCACGTCTTCGACCTTCCGGACCTCTACCACCGGCCGACGGACGGCAAGGGCGACTGGGACACCCACGTCGGGGACTGGGACGTCATGGGCAGCCAGTTCGGGCTCGCCCCGGATCTCTTCGGCTGGCACAAGTGGAAGCTGGGCTGGCTGGACGGGCGCCAGGTCCGCTGCGTCCAGGGGGCCGGCACGAGCATGTTCACCCTGGAGCCGCTGGCGGCCGCCCCCGTGCCCGGTGGCTCGGTCGGCACCAGGATGGCCGTGGTGCGGACCGGGGCGGGCAGCGCCCTGGCCATCGAGGCGCGCGGCTCGACCGGCAACGACGAGCAGACCTGCACCGAGGGCGTACTGATCTACCGCGTCCGCAATGAGACCGCGTCCGGAGAGGGGCCGATCCAGGTCGTCGACACGCATCCGAGGACCGAGGCCTGCTGGGACCGCTCGGTGTATCCGCCGCTCGCGGACGCGCCGCTGGCCGAGGGGGAGACGTACACGGTGCCGGGAACCCGGACGCGGGTGGAGGTGGCGGACCGTACGGCGACCGGGGCCTGGACCGTCAAGATCACGGTCGAGGACTGATCGCGCGAATGGCCGGCCCACCAGGGACCCGAGAAGGTCACCGGTCCCGCCTCGTGGGGGAGTGGGTACGAAAAAGCCCCCCGCTTCCGCGAGGGGCTTTTCCCGTCTGTGCGCCGCCAGGGACTCGAACCCCGGACCCGCTGATTAAGAGTCAGCTGCTCTAACCAACTGAGCTAGCGGCGCCTGCTGACGTCGTAGACCTTAGCATCCTGATCGGCGGGAGGAAAAATCGATATCCGCACGTCGGCGGCGGACGCCGCGCGGACGGCCCGGACGCAGGCCCAGAGCACCACCTCGGGTCCCGGAAGCCAGGGATGGCGGGTGTCGGGGGCGACCACCCAGCGCGGCTCGGCCGGCGTGCGGGGCGTCAGCGGCGGGATGGTCACGGCGTCCCCGGTCCCGTGGCAGAGGATCGGCGGTACGGCGTCGCCCCACTCCTCCCAGTGGAGGAGGGACGGTAACCGCTGGGCCGTCCCCGGGGCGGTGAAGAGCAGCATCCGGCCGCGGTGGAGGGCGACCGGGCCGGAGCCGGGGCCTTCCGACCAGAGCCGGTCCAGCATCCGGCGGCCGAAGATCGACTCCACGTTCACCACGTCGAACGCCGTGCCGCAGGGCAGGACCGCGGGGGCGCCGGGCCGGTTCTCCCACAGCGCCAGGGTGGAGCGGGGGTGGGACGAGGCGGACGCGAGCCAGTCGGCGCCGGCGGCCGTGACCTGTGCGGTGTGGTGCCGGCCCTCCTCGCGCAGCAGCCGGAAGACGTCCAGCCGTCGCTCGTCGGTGTCGCCGTGGGCCGGGCTCAGGGGGGATTCGTCTCGCAGCCATGCGCTCATGGCATTTACATGTACCGGGAGTGACAGCGCCGTTTCGTAGGGTTGGCGGAAACCGGGACACGGTGAGGCGGGGAGGAGTATCTTTCGCCCCGGCATATGCCAGAACACTTGTCCACTGGCGAGGAGCCGGACGGGCCGGGGCCGGCTAGCGCTCGTCGGCCCGGCCGCCGCCGAGCAGGTCCTGGCCGAACTCGATCATCTTCCGGGCATAGTCCTCGGTCCACTCCGCCCGCTCGGCGATGTCCGCCGGGGTCAGCCGGTCGAACCGGCGCGGGTCGCCCAGTTGCGCCGCCGCCATGGCCTGGAACTCGGTCGCCCGGTCCGTCGCCGCGCGGAACGCCAGCGTCAGTTCGGTCGCCCTGGCCAGCAGCTCGCGCGGATCCTCGATCGACTCCAGGTCGAAGAAGTGCTCGGGGTCGGCGGTGGCCTCGGCAGGCTCGAAGATCAGCGGCGCGGGTTTCAGTCGCCGCCGCTCGCTCCGCTCGGGTTCCGCCATCTCAAGCTCCTCCTCGCACGACATGGCCCGAGGTCCGGACCACCCTCCATTGTCCCTTGCTCCGCAAGGGGGGCCCAAGCTTCAGGGGGCGCACACCTCCCGGTTCACGCGGGCGTCCCGCTCATGGCGCCCAGCTCAGGCGGGCGTCCCGCTCATGGCGTCCAGCTCACGCGGTGCTCGGCCAGACGGGACAGCACCGCGTGGTTCGCCTCCCAGCCGTCCGGGAACTTCACGGTCACACCCAGCTGCACCGGCTCCGTCGACGGGTGCTCGTCGAGCAGGTCGGCGACGCCGGCGCGGCACACCACGATGCAGGCGTGGCGGTGGCGCGAGGCCAGGACGCACAGCCGGCCCGTCTCCAGGTGGAACGCCGTCGCGTCCGGGCGCCCCGAGAGCGGGTGGAGGACGACGGTGACGTCGTACTCCCTGCCCTGGAGACGGTTGGCGGTGTCGACCGTCACACCCGTCACGCCCAGTTCCGCCAGCGCGGCCCGTACCGCGGCCGCCTGGTCGCGGTGGGCCGTGCCGACCGCGATCCGGTCCGGCGTGAGCGGTGCGGGGTCCGGGGAGCGCTCGCTGGTCGCCGCTCCGCCCCGGTCCAGGAGGCGGCGCACCACCAGGGCCACGGCCCGCACCGCCTCGGGGTCCGTGCGCGGGGTGTGCCGCGCGGGCAGCTCCAGCAGGCCCCAGCCCGCCCCGGCCGCCTCGTCGATCACCCGGTCCGGGCCCGAACCGTCCGAGGGAACGCCGAAGGACAGGCGCCGATCGCCGTGGTCCGTCCCGCTGCGGAAGGGCGTGTACGGATAGAACGCGTCGGAGACGAGCTGCGCCGCCGACGCCGGAAGCCGCCAGGACACCGGCAGCCGGTGCTGCGGCAGCTCCGGATTGTGGGCGAGCAGCGTGGAGACCGCGCTGGCGGACGGATCGTAGGAGAGCCCCGCCCACTGGTCGGCGCCCACCACGCTGAACGGGTCCAACTGGCCCGGGTCGCCCACGAACAGCGCCCGCTCGAACAGCCCGGCCACGGCGAGCAGTGCGTCCGAGCGCATCTGGTACGCCTCGTCGACGATCGCGTGCGGCCAGGGCTCCACGCCCTTCACATGGGCCCACTTGGCGGCGGTCGAGATCACCACGCCCAGCCCGGCGAGATCACCGGCCTTCGCGGACTTCCGTACGCTCTCCAGGTCGTCGAGGGCCTTGTCGTACGGGTCGGAGTCATTGCTGTGCAGCCGCCCCACCGGAAGCCCGGGCCGCTTCTCGGCGAGCCGCAGGACCAGGTCGTCCACCTGGGCGTTGGTCTGCGCGATCACCATCAGCGGGCGTCCCGCGTCGGCGAGTTCGAGCGCGGCGCGCACCACGAGCGTCGACTTGCCGGCGCCGGGCGGGGAGTCGACGACGACGCCCCGGGTACTCCCGCGCAGGGTGTTCTCGAGAATCTCGGCGGTGGCCCGCGCGGCCTCCGCGCCGGGATCGAACGTCACAGCAGGTCCTCCGGGGTCACGGGGTCGGGGCTCTCGCCGGCGTCGGAGCCGGAGTGAGGCCCGCCGTGCGTCCACGGCGTCTCCTCCGGCTCCGGAAGCTTCGGGCCGCCGCGCTGGTCGTGCTCGAACAGCGTCCAGGCGAGCCGCTCGCCCTTCTGCGGAACTGTCCCCTCCGCCGGGTCCTTGGACCGGCCCATCCGGTCGAGGAGCCGCAGCACGAGAGCACCGTCCCCGTCCCGCCGGACGAACTCCGCCGTCTGCGGCTTCCCGTCCAGCGAGCGGTACACCTTCACCGAAGGATCCAGATGCGGCTGGTCGTCCGTGCGCACGGTGAGCAGCGGCCGCGGCGAGGGGCGCTTCGACTCCGTCCACGCCATCGTCACCTCGACGACCTCCGCAAGGAACGCCTCGCCCGACAACCTGCGCCCGGCCAGCACCAGCGGATCGTCCAGCGCCTCCTGGGCCTCCAGCTGCGCCTGCGCCGCCTCGCGCGACGCCAGCTTCCGCGCGGCCGTCACCGCGTCGTCGCGGCGCGGCTGCGGCGGCTCACCCGCGCGGACCCGGTCGCGGTGGCCGGTGAAGGACCACCGGTCCCGGGTCCACCGGTCGGCCACCCGTGCGCCCGCCGGAAGCGCGCGCAACAGGTCCAGACCCCGCCACACCGCGTCCCAGGTGGGCCTGAGCTGAGTCATCAGCAGACGGCGGATCTCCCGCTCGGCCGCCGACAGTTCGCCCAGCGACCGGTCCCCCTCCAGACCGTCCTCGGCGGCTGCCAGCGCCTGCCGGGCCCGGTCGTACCGCTCGATCGCGGGCGCGAGCAGCCGGTTGTCGAACGCCGGATCCGTCGCCGGACCGGCCGGCGGGCACACCAACTGGCCGTGCCGATCCCGGCCGAGCTCCGCCCGCAGCGCCGCGTCGGCCCCCGACTCACCCTCGCCCGCGTCGATCCAGGCGAGCAGCGCCCCCAAATGCTGGTCCTCCAGCGACGACTGTCCCGTCGCCCAGTGCCGGCCCAGCAGATCCGACGCCGACAGCAGCAGCGACGATCCCGGCACCCGCGCCCGCTCCCCGAAGTGCGTCAGCCAGCGCCCGAGCAGCGGCACGCGCGGCGGCGCCGGATAGGGCGTGTCCGGGTCCTGATCGGCCGTACGCCGGAACCGCATCGACCGGCCGAGCAGCCGTACGTACTCGACACCGGCCCTGCTCGGCACGATCAACTGCGGCGCGTCCGCGCACAGATCCACCTCGACCTTGACCTTCTTGCCGGTCTCCGGGTCCGTCTCGGCCCTCTCGGCGGCCTCCACGTCGTCGCCGTACCCGTCGATGTACGGCAGGACCTCCTCCGCGAGATCCGCCAGGAACGCGAACCGCAGATCCCGGTCGCGCGGCTGCGCCACGGCAAGGAAGCGGGGCGCCTCCCGGTCGGTGCCGACCAGCGCGCCCAGCGGCGCCCCGGCCTCACCGGCCGTGGTCAGCGGTACGAAGACCAGGGGCCGGTCCGACAGATGGCGGTGGCGGACCGTGGTCAGTGGCTGGGCCCGCCCCGACTCGACGGCCTCGAGTCGCGCCAGCGTTCCGATCAGCGACACGCGCGCACCTCCGCGGCGGCCGGGAAGAGCTCGGTCAGCACGGGCATTCGACCGTCTCCTCCGGTGTCCGTGTCGGTGCGCCCGCCAGGGCCTCGGCCCGCAGGCCCGCCGCCCGGCGCAGCGCCGCCACCGCCGGGTCGTCCGGATCCCCGGCCTCGCCGCGCGCCGCCGAGAGCACCGCGCCCACGGTGGTCAGTCCGCCCAGCTCGGCACGGACCGACCGGCCAAGGGTCTCCACCGCGCCTGCCCCGCGGGCCCGGTCACGGCAGTGGAAGGCCAGCTCGCAGGCGGACAGGCACTCCGGCGCGTAGGCGTGCGGCACCGACTCGACCGCCGCCGTCAGCTCGTCGGCCGAGCACGCCTGCAGATCGAACGTCGTCCCCGGCGGCAGCCCGTCGGCGATGTCCTCGACCCTCGTCAGCCGGGCCAGTTGCCGGCGGGTCACGGACACCTGCTTGCGCACGTCGACGACCGAGGCGGCCGGCAGATTGGAGAAGTCCTTGGGGCACACCAGCAGCACCGAGCGCGCCACCGACGCGCCCTCCGTCACGGCGGCGACCCGCTCCAGGGCCAGGACGTACACCGCCGCCTGGCGGGCCGCCGCGCCCACCTTCGACGCGTCCGCCGCCCCGTCGATCATCGGGAACGACTTGATCTCCACGACCGTCCACCGGCCGTCCGGATGCACCACCACCGCGTCCGGCTCCAGATAGGCGGGGGAGCCCGCGACCTCCAGGGCCAGCATCGGGTGGTCGAGCAGCGCCCAGCCGCCGGCCGCCGTGGCGTCGCGCAGCGCCAGCGCCGTCCGGGCCGCGCGGCCCTCCGGTCCGGCCGCCGCCAGATCCGGCACGGCGACGTCGCCCGGGTCCTCGGGGCCGAGCAGCCGCAGCAGCTCCCGGCCGCCGTCCGCCTTCACCCGGGCCTCGAAGGCATTGCCGCGCATGAACGCGAACTGCGACTGCCCGAAGGCCCCGGGAGAACCGAGCGCCTCCGCCAGAGCCGACTTGTCGACACCCGCCCCGTCGAGCAGGGCGCGCCGTCGGCATCCGGGGTTGGCGGCGAGCGCCGCCAGCGCGCGGGCGTCCAGTGGGTGCGGGACGGTGGCGGGACCGCGCAGCTCAGCGAGCCTTCCCCACGCTCTCGGCTTCGCCTGAGCTGGGGAGGCCCCATGCCGGAGAGTCGTCTGCGGCGGCACTGTCGTCCGCGGAGGACGAGGTCCGCTGCCCAGGGATTCGCTCACCCGCGGAAGTCTCGCATCCGGCACTGACAATCGGGGACGCCACCGCCACCCCGCCACCCGTCACGCGGTTCCGCACCCGGCCCATGAGCCGGGTCACGGGGCCGGTGAGCAGCAGTCCGATCCCCATGACGGCGACGCCGGCGACCGCGTCCAGGAAGTAGTGGTTCGCCGTGCCCATGACCACGATCACGGTCAGCAGCGGGTAGGCGACACCGAGGCCCTTGAGCAGCGGCGTCCGCCCGTACCGCCACAGCATCACCCCGCACCACAGCGCCCAGCCGACGTGCAGGCTCGGCATCGCCGCGTACTGGTTGGTCATGCCGCCGAGGCCGCGCGGGGCGCTCGCCTCGCCGCCCCACCAGCCGTAGGCGCTGAACTGGGCCATGGTGTCGACGAATCCATGGCCGGCGGCGAGGAGGCGGGGAGGGCAGGTGGGGAGCAGGGTGAAGCCGACGAGGCCGCAGAGGGTGGAGAGCATCAGCCAGGTGCGGGCGGCCCGGTAGCGGGTGGGCCGGCGGCGGAAGAGCCAGATCAGGATGGCCGGGGTGACCAGGTAGTGCAGGGAGGCGTAGGCGAAGTCGGCGGGTATGCCGAGGGCCGGGCTCCCGGTGAAGAGCCGGTTGAGCGGATGCTCGGCGTTGAGGTGGAGGCTCTTCTCCACGCGCAGGATCGCCAGGCCGTTGTCCACGGCCGTGGAGACATCGCCCCGGGCCAGCAGCCGGCCGCACGAGTACGCCGCGTACACGACGGCTATCAGCAGCAGTTCGGCCCACCAGCGGGGCCGGAACCGCGCGAGCGCGGGTGCGGACGCGGATGCGGGCGCTATCGCAGGCTGTGGCATCCGGACGTTCCCCCAACAAGTTGCTCATGCGGCCCTGGCCCCCTGAGGGACGCAGAGATCCTCACTCAGGTTGCCCGTCGATGCCCGCCGTTTACGTGCGCGATGATGGACGGGCACCGAATGTGAACCTCAGGGAGAGCCTCCATGGCACCGCGCATCCTGCTCGCCCGGCACGGCCAGACCGAGTGGTCGCTGCTCGGAAAACACACCGGCAGGACCGACATTCCCCTCCTCGACGAGGGCCGCCGCGGCGCCAAACTCCTGGGCGAGCGGCTGCACCGGGCGCCCTGGGACGGCCTGCCCGACGTCGAGGTCCGCACAAGCCCCCTGTCCCGGGCCCGCGTCACCTGCGAGCTGGCCGGCTTCGGCGACCGGGCCGAGGACTGGGACGCCCTGATGGAATGGGACTACGGCGCGTACGAGGGGATGACCCCCGCCGAGATCCACGCGACCCGCCCCGGGTGGCTGATCTGGCGCGACGGGGTCCCGGACGGCGAGACCATGGCCGAGCTGTCGGCCCGCGCCGACGAGGTCGTGACCTGGGCCCGCTCCGCCGAGCGCGACGGCCGCGACCTCCTGGTCTTCGCCCACGGCCACATCCTGCGCTCGATCGCCGCCCGCTGGCTCGGCGAGGACGTCTCCTTCGCCTCCCGCATCCGCCTGGACCCCACCAGCCTCTCCATCCTGAGCTGGGCCTACGGCGCCCCGGCGATGGAACGCTGGAACGACACGGGCCACTTGGAGGGCTAGTCCCCGCCCGGCCCCCGGGCGTCATCGGGGCCGGCCTCGATGACGACATCGGAGCCGAAGCCGCCGGTGAACGCGCCCCCGGCGCGCGGCTCCCGGCACGGTCGCCCCGGTCCCCGCGCCCCACCGCTACGCGTCGATCGAGGCCCGGCGGTCCAGGAACGACGAGACGCCCGGGGCGCCTCGTTGGGTGGTCAGGACCTCGACCGTGTCCGAGAGCATCGCGCGGATGCGGCTGGACTGGACCTCGTCCAGCAGGTCCAGGACCCGGTGGCCCGCCACCGCGGCCTCCTCCGGGGAACCGCCGCGGGCGAGGTCCGCCGCGAGTTGGGCGCGGTACAGCGCCAGGTTGCGGGCGAAGTGGGGGTTCTGCAGGACCGTCGCGCGGTGGGCGTGCCGGGCCGCGCGGCCCCACTCGCCCAGCTTCGACCAGCACTGCGCCTCCAGCGCCTCCAGCTCGGGCTCGCCGAAGAACGACATCCACTCGGGGTCCGCGTCGTCGGCGCCCCGGTCGAACAGCGTGTGCGCCCGGCCCAGCGCCTGCTCGCACGCGCTCCGGTCGCCGAGTCCCGCCCACGCGCCGGCCTCCCGCAGGGAGAGCAGCGACAGCAGCCGGGCCGACGGCAGATGCCGCGCGGCCCGCTGCCCGGCCTGCGCCGCCCGTACTGCCTCCCGGTACCGGCCCGCGTCCCTGGCCAGGAACGACGTGTTGCAGAAAGCATGCGCCTCAAGAGCCGGATCGCCGGCCACACGCGCGGTGGCCAGAGCCTCCGCGTAGTGCGAGCGGGCGTCCTCGAAGCGGCCCGAGTCATGGGCGAGCCACCCGACGGAGATGGCCAGTTCCCCCGCGCCGGCGTGAAGCCGGTCGGCGGTCGCGCGGCGGGCCGTGGTGCCCGCGTCGAGCAGTGCGTACGCGGCCCGCAGGGGCTCCGCGGCCCTCCGGTACAGGCCTTCCGCGCCATGGCGGTCGTCGAGCAGCCGGATCTGGCGCACCGCCTCCTCGACGGCGTTCACCTCCGCCTCGCCGATCCTGCGCTGGGCCGGGATCTGGCCCGTGAACTGGGTGGAGCCCGCGGCGAGGATGCCGCCGAACCCCAGCGAGGCCGCCGCCACGGTGGCGGTCCCACTCGTCATGAATGCGCGACGCAGCACGTCGCTCTCCTCATCGTTCCGGATCGAAGGGGGTGGCGCGGCGGCCGTGGTGCGCGCACCGCGGCCGCGTACGGTCTCCCGCGCCGAGAAGCCCAGGTCCGCCAGGGTCAGACCGGGGAACATATGCAGGAACACCCGCTCGTACGCGTAGTTGGGACAGCGGATCTCGCCCGCCTCGACGCGTCCGATGTAGCGGGCGTCGCAGGCGACCTGCTCGCCGATCTCCCGGGCGGCGCGGCGGACCACCGCGGCGAACTCCGCCGGGGAGTGCTGCCCGCGCAGTCTGCGAAAGGCGAGATTGGGAACTGCCCGTGACATCGCCATGGCCGAGCCCTCTCCTGTGCTGCCGGTGTTCCGGCGGGCAAGAACGTACCTGCTGTGACCGAATGCTCACGCAGTGTTTAGCTACAAACGGGATATCTCACCCGCGATCTGCCATGAACTGCCATCCTTTGCGGCGGCGTGCCGCCGTAGCTGTTGACGCCCCCGGACGTTGAACCATGTGGAGAGACGGAACGTGTCTCCATCAAGCGAGGAGGGGATCCCTTGTTGGAGGTCGGCATGGAGACCAGCCCGCGAACCGATGGCGGATCGCGTACGACTGCCCAGCACTGGCCCACTCCGGATGCGTCCGCGTCCCCGGTCGGTGCCGAGGGCGCGCCCTGTGACCTGGTGACCGTCCCTGCCCGTCAGGGCCTGGAGGCCGTCGACATCCTGCGCCGGGGCGGCGCCCCCGCCGTCGGCCCGGTGCTCCACGACGGGGCCTGCGACACCCTCGGCTTTCTGGTGCCGCCCGGCACGGCCGAGGGCTGGGACGTGCCGGGCAGCGCCTGCACCCAGACCTCGGGCCGCGGTCTGCGGATCCCCGACCTGCCCGACCTGCCGGAGGCCCCCGGGGCGCCGGCCGCCGCGGAGGCGTCCGGCTGGCTGCTGCCGCCCGACGACACCGGGGCGGTCACGGACCCGGTGGTCCTGCGCGAGGCGCTGGACGAGGCCGCCCGCATGATCGAAGCCGCCGACAACTGCCGCTGACCTCCGGCGGCGCGCCCCCCTGGCTCACGGGCCGATAATGGTCACGTGGCAAGGAACAAGCAGCGTGGCCGGGCGGCGGCCGTCGAGTCGGTCGTCGAGACCGTGGACGGCGGGCTCGCCGAACTCATACCCGACCGCGAGCGGCCCCGCGGCTGGACCCTGCTCATCGACGGCGCCCCGCAGTCCCATGTCGACCTCGACGACCCCGCCCATCTCGAATTCGCGTACCAGCGTCGCCTCGGCCACATCGCCGACCTCGTGGCCCCGGCCGGCCGCCCCCTGCAGGTCGTCCATCTCGGCGGCGGTGCCTTCACGCTCGCCCGGTACGTCGCCACCACGCGGCCCCGCTCCACCCAGCAGATCGTCGAGGTGGACGGCGCCCTGGTCCAGCTGGTCCGGCGCCGGCTGCCCCTGGACTCCGCAGCCCGGATCAGGGTGCGCTCCGGCGACGCCCGCGACGGGCTCGGCCGGATCCAGGACGGCTGGGCTGATCTCGTCATCGCGGACGTGTTCAGCGGGGCCCGTACACCCGCGCATCTGACCAGTACGGAGTTCCTGGCCGAGGTCCGCCGCGTACTGAAGCCCGGCGGGCACTATGCGGCCAACCTCGCCGACGGCCCGCCGCTGGCCCATCTGCGGGGCCAGATCGCCACCGCCGCGGCCGTCTTTCCCGAACTCGCCCTGGCCGCCGACCCGACCGTCCTGCGCGGCCGTCGTTTCGGCAACGCCGTTCTGCTAGCGTCCGATGTGCCGCTTCCCGTCGCCGAGCTGACGCGCAGGGTCGCCAGTGATCCGCACGCCGGACGGGTCGAACACGGGCGGGCGCTCAGCGACTTCACCGGCGGTGCGAGCGTGGTCACCGACGCGAGCGCCAAGCCCTCGCCCGTACCGCCCGCCTCCGCCTTCAGCTGACGACGCCGGCCGGGCGACTCCCAGCGCTCAGCGCTCGTCGATTTCGACCCTCGGCGCGGTGTCGTGCCAGACGCAGAAGACCGAGATCTCCCGGCCGCCCTGCGTGAAGGTCACCCGGATCCACGTCGGCTGCTTCCAGACCTGCATCTGCCACCCGGAGGAGGGCGTCGCCGAGACCAACTCGGCCGACCGCGTCCCCATGTCGAAGACCACCCGGCCGCCGTCGACGGTGTAGCTCTTCACCTCACCGCCGCTCGACGGGGACGCGTCCGCGCCGCGGGACGGCTTGTGCGACGGGGAGGGCGAGGCGGACGGCTTGCGGCTTCTGCCCGGCTTCGCCGACGGCGTGTCCGAGGGGGACTTCACGGGTGACGACTCGGGGGGCCGGGGACGACGGGTGGAGGACGACAGTGGGCGCGCGCCCTGGGAGGTCGGGCTGTCGGCCGTGATCGGCAGGGCGGTGGGCGGGTCGTACGCGGTGCCCGACATCACGGTGTGGACACCCCACCACGAGAGCGTGACCGCCGCGCCGGTGGCGAGCGACCACGCCAAGACGTGAACAAGTCCTCTACGCATCCGGGCCATAGTGCACCACTGGTCACATCGGCGTCCCAGGGGGTTCCGCATCCCCCGTATGGCGTACGGTGCCGCCCATGGCAAGTGTGCTCGTGGTCGAGGACGACCAGTTCGTGCGCTCCGCCCTCATCCGGCACCTGACCGCGCTTCCGGGGGAATCCCACACCGTACGGAGCGTCGGCACGGCCCTCGAGGCGCTGCGCGAGGTGGCCCATTTCCGTTTCGACGTGGTCATCCTCGACCTCGGCCTGCCCGATCTGGACGGGGCCGAGGCGCTCAAGATGCTGCGCGGGATCACCGACGTACCGGTGATCATCGCGACCGCGCGGGACGACGAGGCGGAGATCGTGCGGCTGCTGAACGACGGCGCCGACGACTATCTCACCAAGCCCTTCTCGGTGGAGCACCTGTCCGCGCGGATGGCCGCGGTCCTGCGCAGGTCCCGGGTGGCCGCCGGTGAGGTACCGCCGTCGCGGGTGATCCAGGTCGGCGGGCTCTCCATCGATCCGCTGCGGCGCCAGGCCGAACTGGACGGGGTACGGCTGGACCTGACCCGGCGCGAGTTCGACCTGCTGGCGTTCCTGGCGGGGCGGCCCGGTGTGGTGGTGCCGCGCAAGGAGCTGCTCGCCGAGGTGTGGCAGCAGTCGTACGGCGACGACCAGACCATTGACGTCCATCTATCGTGGTTGCGGCGCAAATTGGGGGAAACAGCGGCCAAGCCCCGCTATCTGCACACCCTGCGGGGTGTGGGAGTGAAGCTGGAGCCGCCGGCCGTGGATCCGCGATGAGGTGGGCGCTGGTCAAGGTGTCCCTCGCCGTCACCGCGATGGTCGTCGTGGCCTTCGCCGTGCCGCTCGGGCTCGTCATCAAGGAGATGGCCCGCGACCGGGCGATCACCAACGCCGAACGGCAGGCCGCCGCCATCGGCCCCAGCCTCTCCATCACCACCGACCGCGGCCAGCTGGACCGGGCCGTCGCCTCCACCGCGGCCGGGGCCGCCGGGCGGATGGCGGTGCACATTCCGGCACCGGACGAAGCGGGCGGCCAGGCGCTGGAGATCGGCACGGGCCGGGCCGCGCCGAAGGACCTGGAGACCGTGCAGCGGCTCCCCCGGGCGTCGATCACGGAGGTGGAGGGCGGCTCCGCGCTGCTCCAGCCGATCGCGCTCGGCAGCGGCCAGATCGCGGTCGTCGAGGTCTTCGTGCCCGAGGGCGAGGTCTCCAACGGGGTGGCCACCGCCTGGCTGGTGCTCGCCGGTGTCGGTGTCGCGCTGATCGTCGGCTCCGTGGCGGTCGCCGACCGGCTCGGCGTACGCATGGTCCAGCCCGCCCAGCGGCTCGCGGGCGCCGCCCACGACCTCGGTGAGGGCAGGCTCGGGGCGCGCGTCCCCGAGGAGGGGCCGCCCGAGCTGCGGTCGGCCGCGATCGCCTTCAACTCCATGGCCGACCAGGTCGTCCAGCTGCTCGCGAACGAACGGGAGCTGGCGGCGGACCTCTCGCACCGGCTGCGTACCCCGCTGACCGTGCTGCGGCTGAACGCCGCCTCCCTGGGGGAGGGGCCGGCCGCCGACCAGACGCGTGCCGCTGTCGAACAGCTGGAGCGGGAGGTCGACACGATCATCCGCACCGCGCGCGAGGCGAAGCCACAGACCCAGGCGACGGGGCCCGGCGCCGGCTGCGACGCCTCCGAAGTCGTACGGGAGCGGATGGACTTCTGGTCCGCGCTCGCGGAGGACGAGGGACGCAAGGTGCGGGTCGCGGGCATCGAGCGCCCGGTACGCATCCCGGTCGCCCGGCCCGAACTGGTCGCCGCTCTGGACGCGTTGCTTGGCAACGTCTTCCGTCACACCCCCGAGGGCACCGCCTTCTCGGTCGACGTCCACAACGGCGACGACGCCGTGATCGTGCTCGTCTCGGACGCGGGACCGGGCATCGCCGACCCGGAGGCCGCCATGACGCGCGGCAACAGCGGGGCCAGGGACGGCTCGACGGGTCTCGGCCTGGACATCGTGCGCCGGGTCGCCGAGTCCACCGGCGGAGACGTACGGATCGGGCACTCGGTGCTCGGCGGTACGGAGGTGCGGATCTGGATCGGCCTGGGGCATGACGGGCGGCACGGTACGGAGGGGCGGCGCGGGCACCGGGTCGGGCGACGCCCGGTCCGCCGCAGAGGTCTGAACCATTAATCGGTCCCGATGGCTCCCTTAAGCGGACCCTAAGCTTCCCAACCACCGCCCCGAAGCGGCCGTTTGTCCGTTTCGCTGTCGCTAGCGTGCTGCCCGTTCAACCCCCCACCCCCGTAACGCAGAGGCAGGGCACCGATGGGCACCAGGACGGGCACGAGTTCGCACCGGCGCAGGACGAGCGGCAGGACGAAGGCGGTCGGCGCGGTCGTGGCGGCCGCGGTGATCGGCGGCGCGGCCTTCGCGCTCACCGGTACCGCGCAGGCCGCGGCCGTCGGCGCCGCGTACACGAAGACCAGCTCCTGGACCGGTGGGTACACCGGTCAGTACGTCATCACCAATGAGACGGACAAGGCCCAGTCGGACTGGACGCTGGAATTCGATCTGCCGGCCGGTACGGCCATCGGCTCCCTGTGGAACGGTGAGCACACCGTCTCCGGGCGGCATGTGACCGTGAAGCCCGCGAGCTGGAACAAGCAGCTCGCACCCGGCGCGTCCGTCACCGTCGGCTTCGTGACCTCCGCCTCCGGCGTGGCGGGCGACCCGTCCGGCTGTCTCATCAACAAGGCCGCCTGCTCGGTCGACGAGGGCGGCACCCCGCAGCCCAGCGGCCGCCCCACCGAGAAGCCGACCGCCACGCCCACGCCCACCGCGAAGCCGACGGCCAAGCCGACTCCGACCCCCACCGTGACGGCCACCGCCACGCCGACCCCCACGGCTCCCACGACACCGCCCGCCTCGGGCGGCGCCCGGTTCGCCCCGTACGTCGACACCTCGCTGTACCCGGCGTACGACCTGGTCGCCACCGCCGCCGCCACCGGTGTGAAGGAGTTCAACCTCGCCTTCATCACCTCCGGTGGCTCCTGCGCCCCGCTGTGGGGCGGGGTCACCGACCTGGCGAGCGACAAGGTCGCCGCGCAGATAGGCGCACTGCGGGCCAAGGGCGGTGACGTCCGTGTCTCGTTCGGTGGCGCGGCGGGTCACGAACTGGCCCTGAACTGCGCGTCCGCCGGTGACCTGGCGAAGGCGTACGGCAAGGTCGTCGACCAGTACGAGCTCACCAAGGTCGACTTCGACATCGAGGGCGCGGCGCTGCCCGACGCCGCCGCCAACACCCGCCGCTCGCAGGCCATCGCACAGCTCCAGAAGTCCCACCCGGGGCTGGACGTCTCCTTCACGCTGCCGGTGATGCCCGAGGGGCTGACGCAGCCCGGCGTGGACCTGCTCGCCGATGCCAAGAAGAACGGTGTGAAGATCGCCGCCGTCAACATCATGGCCATGGACTACGGTCCGGCGTACAGCGGTGACATGGGCGCGTACGCCATCCAGGCGGCGACGGCCACCCAGGCGCAGATCAAGGGGGTCCTCGGTCTTTCCGACGCGGCCGCCTGGAAGGCCGTCGCGGTGACTCCGATGATCGGTGTGAACGACGTCACGACCGAGATCTTCAAGGTCGAGGACGCGACGCAGCTGGTGGACTTCGCGAAGTCGAAGGGGCTGGGCTGGCTGTCGATGTGGTCCTCGACGCGGGACAAGCAGTGCGCGGGAGGTGCGGTGAACCACGCGGACGCGACCTGCAGTTCGATCCTCCAGCAGCCGCAGGCCTTCACGAAGGCGTTCGCCGCCTACAAGTAGAGCGCAGCGCGTCTCAAGACCCTCGCGCCCCCCACACCGCGTGCCCCGGCCGGGCCCACCCCCCACCCGGCCGGGGCACGCCCCCGTTCCCCCTCGCGGTGCCTCACTCGAGGGGAGGCTCCGGCAGCACGCCCGAGCGGGCGAGCCGCGCGTACCAGTGGGCGCTCGACTTCGGTGTGCGGGCCTGGGTGGCGTAGTCGACATGGACCGCGCCGAAGCGCTTGCCGTAGCCGTAGGACCATTCGAAGTTGTCCATCAGCGACCAGAGGAAGTAGCCGCGGACGTCCGCGCCCTCCGCCATGGCCTGGTGGACGGCGGTCAGATGGGCGTGCACGTAACGGATCCGGTCGGGGTCGTGGACCGTGCCGTCGGCGGACGGCTTGTCGGGGTACGCGGCGCCGTTCTCGGTGATCACCAACGGCAGGCCCGGCGCCTCCCGGGTGTAGCGCAGCAACAGGTCGTAGAGGCCGCTCGGGTCGATGCTCCACCCCATGTCGGTGACGTCGCCCGGCGGTTGGTGGAAGGCCACGGAGCCGGCGGCCGGCCAGGGCGAGTGGTCGGACGAGCCGTGGCCGTCATGACGGTCCGCGGGCTCGTTGTCAGTGGCGGCCGATACAACTGACGGTGCGTAGTAGTTGATGCCGAGCGAGTCCAGGGGGTGTCGGATGACGGCCGGATCGTCGTCGTGGACGAAGGACCAGTCGGTGAGGCGTGCGGTGTCCTCGATCAGGTCCTGGGGGTATGCGCCGTGGAGCAGGGGGCCGGTGAAGATCCGGTTCGCGAGCGCGTCGATACGGCGCTGGGCGTCCAGGTCCGCCGGGCTCTGGGTCCTGGCCCTGACGGCACTGGGGTTGAGGCTGATGGAGAGCTGGGCGCCGGAGGGGAGCGCCGAGCGGAGCGTCTGGGCGGCGAGACCGTGGCCGAGGTTCAGGTGGTGGGCGGCGCGCAGGGCCGCGACCGGGTCGGTCCGGCCGGGGGCGTGGACCCCGGAGCCGTACCCGAGAAAGGCGCTGCACCAGGGCTCGTTGAGGGTGGTCCAGCGCTGGACGCGGTCGCCGAGGGCGTCGGCGACGATACCGGCGTAGTCGGCGAAGCGGTACGCGGTCTCCCGCTCCGGCCAGCCGCCGGCCGACTCCAGCTCCTGGGGCAGGTCCCAGTGGTAGAGGGTGAGAACCGGCTCGATGGAGTGTGCGAGCAGATCGTCGACGAGGGCGCGGTAGAAGTCCAGGCCCCGCTGCTGGGCCGGACCCCGGCCGGTGGGCTGGACGCGCGACCAGGACACCGAGAAGCGGTAGGCGTTGAGGCCGAGATCCGCCATCAGCCGGACGTCGTCGGCGCGGCGGTGGAAGTGGTCGGTGGCGAGGTCGCCGGTGTCGCCGTTCTCGGTCCTGCCGGGCGTGTGACTGAAGATGTCCCAGATGGAGGGCGTGCGTCCGCCTTCGGACACCGCGCCCTCGACCTGGTACGCGGCGGTGGCGGTGCCCCACAGAAAGCCGTCCGGAAAGCTGACGGGCATGGTCGTCGACTCCCAACGCGAGAGGGATGGAGGAATGGAGGAGTGAGATGAGGTGAGCTGAGGAGGTGAGGCCGGGGTCCCGGAGGCCGGAGCGGGGAGCCGGCGGGTCAGCCCTTGACCGCGCCCTGCATGATGCCGCCGACGATCTGCTTGCCGAAGATCACGAAGGCGATGAGCAGCGGCAGCGTGCCGAGCAGCGCACCAGCCATGATCACCGACTGGTCGGGGATGTACCCCCGGCCCAGACCGGTCAGCGCCACCTGCACGGTCGGACTGCCGTTCTGGGTGAGCGCGATGATCGGCCAGAAGAAGTCGTTCCAGGCCATGACGAAGCTGAGCATGGCGAGGACCGCCATCGCCGGGCGGGCCACGGGAAAGACCACGTGCCACACCACGCGCCAGCTGCTCGCGCCGTCCACGCGGGCAGCCTCGATCAGCTCGGTGGGCAGCGCCTCCACCAGGTACTGCCGCATGAAGAACACACCGAACGCGCTCACCAGGGTCGGCAGGACGACCGACTGCAGCCGGTCCGTCCAGGAGAGCTCGGCGATCAGCATGTAGAGCGGTACGACGCTGAGCTGCGGCGGCACCATCATCGTGCCGATCACCAGCAGCAGAAGGAGGTTCTTGAGACGGAAGCGGAGCTTGGCGAAGGCGAAACCGGCCAGCGTGGAGAAGAGGACCGTCCCGGCCGCGACCGAGGTCGCGGCCACCGTGGTGTTGAGCAGGGCCGTGCCCATGTTGGCGTCGGTCCACGCGGTACCGAGGTTCTTGAAGAGGTTCCCGCCGAACCAAAGGGGCGGCGGAGTCTGGGCGAGCCGGGTGTTCGACCGGGAGGCCGCGATCGCCGTCCACACCAGGGGGAGGAGGGAGCCGGCGGTGAAGACGATCAGTACGGCGTAGGTGAGGCGGCCGCCGTACCGCTGACGTCCGGCGCGCTTGGTGTCCAGCATGTCGTCAAACCCCCTGGGAACTCGTGCGCAGACGACGGCCGATCAGCCAGTTGACCGCCCCCACCAGCAGCAGGATCAGGAACATCGTCCAGGCGATCGCCGAGGCCCGGCCCAGATGGAGGTTCACCCAGCCCTGCTCGTACAGATAGAGCCCGAGCGTCTGGAACTGGTGCTCGGAGCCACCGGTCGCGCCCGCGCTGCCGTTGAACAGCAGCGGCTCGCCGAACAGCTGGGTCGCGCCGATCGTCGAGACGACACAGGTGAAGAGGATCGTCGGCCGCAGCGAGGGGAGGGTGACATGTCTGAACTGCTGGAGACGGGAGGCGCCGTCCAGGGCGGCCGACTCGTACAGGTCGTGCGGGATCGCCTGCATCGCCGCCAGATAGATCAGCGCGTTGTACCCCGTCCAGCGCCACACGACGATCGTGGACACCGCGATCTGCGAGGTCCAGCGCCCGTTCTGCCAGTCGACGGCGTCCAGACCGACCAGTCCCAGGCCCCAGTTGACCATCCCGTAGTCGCGTCCGAAGAGCAGCACGAAGACGAGCGTCGCGGCGGCGACCGAGGTGGCGTACGGAGTGAGGACCGCGACCCGGAAGAACGTCGAGCCGCGCAGCTTGAAGTTGAGCAGATGCGCGATGCCCAGGGCCATCAGCAGCTGCGGCACGGTGGAGAGCAGTCCGATGGTGACCGTGTTGGTCAGCGCGTTCCAGAAGAACTCGTCGTCCAGGAGCCGGGAGAAGTTCCGCAGCCCCACCCAGTCCATGTCGGTCGGCGCGGTGAGCTCCACCCGGTGCAGGGAGGCCCAGCCCGTGTAGAGGAGTGGAAACAACCCGAAGGCCGCGAAGAAGAGGAAGAAGGGAGCGACGAAGGCGTACGGACTCCAGCGCATGTCGCGCCGGTACCAGCGGCTGCGCCGGGCGTGACGCCGCTCCTCGGCCGTCCGGTTGCCCGCCGCCGCGCCCTCCCCCTTGAGGGAAGGCGCCGCGGCGTCGTCACTCGCCGGGCCGGCGCCGCCCGCGCCCGTCGTCACCTCGCCCGCGTCCGTCACCTCGGTCACGTCGGCCATGGCGTTCTCCGCTTACTGCGGATCAGGCTCCTGGGTTCCCGGTCATGGGGTTCCCAGGCGCTGGATCGCGGGTCAGTGGTTCTCCGGTCACCGGGTCCCGGGTCACCGGGGCGCGGGTCGTTGGGCCTCGTGTCCTTCGGTCCGGGGTCGTTGGGCGGCGCCGGCCGCCGGACGCCGCTCACTGGTCCAGCGCGTTGTCGATCGCCTTCACCGCGGCGTTCCAGCCCTCCTCCGGGGACCTGCCCTTCTGGTCGACCTGGAGCATGCCGACGTCCGCCAGGTTCTGAGCGATGACCAGGTCCTTGGGGCCGACGACGGTCACCGGGATGCCCTCGGCGGCCTTCGAGAAGATCCGGCCGATCGGCGCGTTGCCGAAGTACGCGTGCTGGGCGCCGGAGACGGCCGGCAGGCCGTAGGCGGCGGACGCGCTCGGGAAGCTCCCGCGCGCCGCGAAGAGCTTCGCCTGCTGTTCGGGCGCCGTCAGCCAGGCCGCGAGCTTCGCCGCCTCCGCCTTGTTCTTCCCGGCCGAGGGGACCACGAGGAAGGAGCCGCCCCAGTTGCTGGGCCGGGGAGCGGACGCCACGTCCCACTTGTCCTTGCCGGCCGGCCCCGTCTTGTCCTGGATGTAGCCGAGCATCCAGGCCGGGCAGGAGACGGTGGCGAAGGTCGCGTTCGCGTAGCCCTGGTCCCACGCCGGGGTGAACTGCTGGAGCTTTCCGGTCAGCCCCTCGGTGGCGAAGGAGGCCGCGATGTTCCAGGCCTGCTTCACGGCGGGATTGGTCTTGTAGACGACCGTGCCGTCCTCGTCGTAGAACCGCCGTGCGCTGCTTCCGGTGATCGCCGCCATCACTCCGGACGCGGAGTCCACGAACGCCGTGCCCTTGGGGGCCTTCTCCCGGTAGCGCTTGCCCGCGTCGAGATACTTCGTCCAGTCGCCCGCCCACAGCTTGCCGACCGCCTCCCGGTCGGTGGGCAGCCCCGCCTTGGCGAAGAGGTCCTTGCGATAGCAGATGCCCTGGGGGCCGATGTCGGTGCCGAGGCCGACGGTCCTGCCGTCCCTGGTGGTGGCCTGAGCCCACTTCCACGGAAGGAAGCCGTCCTTCCGCACTCCCTCGGCCTTGGAGAGGTCCTCCAGCTTGCCGGCCTGGGTGGCGGTGATCTCGGCGATGTTGTTGACCTCGACGGCCTGGATGTCGGCGAGGCCGCTGCCGCTGCCGAGATGGGTGAGCAGCTGCGGGTAGTAGTTCTCGTTGCGCTCGATGGAGGTCTGCTTGATCACGACGTTCTTGTGGAGCTTCATGTACGCGTCGTAGAGGCCGGCCTCCTTGAGGCCGAAGGCACCGAAGACGCCGACGGTGAGAGTGACCTTTCCGGTGCTGTCGCCGCTTCCCTGCGAAGCCCGCGCGGAGGTGTCGTCCGCGTCCTCGGCGCAGCCGGCCAGCAGCCCGGCGCCGAGTGCCGCGACGACTGCGATGACCACCCCCGGGCGTGCTGTGCGGGTACGTGTGCGCATCGCGTCCTCCTAGGACCGAACGTGCGGATTCCTTATGGGCAAGGTGGTATGGGAGCGCTCCCACGCCATCTGCCGGAAGGGTGCTGTCTGGCGGAGGGACTGTCAAGGCAAGCGGACGGATTCGTTGCGCGGCGGCCGGCCCGGGTCAACCCCGTGCTGCCGGGCGCCGGTTGGTGTCACTTCCTGAAAAGCGGTCGCAGCCTCTACGTTTGGCCGGACCATCACCACATCCGACGGGAGGCCGAGGCGATGAGCGGACGGCGCACCGGCATGCCCACGCTGGAGGAGGTCGCGATCAGGGCGGGGGTCGGCCGCGGCACGGTCTCCCGCGTGATCAACGGCTCTCCGAGGGTGAGCGCACACGCGAGAGCCGCCGTGGAGCGGGCCGTCGCCGAGCTGGGGTACGTGCCGAACCGGGCGGCCCGGGCGCTCGCCGGCAGCCGCACGGACGCCATCGCGCTGGTCGTCCCCGAGACCGAGGCCCGGCTCTTCGCCGAGCCGTACTTCCTGGACATCATCCGTGGTGTCGCGGCCGAACTCTCCGACGCGGACAAGCAGTTGTTGCTGACGCTGATCCGCACGGAGAAGGAGCGCCGGCGGTTCGCGCAGTATCTCGCCGCCCACCGCGTCGACGGCGTGCTGCTGGTCTCGGTCCACGCCGACGATCCGTTGCCGGACCTGGTGGAGGAGCTCCGGCTGCCCGCCGTGCTCAATGGCCGCCGGTCGGAGACGGAGAGGCTGGCCTACGTCGACTCGGACAACACGGGTGCGGGCCGCTCGGCCGTGGACCATCTGGCCGGGCGGGGCCGGCGGAGCATCGCCACGATCACGGGGCCGACCGACATGTACGCCGCCCGCTGCCGTCTCGACGGCTACCGCAGGGGCGTCGAAGCGGCGGGCCTGGCGCCGGACGACGGTCTGGTCGCGGTGGCGGACTTCACGGAGGAGGGCGGCCGCCGGGCCATGCGCGAGCTGCTCGCCCGCCGTCCCCGCCTGGACGCCGTCTTCGCGGCGTCCGACGTGATGGCCGCGGGAGCCCGCTCGGTGCTGCGCGAGGCGGGCCGCCGGGTCCCCGACGACGTGGCCGTGGTCGGTGTCGACGACTCCGCGGTGGCCCGCCACATGGATCCGCCGCTGACCAGCGTCCGCCAGCCGATCGAGGAGATGGGCCGCACCATGGCCCGCACTCTCCTCCAGGAGATCGGATCGCGCTCGGCCCTCCCGCCGCAGCGGGTGCTGCCGACGGAACTGGTGGTGCGGGAGTCGTCCTGAGCTCCTGCGGAGGTCGCGGATGGCCCGGGAAACGACCGATGCCCCGGTTCCGAAGAACCGGGGCATCGACCCGAAGGGTGAGTAACGGGACTCGAACCAGTTTTGTTACCCACTTTTGACCTGCGGTGATGCTGAAAACCCACTCAAATCGGGACCGTTCGATACCAGTGCGAGCCACTCGGGGGCGCCGAAAGGTGGTCCGTTTGGCCATGGCCACACGGGCAGAGGAGATCATCCGGGCATCGCTGGGAGTGAGTAGCAAATGCCCTGACCGCGATGGGTACATGGCAACGCCCCCGCCCGTGAGGGTGGGGGCGCGCCTGGCGTCTCCCGAAGCCTGGGGGGCTGGACTGGAAGCGCCGTTTGTGGAGTGGGGGGTTCCGCATTCTTACCCCACCACTTCAAGATCACGCAATGTATCGTCAACAGCACAGTGATTTGATCTTGATCCCGCGAGCGTGGACAGGTGCCACGCCCGACCGAAATGCCCGAGTGGGTTGCCGCCCGTCGGCGACAGATCGGCGACCAGATCCGCGCCGCGCGTCTCCAGGCGAACCTCACGCAAGAGGCTGTGGCGAACCGGGTGGGTATGGAGCGGCCGAACTACGTCCGCATCGAGCAGGGCCAGTCATCCGCCACCCTCGACACGCTGATCCTCATTGCCGACGCCATCGGCGTACCGCTCGCCCAGCTTGTGAGGTAGCCCCGGCCGAGCATGGCGGCGACGATCAGGCAGTACGCCGCCTGGCGCTGCCATTCGCTCACCAGGCGTCGGGGCGGCTGAGCACGGGCGGGAGTGGGGGAAGCCCGGGCCGGGCGACGAACGCGGCCTCGCGCTGCTGAGCGCGGTGTCCCTGGATCTCCCGGAGCATGTCCCGCGCGGCTTGCGCGAGGTGGTGGGCGTGGGACCAGTTGCCCAGAGGGCCGTCCGCGGGCCCATCGTGGGCGAGCGTCTCCCACGTCTCCAGCGCGGTCAGGCCACGCACGGTCCGGCGGCGTTCGGGAATCTCGGTGACGCCGGTTGCCAGCGTGGCGCACGTGGTCAGCAGCTGGTCGATCAGGTACGCGAGCGGCTGGGCGCCGGGGTGGGCGCGCATCTTCATGGCCCGGGCGATGACGTGCTCCGCGTCGTCCTCGACACGCGCCTCTATGGCGTCGGCGGCCTGGGCGAGGAGCGGCCCGAGGGGCACCTCTACGGTGTGCTCATCCGGCCGGTCGTGCCGCTCTGCTTCCTGCATGACCCCGCTCCCTACCGTCGTGACCTGCGGTACCAACGACGGTAGGGCCAGGGTTATCTGACGGAGGGTAGGGTTCTTACCCCCTTGCGCAGGGGTAGGGTTCCTACCCCTTCCGTGATCACACGGCTACACCCAGTTCCAGTGCCAGATCGTGCGCGTCAGCGCGGACCATTCGAGGCCCGGTCTTGGCAAGCTCCGGCAGGACCATGCGGGTGTGCATGTTGTAGCGGATCGTCTCGGGGGACTCGCGGTGCGCCTTCTGCAACAGGGCCACCGCCGCTACGCCCTCATCCTGCATGCCGTACGCGCGAGCCGTCTCAATCAGGTGGTACGAGCGGCGGGTAGCCGACGGCACCTTGTCCAGGTCCAGAGCCCCTGCGACCTCCAGCGCGCGGCCAGGCTGCATGAGGTCGTTGTGCATCGTGAGCGCGTAGGCGTCAACGATGCCCTGCCCGAAGATGAGCCAAGGGTGAGCGTAGTCCTCACCCAGGCGGCGGGCGGCGTCGTTAGCGCGGTCCCAGTATTGCCACGCCTGGCCCGCGCGCCCCACCTTCGCGAAGGAGAGTGCGACCGCGAGTTGGAGCAGGCCCCATCGGGCAATGTCCTCCGCGTCGTCCTGGCGCAGTAGCGCGGCGGCCTGCTCGGCGAGTTCCACCCGAGCGTCGGCGGCCTCGTTGGCGTCGCGGTAGACGTGGTTCATGTACCAGGCCGCGCCCGCGATGGCGCGCGGACTGTCAGCGTCCTGGGCGGCGGTCATGGACCGGTCGCCGGTAAGCATCACAAGGTCCGGCTCCGGTTGGAAGCTGAGGAAGAGCTGTGTCAGGTGATAGGTCTGCCCCTGTGAGATCAGGGCGCGTCGTCGCGCGTTCCCCTCGAGGGCTCGGGCGGAGTGCTGGGTGTCTGAGAGAAGGTCTGGAAGGAGCGTGGCGACGCGGGAGCGATGGTCCCCGGGGCCGTGCCACAGCTTCCACGCCTGCCGCACACGAGCGGCGAGGACTTCGGCGGACTCTGGCTCGGCGTCCGACGGGCTCAGTCGGTAGGTGGTCAGGGCGCGCTTGACCGCGGGCAGGTCTGTGTGGGCGGCCTTGGTGTACGCGGCGGCGGCGATGCGGTCGTCGCCGGTGAGATCGGCGATGTCGCACTCGTAGACGGTGGCGAGTCGAATGAGCATGGGCAGACGGGGCATTCCGATCGTTCCGGTCTCGATTCCCTTGACCCACTCTGTGGACCGGCCCATGAGGCCGCCGGCGACTGGCCGTGTGAGCCCGGCTCGGTCCCTGGCTGTACGGGCGCGCTGGGCGAATGTCTGCTGGGCCGGTGCGGTGTCGTGCTGCTCGGGCATACTGGACTCCGTTCCGTTCTGACCTCAACACTCAGAACGCTACTCCCCCCCAGCGAAGGGGAAATGACGAAAGCGCCCCCTGCCCGGCCCGAAGGCCAGGCAGGGGGCGTTGTGCTTGGTCAGGAGACGCCGTACCACTGCGATCCCCAGCCCGTGTTGATCGTGCTGGTCGACTGATTCGCCATGGTGATGGAGGTAGGCAAAGCCGTTTGGCCGGTCAGAAGGTTGGAGTAGCGGAGGCCGGGTGGCGCGAGCCCGGCATTGACTGAGATGCCGGCGCCGGTTGCCTTGAAGTGCAAGACGTTGGTGAACCAGGTGCCGTTCAGGAGCATCGCGATCCAGTAGAAGCCCGGGGCCGCTGCGAACGGTGTGACCAACGGGAACGGCTTCGCCACCGCGCCCGTCATGAGCGAGGACGAGATGTCCGCCGTAACGCCGAGCCGGGCACCGGCACTGTCGTACACGCCCAGGTAGCAGTTCGACAGCACGGCGGCCGCGTCGATCCCGGACAAGCCGAGCCAGATGTTCGACCACGTGATCTGCTGCCTGATCGGAATCCGTACGAGCGTCACCCGGCCGGTGACCCCGCCAACGGACTGGGCGGTGACGTGCCCGGCGTCGTTCGGATCGCCTGTCCAGGCGAGGAGGTAAGGACCGCCGCCGCGTGCTCGGCGGAATCATCTGCGGAACGGTGATGGCCGCGCTGCCGGCATCGCGGCTCCCACGACCCGCCCCGTCCGCCTTCAAGCCAGCGGACTTGGTAGGTCGCGGAGCCGTCCTTCTTCTCACGCTTCCTGATGCTCGCCATGGCGGGACTGTACGGCCGTTCTGACGCCCGGGTTTGGCCACGGTTTGGCCAAAAACGAAAAGAGATCAGCCCCTGACCTGTTTTCCCAGGTCAGGGGCTGATCGTTCAGGGTGAGTAACGGGACTCGAACCCGCGACATCCTGGACCACAACCAGGTGCTCTACCAGCTGAGCTATACCCACCACGACCGGTCTTTTTCCTGACCGGCCGAGAAAAAGTGTACAGGGTCCGAGAGGGTGCTCGCGCCCGCATTGACGCGGGCGCGAGGGGGCCTCACTCGGTCGGCAGGACGTGCCGGGCCGCGATTCCCTTCGCGGTCTCCGAGTCGGGGCCGGGCTGCGGCACGAAGATCGCCTCGCGGTAGTAGCGCAGCTCGGCGATGGATTCGCGGATGTCGGCCAGCGCCCGGTGGTTGCCGTTCTTCTCCGGACTGTTGAAGTACGCCCTCGGGTACCAGCGGCGGGCCAGCTCCTTGACCGAGGAGACATCGACGATCCGGTAGTGGAGGTACTCCTCCAGCGCCGGCATGTCCCGGGTGAGGAAGCCGCGGTCGGTGCCGACCGAGTTCCCGCACAGCGGGGCCTTGCCGGGCTCCTTGACGTGTTCACGTACGTACGCCAGGACCTGGGCCTCGGCGTCGGCGAGCGTGGTGCCTCCCGCCAGTACGTCGAGGAGGCCCGAGGCGGTGTGCATCTGGCGCACCACGTCGGGCATCGTTTCCAGTGCTCGCTCCGGCGGGCGGATCACGATGTCCACGCCTTCGCCGAGCACGTTCAGGTCCGAGTCGGTGACCAGTGCGGCCACCTCGATGAGTGCGTCGTCCGTCAGCGAGAGCCCGGTCATCTCGCAGTCGATCCACACCATGCGGTCGTTCATGCGTCCTACCTTAGGCCGACCGGCGGCCGGGGGCGCCGCCCCCGACCGCCGGTTCATCTCACGCCGGACCCGCGCCCGGCCCGATCCACAGGACAGGCCCTATGTCGCGCTCCGCTGGCCGGGCAGGCCCGACCGGCCGGAGGCGTACAGGTCCGCGTGCGCCTTGCCCGGCTCCGAGGACGTCAGGACGCCCCCGCCCGGGCCCGCCGGGAGTGCCGCGGCCGCCCGCCTCGCCGCGGGCGAGACCTGCGGCGGCACGATCGGCTCCGTGAGCCCCGAACCGGTGGGCTCGCCCTGCGGGCGCCGGGCCCGGTAGGCGGCCCGGTAGGCCGCGGGCGAGGAGCCCAGCTGGCGCCGGAAGTGCCCGCGCAGCGCGACGGGGGAGCGGAAGCCGCACCGGCCCGCCACCTCGTCCACCGAGTAGTCGGACGTCTCCAGGAGCCGCTGCGCCTGCAGCACCCGCTGGGTGATCAGCCACTGGAGCGGGGCGGATCCCGTCAGCGAGCGGAAGCGGCGGTCGAACGTGCGCCGGGACATGTACGCGCGCGCGGCCAGGGTCTCCACGTCGAACTGCTCGTGGAGGTGCTCCAGCGCCCAGGCGACGACCTCGGCCAGCGGGTCGGCGCCGATCTCCTCCGGTAAAGATCTGTCGAGATAGCGCTCCTGACCGCCACTGCGCCGCGGCGGGACGACCAGCCGACGCGCCAGGGCGCCCGCGGCCTCCGTGCCGTGGTCGGTCCGCACGATGTGCAGACAGAGATCGATTCCGGCCGCGGTGCCGGCGGAGGTCAGCACGTCCCCGTCGTCGACGAAGAGCTCCCGCGGGTCCACATGGACCGACGGATAGCGCTTGGCGAGCGTCGGCGCGTACATCCAGTGCGTCGTCGCCGGCCGGCCGTCGAGCAGCCCCGCGGCGGCGAGCACGAACGCGCCGGTGCACAGCCCGACGATGCGGGCGCCCTCTTCATGCGCCCGGCGCAGCGCGTCGAGCGCCTCCGGCGGTGGCGGTGAGGTGATCGACCGCCAGGCCGGTACGACGACGGTGCCGGCGCGGCCGATCGCCTCGAGGCCGTACGGCGCGGTGAGTTCGAGGCCCCCTGTGGTCCGCAGCGGGCCCTCTTCACCGGCGCACACCAGCAGCCGATAGCGCGGAACTCCCGCGTCCTGTCGGTCGATTCCGAACACCGAGAGCGGGATGGAGCTCTCGAAAATGGGGCCACCGCTGAACAGCAGCACTGCGACGACTTCGCGACGGCGGCGTCCGGACAATTTCCGGACGGCCTCCGGTGCGGCGGAGTCCTGGCTCATGACGCTAAGCCCCCCTCGGTGTTCGCGTCTCCCTGGTCCTGTCGCTCCTGCACGTTTCCCCTCGGTTTTGCACGAGACCCCAGTCTTCGATACTCATGATCGAATCTACTGCGTCCGATGGCGCCGGCGTGACAAGTTCAGCAACCGGCACATTGTCGACAAGGCAACTTGGCGCGAAGCATTCGATCACGAAGCGTTCCACTCCCGGGGCGCCCAGGGAAGTGGGCGTTTCGCTCATGGCCCGTCCCCGTAGGGTGCGAAGGACCGCCTCAGGGCTTTCTTGCCTGGTCGCACGGGGGTTGACGGGCCGTTTCGGCAAGGACGCGCCGATGTCTTGAACTTGGCTGAAAACCTACGGGTGCGTGTGTACGAAGCTGTCAGTCTCCCGACGCGCTCCGGGGGCGTTTCCGGTGCCGTGGCGCGCTCCCCGCCGCGCCCCGGGTGCCGTACGGGAGTGCCGGGTGCGCGGCCCGGGCGGTTCGGCGGGCCCGGCCGGTGGGCCGGCGAGCAGCCGCGCCGACCCGCGCTCGGAGCGGCGCAGCAGAAGCCGGCAGACCATGGTCACGGCGGCGAGGCCGAGTGCCGTCACGGTCGCCCCGCCGACGGAGGTCCCGTAGACGACGAGGACGACCGGGACCACTCCGCAGCTGAACGCTCCCCAGCGCACGACGTCACCCGCCGACTCGGACGCGGCGTACGCGGGCGTGGACGGGACGGTCGGTGATGCGGGCACGGGGGCGTCTCCCTGGGTAGTGACCTGGTTCGGTTCGGTGCGCGGGCCATGGCCAACGAGGGGTGAAACGTTCCGGTCACTGAGCGGGCGGCCGTTTGGTCCTTCTTGCTGCCGTACGACACCTATTCATCCGGTATCTGTACCGTGCCGGGGTGCCCTACCCCTGCGGTATCCCCTCATGAGCCCCGTGGGGACGCCTGTAGGGCACAAGCGGCATTGCCATACCGGGCGGGCTCGTGCATGCTCCCTGGGACGCCCTGTGCGGGCGAGGAGTGCCGCCGTACCCTCGGGGGTATGGGGTTGGGAAGACGATTCCCGGACACCGCTCCGCCGCCAACCGCTGTTCTGCCCTTCCTTTCCCTTCCCACGAGGATCTTCTTCGCCGAGACACCGATGGCCGGTCACGAATTCTTCGAACCCGCGGACCGCAGGCAGGTCGCCGATCCCACGGTCGACCCCCTCGCGGCGGAACAGACACGTCACTCCTGCGATCCGGCGTTCCGGCACGGGGTGGTCGTCGGCTTCGACGGCTCGACGTCCAGTGAGCGCGCCCTCGCCTATGCCATCGGCATGGCCCGCAGGTCCGGCTCCGGCCTGATCATCGTGCATGTGGCCAATCGACTTCCCACCACTGTGTGGGCGGGCTGTGAGCCGCCGGTCTTCGTCGACGTCCCGGATCACCGCACGGAGGTCCTCGGGCTCGAACTGGCCTGCGCGGACTATCTCGCCGAGGTGCCGTGGATCCTCGTGGAGCGTGGCGGCGACATCTGTCATGAGCTGGAGGAGGTCGGCCGGGAGTACTCGGCCGACGCGATCGTGGTCGGCTCCACGCACGGGATCGTCGGCCGGATCTTCGGCTCGGTGGCCGGACGGCTCGCGCGGCGCGCGAAGCGCCCGGTCGTCGTCATTCCGTAGCACCCGGCGTTCCGTGGGGCGCCCCGGGTCCCGTAGAGCCCCGGTCCCTGAGAGCTCCGCCTTCCGTGAAGCCGCCCCGCGCGCGTCGTCACACGCGTCCCGTAATCCAGTGGCGGCCGTTCCGTGTCCGTCTCGTCATCCTGCGGTGGTTTGAGCGTCGTCGCAGGTGAGGGACCGTCAATTCCCTTGCCCGGCAGCGGAATCTACTCGCGCGTAGAGGTGGATTGTGCGTTTGTGAAGGGTACATAAGGGTCGCTGGGAAGCAGCACAGGAGCAGCACAACTGCAGATGAAGGGAGCCCGCCGTGGACAACGACGTCTCTACGGGGAGCACCACCTCCACCCTCGGACACCTCGCGCTCGGACTGACCCTGTTGGCATTCGGCATCGGCACCACCGGTGTCCTCGACAAAGTCGCGGCATCCGACGCCGCCGCTCTCGCGACCTGGGTCGGCGGGGTCGCGCTCTTCATAGCCGGCCTGCTGGAGTTCCGCGCGGGCAACGGCGGTACGGGTACGGCCTATTCGGGTCTCGGCGCCTTCTGGTTCACCTGGGGCACCGGCGTCGGCGCCGACGCGTCGGCCGAGGCGAGCGGACTGTTCCTGCTGCTGTGGGCGCTCCTCGCGCTCACCCTGACCGCCGCGTCGGCAGGCAGCGGAGTGTTCGGACAGGGCGTGTACGGACTGCTGTTCGTCTCGCTGCTGCTCCTCGGCGTCGGGTCCCTGGTGGACAACGGCGGGCTGGCCAAGGTCGGCGGCTGGGTCGCGGCGGTGGCGGGCCTCGCGGCCTGGTACGGCGCGACGGCGGCCGTCGCCAAGTGGCCCACGTCCCTCGGGCGGGTCGGCCGCCGCCGGGCGGCGGCCACGGGCTGAGAACGCCCGAGCGGGCCCCGAAGGGGGCTGCCGAGAAAGCCATGAGGCCGGCGCATTGGGCGGCGCCGGCCGTACGGAAAAGCGGTCCCTGTGCGTAGGTGGCACGCACAGGGACCGCTTTGTGTGTCCGGTCCGGCCCTCCGGGGACAGGCCGGAGGGCCGCTCGGCTTCCCGGGGACAGGCCGGGGAGCCACCGGAGGTCCGAATCGACCGCCGGCCGGGGGTCCTACTCGACCGTGACGGACTTCGCGAGGTTCCGCGGCTTGTCGATGTCACGGCCCATGGCCTTGGCCGTGTGGTACGCGAAGAGCTGGAGCGGGATGCCCATCAGGATCGGGTCCAGCTCGTCCTCGTTCTTCGGGACGACGATGGTGTGGTCGGCCTTCTCCTGGACCTGGTGGGCGACGGCGAGGATCCGGCCGCTGCGGGCCTTGATCTCCTCAAGCGCCGCGCGGTTCTTCTCCAGCAGGTCGTCGTCCGGCACGATCGCGACGGTCGGCAGCGCGGGCTCGATCAGCGCGAGAGGACCGTGCTTGAGCTCGGAGGCCGGGTAGGCCTCGGCGTGGATGTAGCTGATCTCCTTGAGCTTCAGCGACGCCTCGCGGGCCACCGGGTAGCCGCGCACCCGGCCGATGAACATCATCGAGTTGGCGCCGGCGTAGAGCTCGGCCAGCTTCTGGATCTCGGCCTCGTTCTCCAGCATCTCGGTGATCTGGCCCGGCAGCTTGCGCAGACCGGCGATGATCCGCTTGCCGTCGGCGACCGACAGGTCGCGGATGCGGCCGAGGTGCAGGGCGAGCAGCCCGAAGGCGACGACCGTGTTGGTGAAGCACTTGGTGGAGACGACGCAGACCTCGGGGCCGGCGTGGACGTACACGCCGCCGTCGGTCTCGCGGGCGATGGCGGAGCCCACCACGTTCACGACACCCAGGACGCGGGCGCCCTTGCGCTTGAGCTCCTGGACGGCCGCCAGCACGTCGTAGGTCTCACCGGACTGGGAGACGGCGATGTAGAGGGTGTCGGGGTCCACGACCGGGTTGCGGTAGCGGAACTCGGAGGCGGGCTCGGCGTCCGCGGGGATGCGGGCCAGCTCCTCGATCATCTGGGCGCCGATCTGGCCGGCGTGGTACGAGGTGCCGCAGCCGAGGATCTTGACCCGGCGGATGCCGCGCGCCTCGCGGGCGTCCAGGTTCAGACCGCCCAGGTGCACGGTGGAGAAGCGGTCGTCGATGCGGCCGCGCAGGACGCGGTCCACGGCGTCGGGCTGCTCCGAGATCTCCTTGTGCATGTACGTGTCGTGGCCGCCCATGTCGTACGACTCGGCCTCCCACTCCACGGTGGTCGGCGTCGCGGTCGTGCGGGAGCCCTCGGTGGTGTACGTACGGAAGTCGTCGGCCTTGAGGGTCGCCATCTCGCCGTCCTCCAGGGTGACGACCTGGCGGGTGTGGGTGACCAGGGCGGCGACGTCGGAGGCGACGAACATCTCCTTCTCGCCGATGCCGAGGACGACCGGCGAGCCGTTGCGGGCGACGACGATGCGGTCGTTGAAGTCGGCGTGCATCACCGCTAGGCCGTACGTGCCCTCGACGTGGCGGAGGGCCTCGCGGACCTTCTCCTCCAGCGTCTCGGCCTGCGAGCGGGCGATGAGGTGGGTCAGGACCTCGGTGTCGGTCTCGGAGAGGAAGACGGTCCCCTCGGCCTCGAGCTTCACGCGCAGCTCGGAGGCGTTGTCGATGATGCCGTTGTGCACGACGGCGACCTTGTTGTCGCCGGAGAGGTGCGGGTGCGCGTTCTCGTCGCTCGGGGCGCCGTGGGTGGCCCAGCGGGTGTGCGCGATGCCGGTGGTGCCGGTGAAGCGCTTGGGGACACGGGCCTCCAGGTCACGGACCCGGCCCTTGGCCTTGACCATCTTCAGGCCGGCCGACTTGGGGCTGGTGATCACCACGCCCGCGGAGTCGTAACCCCGGTACTCCAGCCGCTGCAGGCCTTCCAGCAGCAGCGGAGCCACATCACGCTTGCCGATGTAACCGACGATTCCGCACATAGAGTCTCTGCCCCTCCGAGTTCTTGGGTGTGTGCTCAGCCGTAGACGATGCGGCGCAGCTGCCGGAGCGAGAGCTCCGGGGGCGCCACGGCGCGGTGCGGCAGCTCGGCCGCGATCCGCTCGAAGATCGAGGCGTTCACGTCGCCGCCGGACTGCAGTTCGCGGTGGCGGCGGCGGACGAACTCCTCGGTCGTCTCGTCGAAGTACGCCAGCACGTCGAGCACCACCCGGGTGGCCTCACCGCGCTGGAGCGCGGTGCTGCGCACCAGGTGGTCGACGAGGTCGTCATGCGACGGGCGGCGTTCGAGCACCCGTAGATACTGAGGTGTAGTCGTCGTGCTTTGCAAGAATTCTGCCCGATTCCGGGCAGGGCCCTGGAAAGGTATGGGCCTTCGAGGGTCCGAATTGGTCTACACCCTTGACCCGCCGTGTGGCGCGCGGTACGGATGGTGACCGTTCGGTTGCGCAAGCCCACAGGTGTGACGCCCGTCGAAAGGGACCCAGCTTGTGAGACAGCACAGAACGCTCCCCCGCCTCTTCGGCTCGCTGCTGCTCCTCGCGGCGGCCGGCGTCCTCGCCCTCGGAGCCGCTCCCTCCGGCTCCGCCGCCGCTGGGGCGCCCGCCACGCGGCCCCTCGGGCAGGTCGTGCCCGCGCCGTCCGCCGTGAGCCCCGGTGGATCCCCGTACACCCTCACCGCCGCCACCCGTATCCGCGTCGACGACGACCACAGTGAGGCCCGCGCGATCGGGGGCCAACTCGCTCAGGTGCTGCGGCCCTCCACCGGCTACCCGCTGCCCGTCACCGACGACGACGGCCGGGACGGCATCCGGCTGCGGCTGAGCGGCCGGGAGAAGTCCCTGGGCGACGAGGGCTACCGGCTGGAGTCCGGGCCGCGCGGGGTGACCATCACCGCCCGCAGGCCCGCGGGCCTCTTCCACGGCGTCCAGACCCTCCGCCAGCAGCTGCCCGCGTCCGTCGAGAGGGACAGCCGCCAGCCCGGCCCCTGGACGGTCGCGGGCGGCACGATCACCGACGTCCCGCGCTTCGCCTACCGGGGCGCCATGCTCGACGTCTCCCGGCACTTCTTCACCGTCGGACAGGTCAAGCGCTACATCGACCAGCTGGCGCTCTACAAGCTCAACAAGCTGCATCTGCATCTGAGCGACGACCAGGGCTGGCGGATCGCCGTCGACTCCTGGCCCCGGCTCGCCACCCACGGCGGCTCCACCCAGGTCGGTGGCGGCCCCGGCGGCTTCTACACCAAGGCCGACTACAAGGAGATCCTGCGGTACGCCGCCTCCCGCCACCTGGAGGTCGTCCCGGAGATCGACCTGCCCGGCCACACCAACGCGGCCCTGGCCTCCTACGCCGAGCTGAACTGCGACGGCGTCGCCCCTCCCCTCTACACGGGCACCGAGGTGGGCTTCAGCTCGCTCTGCGTCCCGAAGCCGGTGACGTACGACTTCGTGGACGACGTCATCCGTGAGCTGGCGGCGCTCACCCCCGGCCGGTACCTCCACATCGGAGGCGACGAGGCGCACTCCACCAGCCACGAGGACTACACCGCCTTCATGGACAGGGTCCAGCCGATCGTCGCGAAGTACGGCAAGACCGTCATCGGCTGGCACCAGCTCACCGGGGCGACACCGGCCAAGGGCGCGCTCGCGCAGTACTGGGGTCTGGACGGCACGAGCGCGGCGGAGAAGGCGCAGGTCGCGAAGGCGGCGCAGAACGGCACCGGACTGATCCTCTCGCCCGCCGACCGGGTCTACCTCGACATGAAGTACACCAAGGACACCCCGCTGGGCCTGGCCTGGGCCGGATACGTCGAGGTGCGGAAGTCCTACGACTGGGACCCGGCGGCCTATCTGCCCGGCGCGCCCGCGTCGGCGGTCGAGGGTGTCGAGGCGCCGCTCTGGTCGGAGACCCTCTCCACCAGCGCGCACATCGAGTACATGGCCTTCCCGCGCCTGCCCGGGGTCGCGGAGCTGGGCTGGTCGCCGGCCTCCACGCACGACTGGGAGACGTACAAGGTGCGCCTGGGGGCTCAGGGGCCGAGGTTCGAGGCGCTGGGGATCGGCTTCCACCGCTCGCCGCAGGTGCCGTGGGCCGATCGGTAGGCGCCCGAGGGGGCCCGGCGGAGGACCGTACTCCGCCGGGCGCCCGGTCTAGGGAGTGTCCGGAAAGTCTTGCCTGGCGTGCGACGCCCTGCACGCACGCTCGCCGCGTTGCCGACATGCCCGAGTAGCTCCGCTACGAGGGCATTCCGGCGCCTTGCGATCGCACGCACCGGACGCCGCGCGCCCCGCCCTTCGGGCGGACGGCCATACTTTCCGGACACTCCCTAGCTGTATTGATCACGAGCGTTGTTGACAGTCGCGGGTCTTGATCATGGCGAAGACCTCCGGTGTGGTGGAGCTGTCTAGGAACACACCACGCACGGA
>NZ_JBVJYZ010000014.1:0-188683 GCF_055600045.1 Streptomyces sp. NPDC038280
AGACTTCCTCCACACCTACAACCACCACCGCAGCCACACCGCACTCGACGGACACCCACCCATCAACCGCGTCAACAACCCTCCGGGTCAATACAGCTAGGTCGTACATGCGGGGGCCGCGGCACAGCAGCACGTGCCGCGGCCCCCGCACGTCACGCCCGGGGAGCCGACCGGTCCAGGACCCCGATGAGGTCGGTCACCGTGTCGGCCATCGCCTGCCGTCCGACCGAGAGGTACGTACGCGAGTCCACCGCCTCGGGGTGGGCGGCCAGATACGCGCGGATCGCCCGCGTCATCGCGATGTTGAGGGCGGTGCCGACATTGACCTTGGCGATCCCGCCGGCCACCGCTGTCCTCAGTTCGTCGTCCGGCACACCCGAGGAACCGTGGAGCACCAGCGGCACCCGCAGTGCCTTGTCCAGCCGGGCGATCAGATCGTGGTCCAGGGCGGCGGTCCGGTCGGTCATCGCGTGCGAACTGCCGACCGCGACGGCCAGCGCGTCGACGCCGGAAGCGCCGACGAAGGCCCGCGCCTCCCACGGGTCGGTTCGTGCCCCGGGGGAGTGGGCGTCGAGCGGTGCGGCGCCGTCCTTGCCGCCCACCTCGCCCAGCTCGGCCTCGATCCACAGACCCCGGCCGTGCGCCCAGACCGCGGCGGCCCGGGTGGCGGCGAGATTCTCCCCGTACGGCAGATGGGCCGCGTCGTACATCACCGAGCTGAACCCGGCGTCGGCGGCCTGCCGCAGCAGCTCGGTGCTCTTGACGTGGTCGAGGTGGAGGGCGACCGGAACCCCGGCCGCCCGGGCGACCGCCGCCGCGGCCCGGGCGAGCGGCAGGACCCGTCCGTAGCGGAACTTCACGGCGTTCTCGCTGATCTGCAGGATCACCGGGGCGCCGGCGGCCTCGGCCCCGGCCACCACCGCCTCCGCGTGCTCCAGCGTGATGATGTTGAACGCGGCCACGGCGCCGCGTGCGGCGGCGGCCTCGGCGACCAGGGCGCCGGTTTCGGCGAGCGGCATCGGTCAGGCTCCGGCGAGGATGACGGAACGGGTGAGGTGACGCGGGCGGTCCGGGTTCAGCCCGCGGGCGGCGGCGACCGCGACCGCGAGCCGCTGCGCCCGGACCAGCTCGGCGAGCGGGTCGAGGCCCCCGGCCACCCACATACCGCCGGCGGCGTGCACCTCGTCCGCCAGGCCGGAGGGGGAGTCGCCGATCATCCAGGTCGCCGTGGAGCGCGTGGTGATGCTGATGGGACCGTGCCGGTACTCCATGGCCGGGTAGGACTCGGTCCAGGACAGGGACGCCTCCCGCATCTTGAGCGCGGCCTCGTTGGCCAGACCGACGGTCCAGCCCCGGCCGAGGAAGGTGAACTGCGTGCAGTCGACCAGCCAGCCCGGCAGCGGCTCGACCAGCGCGTCCCGCCCGTCGTCGACGACCGCCTCGGTGTGCAGACCGAAATGGGCGCGCAGGAGGGTGAGGGCGGTGGTGGCGAACCGCGTCTGCACCACCGACTTCTCGTCCGCGAAGTCGAGGACGACCACGTCGTCGGCTGCCGACATGACCGGGGTGGTGGCGTCGGCGGTGAGGGCGAGGGTGCGCGTGCGGCCGCGCAGTTCGGCGAGGAGGCCCAGCACCTCGGTGGTGGTGCCCGAGCGGGTGAGTGCCACGACCCGGTCGTAGCGGCGCCCGGCCGGGAACTCGGAGGCGGCGAACGCGTCGGTCTCGCCGTGACCCGCGCTCTCGCGCAGCGCGGCGGCCGCCTGCGCCATGTAGAAGGAGGTGCCGCAGCCGATGATCGCCACCCGCTCTCCGGGCTGGGGGAGCGTGTCGCTCCGGGTCCCGGCCAGGTCGGCGGCGCGGTTCCAGCAGTCGGGCTGGCTGGCCAGCTCCGTCTCGACATGTCTCATGACGCACACTCACTTTCACCCGGTTGCTCGTTCATGCAAGGTATAGCCATTCTTCGAGCAAGTACAAGCATTCGGCTCCATGCTGAAAGCGCCCCCGGCGAAGGAGAGCCGGGGGCGCTGTGAGGTGATCTGTGGTGCGGCCGGCGGGTGCCGTGCCGGGAGGTGTGACCTACTGACTTCGTCGTGCACCAGCGGCGGGCCGCGTGCGAGCGCGGGAACCACCGGACGCACCCCTGCGCACCGCACTCCGCCAGCTGCGCCATCAACCCCGTCCGCCTGCTCGCGGACCGCGCGCCCACGCCGTCGGCGCGCTCGTGGTCGTCGACGGCGCCCAGTCGGTCCCGCACCGCCACGTCGACGCGGCTGGCTCCCGTCTCGGTGCGGGGGGGAGCGGCCACGAAGGCAGGCGGCCGTTCACTCCTTATCGCGGGGGTGCGGTGGATGGGGACCGCCCGGTGAGTCGCCCACGATGCAGAGCAGGATGCGGACGAGCTCGTCGACGACCTCGGTGAGAGTGGCCTCCACGCAGCCCGCGCTCCAGTCCGTCAGCAGACCGTTGACCGCGCTGACGAACGCCTGAGCCGCGATGCGGTAGTCACGCGGGGCCGCCTCCCCGAGGCCGACCGCACGCTCGGCCTCCGCCGTGATCATCTCCGCCCAGCGCGCGCGGCGCTCCATGCGCCGGCGTTCGAGCTCGGGCCCTGCCGCGACGACCTCCACGAACGCGATCCGCACATGCCGCGGATCGTTCACGACCGCCTCGGCGTAGGCGCGGAACGCCGCCGCCGCCCGCCGTGCGAGGGGCAGGTCCGCCGAGGACGCGAGGGCCTCGGCGGCCGCCTCCTCGGCGCGGTCGTTGATGAGGCCGTGCAGGGCGACCAGTACCTGCTCCAGACTCCTGAACTCCTCGTAGAACTGACGCGTCGACAGCCCCGCCGCCTCGCACAGGGACGTGATGGTCGTCCCGCGATACCCCGGCGCCTCCCCGAACAGCCGCATCCCGGCGTCGAGCAGCCGCTGCCGCCGCTCGGCCCGCCGGTCCTCCGCACTGCGCCCCCCGTACACCCGGATGGGGTGTTTGCCCGCCGCCACCGTCCGCCTCCTCGCCTCGGTGCCCCAATCTTCTTGCGTCGTGGGGGTTGTGGCGTACCCCGGCCCTCGTTACCGTCCGGTAAATCTGAACAGAGACATTTTCAGACTGCGCCTCGATGCTCCAGCCCCCCACGGAAGGAACAACGATGTCTGCACTCCGCCCCCGGCCCCTGCGCCCGGCCCGCGCGGGCCGCACCCGCCGGGTGGCCGGCGCACTCGCCGCCGCGCTGGCCGTGGTCCTCGCGAACACCTCGGCCGCCGCGACGGCCCAGGGAACGGACAGCGCCGGCCTGCGCGAGGTGATGTTCGTGGGCAACAACTGGGAAGGAACCGCCGATGTCATCGCCTCCACCGGCGAGTTCACGAAAATAGGCCGGATCGACGTCATCCCGGACAAGGCGCAGCGGCTGCGCGAGATCCACCTCAACCCCCTGAAGCTCGCCTTCTTCCTCGGCATCCGCGAGACGGCGGGCGAAGGCCACGACCAGTTCGTCGACGACATGTACTCCACCCCGGACGGTACGGCCGTCGTCGTCTCGCGCCCCAGCTTCGCCGACGTCGTGTCGATCGACCTCGCCACTGGGAAGATCAACTGGCGTTTCGCCGTGGATGGTTACCGATCCGATCACATGGCCGTCTCGCCCGACGGCACACGCGTCGCCGTCTCGGCCTCCACCTCCAACACCGTCCATGTCCTCGACATCGGCAGCGGAAAGCAGCTCGGCTCCTTCAAGGCCGGCGACAAGCCCCACGAGAACGTCTTCACCGACGGCGGGACCCGCCTCTGGAACATGGCCATCGGCGAGGTCAACACGGCCCTCGACCACTGGACCATGGACTGGACGAAGGGCGACCGGCGGATCACGGTCGTGGACGCCCGTACCTTCCAGCAGGTCAAGGTCATCGACATGCGCCAGCGCCTCGACGCCTTCGGCCGCAAGGACCTCTCCGACGCGGTCCGTCCCGTCGCCTTCACCCCCGACGAGTCCACGCTGTACTTCCAGGTCTCGTTCTTCAACGGCTTCCTCGAGTACGACGTCGCCGCCGACAGGATCACCCGGCTGAAGACGCTCCCGAAGAACCCCGCGACCAGCGAGGACCGCACCACCTGGGTCAACGACTCCCGCCATCACGGTCTGTCCATGAACCCGGCCGGCGACAAGCTCTGCGTCGCCGGGACGATGGACGACTACGCGACCGTCGTCGACCGCGCCACCCTCCAGGAAGGCCCGCTGGTACCGGCCGTGAAGCCCTACTGGGCCACCGTCAGCGGTGACGGAAAGGCCTGCATCATCTCCGAGAGCGGCGCCGACCGGGTCACCGCCATCGACTTCGCCACCGGCCGGAAGATCGCTTCGGTGGCCGTGGGCGACCACCCCCAGCGCGTGCGCGTCGGCCACGTCGGCGCGGACTGGACCGGCCCCGCGACGAACTGACCGGCCCGGCGCACGAGTCTCCGTACGAACATCGGCGAAGCGCGACGCGGTGGCTGCCCGGGACATGCGCCCCCGAGCAGCCGCCGCACGCACCATCCTGGAATCCGAAGTGGCCACCTTCTGGCCGGATTCCAGAAGTCGTGCGGTCGGCTGCCGACGCTTTGCGTAACTGACCCGGATCCTGCCGATCCGCCCGTCGTCCCGAGGACCGGAGAAGGACTCCACGACGATCCGCAGCTCGTCGTGCTCGACCGCGCGGGCGGTCCGGTCCACGACCAGGCCGCCGCAGCCGCCCATCGCCGCGAGCAGCAGCTCGACGGGCGTGAAGGACGGCTGCGCGCCGGCGTCGTCGGCGGCGCCGATCCGGACCTCGGCGCCACGGTCGTTGCGGGCCGTCCAGTTCCGGAAGCCGTTGCGGACGGTTTCGATGCGGTAGTCGGCCATGGCGATGTCTCTCCCTCGTCGGTACGTGGGTGCGTACGCGCGTCCCGTCCACGGAACCCCACCGACCCGGACGCGCGAAGCAGCCGCGCCGCTGGACCCGCTCGTGTCCGGGGGCGGCCGAGCGGAACCGGACGCGTCCATGGCCTGATCCCGGTTGGGCCACCTGGCGTCGTATCAGCGGTCATTCAGGAGTGGCACAGTGAGGCCATGGACTACCTCTCCGTTTTCCATCGCGAGATCGTGGCGTTCGAGAGCGCCGTCCGGCAGGCGGCCGCCGCTGACGGTGCGCCGCTGGTCCCCTCCTGCCCCGGCTGGTCGGTCTCCGACCTGGTGGGGCATCTGGGCGGGGTGCACCGCTATGTCGCGCGCATCCTCAGGGAACGGCTCTCGGAGCCGCCCGACGCCACGGACCTCGGCCTGTTCGATCTGCCGGCCGATCTCGACGGCTGGCCGCTGCCGCAGGACGCGCCCAACCGCGGACCGATGCCCGCGGCTCTGCCCGACTGGTTCGCGGAGGGGGCGGCCGCCCTGGAGTCGCTGTTCAGGAGTGGAGACCCGGCCGAGCCCGTCTGGACGTGGTCGGCGGAGCAGACCGCAGGCTTCTGGCTGCGCGTCCAGACCATCGAGGCGGCCGTCCACCGCTGGGACGCCGAGGAAACGATCGGAACGGGGCGGCCCATGGACGCCGGGCTCGCCGCGGACGCCATCAGCCACACCTTCGAGGTCATGGCGCCGGCCCGCCGGTCCTGGCAGCAGGCGCCCCCGGGAGCCGGTGAACGCTTCCGGCTCCGCCAGACCGACGGCACGGGTGTGTGGACCGTGCGCTTCGAGGGGGACGACATCCGTCTCACCACGCACACCGGCGATGCCCCGGACACGAGCCGCGGCGACGCGGCGCACGATGTCGAGCTGGCCGGTACGGCATCGGACGTGATGCTGTTCCTCTGGAACCGCCTTCCCGCGGACAGACTGGCGGTCGAGGGCGACCGATCGGTCCTCGAGCGCTACTTCACTCTCGTACCACCGGTATGAACCGCTGGACGCCCTCCCGGCTCTGACTGTCGGTCACACGCGCGACGCGGCTCTCCTCCGGCGCAGCCGGTTCCGGCCGCACCGGCTCCAGTGGGCCGGCGAGACCGGTGCGCGGTGGCCACCATTGGTGATCATCGCGTTGACCGGGCTCATGGGATCCGCGGCCATCACCTTCGCCAGCAGGACGCCGACCACCAGTGGGAGCAGGGCGGCGGCCAGGGCTGTTCCGGCGGTCGTGACATGGTGCATGCGCGGGTGCCGGGGCGTGTCAGTGGTCATGGATTGAATTCCACCAACGACGCGCCGTCGCGGGATCCCTCCGCGTACTCAGATTCACCGCCCGCACGTACTCATGTACTCATCAACGGCATCGTCGCCGCGCCGGCATCAGGCCTGGAGCCGCGGCTGAGGCGGCACGACCGCCACCGGGCACTCGGCTTCGTGCACCACGGTGTGCGCGACGGACCCCATGAGCAGGGTCTCCGCCCGCATACGGTGGCGATGTCGGCCCACGACCACAAGAGCCGCGTCCTTGGAACCCGTGATCAGAGGCCCGGTCGCGTCCGCCGGTGTCACGCCAGGGAGCACCCGGACCTCCGGGTAGCGCTCGGCGAAGGGGCGCAGCCGCCCTGCCTGCTTGCCCGCCGCCTCCCGGGCCAGTTCTCCGCTGTCTCCGGTCATGTCGGGCAGGGGCATCACCGGAGCCGGGGAGCCCATCAGGACCACGGGGGAGGGTGGGACGGGGTAGGCGGTGACGACCTCGAGTTCCACGCCTCGCCGCCGGGCCGCCCGGAAGGCGAAGTCGACGACGGCGTCGTCGGTGTCCTCCGGATGGAGGCCGAGGAGTACGCGTCCCGTGCCCGCGCCGCTTCCGAGCGCCTCGGCGCGCGTGTGGTGCGGTACGACCACGACCGGACAGGGCGCTGACGAGGCGAGGGCCCGGCTGGTGGACCCGAGGAGTGCGCTCGCCACCCCTCCGCGCCCGCGCGCGCCGACCGCGATCAGCTGCGCGCCGTGCCCCGCCGCGATCAGCGCGTCCGGCACGGATCCATCAAGGGACTCGTACCGTACGGCGAGGGTGTCCGCGCGATCCGCGAGTCCGGCGCGGACCGTGTCCAGCACGGTGTCGGAGGGATCGGGTTCCTCGCCCAGCGACTCGATCCGGGCCCGCCCGAGCTGCAGCGCGTCGGACCTGACGTGCACCACGAGCAGACCGGCGTCGAGCCCCTCGGGCGCCCCGAGGGCCCACTCCAGCGCCCTGTGGCTGTGCTCGGAACCATCAACGGCGACGACTACTGGCTTATTGGTCACATGCAGCGCGTAACCCATCTGCCCGTACTTATGCGGGCCTGTCCGAAGCGCGGACGGCCGCCCCGTCGGCGATGTCGTTGGCCGCGACATGGCCGAAGGTCATGGCGGGGCCGATGGTCGAACCCGCGCCCGCGTAGCTGTGCCCCATCACCGCGGCGCTGGCGTTGCCCGCCGCGTAGAGCCCCTGAATGACCGAGCCGTCGGGGCGCAGCACCCGTGCCCGGGCGTCGGTGCGCATCCCGCCCTTGGTTCCGAGGTCGCCCGGAACGATCTTCAAGGCGTAGAAGGGCGCCAGCCAGAGCGGCGCCAGACACGAGTTCGGCCGGATCGCGGGATCGGTGTAGTAGTGGTCGTACGCGCTGTCCCCGCGCCGGAAATCGGGGTCCGCGCCGTTCCGGGCGAAGCCGTTGAAGCGGTTGACGGTCGCGCGCAGAGCCGCCGCCGGGACACCGATCCTCGCGGCCAGCTGGTCCAGCGTCCAGGCCTTGTGCGCCACTCCGGAGTCGTACCACTCGTTGGGGAAGGACAGCGTCGGGGCGATGTCCTTGAAGAGATAGCGATTGCGGTAGTTCTGGTCGACGATCAGCCAGGCCGGAATGTGCGGCGCGTTGGTGTGCCGTTCGTACATGACGTGCACGACATCGCTGTACGGGGCGGCCTCATTGACGAACCGGCCGCCGGCCGCGTTCACGATCAGGCCGCCCGGCAGGGTGCGCTCGGCGAGGCAGAAGTACGGGTCGCCCGGTACCGGAAGAGCCGGCCCCCACCACGCGTCCTCCATCAGGTCGAGCGAGGCGCCGGCACGCAGACCGGCCCGGATGCCGTCGCCGGTGTTCTCCTTCGCCCCGACCGTCCACGCGGTGCCGATCGGCTGCCGCTGGTACTGCGCGCGCATCGCCGCGTTGTGCTCGAAGCCGCCCGACCCCACGATGACCCCGCGTCGCGCCCTCACCAGGGCGGGTGCGCCGCTCTTCGACACGATCACTCCGGTGACGACGCCGTTCTCCAGGTACAGATCGGTCAGCGGGGTGTTGAGCAGGACCGGTACTCCGGCCGCCAGCAGTCCGGCGCGCAGGCCCCCTGCCAGCGCCTGCCCCATGGTGAGCGGCTTCTCCCCACGCAGCGCGGCCTCGGCGCCCCGGGCGAGCGCCTGCGTGGCGACGGCCGCGCCCTTGGCGCTGACGGCGGACAGCGCCAGCCACTTGTAGTCGGCCCCGAAGACGACCATGCCGGCCGGGACGGACAGGTACGGGGGATTCAGCCGGGCCAGCTCGGGGCCCAGAAGGGTGCCGTCCAGCTGGTCGGGTTCGATGGACCGGCCTCCCGGAAGACCGCCGGGGAGCTCCGGGTAGTAGTCGCTGTATCCGTCCATCCACCGGAAGCGCAACGGGCTGTGGGACATGACGAAGGAGATCATGTCCGGGCCATGGGTGAGGAAGGCCCGCTGACGCTCCGCGGAGACCTCTTCGCCGACGACCGCGGCGAGATACGTGGCGGCCTTCTGCGGCGTGTCGGGAACACCGGCGGCCCGGAGCACCTGGTTGTTCGGTATCCAGACGGCGGCGCCCGAGCGGGCCGCCGACCCTCCGTACGTGGGCGCCTTCTCGACGACGACGGTGCGTAGCCCCCGCGAGGCCGCGGTCAGCGCCGCGGTCATGCCCGCCGCTCCCGCACCGACCACGACGACGTCGTACTCGCCGGCCACGGGGGGTGGAGTCGCGCCGTACGCCCGCCCTCCGGCCAGGCCACCGGCGGCGAGGACGACCCCGGCGCCCGTGGCACCCAGTAACCGCCGTCGCGTGGGGCGGTTCGCTGTCTCGCTCACGGAATCCGCGCTCTCGGGCATGGTGAGCTCCAGCGGTCGGGGACTCGGGACGGTGACGTACGGGGCGCGGGCGCGTGGGCCACGGGGAGGCGAACGCCCGGGGAGCCACGGTCCTGATGCCGTGTCAGGGGAATGTGGCCCGGGGGTCTTGTGAAGTCAAGAGACGTCCGGCGCTGTTGGGTGCCCGGGAGGGTGATTCCGGGGACGCATCTGGCCGCTGCGGCGTGGCGCCGGTCACGGCGCGGTGGCCCATGGTGTGGCCTGGCAGGCGGTCAATCGGCTCGTGCTGGAAGGGAATGACGGCCATGTTCCGCAATACGAAGGCGTTCAGCAGCTTCTCGGTGGACGACATCGCGAAGGCCCGGCAGTTCTACGGCGACACGCTCGGACTCGCGGTGGAGGAGGGCGGCCGGGAGGACATGAGGATGCTCCACCTGACCCTCGAGGGCGGCGGGAAGGTGATGGTCTACCCCAAGGAGAAGCACACCCCGGCGAGCTTCACGGTCCTCAACTTCACCGTCGACGACATCGAGGCGGCCGTGGACGAGCTGGCCGGTCGCGGCGTGCGGTTCGAGCGGTACCCCGACTTCGACGCGGACGACAAGGGCATCGTCCGCACTGAGGGCGGTCCGACCGTCGCCTGGTTCACGGACCCGGCGGGCAATGTCATCGCGGTCTTCCAGGAGGGCTGAGCACCGCCCCGGCCTCGGAGTCCGGGCCCTCTTCACGCACCTCTTCCCGACCCCGGCCGCCCCATGGCGCCGGGCGCTCCCAGGTGGGATCATTCGTATGAAGAGACAACAAAGGGGGGCGTGAGAGGGTGCATAGCAGTGATCAGGGAAAGCATCGACATTTCCCGTCGCCCCGAAGAGGTCTTCTCGTATGTGACCGACCCGACCCATCTGCCTGAATGGCAGGAGAGCGCCGTGTCGGCCCGGCCGATGAGCGACGCGCCGCTCACGGTGGGCTCCCGTGTCGCCGTGCGGCGCCGGGTCGGTCGCCGGGAGTTCCCCATGACGATGGAGGTCACGGAGTTCGACCCGCCGAGAAGGTGGCACCTGCACGGAGTCGACGGCCCGGTCCGCGGAGACGTGCAGGGCACGATCGAACCGCTCGACAACGGCGAGCGCTCCCGCCTGACCCTGTCCATCGACTTCGAGTCGCACGGCATCGGAAGGTCCTCGTCCCGTTCGTGATCCGCCCGTTCGCCCGCAAGGAGATGCCGAAGAACGAGCAGGCGCTCAAGAACCTGCTGGAGCGGGACGCCACCGGGACATCGACATAGACGACGCCCCCGGCTTCCGCTCTGCCGCCGGTATCCGACCGTGACCCGAGCGGGCGTCAGCAGTTGAACCGGGCATGAAGAAGCGCAGCATGCTCGCCGTCGCATCCCTCGCCGCAGGCATTGTCACGGCCCTCGTCACCCCGCCCCCCTCCGCGTCGGCCGACACCACCGGCCTCGACCACCTCCCGGACGCCTCCGTCGGTTCGCTGATGGAGGAGACCGTCGACGGCGTCGCGGGAGGCGATGTCCCCACCCAGGAGGCCGGCCCCTGGGCGTAGTACGCGCCGCTGTGCGGGTGATGACGACCGCGGCGGGGGCGGTCGTCATCACCCCGCGGAAGCCCTTCAGCCGCGCAGCTGTTCCGGCGTGACGAAGGGATGGGTCGAGAGCGGTGTGCCGGGCCCCGGCTGTCGCAGCCGGGGCTTCGCCCGGCCGCTGAGGGCGCCGTCGACGTAGCCGACCAGCGCGTCGCCGATCGGGTCCGGCTTCGGCTTGTTCTGGTCGTCGTACCGCTCGTACTTCATCAGGTTGTAGCCGATGGCGACCTGGCGGCGGCCGTCCTCGGTGGACAGGGCCCAGGTTCCGGCACCGAAGACGCCCCCGTCGTGCCCCCAGTACCAGCCGCCTCCGGGCATCTGCAGGGTGTACAGACCCAAGCCGTAGCGCATGCGCGCCTCCTGGCCCGGCTCCGGCTCGTAGGCCGGGACGGTCGTCTTCATCTCCCGCAACTCGGCGGCGCCGAGCAGCTTTCCGCCGAGCAAGCGGCGGTAGAAGTCGTTGAGGTCGGCCATCGTCGACACCATCGCACCTGCGGTGCCACCCCATGACATGTCGTAGACGCTGTAGTCGCGGGGCGGATCGATATAGCCGTACATCGACTCGTACATCCTGGCGTGCGGTCCGGAGATGTACGGGGAGCGCGGGAAGTAGGTGTGGCGGAGGCCGGCTTTGCGGATGACGTGCTGGGCGATGTACTTCTCCGGCTCCTGATCGGTGACCTTCTTCAGCAGCAGTCCGGCGATGATGTAGTTCGTGTTCGAGTAGGAGTGCGTGCCGCGCTCCGCGACCGGCGGGGCCGCGAGACCGAGACGGACGAGTTCCTCCGGAGCCACATGGCGGAAGCGGTTCTCGTCGAGTGTCTTTCCGGGGTTCTCCACCAGGCCGGGAAACGCGGGCAGGATGTAATCGGCAATGCCACTCGTGTGGTTGAGCAGCATCCGGACGGTCACCTTCTGACCTCGCTCTCCCGGAATCAGCTCCGGAAGATAGCGGCCGATCGGCGCGTCCAGGTCGATGCGTCCGTTGCCCACCTGTTGGAGGACGGCGACCGAGGTGAACGTCTTGGTGATGCTCCCGATCCGGTGCTCGAAATCGGGCCGCATCGGGCGATCGGTCGTCACGTCGGCGACGCCCACCGCCCCCCGCCACTCCTCGGATCCTTCCCGGACCGCCGAATAGGCGCCGTACATTCCCGCCCGGTGGAACGCCTCCAGCGATGCGCGCAGCGCCTTGCGGTCGAGCTCGGGGAGATGCGCCGCCGGGGCGGCGGCCTCCGCGAACCGGGCGGAGGGGGCGGACTTGGGGGGTGTGGCGTGGGCAGGGAGTACACCGACGGTGAGCGACAGCAGAGTTGCTGACGCCACAGCGGTCGCGAGTCGAACTCTCCGACGGCTCGGGCGGCCGCCCGGCTCGGTTAAGCGCATGGGAAAAGCCCCGTTCTCTCGGCTCGCGCGCACCGCGCGCACGGCGCCTCCATCCTCATTCGCGGGGCTCTGTGCTGCCGTCCTCCGACAGGACGACTCGCATCAGAGGAAGGGATGACATTTGTCATTCGCGGGACCGCCCGGACCCCTCCCGGAGGCACAGACGGCAGGCAGCGTGAGGGAGCGGACCCGTCCCGGACGAGGGGCGAATGCCCGCTTGCGTCCGATATTGCCCCTATCGTCGGTTTGCGTCTATTGCCCATTAAGACATGAATGAGACGGTCTTATGCGGACTTTTCGCATGCTCAACTCCTGTTGTGGCAAAGGTCCTTCCCGCAGCGACGCGAGGTGATGTCAGTCACGTCACCGATCGTGAGGGCGAATGAGGGCTCCGCCCAGAACTGTTCTGCGGAAAGAGAGTTGAGTTCCGGCTTCAGGTCCGATGGCATGCTTTTCGCGATCTTCCCCGCTCATTTCGAATGCGGTCGTGAATTCTGGCCTTGTCTCGCCGCGTCTCTCTCGCTTAACGTCACGGTCAATCCGGATGGACCGCCGAATCCTGCCGCCTTCCGGAATCCGAACCCACTCACCCACGGCAGGAGCGGGGGACCCAGGTAAGCCGTCGATCCGGAAATCCGGAACGTCTTGGGGTGAAGTCGCAGCCACTGCGGCCGGGCATCTCCAGTCCGACCCGACAGCTCACCTCGCAGGCGCCGGAGAGGAATTCGACATGCCCGCAAAGGGAAAGCACCGCCGCCCCAAGAAGAACTCGCTCGCCCGAGGTATCGCCGTCGCGGGCACCGGTGGTGCCGCGCTCGTTCTTCCGGTGATCGGCGCCACCACAGCCGGTGCCGCGCCGAACGCGGCGCAGTCCGCCACCGCACAGAGCAGCGTCACGTCGACGGTCGCGGCCGCGCCGAAGGCCGCCGCCAAGAAGGCAGGGCCCGGGATCTACCGCGTGGTCCCCGGTGACTCCCTCTCCAAGATCGCTACCGAGCACTCGCTCACCGGCGGCTGGAAGCGGCTCTACCAGGACAACCGCAGGGCCATCGGTGGTAACCCGTCCCTGATCCGCCCGGGCCTCAAGCTGACGATCGCGGCTGAGCCCTCCGCGTCGGAGGCGGCGAAGGCGAAGGCCAAGGCCAAGACGCCGAAGCGCTCCGCCGAGCCCGACCGCGCCGACCGCTCCACGCGGCCGAGCACCCTGAGCGCGGCCCCCGCGGCCGCGGAGTCCGCCACGACCTACCCCGACAACCTCGACGGCTGGATCAGGGAGTCGCTGGACATCATGGCCAAGCACGGCATCCCCGGCTCGTACGACGGCATCCACCGCAACGTCATGCGCGAGTCCTCGGGCAACCCGCTGGCCATCAACAACTGGGACTCCAACGCCATGGCCGGCATCCCGTCCAAGGGCCTGCTCCAGGTGATCGACCCGACCTTCCAGACCTACCACGTGCCCGGTACGTCGATGGACTCCTACGACCCGGTCGCCAACATCACCGCCGCGTGCAACTACGCGGCCGCCCGGTACGGCTCGATCGACAACGTGAACGGCCCGTACTAGTACCCCCACGCCTCAGCACGCCGAGGCGGACCCGCCGACAGGACGCCCTCCTCGCGAGGACGTCCTGTCGGCGTTTCCGGAGGGGGCGGCGCCGGGGCCGGGGCTCCCGCCCGCGGGTCCCGGCGCCGGCGCCCCGCCTGCGGCGTCAGTCGTCGATGCCCTCCAGGACGTCCCCGAGGTCCACGAACTTGAAGCCGGTGGCCTCACGCGTCCCGTCCGCCGGGGTGTCGTGACCGTCCTGGACGACAAGGAGACCGTGCGGGTACCTCCTGCCCAGCGGCGCGTTCAGGACGGCGGCGCCGTCGCACTCCTCGGAGCCATCGAGAGTCCGGCCGGCGGCGACACGGAAGCCGCCCTCGTACTCGTTCGCGTCGGCGACTTCCCGGTCGTAAGCGGCGAAGGTGTTGTCGCCCTGGCTGGACGCGAGCAGGTAGCCGTCCCCGTCGGGCTCGGTCAGCAGAGTGAGCCCCTCGACGTCGGCCGCGAGGTGGGGGCCGCCGTAGCCGGGATCGTTCCCGTTGACGCACTCCTCGGTCTTCTCGTCGTACACACCCGGCACGCCGTACTCACGGACCTTGTCCACCAGCTTCGGGGTGCCGGTGAGATCGGCACGCAGCCGCCAGATCCCGACGTCTTCCTGCCCGGCGTAGAGCATGCCGTTGGCCGGGTCCACGACCATGCCCTCGACCTGCGGGAGTTCACCCGGCTCGGCACAGGGCGACCATGAAGTGCCGTTCGGCAGGCGGAAGGCAGAGGGGAGATCGAGGGCGCGGATCCTGCGGTACGTCACCGTGCCCGCGGGCGTGGCGACCAGCTCCAGGAGGGCCACCGTCGTGCGGTTGCGGCGGCTCACCAGCGCGTACGAGCGCCTGGTCGACGGGTCGGTCCAGGTGGCGAGGCCGTAGGCGGTCTGCTGGTCGTTGATCTCTTCCTGACCGGAGGAGAAGACCGGCGGGGCGGACGGGTCGGTGATCTCCGTGAGCGGGCCGCCCGGCCGGCCCGGGGTGATGCGATGGATCCGGAGCCGGTCGTGACCGCGATCCGTGGTCACCGTCACGTCGACGCGGCCGGACGGCAGCCGCAGACCGTGGATGAGGTCGACGTTGTTGAAGCGGCCCGGAGCGTCGTCCGGTCCCGGCGGGGGAGGGGCGGGGATCGACTGCACCTGGCGGGCGTCCAGGTCGTAGACGCGCAGCCCGCCCTCCTTGGCCGTGGCGATGACGAGGCTGCGGTCCGGGTCGGCGGGGTTGCGCCAGATGGCCGGGTCGTCCGCGTTGGCGTTGTCGCCCGCCTCGTCGTCGTACAGCGTGGCCGTCTCCGCGCGGGCGACGACAACCGGCAGCGAACCCGCGGAGTGCGCGGCGGCGGGGACGGTCGCGGCCAGTGCCGTCAGGGCCGTGCCGACCACGAGCGCGGCCGAACGGAAGGGGCGGAGCCTGGTCACAGAGATTCTCCTGCATGTCGGGGACATGACGTTCACGGTCGGGAGAGTGGTGCGGATGGATGACGCCTCGGCGTACGGAGCGGGATGAGGACATGTGCGCGCGATGAATCCGACCGCTCGAACGGCCGTCCGCCGGTCCGCAGGGAGTGCCCGCCCTGGAGTGCGCGACAAGGAGTGCCCCCCTACGAGTGCCCGCCGAGGAGTGTCGTACCCCTCGGCTACGTTGCCGGTATGACGAACTTCGTACTGGTGGCAGGCGCCTGGCTGGGATCGTGGGCATGGGACGACGTGGTGCCGGAACTGCGCGCGGCCGGCCACGGCGCCCTGGCTCTGACGCTGTCCGGTCTCGCCGAGAAGCAGGGCCAAACCGCTGGGCAGCAGACACATGTGCGGGACATCGTCGACGAGGTGGAGCGCCGCCGGCTGCACGACGTCGTCCTCGTCGGCCACAGCTACGCGGGCATACCCGTGGGCCAGGCCGCCGCACGACTGGGTGACCGGCTGACCCGCGTCGTCTTCGTCGACGCGAACGTGCCCGTCGACGGCGAGTCGTTCGTCTCCGCCTGGCCGGACGGCCGGGCCATGGTGGAGGCGTCGATAGCCGAGAACGACGGCTTCTGGGCGCCGCTGACGGCAGCCGACTACGCGGGCCAGGGACTCACCGGCCAGCAGATCGCCCTGATCGTGGGCGGCTCGACACCCCACCCGGGCGCCACCCTGACCGAGCCCGCCGTCCTGGCCCGCCCGATCGGCGAGCTTCCGGCGACCTACATCAAGTGCCTGCTCGACGGCGCCGAGCCGAACGACGACGTGGCCGAGCTGCTCACCGGCGAACTGTGGCAGCTGGTGGAGATGGACACCGGCCACTGGCCCATGTTCTCCCGGCCGCGCGAGCTGGCAGGCATCCTCCTGCGGTCGGCCGGTCCCGGGCCTCGGGGTGCCTGATGGGGCCCGATGGCTACGGAAGCCGGCCCGAGTACCTGCCGCGTCTCATGACCGACCGTCAGGAGGGGGCGGCGGACGACGTCCTCCTGCTCGACCACGCCGACAGCCGCCGGCTGCAGGCGGTGAGCCTGAACCGGTTCCCGGCGCGCAACAGTTGCGAGCTGGACTGGAGCGCCGCGCCGTTTCTGGACCAGCGATGGTGCGCCGACGACGAGGCCTGGGCCGCTGTGGCCGCTGAGCTGCTCGCCCCGTATGTGGCCCGAGCAGATCTCGTCGCCGTCTTCTGAAGCAACTTCGTCATCCCCACGGTGGTTCTGCCCGCCGGAGTACTGGTTCGTCACGCGCGGGAGATCCAGGACGCCCAGCCGGGGTTCTGGCTCTATCCGCTCTCCGGGGACGTCCTGATGGAGTGCCTGCCGGACGGCACGGTGACCTTGGCTGCCGTCCCGGCGCCACTGCCGACCAACTGAACCCCCCGACGCGGGGCATTGAAGTGGTCCATGGCCTCGGCATTCTCAGCCTCGACGCGACGACGTGAGGAGGGAGCGCGTCTCAAAGTCGCTTCCCGAAGCGGACTTTGGTGTTTGGACCCGGTGATGACGGTCAGCCGAAGAGAATGCCCCCGCCGATGCCGCGGGGCGGTCCCCACCACACCGCAGAGGAAGGATTGCCGACTCATGACGGAATGGCGACAGGACTGGCGGCACGAGGGCGCCTGCCTGGACGAGGACCCGGATCTGTTCTTCCCCATCGGCAGCTCGGGCCCCGCGCTGCTGCAAGCCGCCGAGGCGAAGGCCGTGTGCCGGCGTTGCCCCGTGAGGGAGCAGTGCCTGTCCTGGGCCATGGAGACGGGCCAGGACACCGGTGTCTGGGGTGGCCTCGACGAGAACGAACGCCGCGCGCTCAAGCGCCGCATCGCCCGCCGCCGGTCCGCCTAGGCAGCGGCGGCCTCACGCCGCCCGGCCGACCTGGCCGCGCCCCTCGGCGCGGACGTCCGGACCCTGGTCCTTGATGGCGGGAGGTGCGGTGCGAGCCCGTACGCGGGTTTCGCATCCGAGTGGATTCCGTTGCTCTTGGCCCCATGCGGCCTGTTGGCGGGTATCTCCAGGCAACAAGCGAGCAGCATGCGAGCGCCCGAGACGAACGGATCCGTTGAAGCCATGACCGAGGCTCTGAGCGACTTCCTGAACGCCCTCTCACCGGAGAGCCGCGCGCGCGTCCGACAGGAGAGCGCGCCGCGCCAGGAAGAGCTGGCGAAGCAGTGGAGCGAACGTGTCGCGGAGACCTCCGAAGCCGGGGCCGCGAATACCGGCGACGACTTTCTCGTACCCGGCATGTCCCGGGCCGCTCACGAGGCGGAGTACGTCGTGAGCACGTCGCTCGAACAGCTCAGGGACACCGGACAGTCCTGAGACACCGGAGATTCCTGAGACGCCGGAGATACCGAACACCGGAGTGCCCGCCGTGCAGCCGCCCTCCGCCCGGACCGGCCGGACGGAAGGCGGCTGACGCGGCTCAGCAAGAAGGGCGGCGATCAGGCGTCGACGACGCCCGACTTCGCGATCTTGATGTCGGCCTTGGTGGCGCCGGTGCGGGAGCCCAGGCCCTCGATCTTCTTGACGACGTCCATGCCCTCGACGACCTCGCCGAAGACGACGTGCTTGCCGTCGAGCCAGTCGGTGACGATCGTCGTGATGAAGAACTGCGAGCCGTTGGTGTTCGGGCCCGCGTTGGCCATCGACAGCTGACCCGGCTTGGTGTGCTTCAGCTGGAAGTTCTCGTCCGGGAACTTCTCGCCATAGATGCTCTTGCCGCCGGTGCCGTTGTGATTGGTGAAGTCGCCACCCTGGAGCATGAAGTCGGGGATGACGCGGTGGAAGCCGGAGCCCTCGTAGCCGTACCCGTGCTCACCGGTGGCGAGCTCGCGGAAGTTCTTCGCGGTCTTGGGGACCACGTCGTCGAACAGCTGGAAGACGATCCGGCCGGCCGGCTCGTCGTTGATGGTGATGTCGAAGAACACGTTACTCATGGCTTCATCCTGACACCTTCGGTCACTGGACTGTGCACAAGGGTCACTCCACGTGCGAAAACCGTGCCCGGACGGCCCTCCTCGCCACACTCTTCCCTGATCAGGGCGCCCTACGGCGGGACCGCCTCCGGGCACGCAGGTACTAGCGTGTCGGTGAACGCGGTCGGCAGAGCCATGGAACGGGAGCAGCGCACGTGGACCACCCCTTGTTCGTCAAAGTCTGTGGTCTGCGGACCGAGCGGGACGTCGACACCGCCGTCGAGGCGGGCGCCGACGCCATCGGTTTCGTCTTCGCCGAGAGCCCCCGCCGCGTCGACGCCGCCACCGCGCGCAGGCTGGCCGGACGCGTCCCGGAAGGGATCATGACGGTCGGTGTGTTCCGCAACCAGCCGCTGGAGGACGTACGGGTCTTCCTGGACGCGAGCGGCGTGCGCGCCGCGCAATTGCACGGTGACGAGGACCTCGCCTACTACGACGCCCTGCGCCCGGACGGGCTGACCCTGATCCGGGGCGCGTCCGTCCGGGGTGAGGTGCCGCGCCACGGGGAGCGCGGCGAGGACATCCTGCTGCTCGACGCGCCGGTGCCGGGCGCGGGCGAGGTGTGGGACCGGTCGGGGAAGCGGCTGCCCGAGCCGGATCAGGCGTGGCTGCTCGCCGGAGGGCTCGATCCGCGCAATGTGGCCGGGGCCGTCCGCGCGACGCGCCCCTGGGGTGTGGACGTCTCCAGCGGCATCGAAATCAGCCGGGGCGTCAAGAGCCCCGCGATGATCACGGCGTTCATCGAGGCCGCTCGCGGCGCCTAGAACCGTACGCCGGGGCGGCGGAGAAGGTCTCAGCCCGACGGCCATCGCACGACGCCGGGCAGGAGGTCACTCGGGGAGCGGCTCCGGCAGGCCTGGCCGCTGCGCGCGAGGACACCCGTGGGCATGGATTCGTGTGCGGAGGGCGGACGCGCTGACGGCGAATTCCGGCCACGCGGCGCGCCCGCCCGCAGGCGGGCGTCCGACGCGGGGCGCTGCCCTACAGTCCAGCCGTGCTCATGTCGCCAGGCGTCTCGCTCGCCGTCGTCCGCCCGTCCACGGCCGGGGTCCGGGTTCCGCTGCTGGTGACGGCCGTCGCAGTGCCGCTGTACGCGGTGTGGGCGCTGTGGCTGGCGACGCCGGCGGGTGATCTCGCAGCTCAGGTGGCGTGGGCCGACTTCGCAGGACAGCACCCGGGATCGGCGTACAACCTCTCCTGGTACGGCGGCGTGCACCCGGCCAACTACAGCCTGATCACCCCGCATCTGATGGCATTCGGCGGGGTGCGGACCGTTTCGGTCGCAGCGGGCCTCGGGGCGACCTGGGCGCTCGCGGCGCTGCTCTGCCGACTGCCTGTGACCGCGCCTCAGTGGCCGGCCGTGCTGGCGGCGGTGACATTGTGGTGTGACATCGCCTCCGGCCGTACGACGTTCGCGGTCGGAGTGGCGGCGGCCTGCTGGGCGTGCCACCAGGCCCACCGCCCTGCGGTGGGCGCCGCCGTCGCCGCCCTGGCCACCGGGGCAAGTCCCATGGCCGGCCTCTTCCTCCTGGTCGCGGGAGCCGCGCATCTGCTCCTGCGGCACAGGCGCAGAGCGATCACGCTGCTCGTTCCGGTCGCCGTCGTCCAACTGCTGGTCGCCTGCGCGTTCCCGTACTGGGGAGAGCAGCCCATGACCGCCCGCACCGCGGCGGTGCCCCTGGTCATGTGCGTCGCCACGGCCTGGGCCGCGCCGCGCGCCTGGGGGCTGGTGCGGGCGGGCGCGGCCCTCTACGGCATCGGAATCCTGCTGACCCTCCTGATCACCTCACCGATCGGATCGAACGTCGAACGGCTCGCCCTGATCGCGGGGCCGCCCGTCCTGCTGGCCGCACGCCTGGCGGGGCCGCCGCGGCAGTCCCGTTCGCGTACCCGGGCGGCCGTACTGACCATGGCCGCCGTGGCCGCTTCCCTGTGGGTCCTGGGCAAGAGCGCCGACGACCTGCGGCACTCGGCTCCCGTGCCGGCCCGGGCCGCGCACACGCACGAGGTGACCGGCCAACTGCTCCGCCTGGGAGCCGGCCGCTCACGCATCGAGGTGGTGCCCGCCCGCGACCACCGTGAGGCGTGGCTGCTGGGGCGACGGTTCCATCTGGCGCGCGGGTGGAACCGTCAACTGGACGTGGAACGGGGCAGGTTGTTCTACGACGGCACCTTCAGCGCGAGCACGTACCGTGCCTGGCTCGACCATTGGGCCGTCAGCCATGTCGTCCTCCAGGCAGGAGTCCCGGACGGACCGGCCACCGCGGAAGCGGCGCTCGTACAAGCCGGCCCGCCCTATCTGAAGCCCGTCTGGCGCGACGGACACTGGACCATCTTCGCCGTCGCCCGCCCGGTGCCCATGGTCAAGGGCCCGGCCCGGGTGGTCCGTTCGACAGCCGCCTCGCTGGTGGTCCAGGTGGACGAGCCGGGCTCCGTGACGGTCCGCGTGCGGTATTCCCCGTGGCTGCGGGCGGGTGGCGGCGCGACCGTGACCCCCGCGGGTCCCTGGTCCCGTCTCACCGTCCCGAGGGCGGGCCGCTACCGCCTCTGCGCCCCCTACCTTCCCCACTCCCTCCCTCTGTCGTATTGAGCGAGGCGGCATCCAGCGACACGTGCCGCGCTCGCCGGGGCAGGGGCCGTCAGATCCGGTCGAGTACCGCCTCCAGGGACCGCATGACATGAGAGCGCCAGCCGCCGCCCATGATGGTGCGGGCCTTCTGCTGCAGGGGGTTGTCGGGTTCGAAGCCCTCGTGCTCGAGGAACAGCCGGGTCCCGCGACCTTCGGGCTCGAGGGTCCAGGTGATGGTCCAGTCGACGTCGACGCCCTGCTCGGGGTCGGCGTCCTGCCAGCCGATCCGCAGCATTCTCTGCTCCTCGAACGCCAGCACCTCGGCCTGGACGGTCCCGGAGAACCCGGTCGCCGGGATGGCCACGGCCCGCATCGTGTAGCGGTGGCCCACCGCCAGCCGGAAGTCGCCGGGCATCAGCCACTGGGCGATCAGGTCCGGTTCCGTGAGCGCCCGCCACACCTTCGCGGGCGGGTGCGGCAGGAACTGGTCGACGTGTACTGCGGTCAGGTCCGTGTCATCCGTCATTCGTCGTCATCCTCATCCATCGCATCGAGCAGGGAGCCCAGCTTCCGGAGCTTCGCGCGCCAGAACCGCTCGAACGGATCCAGCCAGTCCTGCAGCTCGTGCAAGGGGCCGGCCTCCAGCTCGTACAGCCGCTGGCGGCCCACCTTGCGCTCACTGACCAGTCCGCACTCCCTCAGCACCCGCAGGTGCTCGGAGAAGCTCGGGCGGGCCATGTCGAAGTGACCGGCCAACTGCGCGACGGGCTGGGCGCCCTCCTCACGCAGCAGCCGCAGCACTTCACGGCGCACCGGGCTGGCCAGCGCCGAGAAGACGCGACCCTCGGTCGTGTCGGTGTCCCCTGTGGCCATCGGGCTCACGAGCCGGCGGGGACGCGGGCGGCGGCGAAGCGGGAGTGGGTGATGTTCATGACGCCACTATAGGTAGGAAAATTCCTACCTATCAAGTCGATCAAGGGCGCTCGAGGTGGATGAAGGGAAGCGGGACGGCCGGCGGGCGCCACGGGCGGCCGGCTGCCTCGCGTGGGGGCGATTTCCCGGCGCGCGGGCCTCGCGGCCCTCCGTGGTCGGGGGTGACGGATTGGAGGTGCGCGACTGGCGTGCTCGGGACGGCTGAGCTCGGTGTGCGACAGAGGCCCGGGGGTGGTGTCGTCGGGCACGGAGGCGGGGTGGCGCAGGCTCTCGGACGACGAGCGGGACCCGGCGACGGGCGTGGGAAATCCTTCGCGCGGTTCGCTCGCCTCGGCCTCACCACCAGCGCCGCCCTGGTGACCGGCTATGCGGCCAGACGCGCCGTCGGCACGGCTGACCGTGCTCCGCGCCGGCGTGCTACGACCGCCGGCGCGGTTTGCCGCGCTTCGTGCCCTTGGAACCGCCGGAGCCGCCCCGGGGGTTCTTGCCCGTCGACCTGCCGGGTGCCGGCTTTCGGCCCGCGCCGGCTGCCGAGGCGCGCTTCGGTTTCGGCTCCGCCGGGGTGGTCGCCGGGCGGCGGCCGCGGGAGCTGTTGACCGTCCGGCCGCGGACGATCCCGATGAATTCCTCCACCAGGTCGGTGGTCTCGTCCTCCGGCCACGAGAGCGCGACGCGCGACTCGGGAGCGCCCGACACCGGCCGGTAGGTGAGGTCCTTGCGGTGGTGCAGGCGGGCGAGGGACTGCGGGACGATCAGTACGCCCACGCCTGCCGCCACCAGCTCGATGGCGTCCGCCGTCGTGGCCGGGCGCTCGATCGCGGGCCTGCCCGGCAGCTGCTCCCAGTCGAGGGTGTCGTCGAGAGGGTGCAGGACGATGTCGTCGGACAGATCCTCGGCGGACACCTCGTCGACCGCGGCCACGAGATGGTCCTTCGGGATCACGACGACCGTCGTCTCGGTGTAGAGCGGGATCGCGCTGAGGTCCGTCCGGTCGATCGGCAGCCGTACGAAACCGGCGTCGGCGCCGCCGCCGCGCAGCAGCTCCGGTGCTTCGGCGGCGGGAACGGCGACGAGGGTCAGCGGAACGTCGGGCAGCCGCTCGTTCCAGATCCGCACCCATTTGGTGGGCGTCACGCCTGGGACATAGGCGAGCCGGAACGAAGAGGGTACTTCCGAGCCTGTCACCCGCCCAGGTTACCGGCCGTGGTCAGAGGTAGCGCACACGCTCGATACTCTTGACACCATGACGTCGCACAAGACCACCCAGACGATGAAGCCCGCGACCGCGGCGAAGAAGCTGGGTGTGTACCTCGAGGCCACCCCCGCCGAGTTCCAGGAGGGTGTCGTCTCGCGCACCGAGCTGAGTGCGCTCCAGGCCGATCCCCCCGAGTGGCTGCTGGAACTGCGACGCAACGGCCCCCACCCCCGGCCGGTGGTCGCGGCGAAGCTGGGCATCTCCATCGCGGGACTCGCGCGCGGCGGCGTGACCGAGCCGCTCACCACGGAGCAGATCGAAGAGTTGAAGAGCGAATCTCCCGAGTGGTTGCAGAAGGAACGCGCCACCCAGGCCGAGGTCCGTAAGGAAGCCGTTCGCATCAAGGAGAAGAAGGCGGAGCGGGACGCCCAAGGGCGCTGACCCGAGCCCCGGTGGCCGGAGACGTTCAGGCGCTGCTCACCCATCTCCCGCGGGAAGAGGGCGAGCAGCACGTCGAAGCTCGCGGGCGCTGCCCCGAGCCCCGGTGGCCGGAGACGTTCAGGCGCTGCTCACCCGCCTCCCGCGGGAAGAGGGCGAGCAGCACGTCGCAACTCGCGGCCGACGCGGGCGGCCTCCGCGGCCTCCCGCACTCCCGGAAGCGAGGCCGCTGGGGGACGCGGCGCCGGTCAGCCCTTGGCGGTGGCCGGGGCGGCGTCGGCCTCGTCGAGTTCCCATGCGTGCCGCTTGAACTCGCGGATGAAGTCCGGGTGGTCCTCCCAGTTCCGGGCGATGCCGCGGAGCACGTCCCAGTTCTGCTCCAGCGCCTGATCGATGATGTTGCGCATGGCCTCGTCGGCCGTCTCGCGCTGCGCGGTGATCCCCTTGACCGCCGCCGCGGCCCTCACCGTGTTGAGCAGTGCGCGCAGAGCGCGCGAGGTGTCGTCCATCCCGAAACCGTGATCGCTCCCCGTCTCGGGGTCGAAGAGCGGGCGCAGCCGGTCCTCGATGAACGCGGTGATCCGCTCGAAGCGCTGCTGGGCGTCCATGGGGTCTCCCTCTCCTGCCGTGCGACCCTCGGTCCCGGCACATCCGGTGATCTACGTGTTGATGAGCGCTGCTGATATCGCTTCAGCAGCGCTATGGACAACCGTAATCGTCCGGCACCGAGGGACGTGCACGCCCGCCCACCTGTCCCACCGGGCGAACGTGGACGTTCAGGCGCCGTCGTGGTGGACGGAGTCCAGTAGACCCAGTTCCTCCTCGGAGAGGCGCAGCGCGCCGGCGGCCACGTTGGCGGCCAGATGATCCGGATTGCCTGTACCGGGGATGGCGAGTACGTGAGGTCCGCGATGCAAGGTCCACGCCAGCCGGATCTGTGCGGCGCTCGCCCCATGGGCGCGCGCGACGGCGAGGATCTCGTCGCTCTCGGCGCCGCTCGCACCCGCCTCGCGCCCGGCGCCGGCGATCGCGTAGAAGGGCACGAACGCGACCCCCTGCTCGCCGCAGGTACGCAGGAAGTCATCGGCCTCGGGACCCGCGCCGATGCCGTACTTGTTCTGCACGCACACCACGGGCGCGATGGCCTGGGCCTCGGCGAGATGTTCGGGGCGGACGTTGGAGATTCCCAGGTGGCGAATGAGCCCGGCGTCACGCAGATCGGACAGGGCGCCGAAGCGGTCGGCGATCGAATCGGTACCGACGATGCGGAGGTTCACCACGTCGAGATGGTCGCGCCCGAGCTGGCGGAGATTCTCCTCGACCTGGCCGCGCAGCTGCTCCGGGGTGGCATGGGACAGCCACTCGCCCGAAGGGCCCCTGCCCGGCCCGACCTTGGTGGTGATGACGAGGTCGTCCGGATAGGGGGACAGCGCCTGGTTGATCAGTTCGTTGGCGGAGCGCAGCGACGAGAAGTAGAACGCGGCGGTGTCCATGTGGTTCACACCGAGCTCAACCGCTCTGCGCAGCACACGGATCGCGCGGCCCCGATCGCTCGGAACGGCGTCGGGCGCGAACGCCTCGCCCTTCTGCGTCAGGCGCATCGCGCCGAACCCGATCCGGTTGACGGACAGGTCGCCGAGCTTCCAGGTTCCTGAGGCCGCTGCGGTGATCGTTTCTGAGGTCATGCGGGGAATCGTCTCGGCGGCCTAGACTGACCGCCATTGATTAAGGCATGTATGAATTCCGGGGGAAGTCATTCGGGCGGAACTGACGTTTTCCGCGAGCGATCTGGCACAGATGAGGTTCGCCGTCTCGCCCATGTGGGAGGTCGTGACCAGCTTCCGGCTGTTGAGCGCGGGCACTCCCCATCCCGTGCACCAGCCCTGGGTCGAGCAAGTGCGACCACGGCTGGCAGCCGCCGGCCTGGACAGGGGCTGGCTCGCCGAACTGATCCCGCCCTCCGGCTATCTCCCCGACTTCCTCAACCCCGCGCCCGCCGTACCCGCTCCCACGCCGGCGGAGGAGCGGGCCGCCATCCTCGCGGCTCCCGTCGACCGAGTGCGCCAGGATCTCGACCACCTGAAGCATCACCAGGGGTCCGTGGGGCCCCGGTCGCGCGCCCTGTATGCCGACCCGGAGGCCCGTCTCGTCAAGGTCACCGAAGAGATCGGGGCGTACTGGGAGCTGGCGCTCGCCCCGTACTGGGCGAAGATCCGGGCAGTACTCGACGCCGACGTCTTCTTCCGTGCCCGGCAGGTCGCCGAGCGCGGCGCAGGCCACCTGTTCAACGACCTGCACTCCTCCGTGAGCTGGGGCGACAACGCCCTGCGGCTGGTCCGCCGCCGGCGAACCCTGTCCCGGACGACAGCGGGAGCGGGGCTGCTTCTGGTGCCCTCGGCGTTCGCCGACTCGCGCGTGCACACCCGGGTGACGGCGCCGGACCCGCCCCAGCTCGCCTATCCCGCGCGCGGTGTGGGCTGCCTGTGGGAATCCCGCCCCACCGCGGGGACCGCCGCCCTCGCCGCCGTACTCGGCCGCTCGCGGACCCTGGTGCTGACCGAACTCGCGTCCCCGGCCTCCACCACGGACCTGGCCCGCCGTACGGGGCTCTCGGCGGCCGGCGTCTCGCAGTGCCTCACGGCGTTGCGCTCCGCGGGTCTGGTCAGTGCTCACCGAGCCGGCCGCTCCGTGCTCTACGCCCGGACCACCGCCGCCGAAACCCTCCTCGCGGCCTCCTCGTAGGAGCCCTCCCTTCGGAGGCCCAGTGGGGGTGTGGCCGGCGCCGGGACAAGCCCGCGGGCGTTGTCAGTGGTGGCTGGGATGCTTGCGGGCATGGATGAGCAGATCATGCGTGGCCGGGTTTACGGGGCCGACCACGACGATCCCGACCCGGGACCGCAGCCCGGACACACTTACCGCGAACTCGTGGGCGGCCCGCTCGACGGCCTGCTCCTGGACGTCACCGGCTGGACGCCGGAGCAGTTGGGCGAGGGCGCGGCTCTGACTACCGAGATAGGCCGGTTCGGACCCGGCGGTCGGGCCCTGTACGAGCCGCGCCCGACGAACCCCGAGAGGTGGGACTGGGGCGGGGACATGCCGTAGGTCACCCGGCGTCGTGGGCGTGGCACCTGTGCGGAGGGCCGGGGCGCGTTACGCCGGCCGGCTGCTGAAGCAGGAGGGGAGCCGGCGAGCGACGCCGGTGATGGGGACGCCGAACCCTCCCCGGACAGGGGGAGTCGGCCCTTCACGCCGGTCGTCGACGCAGGGCGATCTCGGTCGGTGGGGGTCCGGCCTCCGTGCCGCGAAGATGGAGCGTGCGGAGGGTGGCCGCCGTCTCGCGCTGAAGGTGCTCGTACGAAATCAGCCGCTGCCAGAGAGGGTCCGGCGCCCCGGGCACGGTGGCGCCACGAGCCGCCCACTCCTGGGCGAGCTTCTCGAAGAGCGGCGCACCGCCGGGCTTGCTGCCGGCGCTGTTCGTCTGACGTGGGACCCGCCCGGCGACAGCGCCGTCCGGCGCCCGGTGCCGGGCCGGGCGCGGGGAAGTGCGATGCGTCGTGGCCATGCTTGCCCAAACGATTCTGTACGCCTGGGGACACGCTCACCGGCGGAGGTGGGGTGACGGCGACCAGTCCACGGGGAAGCGGGGGCAGGCTGGAACCCGTCCGCGGACCGGCGGACGGGCGTCGACTCGGCCGCGACGCCGCCTGCAACGGGCAGGTCGACGAGGTGTCCCTGGGAGGCGATCGGGATCGCGCTGGGGCTGACGGAGAGCGACGCCCGTTCGCGCCTCATCAGTTGCGTACACCGGCACTGAGGCCCGGAACCGACGCCCGGCAGTAAGCCCGACACTGACCCGCTCGGCCTAGTGCTCAGGCGTGGAGCCGGCGGCGGCCTCCCACGCCGAGGCGAACTCGCGGACGGTGGTGAACCGTTGCCCGGGAGCGGTACGGGTGGCCCGCTCCAGTACTCCGAGCTGAGCCGTGTTGCCTCTCCAGGCGCACTCCTGGTCCCCGGCGTCCAGCAGTAGCCGTGCCGCGCGGCCGAGGGTGAACACGGTGGTGCGCGTGTCGATGACCGCCCCACGTCGGAACTCCTCGGGCGCCATGAACCGCCGTGACCCCGGCAGCCGCTCGTCGTTCAGGGTGAAGGGCCCCGGCCGGTACTCATCGAGGTCCACCAGGCGCAGCTGGTGTCGGGCGAAGTCGTAGAGCAGCGCGCCGTCATAGAAGTCGACAGCGACATGGCCCGCATCCTCCACGGCGAGATGCGCGCTCAGGATCAGATCGAAGGCACGCAGCACTCGCGCGAGCGGCAGCCGCCGGAACCGTGCCATCGCGCTACCCGTACCGGCGCGGTCTCCCGGACCACGGACCGTTGGGTGATACAGCACGTCCCCCTCGTGCCACGGCATGACCACGGCCCACCTGTCGCGCACGGAGATCCGGTGGACCTGCGGGACGACAACGGGATGTCTCACAGCCTGGTGGAAGGCCCACCCACGATCCAGAGACCGTCGGGCGCCCTCGGTCACGGCCTCCTTGACGAACCACCGCTCACCGTCCGGGAGCCGGACACCGTACGACACGCACCCCGAGTCCTGTTCACGAAACGCCTTGAAAACCTCTCCGACAGTGCGGAGATACGGCTCTACGTCGGTGATCGCATCGATGTCCAGCAGGGGGTGGGAGTCCATGGAGGCATCGTGCCACTGTCCGTGGGGGGGAGTAGGGCCTGCGCGGCCGACAGGGGGCAGACGGGGGCGCTCAGCGTCCGCTGTCCGCGCATTCGTCGCTGTCTCCGCCGCTGCGGCACTGGTGCCCGGTGCGGCCCCGGTCGTACGAGGACGGGGGTGGCGGGCGGGTGTCGGGCGCGCACGGCACACCGGCGCGGGTCGGGCACGGCGGGAGCGGGCGCGGATGGGCGAGTGTGTGCGCGTCGTGCCAGGCGGCAACCGTGACGAACAGCGCGATCGCCGCGAACAGCAACTGGACCGATCCCGCGAACGGATGCTGCGAACGCAGGAGAACCACGGCGAGCACGACAAGGGCCAGTGTGAACCCGCCCAGCCAGAAGACCGGTACCCAGTCCATCGGCGGTGGCCCGGTACCCCCCTTGGAATTGGAGTGCTCGTTCACCCTGGCCATCCCGCGCAACCCCAGCTGCACAGCGAGCAACAAGGCAGCTGGGATCTCGAGGACGACGAGCAGGATGCCGAGGCAGCCACCGGCGAGTGCGTTGCCTCGGGTGTCCGACGGCGGAAGGGATCGCTGGTTCTCCGCCGGTGGCGGTGAGCCGGAACCGGGAGGGGGGATCACGGTCGTACGCTCGTACGGAAGTCCGGGCTGCGCCCCACTGTTGGCCGAATCGAGATCAAGCAGCCGCCGACCAGCGTCCTGTCCCCGGACGTCCCCACTCCACGGTCACACGCGAACCGAGACGATACGGGCGGCCGCGGCCTCGTCGCGCGCGGTCGATGCCGCGTCGATCACCTCGTCCAGGACGTCCCTGGAGCGGAGCAGGTCATTGATCATGCGATCGATGCGGTCCCGCTCCGTGGTGAGATCGTCGACCAGCCGCTGGGTGGCGATCGCGGACGGGCCGCCGTCCACGTCCCGCATGCAGGGGAGCAACTGCGCGATCTTCTTGCTGTGCAGTCCTGCCGCGTAGAGGGCCTGGATGCGGATGACCCGGTCGACCGCCCAGTCGCCGTAGTCACGGTGGCCACCGGGCGTCCGGTCGGACGCGAGCAGTCCCTGCATCTCGTAATAGCGCAGTGAACGCTCGCTCACCCCTGTGCGCTGGGCCAGTTCACCGATCCGCATCCCGCCACCTCGCCTTGTCTCTGCCATCCGCCGCCCTCCCGGACGCCGTCCGCCGCTTGCTGTCCGCCGCCGGAAGCCGGGAGCGCATGACCCGTGGTCAGGGGCGACCAGCATCCACCGTACCGGCATGAGGAACAGGCCAGTTGAGGCGCTGAGCGAAGGATCAGGCCGACGTGGCGCCGGGTGCGAGCCGTCCGCCGCGTACGCGGGCGTCAGGCCGGTGAACGTCAGCAGCCTCCAGCCCATGAGGTAGGCGAAGGTCCAGGGGGGAGAGAGGGCGGCCCGCAGGATGCCGGCGACGGCTGAGGCGGCGGTGTTGCCGAGGGACCGAACCGTCGTGAGCAGGCTCGGCGGCCGGCTCGGCGGCCGCAGGACTGCTGGTCATCCCGGGCGGTTTCCGCCACGTCCCGCCAGGAGAACAGGCTCACGGGTCTGCCCCTCTCACCAGGGAGAACAGGCTCGTCGAGTCTGCCTCTCTCACCAGGGGGAAACAGGCTCGTCGGGTCTGCCCCTCTCACCGTGGGAGAGCCACCGGCCGGTCGGGCTCCTTGGAGGAAACCACGGCGGACGCGAGGACGAGGAGCGTCTGCAGCCGCCCTGCGGGTCGGCCGCGAATCGGGCACTGCGGCGCACGCCGGGAACGCGCTCCCGGCCGCCGCAGCCACCGCGAGGACACAGAACGACGCAGGCCACAGGCCGTGGGGCGCCCGGAACGCTGGCCGGTCCATCCAGGCGGTGGAAGACTGTGAACAGGGCCCGCGCGCGGCGAGGAGCAGCCCATGAATGCCTCCGTATACGCCTCCACATCCGCCTCCGCGGCGGCAGCCGGACTGGAGGATTCGGCAGTCCGTGAGCTGGCGCTTTCCTTCCGGGGCGAGCTGGTGCGGCCCGGCGATCCCACGTACGACGATCACCGGCGGATCTGGAACGGCTCGATCGACCGCTACCCCGCCCTCATCGCGCGCTGCACCGGCGTCGCGGACATCGCGGCGGCACTCCGGTGTGCGACGAGTGCCGGCCTGCCGGTCGCCGTGCGCAGCGGCGGGCACAGCTTCCCCGGGCAGTCGGTCTGCGACGGCGGGGTCGTCATCGACCTGTCGGCGATGAGGGGCATACGGGCCGACCCCGAGGCCCGTACGGTCAGGGCCCAGGCGGGCGTTCTCCTCGGCGAGCTGGACCACGAGACCCAGCACTTCGGCACGGCCGTGCCCGCCGGGATCGTGACCCACACCGGGCTGGCCGGACTCACCCTCGGCGGCGGTATCGGCTGGCTGACCCGCAAGTACGGGCTCACCATCGACCAGCTGCTGTCGGTGGACATGGTCACCGCGGACGGGGAGTTCCTCACGGCCGACGAGAAGCACAATCCGGAGCTCTTCTGGGGAGTGCGCGGGGCGGGCAGCAACTTCGGCATCGTCACGGAGTTCACCTTCCGGCTGAACCCCGTCGGTCCCGTCGTCCTCGCCGGGCCGATCCTGTGGCCGATGGAGGACTCGCCCGACGTGCTGCGCTTCTACCGCGACTGGATCACCCAGGTCCCCGACGAGCTCATGACGATCGTGATCCACCGCAAGGCCCCGCCGCTCCCGGTCATACCGGAGGCACTGCACGGCAGGCCGGTCGTCATCGTGGCCGGCTGCTACGCCGGGGACGTGGCGGCGGGGGAGGAGGTCATGCGGCCGATGAGGTCGTTCGGCCGACCGCTCCTCGACCTGTGCGTGCCCAAGCCCTTCGCGGCACATCAGGCGATGTTCGACCCGTCCTTCCCGCACGGCCGGTGGTACTACTTCCGCAGCTGTGACGTGGAGCGCCTCAGCGACGAGGTCATCGACATCACCGCGGATCACGCCTTGCGGATGGCGTCGCCCTACAACGCGTTCCCGATCTTCCACCTGGGCGGGGCCGCCGCCCGGGTCGGCGAGGACGAGACCGCCTTCAGCGGGCGCGGCGTCGGGCACACCATCAACATCAACGGGACCTGTCTGACAGCCGACGGCTTCGACGAGGAGCGCCGTTGGGTCCGGGAGTTCTGGACGGACCTGGAGCCGTATCACGCGGGCGTGTACGTCAACTTCCTGATGGACGAGGGCGAACAGCGGATCCGCCAGGCCTACGGGCCGGAGAAGCTGGAGCGGCTGCGCGCGTTGAAGCGCCAATACGACCCGGGCAACGTCTTCCACTTCAACCAGAACATCCCACCGACGCCGCCGTCGGACCACGTGCGTCCTGGCGCCGGGACCGCTTGACCGTTCGAGTGAGGCCGGGGGTGTGCTCGTCGGTGTCGGGCCCGAGTCGTGCCTTCTGGATCTTGTGACTGGAAAACCGCTGTCCAGATGCGAAGGTGTGACGGTTCGCCTCCACTCAAGAAAAGAGTTGTTCCGGCATGGCCGTCATCCACCACACCGCCCTCAAGCCGACCAAGCTGGAACTTCTCAGCTCCTGGCTGCCCTCCCGGCCGTGGTACGACGGTGGCGCGGGCGCACCGGACTTGGCAAAGGCCGGCGGCTTCCGGCTGGACGATCCTCAAGGCGAGGTCGGGATCGAGTTCATAGTGGTCACCGACGCCTCCGGTCCTCACCTGAGCACCTACCTGCTGCCCCTCACCTATCGCGGTGCCCCGCTCGAGGGGGCGGAGCACGCTCTCGTCGGCACCATGGAGCACGGTGTGCTGGGGCGGCGCTGGGCCTACGACGGCTGCCACGACCCCGTGCTGGTCGAACAGTTGCTGGCCCTGATCGAGGGCCGGGTCCATGCCCAGGACCAGAACATCAGCGACGCCATCGACAGGGACGTCATCGGCTCCTACACCGGCGAAGGCCCCCTGTCCGCGGACTTCGCCGCCGTTGCTACCGATGATCAGGAAGGAACCGAGTCGACTGCGCCGGACGGCAGGACCCTCCGCTTGCACAGGGTCCTGCGGGCCGCCCCGGAGGGACCGCTTCTCCCTCCGCAAGGAGCGATCGGCCACGTCACCGGCTCTTGGCGCACGCCGGACGGTACCCCCGCCCGGGGGATGTTCGCCGTCTTGCGAACCGGCACTCCGCTGAGCCGGTGAATGACCCGTTGATGTGACCACCCGGGTGGCGCGGACGCATGGCTTCATTCACACGATTCGGCTGCCTCACTGAGGTGCTGACGCCGGTGGGCGACCACGAGCGCCACGACACCGCCAGTTTCCGTGACGACTGTCAAAGCGATCTTGGCCGGGAGGGATCAACTCGCCTCAGCCCGACGGTGGTTGCGACCTCCAAGGCGTCGTGCCACCGACCACCGGCCACGCGAGATCGTCGCCCGTACGGTCGCCGACACCCTGGTTGCTCCCTGACCCGTCACGGCTGCCCTGGCGCGGCCGGGACCCGTACGGCTTCGTCGTACGTCTTCCGGCGCCATGCAGTGGACGGCCCCGCCCAGGTCGCCCTCGGCCGGCTCCCGGCGTCCACCGTCGCCGCCGGGACCGGACCGAGTGCTCGGCGGGAATTGAGCCACGACGGTCCCCTCGGATCGGCCATGGCGGCCACGGCAGTGGCGCAGCTGGAGGGCGACGCCGTCCCGGTCCCCTGGGCGGGCGCGTCCCGTCCCGTAGTCTCGGCGGATGGCTAAGTACTTCGACGTGCACCCCGAGAATCCTCAGCAGCGCACCATCACCACCGTCGCTGACAGCATCCGCTCCGGCGCGCTCGTCGCCTACCCCACCGACTCCTGCTACGCCCTGGGCTGTCAGCTGGGCAACCGTGACGGACTCAACCGCATCCGCTCGATCCGGAACCTCGACGACCGTCACCACTTCACCCTGGTGTGCCAGAACTTCGCGCAGCTGGGGCAGTTCGTCCACATCGACAACGACGTCTTCCGCGCGATCAAGGCCGCCACGCCCGGCAGTTACACCTTCATCCTCCCCGCGACCAAGGAGGTGCCGCGCCAGCTGCTGCACCCGAAGAAGAAGACGGTCGGCGTCAGGATCCCCGACCACGGCGTCGCTCAGGCCCTCCTCGCCGCCCTCGGTGAGCCCCTCCTCTCCAGCACGCTGCTCCTGCCCGACGAGGAGGAGCCGCTGACACAGGGCTGGGAGATCAAGGAGCGGCTCGACCACACGGTCGACGCCGTCCTCGACTCGGGCGACTGCGGCACCGAGCCGACCACGGTCATCGACTTCTCCAGCGGTGAGGCGGAGATCGTACGCAGGGGAGCGGGCGACTCGTCGCGCTTCGAATGACGAGGTCGCGGGCCGGTGGCTGATACGGGCAGCCGGACACGTCCCAGCGCCCCCCGGGGCCCCAGAGCACGATCCGCCCCCGGCGCATCACCCGCTTCGGGGGGCCGAGGACGCCGGCCCGACTTTGGGATCGCAGCCGTGTGCCATGGGTCGGCCGGCGACCGGCCGCGAGCGCGGTGCGGGTACGGCCGCCAGGCTGAGCTAGAAGGTGATGTGAGCCGCGATGGGCAAGTGGTCGCTCCCCGTTGCCGACAGCGACCACAGATGGGTGACGGTCGCCGACCGCGTCATGATCTGGTCGATCCGTGCGACGGGCAGCGCCGCGGGCCAGCTGAATCCGAATCCTGGACCCGGAACGGTCATCTGCGAGCTGACCGGACCCAGCGCACGGTCGTCGACCGTGCTGTTGAGATCACCGAGCAGAATCACCCTGTCCACTCGCTCCGCCGCGATCGCCGCGCCGAGCAGCGCGGCGCTCTCGTCCCGACGGACGGAATTGAAGCCGCGCGACAGGCCGAGCCGCACCGACGGCAGATGAGCCACGTAGACGGCGACATCTCCCTGAGGCGTACGGGCCGTTGCCCGCAGCGCGCGATTCCAGTCCTTGCCGACCCCCGTCGGCCTGACATCCACCGGGCGTACGGCTGTCAGCGGATACGTCGACCAGAGTCCGACGGTGCCTACCGTCACATGGTGCGGATAGTCCCCTGCGAGGGCCGCCGCGAACGCCGGGAGGGCTGAGGGCGTCAGCTCTTCCAGCGCGATGAGGTCGGCACCGGTCCTCGCCAGGGTCCTCGCCGTGCCTGTCGGATCCGGGTTCTCGTCGCTGACGTTGTGCTGAACCACGACGACGTCATGCTCCTGACCCTGACCGGGGAGCATCAGGCCGCCGAACAGGCTCAGCCAGGCCGCGACGGGAAGCAGCAGCGCGAACAACGCGACGGCCGAGCGGCGGAGCAGCGCCACGCCCAGCAGTACGGGGATGAGCAGCCCGAGCCACGGAAGGAACGTCTCCAGAAGACTGCCGGGGCGGCCGATCGTGTTGGGCACCACGGCATGAAAGGTCAGCAGGCACGCGAGGAGCACGGCGAGCACGGCCGGCACGCGTCCCCGCCCTCCGCCCGGAAACCGCAGCCGTTCCCTGGTCGGCGCCCCCTGGCCCAGCGGGATCCAGCGAGGTGTCCCGCTCCGTACCGTCGGCACCGCAGCACCGTCTGCCTGCTTCATTGGTCTTGCCCATGCTTCACTTCGCATCGCCTCTCACGTCGAACAGCGCGATCACCCCGGCCTCGGAGGGGTCGGAGCCGAAGCCGGAGCCGCGTACGTTCGGCAGCTCGTCCTGATAGGCGGTGGCATCGACCGCCGGCACCCTGGCCATGCTCCCTTCGCAGAGCACCAGAGCGCGCGGGGTCCGCTTGTGATCGTGCACGGAGACGACGCCGAGCGCGCTCGTGGGCACGCCCGCGTAGACCCCGCGGCACACCGGGCACTCGACCCGAGGATGTTTTGCCATGGAGCCAGTGTCGTACGCGGCACTGACACTTCACACGGCTCAGTCACCGCTGACGAGTGAGCTGCCGCCGACAGCCCGCCGTGAGAGCAGGGTCCAGTCCCGCGCCCGCCGACCAGTCGCACACCACCGAGGGGTCGAACTGCTTCCGGCGCTTCTCGGCCTTACGGCTCTGCTTGCGCGTCGGCTTCGGCTTGGGCTTCGGCCTGGAATCCTGGGCGCTCGCGCGCCGAGGGGCACGCCTGGGCGTGTGAACCTCCGGCACGGAATACTGTGCCCGCCGCTCCCGCTCCCGCTCCTGCCGGTCCTCCCGCACCTTCCCCTGGGGCGCGCTCGCCTGCCGGTCCACCGGCCCGGACAAGCCGAGCTCCTCACGTGCCGGTGCGGGCTTCAATGCCGGAGCCTCGGTCAGCGGGGAGGCCGAACCGACCACGGCGGGGCTCATTTCGGTGCGGGGCCGGCTGCCGGTCCGATCGATGGAGACGCAGCCGGCCGAACCGACAGCGAGGACGAGGACGAGGACGAGAACGGCGGCAGAGGTGCGATGCATGGGCTCACCGTGCCCCATCCATCGCACCGTGATCCACCAGCACGCGCCCTCACCACCAGCATGGGTGACACGGCATGAGCGAGGGGGCAAGAGTGAGACAGCAAGGGCGTGACCGGGGCCGGACCAAGCACCGGACCCACCGGAAGGGCTCACCACAGCACCGGCAGCCGTACGGGCAGGCGCTTGATGTAGCCCGGAACAGATGAGGGTTCGGGAAGCGGTGGACGTCGAGTTCATCGGCCCGGTCGAAGTGCCGGGGGCGTAGTTGGTGCCTTCCACGCAGATGAGTACGAGCTCGCCGCGGCGCACGAGGACCTCGCCCAGCCGCACGTCGGCGAGCGCGAGGCGGGGAAGGCCGCAACCGATGGTGAGCCGGCCGGTCCGACGAAGAAGGCGGGCGGTCCGACGAAGAAGGCGGGCGGTCGGTCAGGCACCGCCCCCGAGCGTCGCCGGGGTGGGGCCGTCGGGGCGGACGGTGATGCTGTAGACCGCCCTGGTGGGGAGGGAGTGGAACACCGGGGTGTGGGCGGGCAGCAGGTGTTCGAGGAGGGCGGTCGCCTCGCGAAGGGCGAACTGAAGGCCGAGGCAGGCGCGGGGACCGATGCCGAAGGGCAGATAGGCGCCTGGCTGGGTGGGGCGGCCGCCTGGGACGGTGAAGCGTCGGGGGTCGAAACGCTCGGGGTCCTCCCACAGTTCGGGGACACGGTGGGTGAGGTAGGGGCAGATCAGGACGTCGGTGCCCGCTTCGATGGCGTAGCCGGCGAGGGTGTCGTCCACCGCGGCGTGGCGGGGCAGCAGCCACGCGGACGGGTAGAGCCGGAGTGTTTCGCTGACCAGGGCCTGGATGGCGTCCCGGCGCTGCGGTGAGCCTTCGCTGCCGGCGGTGAGGGCCTCCTCGCGGGCCGCGGGGTGGCGGTCGAGAAGCAGGTAGAGCCACGTGAGGGTGGTGGCGGTGGTCTCGTGGCCGGCCACCAGCAGCGTGACCAGTTCGTCGCGGATCAGGCGGTCGGTGTACTCCGGACGCTTGCCGCCGGCGTCGAGCAGCACGTGCAGCAGGCCCGGGCCGTCGGGGCCCGCGGCGCCGCCGCGGGCGGCCTCGATGGCATGTCGGGCGATGGCGTCGATCCTGGCAAGGTCGGAGGCGACTGCCTCCTGGGCGTCGACGGCGTCGGCGGGCAGCGTCGGCAGCGCGGCCACCACGGTGGCGACGGCGGCCAGTTCGCGCTCCGTCTCGGCGTCGAGCGGGTGCCCTGTGAGAGAACGCCAGATGGTGTCGAGCGCGAAGCGGCGCATCTCCTCGCCGACATCGAAGGTCTGCCCCGTACGGGCGTACTGGGCCCAGCGTCCGGCGGTCGTCCGTGCGGCCTCGATGATCCGCTGCTCGTAGCGGCGCATCCCGGTACCGGTGAACTGGGACTGGAGCAGCCGCCGTTGCCGCTTCCACGCCTCGCCGGTGGCGGAGAGGACGCCGTCTCCGATCAGTAGCCGCGCTCGGTGGGAGCGCTTGACGTACAGGTCCGGGTGCTGGGCGAGTACGTGCTGGACGGCTTGAGGCTCCGTCACCAGAACCGTGGGCCGGGGCCCGAGCCTGAACGCGGCGATGCCACCGAGCCGTTCGCGCGCCTGGTTCAACAAATCGACCAGCTCTCCTCCCTCGGAGCGCCACCGCTCCACAAGGGCGGGGTCCAACTCTGGGACGGTCCGCTCGGGAACAGTCCCCTCGGCGACGGCCCGCGCCGTTGCGGAACCGTTCGGCGCGAGCGCGGCGAGACGGGGTTCGTTTGCCACGGGCCTTCTCCTCTTCGACCGCTGTGTGCCTGACCTGACGGAGCGTGAGCATCACGGACTGTACGGGAGTGGATGTGTACTGTGACAGTCCGCCTGGGCGACTTGGGGGTCGGGGATCAGGGCGAGAGGCCGGCGCCTAGCGAGCGGTGCTGGTCTGCAGCACGAGCAGGGCGATGTCGTCGGTGCGCTGTCGGGTGGGGCGGAGTCTTTCGAGAAGTGTGTCGATCAGGAGGTTCAGGTCCCGGTCGTCGGCGTGTTCGAGGTGGTCGGCGAGCTCCGCGATGGCGTCGTCGAGGTCGATGCCAGGGGTTTCGACGAGGCCGTCGGTGTAGAAGAGGAGCATCAACTCGTCGCTGAGCGGGATCTCCGTGACGGGGTAGATGGCGTCCGGGTCGATGCCCAGCAGTGGACCGGGAGTCACGTCGAGGGGACGCGTGGGGTGCTGGGGGGCGCGTACCAGGGGTGGTGGGTGGCCGGCGCTGGCGAGCAGGACCCTTTGTTCGGCCAGGTCGAGGTGGGCGTAGAGACAGCTGGTGAAGAGGCCGGGGTCGAGATCGGTGAGGAGCCGATTGGCGAGGGAGAGAACCTGGTCCGGGGGCGCGCCGAGGGTGGCGTGGGCGTGGATGGCGGTGCGTACTTGTCCCATCAGGGCGGCGGCGGCCACGTTATGGCCCTGGACATCGCCGATGACGGCCGCGGCGGAGGTGGCGCCCAGTCGGATCAGGTCGTAGAAATCGCCGCCGATGTCCATGCCGTGCGTGGCGGGCAGGTAGCGGGCGGCGACCCTCAGGCCGGAAACGGTCGGCAGAGAGTGCGGCAGCAGCGCCTGCTGGAGGCCGTGGGCGAGCTCGTGTTTCGTGTCGTACAGACGGGCACGGTCGAGTGCCTGGGCGATGAGACCGGCGAGGGAGGTCATGACCGCGCGTTCCTCGGCGGAGAACGTATGGGGATGGTCGTAGGTGAGGACGCAGCAGCCGACCGGGCGTCCGGAAATGATCAGGGGCAGGAAGGCCCACGCCTTCTTGCCGCTGACCAGGGGAGCCTCTGGATAGATGCGCCGCATTTCCTCCGGGTGGGCGAAGAACGAGGGAATGCCGGTCGCCAGGGCCTGTCCGGCGGGGGTGAAGGTCGTGTCGAGCGGCAGGCCGTCGAGGCGCTCAATGGCCTCGGCGGGGTAGCCGCGATGCCCGGTGATCTTGAGTCGGCCGGCCTCGGCGCTGGACAGGACAAGGCCCTCGGCGCCGAACGCCGGCATGATCTGGTCCGCCACCAGATCGACGACGTCCTGGACGCCGACGACCTCGGTCAGGGCGGCGGCCAGGTGCATGAGCTGGTAGAGCTGGCCGGCCCGGGCCGGTGTGGCGGTGCTCATGGACAGCGGCGGCGCAGGGGAGGGCGGGGCCTGCGCGCCGCCCGTGGGTACGATGCGGACGCTGATGCCGCTGACGTCCGGGTACAGATGGAAGTCCAGCCACCGGTCCGGCGGGCGGCAGGCGCTGAACGAAACGGGCCGCCGGCTGATGACCGCCGCCCGGTAGCGGTCCTCGTAGGTGGGGTCGTCGAGCCACGGCAATGACTGCCAGGGCAGCGTCCCCAGCAGTCGATCGGCGCTCCGGCCCAGCAGCTCGGCTCCCCCGTTGGTGAGGAAGCTGATACGTCCCTCGAGGTCCAGCGCGCAGGCGCCGCCCGGCAGCCGCTCGGCGAAGTCGACGGCCGCCATGGTCACCCGGGAGACGGGCCGGCCGCGCCCTGCGGGGAGTACGTGGGGCTCGTCGCAGGCGGCCCGTGGGATTCCGGCCTCCGCGGCCTCCTCCAGCAGCCGCGCCAGACGTCGGCAACTGGCGGTGACGTAGCCACGCTCCCGGCGGCTCATCTCCGGGGGATGGGTCGCCGGCCACATGAGCAGCAGCGATCCCCACCGCCGGACCCCGGTGACCGGCGCGGCGGCCAGCGCGCAGGGGTAGGGCAGCGCCATCGCGGTACGGGGATAGGAGCGGGCCAGCTCCTCCTGGTTGCCCACCCACACCAGACGGTCCTTCCGGAGCGCGTCGGCCACCGGGGCCGGCGAGGCCGCGGGCACCCTCGCCCAGGGGGCGGCGAACTCCGCCGGTGCCCCGCACAGCACACCCAGACAGAGCACCTGGTCATCGGGAGCGAGCAGATAGAGAGCGCCCACGCTCGCGCCGGTGCGGCGCACCGTCTCCACCAACGACGTGTCCACCGCGTCGGCGGAACGCACCGCATCACCCGGGCTGGTCACCAGGCAGCACCTCCCACGACCGGACACCTGTGCCCGGCCCACGGAGCAACAGGGCGGTTCGGCACATCATGGCCGCCCGACGCACCAGGGCCGCCGGAGGCGCCGACTCCGCCCTCCGACGCGGTACTGCCCCAGGCGTCATAGGTGTCAGAAGCCTCCGGGGCATCCGGTCGTGCTCCGTCTGCCGCAGCGCCTTCGGTCTCCACGCGGATACGCCGGAGCCCCGGGAGGACGCGCCGGACATCACGTAATGGACGTTACGCCCCCGGGGAGGGGATGGCACGCCGCTGAGAACGTCGTGGCGTGTGGCTGGGTGGGCGGGTGTAGGGAGGGGTTTCGCGAGGAAGGCGTGGGACAAAGTCACCGGACCACCGGACCACCGGACCACTGGACCGCCGGTCCGCCGGTCCGCCGGCAGAGAGGCACATCATGAGCGACAAGAAGAGCAAGCCCGAGACGGCCGCCGACGAGGTACTGCACGAGTTCGAAGAGGCCGAGCTGAGCCTCGACGACGGGGAGCGGGACGAGCACGACCGCGAGGCGGCGGACGCGCTCAGCCCGAGTCGGACCGCCCAGGAATCGGCCCGGCAGGACAAGCAGACCGAGCGGACCAAGCAGGCCGAGTAGACCCAGCCGGCCGAGCAGGACACGAGCGGCCGAGCAGGACACGGGCGACCGGCCAAACCAAGAGCGGCCTCGGAGAACGCGGCACGCGTCGATGGGCGGCGCATCGGACAACCGCGCTCGGTCTCGTACACATGGGGCGATGTCGAGCGGGCAAGCGATGCGACATGGGAATGATGCACCGGTGGGAACGAGCGGTCGAGGAGTGGGAGGACGCGCTCCTGGCCAAGGTCTTCCCCAACGAGCCCGTTGAGCTGCTCGACGCGCTGCGGCGGGAGTGCGACGACCACGCTGTCGTATGCAGTCAGACGCGCGTCGTCGTCCCGAACGCCTACGACGTCGAGCTCGCCGAGGGCGTGTATGAGGAACTGGCCAAGCACGAAGCGGGGGTGGGCCAAGCGTTGACGGACACCCTGGCGCGTCACGCCGAGAGAAACGGTTACGAGTGGGCCGGTCCTCTCGCCGTGCATGTCACCAAGTCCGCCGATGTCCCCAACGGCCGCTATCGCCTGGCGAGCAGCGCGGTCCCCAACGTACGCGCCGACGCGTTCGCCAGGCCCCCTCATGAGGACCCTGGCAGTGGGCCGACCCTTCTGTGACGCGGCTCCGGTGCGCTGAGCGGCGGCCGCACCTTGCCGGGAGTGGTGGGGCTGCGCGGGTGATGTGCCGCGGGCTCCGACTAGGAGCGGCCGCGCGGCAAGTGGAGTGGGGGTCACGCTCCACGCGCACGCTCTGGAGACCCTGTATGACTCGGCAAGCTCCTGCCCTGACCGCTCTCACCGTGGGCACCACGCTCGCTCTGGGGATGGCGGCCGCGCCGCCGGCGGCAGCGCGCCCAGGCCCCCCGGGGCACTGCACGCCCTAATCCTGCAACCGCTGACGGTTGAGCAGGTCGAGTCGTGGTTCGAGGGGATAGCCGGGTTCCATGCCCGCATCGCGCATCGTTTTGGCAGGTCGGAGCCCCGCGATCGGGCGCTGGACTACCTGGCCGGGCTGCTGGCTCCGTTGGAGCGGAAGAACGGCTGGACGCTGGCCGAGCAGGTCGGGCAGCTCCGTCCGTACGGGGTCCAGCGCCTGCTGAACCTTTCCGACTGGGATGAGGACGCGGTCCGCGACGACGTGCGCGATTTCGTGGTGGAGACCATCGGCGCTAGGGACGGGATCCTGATCGGCGACGACACCGGCTTCCTGAAGAAGGGCACCCAGTCGGCCGGTGTCCAACGCCAATACAGCGGTACCGCCGGCCGCACCGAGAACTGCCAGATCGGCACGTTCTTGGCCTACGCCTCCTCCAAGGGGCGCGCGTTGATCGACCGCGAGCTCTATCTGCCCGTGTCCTGGACCGATGACCGGGAACGCTGCCGAACCGCCGGCATCGGGGACGAGGTGCCGTTCGCGACGAAGAACGAGCACTTCAAATGGATGTTGCAGCGCGCGATCGACGCCCGCGTCCCGTTCGCCTGGGTGACCGCGGACGAGGCGTACGGCCAGGCCAAGCACCTCAGGTCCTGGCTGGAGGAACGCCGCATCGCGCACGTGCTCGCCACCAAGGTCAACGACACCGTGATCACCGCGGGCTGGGCCGAGGTCCGGGTGGACAAGCTGATCGCGACACTGCCGCGGCAGGCCTGGAAGCGCATCTCCGGAGGCCAGGGCTCCCACGGCGAGCGGATCTACGACTGGGCCCGAGTAGCGATCCAGCCCGTGTGGGAGAACGGCTTCGGACACTGGGTCCTCGCACGCCGCTCCGTCAGCGACCCGAGCAAGATCGCCCACTACGTCTGCTACGGCCCCGTCGGCACCCGGCTGAAGGACCTGGTCAAGGTGGCCGCCGCGCGGTGGGCGATCGAGGAGTCGTTCCAGGCGGCGAAGATGGAGTGCGGCCTGGACCACTACCAGGTCCGCCTCTACCGCGCCTGGTACCGGCACATCACCCTGGCCATGGCCGCTCTCGCCTACCTGACCGCCCTTCGCGCCCGTGAGGCCGCAAAAGGGGCGACGCTGACGACGAACACGAACTCATACCCCTGAGCGTCCCGGAGATCCGCCGGCTCATGGGCCACCTCGTCGGGCCCCGACACCGGACCAGCGAGCACCATCTGCGCTGGTCACGCTTCCGACGACGAAGCCAGGCCCGAGCCCGCCGATCCCACTACAAACGCCGAGGCCACTACACCGGCGGCACCGCCCTCTGACACACCAAGGCGATCCAGGCGGGGCCCGCACCGAACGGTGTGGCCCCCGCCGCGGCCTGTACGGGCCGGGCTGCAGTGATCCCGCGCCAGCGACGCCCCGACAGGCAGGCACACCGACGGCAGTAGTGGCGCTCGTCCGTCAGCAGTACGTCCGGGCCTTCTTGACTGCGGGTTCGGCCTGCTGGGGGTCGGAGGTCACGGAGAGCAGCTGCTGCGCCTTCCGCAGGGCATCGGCGAGCGGCTGGAACTTGGCGTCCGCCAGGGCAGCCGCCCTGGCCAGTTCCTCGGCGCCGACGAGGCGCGCCACCACGATGTCGAAGGCCTGCCCGCCATCGGTGCCTGGCAGCTGTTCCGGCAGCCGACTCACGGCCGCGCACGCCAACTCGGCGTCGGTGCCCTGGGCCTTACCGGACGCCGCCCCTGACTGGCAGGCCGTCAGGGCCAGCAGTAGACAGACTGCGGCCACAGCCCTTGCCGGACGCCTCATCAGTTCCCCCCGTTCGAAGACTTCCGCCATCGTCGGGGCTTCGCCCAGGGGAGATAAGTCCAATCCCGGCCAGTTTGCACGAAGCGGCAGCCTGCCACTCCACGTGACGTCGCTCTCGCCCGCGCCATACCTGACGAGCTCTACCTCAACCGCCTCGGCACGTTCTGGCTGTACAGCGGCCACCCCGGGTACAGATCCCGCAGATGCGGTTGCAGTACTCATGCACGCCGTCGCCTTCTTCCCCTCCGCCGCCGTCTTCCACGAAGTCCTTCCCGTCTCCTGCCCCTCGCCCCACGCCGAAGATGGCCGCATCTCCTGCAACGGGTGGATTCACTGACCTGTCGGGTCCATCAGCCGGACACGCCCTGGGCGGGAGGCTTCGCGGTCCACCCGCTCCGCCGGAGTCTGTCGCACCCGTCTAGCAGGAGGTCCAGGGCGAACTCGAACTCCGCCTGGTCGTCGCAGCCCTGGCCGACGACGGAGGGGTCGTCGTGGGCCGCCGCCGCCATCTCCGCGATGTTCGGGTACGTCGTCGCCATGTCGCGGACCATTGCGGCCTGCGCTTCAGGGTCGGCGGGGGCCGAGTCGTCGAACAGCTCCTGGGTGAACCCCAGTAGGCGGCTGCCCATGGCGTGCATCACGTGATGCGTGAGGTCGGCGGAGAATCCGCCGGCCCGGAACATGCCGATCATCGAGTCCATGTAGGCGAGGAGCGCAGGGGTCGGACGCGCCCTCGACGTGACGACCTGCGACGCCCAGGGGTGCCGCAGAAACGTTTGGCGCGCCGACAGGATCCTCTGCCGTACCGCACTCTTCCAATCGGTTTCGTGGACGGGCGGATCGATCTCCCCGACGACCGAGTCCGCCATGCTGTCGAGCAGCTCTTCCTTGTTGGCGACGTGCTTGTAGAGCGCCATGGGTACGACACCCAGCTCCTGCGCGAGCTTGCGCATGCTCAGCGACGCGACCCCTGCCTCGTCGGCCAGCGCGACGGCGGCCCGCAGAACACGGTCCCTGCTCAGAGGGTCCCTGCGCGCCGTCCGCGTCCGCTCAGTCATCCCGCCATCTCCTCCGCCGTGCGTCGACCATGTCCGCCCTTGACGAGTGTACGTCGTACACCTACCGTGAGCGGCGCGTGGTGTACGCCGTACACCACGTCCTACGGAAGGGGTTCACGTGGACTCGGAGCGCAAGACCGCCACGGTCGCGGGCGGATTGTTCCTGCTCACTGAAATAGCCGCGATCGCGGGGCTCACCCTTTACGGCCCGGCTCTGGACAGCGCCGCGTACGTCTCCGGCTCCGGCGCCGACAGCCGTGTGATCCTTGGGGCGTTGTGCGAGGTGGTCCTCGCGCTCGCCGTCGCCGGCACCGGGGTGACGCTGTTCCCGGTGCTGAAGAGGCAGAACGAGGGAACCGCTCTCGGCTACGTCTGCGGGCGGCTCCTCGAGGCCGCCGTCATCGTCGTGGGGATCATCAGCGTGCTGGCGCTGGTGACACTGCGCCAGGACACGGCGGGAGCCGGGGGCCCCGACGCCACCGCCGTCACGGCGGTCGCCACCGCGCTGGGAGCGGTCCACGACTGGGCGTTCCTCCTCGGCCCCAACATCGTCCTGGGCGCGAACACCGTGCTCCTGGCCCACCTGATGTACAGGTCGGGACTCGCGCCGCGCCCCCTCGCCGTCCTCGGACTGATCGGCGGAACGCTGATCTCCGCCTCCGGAGCGGCGGTGATGTTCGGTCTCTACCCGCAGCTGTCGACGTGGGGATCGCTCGCGGCCCTGCCGGTGTTCGCCTGGGAGGTGACGCTCGCGATCCGACTGATCGCCAGGGGGTTCGGGCCGGCGCGGGTCGTGGGGCGGGTGGTCGCCGCGGCCTGACGGAGGTGGGGGAGGGGCGCACTGCACCACCGGGGGGCGGTCCAGGGCGCCGGCGGTTCGGCTCGGGCTCGGGCCGCCCTTCACGGCGACCCCGTGCTCATAGGGCGCCGGCGGCCGCGTCCGGGGTGCCCAAGACGCTGGGCGCCGACGTCGGCCGAGTCCGAGTGTTGCGGTTGGCGATCCGCCGCGTGTCAGTGGCGTCCGCTTGGATTACCTCATGACTGTTCACGACGTTGCCCGCGCCCTCCCCGACATCCCGGTGCTCCGGGACCTCTGCAGGTCCATGGCCATGCTGGAGGCAGTGCTGAACCCTGACGGCGAGCGCTTCTACTCGTACAGCAGGACGTGGTCGGAGACGGAGGAGATCGCTTCGATGCGCAACGGCTCCGGCGACGAGTACGACATCGTCTTCTCCCCGGCAGGGGTGTACATCCGTGGCTTCGACCACGAGTCGCCGATGAGCCCCTACCACCATGATGACGTCCCCGAGGCGTGGCCGGGCGTCGTGGACTCGGTTCCCGCGGTGTTCCAGGAGTACGTGGCGGAGCCGGCGTTCGGGTTCGACGACGTGCCCCATGTGACCGCCTGTCTCTGGCGCGAGACGGGCACTGACCGGTGGGAGGCGGGGGAGATCGACTTCCCCGGGGCGCAACCGGATCCGGACGGCTCGGCTTGGCTGTTCGAGCTGCTGGTCAACCCGACTCCGGAGGCGTTCCAAGAGTTCGCGGAGTACTACTACGAGATCAACGTCGACATCGAGGCGGTACGCCACGTGTACGCCTTCCGGCCGCTCAACCAGGAAGTGGTCGCGCGCCTCAACCACAAGGCCCGCTTGGCAGGCGTGGTCGACGCCGCGGCCGCCCTCGACTACCCCGTCGACGACATACTGTGCGGGGCATGCTGAGTCGCCCCGCGTCCGAGGCAGATCCCAGGCGAAGCAAGCAAGGCGTGTGATGGTGGACCTTTGTCCAACGTCACCGTGGTCAGGGCTTATTGCTCTCTGGTGGTGGACCGTTTCTCCGTGTAGCGTCGCTGCCAGCTGTCGTGGTTCGCAGTACCTGCCCGCGCCTTGGCGCGGGCGTTTTGCTGTGCAGTGCTCGGGGACCAGGACGATCACCTCCGGGCCCGCGTGGTGCGTGCCCGATATCGACTGAGAGGCACGAGCATGGCCAGCGGTACCGTGAAGTGGTTCAACTCCGAAAAGGGCTTCGGTTTCATCGCGCAGGACGGCGGCGGTCCGGACGTCTTCGCGCACTACTCGAACATCAACGCCAGTGGCTACCGTGAGCTCCAGGAAGGCCAGGCGGTGACCTTCGACATCACCCAGGGCCAGAAGGGCCCGCAGGCGGAGAACATCACCCCCGCCTGACCCGAAGCCGGACCGACGTCAGGCCCCCGGAGCGCAACTCCGGGGGCCCGACGCGTGCGGCGATCGTTGCGGAGCCCAGCACCACCGCCATGCGCCGCGGACCGCGGGCCGGCCTGATTCAGGCAAGTGGGGGCACACGGATGTCACCACTTCCCGGAATGGGGGCGCTTCGATGCTCGGTATAGCCGCAGCTGTGTTGTTCTTCATCGCGTTTCTGATCAACGCTGCCGAGATTGCGACGAACCATGCTTTCTCGTCCGGCAATGTCATGCTCCTCGGCCTGACAGCGCTGGCTCTGCACGTGGCGGGCGTAGGGGCCGGCTGGCGAGCAGGCCGGGTTCGCAGGCGCTGAGGACGGGTTCGCGGCGCGACGAGGCACACTCGCTCCCGCTCAGGCGTACGTCACGGTGACCCGCTCGAAGCCGAGCGAGCGCAGCAGCCCCTCCAGCATCGCGGTCGTGTTCGTCTCGGCCCGCTGGGTGAGGCCGCTGGCCCGCGCGGCGTCCCCGATGCGCTTGACCGCCAGTTTCTGGACGGCCTGCTCCCCGGCCGGGTTGCCGGAGAACAGGTCGCCGAGCCGGTCCAGTAGCCCGCGTTGCTTGGAGACGGCGTAGGACCGTGCGGGGTCCAGGGCGGGGGTGCCCAGGGCGGCGTGGGGGAGACGGAGAGCGGCCTGCGTCCGGTCGGAGTTGACCGTGATCGCGCGCTCGTCCAGCTTTCCGAGGTCGACGTATGAGGCGACGGAACCCGCCCCGACGTACAGCGTGCGGGTGCCCCGGATCGCGTCGGGCAGGAAGCGGGCGTCCTGTTCCAGGTCCACCACGACCTGGTAGTCGCCGGCGGCGCCTTCGTATCGGCTCATGTCCCGGAGGGACTTCAGGACCGCCGGCCCGCTCCGGTCCTGGGTCCGGGTGCCGAAAATGTCCCCCAGGCCCGGGACCGGGAGGAACCGGGCGGCCACGACGAGCAGTGCGGCTACGGTGACCAGGGCGACGGCGGATCGGACCCACCATCGCGTCCAGGTGCGGCGCCCTGCTTCCGGCGCGCTGTCGTTCCGATGCGTCGTCGGCTGTGTCTTCGGATGCGTCTCCACGAGGACCGGATGCCCTGTCAGGACATGGTCATCCTCGATGTCATCCGCGCTTCTCCTCGACCCCCTGTCGCGCGGCCGTGTGCAGCGTGCGCAAGGCGAGCAGCAGTACGCCGATGTCGTCGAGGTAGACCGGGTCGGGCAGCAGGTCGACGGGGGAGACCGTGTAGACCACGGCCACCCAGAACAGCGCCTTGTCCCGCAGGGGCACCCCGGCGTCGAGCAGAAGTTTCCGGGCCTGGACCACTCTGATCAGCAGATAGACGGCACCGATCGCCGTGGCGAGGATGAGCGCGCCGATGATCCACCAGAGGATGCCGTCCATGGCGCTCCTATACCCGGGAACGAGCGTCTTTCACGCCTTTCGCCCTGTACGCGACGAACCGGCATCGCTCGTCGCTCAGTTGAGGCTCCACGACCAGGTGTGGTCGGCGCTGATCAGGCAGGCCAGGACGACCAGGTCGGCGATGCCGAGCGCAAGGCCCAGTCGGGCGCGGCCGGGGCGGCTGGTGCCGCGGCGCAGGGCGAGGCCCGCGAGGACGATCGCGGTCGGCCCGAGGAAGAGGTTCATCGCGAGCAGGCCCACGAGTCCCAGTACGAACGAGGCGACGGCCATGCCGTCGGCGTCCCGGGTGGTGCGGGTTCGGGCCGTCGCGTCTCGGACGGTGGCGGTTCGGCCGTTCGCCCTACGGGTGTCGGTGGCGCGGACGGCAGTACCCCGGGCATTCATGAGGAGACCTCCTGACGGTGGGGCCGGCGGTGATGACGGGCGACCCGCTCCCGGACCGCGAAGGCCAGCAGCCAGCAGGCGATGGCGGCAGTCGCGACGAGCGTGACGGGGACGGGCACATGGGCCACCGCCCCCAGGAGGATCCCCATCAGCATGAGGGCCGCTACGAGGAAGAGCATCGTGCTTCCTCCAAAATAGGTGACAGTTGTTCACTGACTGCCCAGTCTAAATCATGGCATGCGGTGCTCGGTGTCCGGAGGGTTAACTTTCCGTCATGAGTCAGACCGTCGGGGCCCGCCAGGCCCAACGCCACAGAACGCGCCGTGCCCTGCTGGACGCGGCCCTCTCGCTGCTGGAAGAGCAGAACCTCGGCAGCCTGGGCCTCCGTGAGGTGGCCCGCGCCGCCGGAGTGGCGCCGACCGCGTTCTACCGGCACTTCCGCGACACCGAGGAACTGGGCATCGCGCTGGTGGACGAGGCGCTGGAGAACCTGCACGGCATCATCCGCTCGACCCTCGCCACCACCGGAGACGCGGCCCAGCGCATCGACAGCACTGTGGAGTTGATGGCCGAACTCGTCCGCACCTATCCCGCGCACATCCGCTTCATCGTGCGGGAACGGCACGGCGGTGTGCGCAGGGTGCGCGAGGCGGTGGCCGGGCAGCTCGACGCCTTCGCCGGGGAAGTGGCCGAAAGCCTCGGTACCGACCCGCTCGGTACCGACTGGACCGAGGAGGACCTGCTCATGCTGGCCCGGCTGTACGTCGACCACATGGTGATGACGGCCTCCGCCTACCTGGCGGCGGCGCTGGAGGACAACGAGTGGGCCTCGGTCACGCGCACCGCACGCCGCCAGCTGCGACTGATCCACGCGGGCCGACTGAACTGGGCCGCCGCGAAAAGCCTGTGAGGGACCCGGCCGGGGCGTGGGCTGCGGGCGCGGTGCGAAGCCGACCGGGCCTGCCCTCAGAGGCGTCGGTCCGAGTCGGGCAGGGTGTGACACCCGCCCTTGTGGCGCGCGCTGTACTGGTGAGTAAGGTATGCCTCCCGGCTCGTACTGCACAGCCGCGCAAAGGAGTCCCTCCATGCCCCGCACCATGTCCGTGTCGGACAGCATCGTGATCAATGCCACCGCTTCGGCCGTGTACGAGCAGCTCAGTGATCCCACGGCGATGGGGCGCTGGAGCCCGGAGAACCGCGGAGCGACCGTGGTCGGTGAGCAGGGCGGGGCGTACGTCGGCATGGTTTTCGCGGGTCACAACAAGCGCGGTTCCTTTCGCTGGACGACGAAGTGCACGGTGACCGCCGCCGACCCGGGCAAGCGGTTCGCCTTCCGCGTCCATGCGATCGGAGCGCGCCGCCCGTGGCTCCCGGGCGCCATCGCCACATGGGAGTACCGCTTCGAACCCGTCGAAGGCGCCACCCGGGTCACGGAGATCTGGACCGACAACCGGCGCGCATGGCCCGACTTCCTTGCCAACGCGTTCGACCGGATCGCCACCCGGGGGCATACGTTCGCCGAGTTCCAGCGGGGCAACATCCGCACCACGCTGGAGCGGTTGAAGGGGGCGATGGAGTCGGACGGTGAGCGCGCCGCGAAGTAGCGGCGGAGCGCGGAGGCTCAATGACCAGCGACGCGAGTCCGCTAGCCCGGCCGCCCGCGAGCCCGCGGGGTGTCCCGGCTCCCGGTTCGCCGACGGTCGCCTCGCCCATGGTGCCGGTACGATCACCTGCTCATGGATGCGTACGTGCGAGTCGAGATGATCTCCATCCCGGGCGGGCAGGCAACGCTCTCGGACCGGCGGACGCAACGCAGTTGGCCGGTGCGGCTCGAGCCCTACCGACTCGCGCCGGTCCCGGTCACCCAGGAGCTGGTGTTGCGCGGCGGTGGCTGGTTCGACGAGTCGTGGAGCTGCCGGGCCTCCGCGCGACGCCGCAGCCATCCGACCTTCCGGATCGACGACGTGGGTTTCCGCGTCGCGCGTTCGGCGGGGGCGGCCTCGCCCGGACTCGGGGACGCACGGCTCCGGAGCCGGGGCTAGGCGTTCTTCGGCCGGTGGTGGTGGGCGCTGTGGCGGTTCTGCCGGGGCACGCGCAGCAGCCGGCGAGCGCCGGCACGGTGCTCGGAGGGCTGCGCGGTGACCAGTTGCTCGAACAGGCCGCGCGCGGCGACCATGGCCCGGCGCATCTCCTCGGTGTTCGTCTCGCTCGTCCCCGCGTGAGCGTGCTGCGCGAAGCGGTGAAGTCGACGGTAGCCGTCGACGTGGTGCGCGTGGCGGACGGACAGGGCGTCGATCTGCTTATCGATGTCACCGGAGGGGTAGCCGCGGTCGCGCGCCAGGCGGTCGAGGAGGAGAGTCGCGCCGGCCACGGCGTCGGCGGGCGCGTCCACGAACCGCTCCTGCAGACCGGCCCACTGTGCGACGTACTGTTCACGGGCGTGCGCCGACAAGTCGTGGGGCGAGAGGTCACCGTAGCGGCGGACGCGTTCGCTCAATTCCCGTAGCGCCGCACGGTTGTCGCCCTCGTGCCGGCTGACCGACCGCTCGTACTCCGGTCCGAACCGCCTGATCAGACTGCCGCCGCTGCTGTGCAGCAGAGGCCGCGCGCAGATGAGCGCCACGATGATGGCCGCTGCCACGGCCAGGATGCTGATAATGCCGACTGACATGCTGGGCCCTTTCGCAGAGACGTCCTCATGCGAGGCTTGTGTCACCCAGCGTTACCGACGCTTCCCGCCCTAAACGTCGCAATGTGGTCGGGCGCCCCGCCCGGGGCGGTAGCGGATCACGCCCGGGTGGGGACGTGGACCGACCTGCTGCCGCTGGATTCGATGTGGACGATCTGCAGCACGTTGTTCCGATAGGTCACCTTCAACTGCTCCCCGTCGCCGGTGTCGTGAGCGCCCGGCGGCTTCCAGGGGAGAGAGAGCGAGACGCCGTCAGCGACTGTCGAGGGGACGGTGAGGGCCTCGCCGCCGTTCAGCCGCTCCACGCCTCCGGGGGCCTCCAAGACCTCGATGACCAGGTGGCCGCCGCGCAGCATCCAGGATCCGTTCCACTTGACCGGGGCGCCGCCGCCGGTCCAGGAGATGCCGAAGCCTCCGTTCCCCCCGTCGGCGTCACGGTGGCCGTCCCGCGTACGGTCGCGCCACCCGGCGTGGTCGACTCCCGCTTCCAACTGCCCCTCGAGAAGGCGTCGAAGGCCCGGCCGACCACGCGGGAGGTGGCCGGCGCGGAAGGAGCTGACGACGACCCGCCCGAGGGGGAGGCCCCGCCGGAGGCCGGGTCCGCGGAAATGCCGGAAGTCCGCCGGTCCTCCAGGGCTCAGGACGCCTGCCTCGCGGCCCGCCAGTCCGGGGCGAGCACCGACCAGATCTCCTCGTCGTGACGCTTGCCCCGGTACAGATAACTCTCGCGAAGGACGCCGTCCTTGGTCATCCCGAGCCGCCGGGCCACGGCGATGCTGGGCTCATTGCCCACCGAGACCCACCACTCCACGCGGTGGATGCCCCGCTCCTCCACGGCCCAGTCGATGATCGCGCGCACGGCCCGGGTCACCAGCCCCCTGCCCACCGCCGACGGCTCGAGCCAGCAGCCCGCCTCGGCGGTGCCCTGAGCGACGTCCAGCTTTCGGAAGAGGACCGCGCCGACCAGTTCGCCGTCCGTCCAGATGCCGTAGAGCCGTCCGGTGTCCGCTGCGGTCCTGTCCGCGTACGCCTGCAGGAAGGCCCGGCTCGACTCCAGGTCCGTCACGACGTCGGGCAGCCCGTTGTGCTGCCCGATGAACTCCCGCCCTCGGTCCACGTGGGCCAGGAAGTCCTCCGCCTGCCACGGTTCGAGGGGGCGCAGCTCAGCGCCGTCGTCACCCAGGGATATCGCGTACATCGTCACCTTCCATGTTCGTCCATGTCGGATCGGCCACACGGGGAATGGATCTTCTCACGGGCGGTGTCGCGGGCGACTGCCCTCAGACTCATGCGCCACGCCCCCCACCCACGCCGGTCGGCTTCCTGGTGGCCCGTACGATGTGCGCATGACCAGCAGCGCCATGGTGAGCCGCCGCCCCGCCGGGCGTGGCCTGCTGTTGCTCGTACTGGCCGTGCTGGCAGGCGTGTTGGGTATGCACGCGCTGGCGCCCGGGGCGTCGACGATGCACGCGGATGCCGGGCACGGCATGTCAGCGCTCCAGCCGGGAGTACTCCATCCGGAAGCTCTCCAGCGGGAAGTACTCCATCGAGCACTGCCTCGGCCGGCCGAAGTCCGGGCGGCTGCCGTTCATCGAGCGGGCGATGCCTGCTCGCACATGACCGGTCGGTCGGACGAGCACCTCGATCACGCGGACGGGGCGTGCGTCGCGGCCGGGGTCGGTTCCCCGTACGCCCCGCCCGCGCTGACCGCCGCCCTGAGGGACGCCGCCGGCGTCGTGGCGCTGCCCGGTGGCATGCCGGGGGCCGTCGCGCGCGGCCGGGCGCCTCCCGACCTGTCCGAGCTGCAACTCCTGCGGATATAGAGCGGCCGTACGGCGCCTCTCTCCGGCGTGGCCGGTGAGCGGTGCCGCGCGCTTCGGCACGCCCACTTTCCGTACTCGACGCATGCCCTCGAAGGGCTGCGCAGCAAGGAGTCGCACGAACCATGAACAGCAAGCGTTCCCTCGTCCGCCGTACTGTCACCGTCGCCGCCGCGGGTGCCGCCGCTCTGGTGTTGGCCGCCTGCGGCTCGGGCGGGGATGGTTCCGCCGGACACGGCGGCCACACCACCGGCCGGCCGAGCGCGCCCGCCTCGTCCCCGACTGTGCGGGGGCAGCACAACGACGCCGACATCGCCTTCGCCCAGGGAATGATCCCCCATCACCGGCAGGCCGTGGAGATGGCCGATCTCGCCACCACCCGGGCGCAGTCCGCCGAGGTGAAGAAGCTCGCCGCCGAGATCAAGAAGGCACAGGACCCGGAGATCAAGATGATGTCGGGATGGCTGGAGTCCTGGGGCGAGGAGGTGCCCGCCGCGGGGGCGATGGACCACTTCGGTCACGGCATGGGTGGCGGGATGATGACCGGCGAGGAGATGGACAAGCTGGAGAAGTCCTCGGGCAAGGCGTTCGACACCGCCTTCATGGAAATGATGATCAAGCACCATGAGGGGGCGGTGGAGATGGCCGGGACCGAGCAGTCCGCGGGTTCGTACAAGCCCGCCAAGGCCACGGCCGAGGCGATCATCACGTCCCAGACCGCCGAGATCACGCGTATGCGGAAGCTGCTCGGCAAGTGAACGCGCTGCTCGGCAGGAACTGACCGGGCCGGCCGACCGGGACATGGGTGGACTCCGAGGGGGTCCGCCCATGTCCCCGCCCGCTTCGTCACCGGCGCGGCGGCCTTCACCGGGGTGCGACCGCCTTCTCGGTACCACGGGTGATGTCCCCCTGGTCAGACGCTCAGGCCCCGGTAATGAGTGGTCAGCCGCCCCCCGTCCTCCAGGACGTGGAAGGCGAGAGCGGGCGGCTGCTCCAGGTACACATGGTCCTCGGGGTGGGCCCGGTGTTCCCACGGCAGACGGAGCGTGGAGGCCACTCCGGGGGCCACGAGCAGGGGACGGCCCGCGAAGGTCGTCGCGGCGGAGGTGTGCGCGTGGCCGCAGAGGAAGGCCGCGACGTGGGGGTGGCACTCAACCATTTCCGCCAGGCGCTGTTCGCCGAACTGGCGCAGGCCGTCGATGAACGGGTCGTGCAGCAGGACGGGCGGGTGGTGAAACCCGACCAGGACAGGCACCTCCCGAGGGGTCTCGGAGAGAACGCCGTCCAGCCAGGCAAGCGTCTCGTCATCGAGGTAGCCCTCGTCCTTGCCCGGGACCGAGGAGTCGCACAGGGCGATGGTGACCCCGTCACGGCGGTGCACCTGGTTGATCGGAGTCGCTGATTCCGCGAAGCCGAGCAGTACGCGCCGGAACGCGGAGCGTTCGTCGTGGTTGCCGGGACAGACCAGCGTCGGATGGCGGGACGTCAACAGTCTTCGGGCCCGCTCGTACTCGGCCGCCAGTCCGTGATCGGCGATGTCGCCCGTCACCAGGACGGCATCCAGGTCCCAGGGGAGTGCGTTCAGATAGTCCATGACCACACGGGTCCGGTCGCCGCTGCGCTGCCCGCCGTCGATGTGGAGGTCGCTGATGTGAGCGATGACGATCACCGTTGGAGTCCTTTCCTCTCGCCGTGTGGCGCGAAGGTGCGAGGGTGCGAAGGCGCGGGCCACGCAGACGGACAGACCGCAGGGGCCCGGACGTGAGGTCGCGCGCGTCGATGCCGGTCACGAACCTATGAGCGCGACAGGACCATCGTTAAGATCCACATCTATGCAGAATCATTGGTCCAGTTCGCGAGTGGATCTCCATATCGAGCTGGACCCGGCGGCCGGTCGGCGCGCCGGCCTGGAGTCCGCCCTGCGGCGCGCGGTGCAGGAAGGCCATCTGGCCTCCGGAGCACGCCTGCCGTCCACCCGTGGCCTGGCCCGGGACCTCGGGCTCTCACGGGGAACGGTCACCGCCGCGTACGACCAGCTGGTCGCGGAGGGGTATCTCACTTCACGCCCCGGATCCGGCACCACCGTGGCCGGCACGCCGCCCCACGGCGCCAAGGCCACGAGCCCCGGGGCCACTTCGGTACCGCCCCTCCACGATCTGCGCCCGGGTCTTCCGGACATCAGCGCCTTTCCCACCCGTGCCTGGCTCTCCGCCACCCGGCGGGTCCTCAACCGTGCGCGTCCCGAGGTGTTCGGCTCCGGGGATCCTCAGGGCCACATCGAACTGCGCACCGCCCTCGCCGAGTACCTCGGCCGTACGCGCGGTGTACTCGCCACCCCGGACCGCATCGTGATCACCGCCGGCTACTACCAGGGCGTGAACCTGCTCGGTCGCGTCCTGTCGGAGCGCGGCGTCGGCACCGTCGCGACGGAGGACCCGGGCCACGACCTCTACCGTGAAGTCCTCCAACGCGCCGGATTCAGTACCCTTCCCGTACCCGTCGACGCGCACGGTGCCCGCGTGGAGGCACTGACCAGCCGCACGGGCGCGGTCTTTCTCACCCCCGCCCATCAGTACCCGACCGGGGTCCCCCTGCATCCGCGGCGCCGTCAGGCAGCGCACGCGTGGGCGCATTCCACGGGTGGCCTGATCGTCGAGGACGACTACGACGGCGAGTTCCGTTACGACCGCCAACCCGTCGGCGCTCTCCAGGGCACCGCGCCCGAACACGTCGTGTACTGCGGCACCGCTTCCAAGACGCTCGGTCCCGCTCTGCGGCTCGCGTGGATGGTCCTGCCCCCGGACCTCGTACGTCCTCTCGTGCGGGCCAAGCACGAGGCCGACCTCTACGGCGACACACTGGCGCAGCTCGTCCTCGCGGACCTGATCGCCACCCACGCCTACGACCGCCACATCCGCTCCTCGCGTCTGCGGTACCGCCGGCGCCGTCAGCTGCTCCTCGACCGCCTCCCCGCCGCCCCCGGCCTCACCCCGCACGGCGTTCCCGCCGGACTCCACGTACTCGTCACACTCGCCGACGACCACCCCGCCGAACACCGGATCCTGGCCGACGCCGCAGGCCGGGGTCTCGCCCTGCGCGGCCTGACGGAACTTCACCACGACCCCGCCGGACGCCCCCAAGGCCTGATGATCGGCTTCGCCGCGCCCTCCGAGGGTGCGTACCCGGCCGCCCTCGACGCCTTGCACACGGCTCTGACGCCGGCCGGACAGAAGCGCGTCGGCGACGCCTAGAACACGAGCCCCTGCTCGTTGACCAGCGCCATCGTGGCCTTCATGTCGGCCAGGCAACCGTAGGGCCCCACCTTCTCCTCCAGCTGCGAGGGGCTCAGTTCCTCCGTGAGCTGGTCGAGCCACCGGAACAGCTCCTCCAGGCCCCCGGGCGAGATGATCTCCAGCAACCGCGCCGGTTCCTCGCCCGCGTTCCAGAAGGTGTGCCACTCGCCGCGCGGCTTGAAGACCAGGTCACCCGGTCTGGCCACCACGTCCTTACCGCCGAACCTGGCGCCGACGGTCCCTTCGAGAATGAAACTGAACTCGTCCTCGCGGGTGTGCTTGTGGACAGGGGCGGCGAGCACCCGTGGGGGGAGCCGATGCTCGACGAGCGCGAAGCGGCCGCCCCAGTCGCCGCTGTTGATCAGGAAGCGGTCTCCGCAGGCCTGATCCGGCTGGTACAGCTCGCCGTCCTGAGGTCCCAGAATCCGGTGTACCACCACTGCCCACACCGCCTTTCGGGCTCCGGGCAGAGTGCGCGAGCCCTCGCTTGCTCTCGGCAAGGCGGATTCGTTTCCGGAAGGCGCGCCCGCCTCGCGGGGGCACACCCCACGCTCCTACTGTGACGCGCGGACGCCCAAGCTGCATCCCCGGCGGAAGGCCCCCTGTCGAGGAGCGGGACCTCACCGCCGGGGCTGAGCACGCGAGGGCCTGCCGTCGGACGGGCCCCCTCCGCGGCGTGCAGGACGCAGGGCCGGCTCAGGTGGCGAACTCACCGAACCATGCGCGGTTGAGGAGGTACGTGGGCAGGAACGGCGACGCGGTGTCGATGGGGAAGCCCCCGTCGTGGGCGAGACACGCCATCGCGAGGGGCCCCAGCGCCACCCGGCCGCGGGGGTCGCCCGAGCCGTTCCAGTACCGCTCGTGGTGGGCGAGCGCCTCGGTGAGGGCCTGGGCGAAGGCGTCGTGGTCGTTCGTGAGGATGCGGTGGAAGAGAGCGATGGGCTGGTAGTCGACCAGGTTCAGGAAGTCGCTCGAGGTGCGGGTCGCGACGTCCGGATGGGACGTGTTCATGGCGGCGACCAGTTTGGGGACGATGTCGTCCATGGGGACCCTCAGCCAGTAGCTCTGCAGGGTGTCGATCCAGTGGAAGAGGTAGTCGTCCGCAGGGCCGACACGGCGCAGGTCGTCCAGCGGGACCTGGCACAGACGCGTGAGCCGGTCGTGTTCCCTGCAGACGAGGGCGAGCCAGAAGGCGTCGAGCCAGGCACGGGCGTCGGCGTAGGGCGCGGGGCCGGTGGCGGGCAGGGCCAGTACGCGGTCACCCACGCGGCACTCCACGGTCCCTCCCCGGGTGAGCGTGGTGGCGAACATCGCGCTGCCGATCTGCATGGCCGTGACCCAGGCCTCCCACGTCTCCAGGGCCCCCGCGTCGGGGTCTTCGCCGCAGCGCTCGTGTGCGTGTGCGACGGCGGCCCCGAAACCACCGCCGAAGGCGCTCGGATCCTCTGCGATGCGCGCGACGAACTCCTCCACCGCGTGGGCGAGTCGGTCGACATCGGCCACGCCCGGCACATCGGTCTCCGGGCTCCCGGCGTCGTCCCGGTCGCGCAGGCTCTTCATCAGTTCCATCAACTCCGGAGGAACCACCACGGACATGGAGCGGCTCTCGTGGTCGATGTGCGTGAGGGACACCAGGCGTCCCTGGTGCCACCAGTACAGCCCTGGCGAGAGCGAGCCGGGTCCGTCCTGATATGCGCCGAGGGCGTACGCGCCCAGGTCGTTGACCGCGTCCACCACGGTTCCGTCGACGATCGGGTGGAACGCCAGCAGATGCCGGGTCGGGACGACAACGAGGGCTCCGGCCTCCGGCAGCTCCCGCCCGGTGACGGCCCGGGACAGCTCGGGCAGTACGAGCGCCTTGCTCGACACGAAGTGGGACTCGCCGCTGATCGACTGCAAGAGCGCTCCCGACGGCCCGCTCACCTCCGCATGCTCCACCGGTTCGCGAAGCAGGTTTGCCCGGCCCGCCGCCCACACTGCGTCCACGCCGGCGAGTGCCATGTCATGGTCGGTCAGGATCCGTACGGAGCTCGGCGCGTCGAGCGCCAGAGCCGCGATCAGCCCTTCGGCCGCCGGACGCACATAGCGGAATCCGTCCGCGGCGTCGGCGGGAAGGGCGTCGGCGGGCAGGAGGCGCAGATACGTCTGCCGCAGCAGCTCCTCCGCCCCCTCAGCGCCCTGGGACGCGGTCTCCAAACGGGCGAAGTGTTCGTGGACCATCCTCGGCCAGTGCTCCTCGGCCACCGTCCGGCACCGCTGCGCCACGTTCGTGAGCGGACTGCGGCGGCCGTTGTGCTCGACAGCATCTCCTTCGACCGTCACGTGCACGCCGTGCCGTGTGGAGAGGTAATCGGCGGCCAGACTCCGCAGGTGTGAGGCCTGGGGCACGGTGAGCATGGGCAAGTGGGCGTCGAACGCGTGGTGTTGGGTCACCCCGGTAACTCTACGAAGTCGAGCCCGGCCCGTTGCGGACGGGGGCGGTCGGATCACTCCGGTGCCAGGACGGGCCCGTGGTCGAGGAGTCACGGGGGCCCCGCCTCAGCCCGGGCGGGTGGACGGCCGGGTGCGCTGCGGACTACTCGGTTGCTCTGTCCGAAAGTCGGTGAGAGGGTTCCGGCCATGCCTTTCTTCTCCGCGCCCGACGGAACCAAGCTCGCCGCTCACCTGTCGGGTGAGGGCCTTCCGGTGGTCTGCCTTCCCGGAGGCCCGATGCAGGACTCCGTCTATCTCGGAGACCTCGGCGGCCTCTCCGCGCACCGACAGCTGATCACGCTGGACCTTCGGGGAACCGGCCGATCGGAGACGCCCGAGGACCCTGCCTCGTACCGCTGTGACCGACTCGTCGACGATGTGGAGGCCCTGCGCGTCCATCTGGGCCTCGACCGGCTGGATCTGCTGGCACACTCCGCCGGCGCGAATCTGGCCGCGCGCTATGTCGAGCGTCACCCGCGGCGGGTGAGCAGGCTCGCCCTGATCAGTCCGAGCACCATGGCCGCCGGTATCGCGATCGCCGGGGACGTCCGGCGCGAGACGGCTCGGCTGCGCCGGGACGAGCCGTGGTTCCCGGCCGCGTTCGCCGGCCTGGAAGCGATCGTCGCCGGCAAGGCGACCGCCGACTCCTGGCAGGAGATCGCGCCGTTCTACTACGGCCGCTGGGACGAGGCGGCACGGGCCCACCGGGCTGCGGAGGACGGGCAGCGAAACAAGGAAGCAGCGGCTGTTTTCGGTGCGGAGGGTGCCTTCGACCCGGATGCCACGCGCGCGGCACTCGCACGGTTCGATCAGCCCGTGCTGCTCCTCGCCGGGGAGGTCGATCTCAATTCCCCTCCCAGCGCGGTGGCGGAGCTCGCCGGGCTCTTTCCGCACGCCCAGCTCGTCGTTCAACCCGGGGCCGGACACTTTCCGTGGCTCGACGACGCCGACCGGTTCGTGACGGCCACCGCGGAGTTCCTCGGTTGCCCGCGCTTCCCCTGACCCGGCTCCTCACGCCGCCGCTCGTCAGAGAGGGAAGGCGGGCCGGCTGGGGTCTGATCGACGGCGGCACTATGCCGCCGCGTCACGCCCCAGCCGCGCCGACGGTCTTCGCGCAGTAGCTCACCCACGCTCCGCAGAAGCAGGTGGGCGAGCCTCGGCCACGAACGGACGCAGCCACGCCCGCACTCCGGAGCGTTCCAGGACGCCCACCGCACATGCCTCCCCGTTTCCCGGTCCCGGCGTCCGGCCGGCCACCGGGCGCCCTCCTCGGTCCTCAGGCCCCTCCGCGCAGCCGCTCCGCCTCCTCGAGGAGCCACGACGGCCGGACCATCTCGACATTGCGGCCGACGCCCTCGGCGGCCCGGGCCAGTGCGCCCGCTGCCACGGCCGCCTGCCCGTCGGCGGCCCGGGCGTCGGGCACCGCCAGGGCGCGGGCCGCTTCGGCGAGCGCCTCCGCCGCGGCGGCTTCCCCGGCCCCGGCGAGGTTCAGGGACGCGGCGGAGCGCTCGGCGGTCTCGGCTGCCTGTCCGTACCGGCCCTCGACCCAGTGCGTCCACGCGATGTTGTAGAGACAGACTCCCTCGGTGCGCGGATTCTCCATCGTCGACGCCGCTTGGAGCGCGGCCTCCAGCGACGTCAGCGCGTCCGCGACCCGTCCGAGGGCGAGCAGGGACACGCCCTTGGCGTTCAGCGCGTAGTCCGTCGCTTCCTTGATCCCGGCGTCCTGGTAGGCGAGAACGGCCCTGTCACCGGCCGCGATGGTCTCCTCCCAGCGGCCCATGGTCAGCAGGGCCGTGAAGCGGGCGTTCCACGAACGGGCCTCGGTGAGCAGGTCCCCCGACGCGGCGGCGACCGCGCTCAGCCGATCAGCACCGGCGAGAGCCGCCGCCCCGTCTCCCAGCGTGCTCTGGGCAAGGCTGAGGCTCAGGACGGCATGCGCCTCGGCTTCGGCGTCGCCGTTCTCATGGGCCAGGTCGCCCGCCCGGGCCAGCGGGCCCACGGCGGCGTCGAGGCTGCCCAGCTGACGGTGGGCGTCACCCAGACCGAACATGGCGTTCTGCAGCGCGCGGCGGTCGTCGAGGCGCTCGGCCAGCTCGGTGAACAGGTCGACCGCGTCCCCCAGCGGGCCTCCGCTCAAGCGGGCGTGGCCGAAGCCGATGAGGTGGGCGAGACGCGCACGGTCGTCAGTCAACTGTTCCTCCAGTGTCAGGTGTATCGAGATCACGGCAAGCACCGAGCCGTGCCAGACCGTCCATTCGCTAATCGCTCCGAGGACCAGCGCGGCGTCGAGTCCTCACCGTCCGACATGGCGCGGCTCAGTTCCTGACGCAACGGCGCGAGCGTGTCCGCCAACTCGACCGCATCGTTCATGAGCAGTGCCCCCAACCGGCTACTTCGGATCAACTACCCACTGGCTCGGGGCACATCATCACGCATCGGCCCCCCGCCGCGTCCAGCCGGGGCAGCGGAAGGGCGCCCTGAAGAACCGCTCACTGGCTCCGCCCCGCCGACCGTCACGGGCCTGTAGGGGTCAGGGTCGTGGATGCCGAAAAGCGGTTCGCTGCCGCGGGGGTGATCATGACATCCTGACCCGCATGGATCCGGGACCGGTCGCCGCGGCGTGACGCCTCGCGCGTGCCCGTTTCCCCGAGACGCTCGCCGTGGTCCCTGGCCGGCTCCACCGCCTCGGGGCGGGCGACCGCGAGCAGTGATCTCGATCTTGCCGTGCTCATCGAGGACGGGGACGAGACCTGCCGGGAGACTCTCCGGTTCGAGGGGCGCCTGGCGGAACGGATCCTCGACCTCGCCGACGGGCCTCTTCGCGGGGGTTAACCGCATGGCCTGGCACGGTGTCATCGACTCGGTCGCCACCGGCCGGACGCTGACGCAACTCGACGCAATTGCCGCCCCGGGGTGAGGAGATGTGGACATGGCCGAGCTTTACCCACCGATCGAGCCGTACGAGAAGGGGATGCTCGACGTCGGCGACGGCAACCTCGTGTACTGGGAGGTCTGCGGCAACCCCGACGGCAAGCCGGCGCTCGTCGTCCACGGCGGGCCGGGTTCCGGGTGCGGCACGGGCGTCCGGCAGTACTTCGACCCGGAGCGGTACCGGATCGTCCTGTTCGACCAGCGCGGCTGCGGCCGCAGCACACCGCACGCCGGCGACCCCTCCACCGACATGCGGCTCAACACCACCCACCACCTCATCGCCGACATGGAGCGGCTGAGGGAACACCTGGGCATCGACCGCTGGCTGCTGTACGGCGGGTCCTGGGGCTCCACGCTGCTCCTGGCCTACGCGGAACAGCACCCTGAGCGCGTGTCCGAGATCGTCATCTCCAGCGTCACCACCACCCGCCGCACGGAGATCGACTGGCTCTACCGAGGCGTCGGCCGCTTCTTCCCCGAACAGTGGGAACGCTTCCTCGCGGGCGCCCCGGGCACTCCGCGCGACGGTGACGTCGTCGCGGCGTACGCCCGGCTGATGGAGCACCCCGATCCCGAGGTGCGGGAGAAGGCCACAACCGACTGGTGCGCTTGGGAGGACACGGTTCTGTCCGGGGAGACGAAAGGTACGTCCAACCCGTACGGCGACCGCCCGCCGACCGCTCGACTCGCGCTGGTGCGCATCTGCTCCCACTACTTCTCCCACGGCGCGTGGCTGGACGAAGGCGTACTGCTCCGGGAAGCCGGGCGGCTGGCCGGCATCCCAGGCGTCCTGGTCCACGGCCGACTCGACATGGGCGGCCCGCTCGACACCGCGTGGGAGCTGCAACGTGCCTGGTCCGACGCCGAGTTGAAGGTCGTCGAGGATGCGGGCCATCTCGGCGGCGCGGCGACGCGGGGCCATGTGCTCCAAGCCCTCGACCGATTCGCGGCGAGTGCTCGCGGCGAGTGAGTGACGCCGGCGTTCTCGGACCGCGTCAAGACGTCGTCACGCGATCCCGGTTCGCGTCGCGGTGACGACGACCGTCGCATGGCGCATCGTGAAGCTGCCGCCCATCGCGTCGATGGCGGACCCGACGCCTGCCAGGATCTCCTCCAGCTTGTCCGGCGGGAGCCGAGTGAGGGCGCCATGGGTGGGCATCTGGTCCAGCCACGCCTGCCGCGTGTAGGACCACTCCCAGTCGAATCGCCACTGCTCGGGATCTGAACCCGCCGGATTCCCGGAGCCCCTCCGTCGTCCTGGTGAACAGCACCTGATAGCCGTCCAGGGCCGGCTTCTTCACCATGTCGGGGCTCAGGGGCGAGTCGGGCGTGATCCGCGCGTAGGCCGTGGCGAAGGCTTCCGCGAGGTCGGGCGGAAGTTGGAACACGTTCCAGAACGCCGCGAACCGGCCTCCGGGGCGAAGCGCCCCCGCGGCCTTGGCCGCTCCCTCCACCGGGTCTATCCAATGCCGGGCCTGGCCGGCGACGACCAGATCGAAGGTCCGGCCCGAGGGTTACCAGGCTTCGAATGTCGCTTCGTCGACATCGACCCCGAACTGCCGAGCCCACTCGGCCATCCGCGCGTCGGGCTCGACTCCGAGCACCTCGCAGCCGGCCGTCCGGAACTGCCGGGCGGCGATACCGGTCCCGCAGCCGACGTCGAGGACGTCGGGGCCGGGGCCGGCCTCGACGATCCGGCGCACCCTGGCGTCCGGGTAGCGCGGTCTGGCCCGGTCGTACCGCGCGGCGTCCGAGCCGAACGACTCTGCCGCGTCCCGGTGTTGATGGCTCTCGTGGTGTGAGGGGAGCGCTCGCTCCGGCGGTACAGTGGGCATGTGCCCACTATTGGTGGGCGCTCGTCCACTCGTCACCGGACAGGCCCACAAGGGCAGAAGGGGGCACGATGCCGACAGGGGTGGCCATCCGTGACGTCCGTGAGCAACTCTTCGACGCCGCCGAACGCGTCCTGCTCCGCGACGGCCCGAACGCCCTCACCAGCCGGGCGGTCACCACGGAGGCCGGCTGCGCCAAAGGCGTCCTGCACCGCCACTTCGCCGACTTCGACGCCTTCCTCGCGGAGCTCGTACGGGACCGCGTCGCCCGGCTCGACAACCAGGCCGCCACCCTGCGCGCCGCCGCCGGGACCGGCACCCCCGCCGACCATCTCACCGAGGCGCTGACGACCCTCTTCGAGTCGGTCGGCGTGGCGATCGTCGGCCTCGTCACCTCGCGGGACGCCCTTCGCGCCCGGTTGCGCCGGACCACACCGCACGGCATCCCGCTCCTGACGGAGGCGACGGCCATGATCGCCTCCTACCTCACCGCCGAACGGGACCTGGGCCGTCTCGCCCCCGACGTCGACGTCGACACCCTCGCCCCGACACTGATCGGCACGGGCCATCTCCTGTTCGCCGACCGGAAGGGCACCCCGCCGGAGGCCGGAGCCGTCCACAAGGTCGTCGCCACGGTCATCGCCGGCGTGGTGCGGGATTCCGGGTCGTGAGGCGGCCCGGCGGTAGCGGGCGAGCAAGCGCCGTCGAACGATCGTCGCGCCGAGTCGAAAATCCCAAGAGACCTAAAGGAGCGTGGCCGTGGAACTCGGCTCAGTGATCATCGCGGTAGCAGGCGTCGCTGGAACTCTGGGGGGCTCCCTCCTCACCCTGCGTGGCTCTGAACGCGCGAAGCGCCGGGAGATCGAGCTTCTTCGTAGCCTCGAGGAGGTTCGGGAGAACCACGCGCTTCGCCGCACCTGCTACACGGAACTCAACCGTGATGCCCGTCAGTTCACCACGGCCCTCAATCGCTACTTGCACGTCATACGGGAGCGTGCCGTGGACGACTCCAACAGAGCGGACCTCGAAGAGGCGAAGAAGGCGCATCGCGATCGGTACTCCGAAGCGCAGATGATCGCCTCCGATGAGGTGCTCACACGGGCGAGTGTCGTCAACCGGGCCCTGAATGATGTCTACGGCCACCTCAAGCGTCTTGAACGCAATGACCCCGGGCCGGGGGAATCGCTGGACGCCGCAGCCACGGAGCAGGAAGAGATCTGGGCCAAGCTGAGGGCCATGAGAACGGCGATGCGGCATGAGCTCGGCGCGACTCCACAAGGCATGGACACTGGGCGGACACGGGGGTCAGCGGCTCGCGATGGTGCTCAGATGCCCTGATGTCGCGTGATTCCTCCCGCAGAAGCGTTGTCCGACCCCGCCCCTACGCTCGGCGCATGAGCCTTTCCCTCTACTACCAAGCGCGCCCGGACCGGACCGTTGACCGAAGCCGAGGCAGCCGACCGCGCCCACCGTCTCGGCGCACGACGGGTCCCCGTTCCACGTCGACCCCGCGCACCTTCAGGGTCACCAGGCGAGGGGCAGCGTCTCCGGGCCGCGGTTGATCGTGCCGCGACGCCAGCGCACCTCCTCGGGTGGGACCGCCAAGCGCAGACCGGGAGCCTTGCGCAGCAGGGTGGACAGGATGGTGTGACATTGCATGCGGGTGAGTGCGGCGCCGAGGCAGTAGTGCGGGCCGTGACCGAAAGCCAGGTTCGGCGCCTCGTCACGTGTCAGGTCCAAGCGGTCGGGGCCGGCGAAGACGCCGGGGTCACGGTTGGCGGCCAGGTAGGAGACGTAGACGGCTTCCCCGGCACGGATGACCACATCGCCCACGGTGACGTCTGTGGTGGCGATGCGTGGCATACCAACACCGTTGCGCTGAGGGATGAACCGGAGGAGTTCCTCGATGGCCGTCGGGAGCAGCTCGGGACGTGAGCGGAGTTTCGCCAGTTGCTCCTGGTGCGTGAGCAGGGTGTAGACCATGGTCGTGCTCTGATTGCGCACTTGGTCCAGGGCGTTGAGCACGATCATCACCGCCAGGGAGATGAGCTCCGGCCGGCTCAACGCACCTCGAGCCTGAGCGGCGGACAGCTCGCTGAACAGGTCGTCGCCGGGACTCTCGAGCCGGTGATCGGCCAAGTGGCGAAAGTAGGCGGCGATCTCCGACTTGACCGTGGTGCTCTCCTGTAGGGAGTGGTCCGTCGACAGGATGACGCGGCGCCACGCCTGGAGCCGGTCGAGGTCGGTCTCCGGTACACCGAGGAGCGTGCCGATGACTCGCTCGGGCAGCGGACCGGTCACGTAGCGCGCAAGGTCGGCGGGTGCGCCCTGACGCATCATCATGTCGATGAGCTCTTCGGCGATCGTCTCGGTCCGGAGCGCCAGGGCCGCCGTGCGCTTGCGGTTGAAGGCGTGGGCCACCAGGCGTCGCAGCCTCGTGTGGTCGGGTGCGTCGGTGCGGCCGATGCCGCGGGCGGGGGCGACATTGTGCGGGGTCATGCTCGTCACGGGCCGGTCGACGGTGAGCGCCCGGCTGAAGCGCGAATCCGAGGTGACCTCCTTGACGTCGTCGTAGCGGGTGACCAACCAGGCGTGTCCTTCTCCGAATCGCATACGGACACGGGCCACGGGCTCGTCCCTCAGCAGCCGGTGGAGCAGGGGATCGAAGTCGAGCGCGTCGAGGTGGTCCATCGGCCAGAAGTGGACGATGGGCCTCTCGCAGGAGTGCGGTTTCGCCGCGTCGGTCGCCGGGCCCGCCGCGCAGGCGCAGGGCGTACGTCCCGCTTCCCCGTCCCCGGCACGCATGCCCGGCAGCGCCACGGTTTCTGTGCGTCCGGTGTCTCCCGCGCTGCTTCGTACGACCTCGTTCACAACGTGACCTTTCGTGGCACCGTCGCCGTTGCGGCTGCGGAGGGGTCGGGTGGGCAGTGCCGCAGCGGGGTCAGCTGCTCGATGTCGTAACGGCTCCGGAGCTTTTCCACGGCTGCCTGATCGACGTCGCCGCCACCGTCGAGCAGATCGAGCAGCTCTTCGAAATAGCGCTCGTGGTCCGGAGGCGGGGCCGACTGGAGCAGCATTCTGGCGGGACGGCCGGTCGGGTTGGCGAACGCGTGGGGGCACCCGCGGGGTACGAGCAACATGGTGCCGGCCGTCGCGCGGACGTGGCGGCGGCCGGAGCGGGATTCCCACTGACGCCAGTCGTCGCGGGTGCGGACCTTCGGCTCGAAGGCCATGACGTCGAGTTCGCCTTCGAGGACGTAGAACAGCTCTTCGCTGCGGGCGTGCGCATGGGCCCCGACGTCGAAGCCCGGTGGGACGACCACTTCGAAGGTGGACGCGAACGAGCTGTGCGTGCCGGTGACCTTGAACGTCACCTGCTGGGCGGCGGTCCTGATGGTGCGGCCGCCGCCGGGCGGCACCACCAGACCCTCCATGCCACCGGTCTCGGACTTGTGCACGGCTGCCTCCTCGGGCCGGGATCGGGGGACGCGGTCGAAGTCGTTGTCCATGGTCACCAGGTCACCGGCAGCTGCCTGGGGCCGCGGATCAAAGCCCCCCGCTCCCATGGGAGTTCGCTCTCCGGCACGGCGAGGCGCAGACGAGGGAAGCGGTCCCACAGCGAGCGGAGCAGGACCTCGGACTCCATCCGGGCCAGCGTGGCGGCCGGGCAGTAGTGAGGGCCGTAGCCGAAGGCGACGTGCGGATTGTGGACGCGGTCGAAGTCGAGCCGTTCCGGATCGGCGAAGACCTTCGGGTCGCGGTTGGCGGTGAGATACGAGACGTAGACCGCCTCGCCCGCGGGGATCAGTACCCCTCCCACTTCGACGTCCTCCAGGGCGATGCGGGACAGGCCCACGGCGTTGCGGTGCGGGATGTAGCGCAACAGCTCCTCCACCGCCTGCGGGACGAGCCCCGGCTCGGCCCGCAGCCGGGCGAGATGCGCGGGACGGGTCAGGAGGGCGTACACCATGTTGGCGCTGTTGTTCCGGACGGCGTGCGCGCCGCCGATCTGGACCAGTACGGCGAGCCCGACGGCTTCGTCCGCGTCCAGCACACCACTGTCGACGGCGTCCGCCAGCGCACCGGCGAGATCCTCCCGCGGCTCGACCCTGCGCCGCGCCAGCAGATCACGGAAGGAGGCCGCCATCTCCGCCTTGGCGGCCTCGCTGGCCTCCCGGCCGTGCGCCGCCGACAGGATCGTGTCGGTCCAGTGCCCCATACGCGTCTGATCCTCTTCGGGCACTCCCATGAGCGCGCACACCATGGCGAGGGGGAAGGGCCTGTGGAGGTGAGCCATCAGGTCGAGCGGGCCGCCCCGTTCTTCCATACGGCCGAGCAGTCCGTCCACCACCTCTTCGGCGTGCCCGCGCAGGACGCGCAGCGAGCGGGAGGTGAACGCCCGGGCCACCACGCGCCGCATCCGTGTGTGGTCCGGTGGATCGGCGAACCCGACCGCCCCGTCCATGGGGATGAAGTGGGGCGCGAGCCGTGTGACGGGCCGCCCGACGACGGCCCGGCGGCTGAACCGGGGGTCCAGGGAGACGAACCGAACATCCTCGTAGCGGGTCACCAGCCATGCGTGGCCGTCACCGTGGGGAAGCCTCACCCGGGCAACCGGCTCCTCGTGCAGGAGGCGGGCGAGCAGCGGGTCGAAGGTCAGTCCCGGCAGATCCGGCGGCCTCCAGAAGTGGACCTCCGGCTCACTGGGCGCCTGCTTCAGCACGGTGGCGCTCACAGCGGCGGTCACGGCGGCGGTCACGGCAGCCGGCCCGGCCGTTTCAGTCGCGGTCGCGGTCGCGGTGGCGGTGGCGGTGGCGGTGGCGGTGGCGGTCGCATTCGCCGACGCAGTGGCCAATGCCTCGTCCCGCCGACTCCGGGGGATGACCGGCGCCACCGCCTCGGTGCCGTGGGCAGTGCGTGCCGGGGCCCCGGCCAGCGCGGGCTCGCCCGAGCGCGCCCAGCGGCCGAGCGCCATCTCCGCGGTGATGCCCGGCCCGAACCCGGCGATGAGCCCCTTGGCCCCTTCCTCGACACCGCCCTCGTCGAACAGCCGCGCCAAGGCGTCCAGTACGACGACGCTGGCGACGTTTCCGTACTCCGTGAGCGTGGCCCGGCTGAACCGGAACGCCTCGTGCGGAACGCCGAGGAAGGCGCACAGGTCATCGAGAATCCGTGGCCCGCCGGCATGGACGATGTAGAAGTCGAGCCCCGCAGCGCTCCAGCCGTGCTGCCGGGCGGCATCGGCGAGCACGGGCGCCAGCGCCTCCATGGTGCCCGGCACCCGCTTGTCGAGGAGGAAGTGGAAACCGGTGTCGCGCACCGCGTACGCGATCCAGTCCTCCGTCCCCGGCACCAGATGGGAGCGGTTGAGCTCCAGCCGGATCCCCGTCCCGCCCTCACCCCTGACCACAACCGCGGCGACCGCGTCGCCGAACAGGCCGTTGGACAGCAGTGTGCCGACGCCGAGATCGGTCGGCTGATAGCTCAGGGAACAGAATTCGCAGGCCACGATCAGTACGTTGGAGCCCGGATAGGCCCTGCAGAAGTCGTGCGCGCGGTTGATCGCCGCGCCACCGGCGGCACACCCCAACTGGGCGATCGGCACCTGACGGGTGTCCGGCCGGAACCCCATGGTGTTGATCATCCACGCGGTGAGCGACGGCATCATGAACCCCGTGCACGACACATAGACGATCAGGTCGATGTCCTCCGCCGTCACTTCGGCGAACTCCAGCGCCCGCTCCACCACATGGGGGACACGCGCCTTGGCCTCGGCCTCGTAGAGCGTGTTCCGTGCCTCGAACCCCGGGTGGCGCAGGGTGTCTTCGAGCGGCTGCACCAGATGGCGCTTGTGGACTCCGGTGTTCTCGATCAGGCGCAGTGCGAGCGCCAATTGGGGATGGCTGTGGTGGACGGTGCGCACGAGCCGCAGGGTCTGCTCGGAAGTGATCACGTGCTCGGGTACGGCGACGGCAGGTCGGCACAAGACGGCCATGGTGGGGATCCCGGATGCGTTGGACTACACCCGGTTCCTCGTGACTCGGACGGGTGGGCCGCTGAGCAGCCGCCCAAGATCGTCGCAGACGGTTGGGCGGGAATCCGCGCTGAAGTGTCGAGCTGTACACAAAAGTGTCACCCGTCAACTCCCTGCCGCACGCGCCGGTCTCAGGCGATCTCGCGCCGCGCCTGCCCCCGGGCAGCTCGGCCACGCGTGCGGCGAGACAAGCTGTCCGTAGGATGATCGAATGGGCATTTTCGACAGACTGACCGGCACGAAGTACCCCGACGGTGGCGTCGTACCGCTGTCCACCGCGGAGGTCCGGGCCGCGCTGCTCGCGATCAACGGGCGGGAGGTGCCGTACGTCGTGCGCAACGGCACCCCGAAGGAACGTGCCGACCTCGTGGCGGAGTGGCGGATCCAGGAGCTGAGGCTGACGCTCAAGACCCGCATGCGCCTGGTCCCAGCGAACCGCGAGGTGCGAGCGCTCGACGAGCAGTGGGACGCGCGGTCGGGGGAGTACGGCCGCGGGCGCGCGAGCACGGTGTCCCGGGAGTGGACCTACGAGCGGGGGCCCGACGGCCGCCGGCGCATGGTCGAGACGCACCGCGTCGACTCGCGCGACATGCGAAACTCTTTGCAGAGAGCGGTCCTGGACGCGGGATGGACCTGGCGCGGAGTGCTGTTCGGCCTGTGAGCGTCAGAACATCGTGTTGTCGTTCTTGGACGTGGGCCCGATGGCCTGAAGGACGTCCCAGTGCTCGACGATCCCTCCGTCGTCGTCGAGGCGGAAGATGTCGATTCCCGCGTATTCCTCATCGGGCCAGACCTGATGGCAGTGCAGCACCACGTGGTTGCCCTCGGCGATGACGCGCTTGAACTCGACGCGCTTGCCCGGGTACTCGGCGGCCATGCGCTCGAAGTAGTCGATGAACGCCTGCTTGCCGTCCCCGACGTGCGGGTTGTGCTGGATGTAGGTGTCGCCGGTGTACTTCTCGATGGCTTCCGCCGGGCGGCACTGGTTGAACATCAGGTCGTAGAAGGCCGTCACAGTGGCCTTGTTCTTCTCAGCATCGGTCATGGCGGTCACCGTAATAGGGGGACGGCACGGCGCCGTGGCACCGCGCGTGTACGCCGCCGTGACCGGACCGCCGGCCCGTGGCACAGGGCGGCCCCGTCGCCCGGGAGCGGTCAGCCCCGACCGTACGTACGGTGGAAGGGATGGTCCGGCTTCCCACGGAAGGGGCGAAGTGGCGATGAGCGAGAGTGGACAGGCGGATCGGCCCGAGACCCTTCGGACAGTGCCTTCGGACCGACGTGACGGGGCCGCCCCGGGCGGCCGGTCGGGCGGTGGACCCACATCACGGGGGCGGACCGTGATCGCCGAGGGCGTGGTGGCCAAGATCGCCGGGATGGCGACCAGGGACGTGCCGGGCGTTCACGCCGTGGGTGGCGGGCTCGCCCGTGGTGTGGGCGCCGTGCGGGAGCGGGTCCCCGGAGGCGGCGGCAAGTCCGTCACCACCGGGGTGAAGGTCGAGGTCGGCGAGGTGCAGGCCGCCGTCGACGTGGAGATCGCGGTCGACTACGGCGTCTCGATCATCGAGGTCGCGGGTGATGTACGGGAGAGCGTGATCACGGCCATAGAGCGGATGACGGGCTTGGAGGTCGTCGAGGTGAACCTCGCGGTGACCGATGTGGACGTCCCGGGAGAGTTCCTCGGAGAGGAAGAGGAAAGCACCGAGCAGCGGAGGGTCGCGTAGCCGCGGCGACGACCGGCCGTGCCCCGACGGTCTCTCGACCGCTGACGGTGGCGCGCTGCCGCCGAATCCTCTGCCTTCGTGGGCTCGACGCAAGGGTGACTTCCTGGCGGTCCTGACGATCTGCGGTGGGTTCGTCGCGGTCCTGGGCGGCTCCGCGTGGTTGGCTTTCCACGTCCGTCGCCGAGGTACCGCGGGCGCCGACCGTCAGGTCGGCTCTGGCCTACGTTGTGAGGCGTTTCTCCAGTGAGCCTGAGCATCCGCAATCAGATTCCCGGCACGATCACGTCCGTCACGGCCGGGGAGGCCATGGCGACCGTGAAGGTCCGCCTGGCCGGCGGCCATGACATCACCGCCGCGATCACCGCCGACGCGGTGAAGGATCTCGGCTTGGCAGAGGGAACCGCCGTCAAGGCCCTCGTGAAGTCCACCGACGTGGCCCTCGCGACCGGCCCGGTGGAGGGCATCTCCATCCGTAACCAGATCCCGGGCACGGTCACCGATGTCGCCACCGGTGGTGCCATGGGTTCGGTCAAGGTGGCGGTCGAGGGGGGCGAGCTGACCGCCGCCGTCACCAAGGACGCCGTTGACGCTCTCGGGCTGGCCGCCGGGTCCTCCGTCGTCGCGCTGATCAAGTCGACCGAGATCTCCCTCGCCTCCCACTGAATCCGTCCTCGCCGTCGGCATGGCGGCTCGCGCCTTTCCGACGGAATCCCGCATGAGAGGCAGGATGGAAGGGCACCCAGCCGTTGGAGGTCAGCGATGTTCGAAGCGGGCGATATTCGTGAGTGGCGCACCCACGACGTGGTCGACCCGGGCGGCCACAAGATCGGCACTCTCGAGTCCGTCTACGTGGACACAGCCACGGACCAGCCGTTCTTCGCGACCGTCACGGTCGGCATGCCCACCCGGCGCCGCCTGGTGTTCGTCCCGCTCACCGGCGCGACCGTCGGCCCCGCATACGTCAAGGTCACCTACCCCAAGAACCAGGTCAGGGACGCCCCCTCCATCGACACCGACGGCGAACTGCCTGTCGAGGAGGAGCACGCCGTCTTCGCGCACTACGAAATCGACTACCAGCCCGGCGCCGGCGGTGAGCGGCGCCTCGCGCGCCGCTGACGCGCGCAAGAAGGCGCTGACCTGCGCACCCAAGGAGGACGGATGAGTGTGTTCCTGCTCCTGATCATCGCGGCGCTCGTCCTGGGAATCATCGGGGCAACCGTCGAAGGCTTGTTCTATCTTCTGATCATCGGCATTGCCGTTCTGGTCGTCGACCTCGTCTACGCGTTGCTGCGGTTCCGGCGCGGCGGACGGCACCACCGCCGCGCCCGCTGACGGGTCAGGCGGCCGGCTGCAGAAGCACGCAACACCGGTCGGGGCTGGGCGCGAGGCGCGCCTCGAGTCCGCTCTCGCCCAGCCCCTCGAGTACGCCCCGCATCAAGTGAAGGTTCATGCCGCACACCGTCTCGGTGTGCTCGCGCGCCAGTACGTGGAAGGGGCAGTTCCCCAGGACCAGGGCGTCGCCGTCGCGGCGCGGCTCGAACCCGTACCGCTCCAGGAGGTCGAAGGCCCCTGCGCTGGGCTGCTCGCCCAGCTGTCTGCCGAGATCGCGGGCCTTCTTGTGCAGCACGCTGCGTACCGGCTCGCCGGTCGCCTCTGATTCCTCCATGGCCTGGGCGAACAGCCGCCCGGCCAGTTCGTAGCGCCGTTCCGGCAGGGTGACCGAAATCTGCCGGGCCGAGCGTCGGTAGAGCTTGGCCGGCCTGCCCGCGCCCGGCCCGGTCCGGCCGCTGCGCCGCTCGTAGACGACGTCGAGCAGGGATTCATCCGCCAGACGGTCCAGGTGGAACGCCGCGGTCTGCCGGGCCAGGCCAAGGGCGGCGGCCGCTTCGTCCCGGCTGACCGGGTGGGGCTGGCGCGCCACGTGCTCGTAGAGCCTTCTGCGGGTCGGCTCATCGAGAGCGGCGACGGCCGAGAGGGCGGAGACGTCCGCGGCGGGTGCTTCCTTCGGGTGGTCCACGAACACCAGTGTAAAACCCATGGCCATTGACTAAAGAGAACGCACGCGCTTCTATAGTTAGTGAGAGTTGTTTTTAGAAGAAGAGAGGTGCGTCATGTCGTCCGGCACCACAACCACCACGTCCCCCGCCCAAGGGCGGGCCGCGCTCCATGACCCCGGCTACCAGGCCTTCGTCATCCTGCGCATCGGGTTCACCGTCGCGCCGATCCTGTTCGGCCTGGATAAATTCGCCAACCTGCTCGTCGACTGGCCCACCTACCTCGCGCCGTGGGTCGACGACATCGTTCCAGGGAGCGCCCAGGCGGCCATGTACGCCGTCGGCGTCATCGAGATCGTCGCGGGCCTCGCCGTCGCCGTCGCGCCGCGCTTCGGGGGCTGGCTGGTGGCCGGATGGCTCGCCGGCATCATCGTCAACCTGCTGACCATCCCCGGGTACTACGACATCGCGCTGCGCGACTTCGGGCTCCTGCTCGCCGCGGTGGCCCTCGCCAGGCTCGGGCAGCGCTACCACCGGAGCGGACGGCCACGCTGAAAGGCCGCGACGAGGCGGGGTGCGTTCGGGCCCCCCGCCTCCTGGCGCCATGACACGGGAGCGGCGTCAGGCGACCGGGTCGCGTGGCGACACCCGGTGCGCCTCGACCTCCGGGACGGACAGGAGTTCGGAGATCAGCGCCTCGGGCCCACCGACATACGTGCTGACCAGGTCCACGTCACCGCCCAGGCACCAAGCGCGGTCATCGGGCCACCACAGGTCGGGGAGCTCGGCGAACTCGTCCTGGGACACGGGTGAGAGGGCGTCGGCGAGTGCGCCGGCGAGCAGTACCTCGTCACGCTCGGGAGTTTCGAAGGACGGGGCCCAGTCGAAGTCCCGGCGGCCGTAGCCGTTCCACAGGCCGAACCAGCAGTGCTCGGGCGTCCGGGTGTGGCGGGCCAGGAGGGGAACCAGCGCTCGGGCGACATCGGGTGGGGTGGGCCCCTGAGCCGGATGCTCGTCCCAGACGCCAGGCAGGCCGTACTCCTCGGCGTTGAGGTAGTCGAGATCCATTCCGATCAGATCGTGCCAAGCCGTGCCGGGCGTCACCTCGCGCCCGTACGCGGCTCCCACGGCCGACCACCGCACCGCTCGCTCGTTCAGCGTCGGCGGATGCAGCACCCGGGCGTAGGCCGCGTACCCGGGTGCGGCGACACCCGCCACGGTTCCGAACTCGCCGTATCCCGGCGCTCGTTCGGTCAGCCAGCGGGCGGGGCTGAGATCCGAGGTCCGCACGCGCAGACGCCCGTACCGTCCGGGGGCGGGGGCGGGGGCGGGGTCGGGGTCGGGGTCGGGGTCGCGGTGCGCGGGGCGGTAGTCGTCCATCCGCCCCAGTCTGCCGGGTCTCCGGGCGTACCGACCGCCCTCCGGGCGCCATCCGTGCCAGGACGCGTCAGTCGTATCAGCCACAGCCGTCACAGCGGCCGGCGGACGAGCGAGCGGAGCGCGGGGATGCTTCAGCCGCAATGCCTGACACGCGAGCGACCGCTGCGACCGGAGCGGCGTGCCGCGCGGTGCGAGTGCGCGGGCTCTGGGGGACGCTGGAGGCATGCGCCATGCGCCCATCGTCGTCCACCCGACGCGGCCCGCCGGCGGCCGCCAGGTCACCCTCCGCGTCGAGGAGCGGGACGTCGTGCTCGGCGTGGCACTCACCGATGCCGATGTCGTCGAGCTCTTGCGCCGGGCCGGGGTGGAGGACGCGGACGAGGCGGTCTTCGGTGACACGGGATCGATCGAATGGCACGTCGACGCCCCGCATTCCTACGAGGCCGAGCCGTCGGACACGGACATCCCGTGACGCGTGCAGCCGCCGTGACGGCCGCAGAGAGGTGCGCGTCCTCATTGGGACGTACGTTCGATTCTTGGTTACGCTGGACCCATGGCAGCACATCTGCAGGGTTCACTCTTCGACCAGACCGACGACATCCGTCTCGGTCCGCTGACCGGCCTGCGGCGCATCGATCTGGGAACCGGGGCGTGGGTCGACCTGCTGCCCGCCTGGCTGAGCGGGGCGGACGCCCTCTTCGAGGAGCTCGTCGCCTCCGTGCCATGGCGAGCCGAGCGGCGACAGATGTACGACCACGAGGTCGCCGTACCGCGGCTCCTCGCCTTCTACGGCGAGGAGGAGACCCTTCCGCACCCGGTGCTCGACGAGGCCCGCGACGTACTCTCCGCGCACTACGCCGCCGACCTCGGCGAGCCGTTCACCACGGCCGGCCTGTGCTACTACCGAGACGGCCGGGACAGCGTCGCCTGGCACGGCGACCGGATCGGCCGCGGCTCGCGGCAGGACACCATGGTCGCCATCCTGTCGGTGGGCGAACCACGCGATCTGGCGCTGCGGCCGCGCGGAGGCGGCTCTGGGATGCGGTTGCCGCTCGGCCACGGCGATCTGGTGGTGATGGGCGGCTCGTGCCAGCGGACCTGGGAGCACGCCATCCCCAAGACCGCGCGCGGCGCGGGCCCCCGGATCAGCATCCAGTTCCGGCCGCGCGGAGTGCGCTGAGGTCCTTCCACGGAAGGCCAGGGGGCCCGCCGGCGCACTGATGTGCCGACCGGGGGCCGTCCCACGACGCGGCCCCGGCGTCATGCCCGAGAGTGGGCGGGCGACGGATTCAAGGGCACACACTCCTGCCCGAACCCGCCGCCCCTCCGTCCTTCCTACTGCGCCATCTCGTAGGCACCGGAAAGGGCCTCGACGCGCTGCCAGACGCGCGCCGAGCGGGCCTCGTCCACGACCGGTCGACGGACCGCCTCAAGGGCCCAGCGCTGCTGCTCCGCCGTGGCGGAGTCCTTGCCGTGCAGCTCGACGGCGTGCGCGGAGAAGTCGCGTACGAGGACGGCGAACAGTTCGTCCAGTACGTCCTCGTCCAGGCCGGTCAGCCCCGCCTGCTCCAGGATCAGCTGGCCATGGACGACGAGCGCGAAGAGCTGGCCGACGGCGAGAAGGAGGTCCAGGTCGCGGCTCTGCTGCTCGTCCGGTGCGGCGGTGGTGACGAACTCGCACAGCGCGTCCGCCTGCTCCCGGAAGCGGACGACGTTGGGCAGGTGCGCATAGGCGTCGAAGGCCGGACGCCAGTCGTGGAAGCGGACGGAGCCCAGGCCGCGGGCCGGCCCCTGCTGGAAGAGGAACGTGTCGTCGGCGGCGTCGAGGCGGGTCGGCACGGGCGCGTACTCGGCGGGGTTCAGCAGGTGGTTCCGCATGAACTTCAGGATCAGCGCGAGGTTGACGTGGACGGTTCCCTCCAACTTGGGCAGTCCGCGGATCTCGATCGCGGCCTGGGCGAAGTAGTTGTCCTTCTCGAACCCCTTGGCGGCGATGACGTCCCACATGAGGTCGATGACCTTCTCGCCCTCGGTGGTCACCTTCATCTTGGTCATCGGGTTGAACAGCAGGTACCGGCGGTCGTCGGGGGTCGCGGAGCGGAAGTAGTCGACGGCGCGGTCGCTGAACGTCTTCATGCCGACGAGCCGGACGTACGCGTCGGTCAGCTCGCGGCGCACGTGCGGGAAGGCGGTGACGGGACGGCCGTAGAGGATCCGGTTGTGGGCGTGCGTGACGGCCTCGTACATCGCGTGCTCGCAGATGCCGATCGAGGCGGTGCACAGATTGAACTTGCCGACGTTGACGGTGTTGAGCGCGGCGTCGAACGCGGCACGGCCGGTGTGCAGGATGTCGTCGGGGCCGACCGGGTAGCCGTCGAGGCGGAACTCGCTGACGTACTTCGAGGAGTCGACGACGTTCTTCACGAGGTGGTACGCCGGGTGGCGGCTGTCGGCGGCGAAGAAGACGTATCCCTCGGGGCCCTCGACGTCGGTACGGCGGCCGAAGACGGAGACGAGCCCGGCGGCGTTGCCGTTGCCGATGTAGTACTTCGAACCGCTCGCCCGGAAGCCGCCCTCGCCGTCCGGCTCCAGCAGCATGTCGGTCGAGTAGATGTCGGCGCCGTGGGCCTTCTCGGACAGGCCGAAGGCGAACACCTCACCCTGGGAGAGCAGCTCCGCGGCGCGGGCGCGCGCGGCGGCGTTGTCGCTCTGCCACACCGGTCCCAGGCCGAGGATGGTGACCTGCCACGCGTACCAGTAGTCGAGCCCGTAGAAACCGAAGATCTCGTTGAGGGCGGCGATCCGGGCGGTGTCCCAGCGCTTGTCCGGGTGGCCGTCGGCCGCCGTGGCCGGGGTGAGGAAGGCCGCGAACAGTCCCTCCTTGGCGGCGAAGGCGAGGAAGTCCCCCAGCCAGGCCCGCGAGCGGTAGTCCTCGATCAGCCTGCGCTTGCCGCGGTCCTCGAACCAGTCGACGGTGGCGCGCAGCAGTCGGCGGGTCTCCGCGTCGAAGTGCGCCGGGTCGTAGGTGCGCGGGTTGAACAGCAGCGGGTCGGTCATGGATGTTCGCCTTTCCGGCTGGGGTCGGGGGAGGTGGGGTGCGATCGAGGCGGGAGGTCGGCACATGGGCCCCGGGCCGGCGGCCCGCCTCCCGGACGCCGGTGCCGCGACCAGGAACCTGGTCGGCGGCCTGGTCGGCGTCCTGGTCAAGGGCCGGACCGGGGCAGCGGCCGGAACCGGGTCAGCGGCCCGGCCGGCCGCCGGAACCGAGTCGATGGAGCGTGGCGAGCACGTCGTCGAGCCAGGCGAGCATCATCCGCTCGTACGCGATTCCGCCGCGGAGTACCGCGTGCTGCAGCTCGCGCCCGGCATCGAGTACCGCGGAGGCATCGACCTCGCCGAAGTCCCGCTGCTCGCCCACCAGGTAGTGGGCGAGTCGGTCCCTGTGCAACTGCTGGTGCCGCTCGACCTCGTGGATCAGGGCGGTCGGATCGTCGAAGGCCGCGCCCCGGATCTTCACGGCGAGCTCGTGCCGCATGCTCTCCGGCTGGATCGGCTCGTGAAGCCACTCGGCCAGGGACGCCAGGCCGAGGTCCGAGACCGAGTACTCCTTCTTGTCCGGACGGGTCTGCTGCGGCACCTCGCGCACGTCGAGTCGGCCGTCCTCGTCCATGCGCTTGAGGACGCGGTAGATCTGCTGGTGGGTGGCGGTCCAGAAGTACCCGATGGAACGGTCGAACCGCCGGGCCAGCTCATAGCCGGAGCCCGGCTTTTCCAGCAGGGAGACGAGGATCGCGTGCTCGAGCGCCATGCCGTGATCCTGCTATGCAACTTGTTGCATAGACAAGCGGCGTCGCTCAGGTGAGATGCGGCTCACGGCCGGGACGGGGGGCGGCCGGCCGGGTTCCGCGCCGGGACCGCCCGGGCCGACGTCGAGCGACACCGCTGGTCACGGCAGCTGTGGCAACAGCCGCACCTCGGCCCCGGGCAGTTTGGCCCACCAATGGCGGTAGCGGCCGTAGACCGCTGCCTCGCGGTCGGCGAGGAACGCCGTCAGGGCCTGGGGGTGAAGGCGGCGTCCAGCTCGTCCGGGGCGAAGCCGGTGAGCCGGTTCCAGAGCGCCAGGTAGGGCGAGGCCGGATGCTGCGCCTGGAGCGCGACCACGCGCCGTACCCCGTCGGGGACGGTCAAACGCTCCCGCCGCAGGAGCAGTTGGCGGTGGAGCGTGGCCCGGTTGAGTTCCCGCGCGGTGATCTTCACAACGCCGGATTCTGCCGTGGGCCCACCTCGCCCGCCAGGGACGGTGTCCTGTGCCACCGAACCTTGAGCGTGCGCCATCGAACCTTGACGGATGCGAGTTCGTGTCATCGAAGTTTTGATCACGCCTGGGCAGGCCCGGCGAAGCGGGATCAGGCGCCGAAGCGTGGAAGCTGCGAGGCCGAGAGGCGGCGCGAGACGGGCGCGCTGGTGACCAGGACGAACTAGGCTTGCGATCATGATTCGTTCGACGAAGTGGAGTTGAACAACCGTGATGCCCCCGTACTGCGCGATCTGCAACGCGTCCCCCAGGGATCACGACTACGAGACTTTCACGCTCGTATACTTCCGTGCGATAGCGCCACCGCTCGATCATGAGGGGCATCCCGAGAACGCCCTCTGGTTCTGCAAGGATCACGTCCGGTACACCGAGGGCAAGACCCACATGAGCGCCCTCCTGGCCATGGTCCACATACGCGCGGCGATTCGACGCAACGCCCAAAACCCCTGGCCACTCACCAGCATGCCCTGAGCCCCATGCCTGCGCCCCGATCCGCGGGGGGCGCCGAACAGTTGTCGGGCGGAAGACGACAGTCTTGCGCCGCCGCAGCCGGTAGGCCCGCCAGCCCGACAGCGAGTCGGCCGAGCACTGGGCAGCGTCGGATGCAACGCGGTGCGCGGCGGCCCCCGCTCTCCTCGGGTGACGGGCGCTTCGCGCCGCCTCTCGGTCTCGCCAGTTCCCAGTCCCCACGCTTCGGCGCCTGATCCGGCTTCGCCGGGCCTGACCAGGCGTGATCAAACTCGGATGACACAAACTCGCATCCGTCAAGGTTCGATGGCACACGCTCAAGGTTCGGTGGCACGGGACAGGCGGCCCGGGGCCCTCGTTCCCTCGCCAGGGTCCCCATCAGCTAGAGAAGTACGGTCTTTGTACGTGAAAAGTCCGCTTCTTGCTAGGGTGTGGACCGGAGGTGCCATGTCCGAGTTGTTCGACGCCGTCGACGCCCTCATCGCGTCCGCGTCCCCGCTGCCGCCCCCGGCCGAACGGGAACGGCTGCGCAAGGCCCACGGGCTGACCCAGGAACAGGTCGCCACCGCGCTGGCGGTCCGCCGTGCGACGGTCGTGTCCTGGGAGAACGGCAAGACGGAGCCGAGGCCTCCGCAGCGCGAGGCGTACGCGCGCCTGCTGGAGAAACTCGCGGAGCTCTACCCCGCCAACACCACGGGGCATGCTCAGGGCACGGCGGCGCCCACCTCCATCGCCGGTTCGGCCGTGGCCGCGCCGCCGCCGCGCGCTGCGGAGGCAACGGAGCCCGGTCCGCCGTCTCCGCCCCGCGATGCGGGAGCGGACGCCCCTGCGCGGACGCCCCCGCGGGCCCCCGCGGCAGCCGGCTCGCACGCCGCTCCCGCGGACAGGGCGAGGACGTCCCCGACCTCGCCGGCGCCACGGCGCCCCACCGCCACGAAGGCGGCGCCCAAGCCTGCCCCCGCGCCGGGCGCCACGGGCGACCCACGGTTCGCGCACGGCCCTCTCGCCGTCATCGACGCGGCCGACGGTCACGTGTCCGCCTACTGCCTGGGCGGCCTCGTCCTGGACGTCCCCGCCATGTCGCTCCCCGCCTTGGTGGAGTGGACGCTGACGGAGGCACAGCTCGGCGCACCACGCCTGCACCGCTCCGGCAAGGATGCCGACCCGGTCCTGGTGCTCACGGACGCGGCCGCCACGCGCTACGGGCTCCCCGCGCGCCTGAGCGACGAAGAGAGGCGAGCCGGGAGGCTGCCCGAGGGCCACAAGGTGCTGAGGCAGCTGGAGAAGGCCGACTGGCAGCTCACCCGGCGCGGCTTCGGCCCGTGGGCCCGTATCTACCGCCCCGCACAGGGAGGCAGGCGCTCCTGCGTCCAGCTCTGCGTCCTGGGCTGGGACGCACTCGACGCACGGTCCTGGGGAGACGCCGCCCAGCTGCCGCCCGGTGACCTGGCGAACCTTCTGTGCGCCTACGCGACACGGGTGATGACGCCGCGCGGGTCCACCGCCGTCACCGGTCTCGAGCTCATGACCGCACTCCACCCGCCGACCCGCGCGAGCGAGCCGGACGCGACCGGAAAGCGGCACAGCGAGCACAACCCCGGCTCGCTCGGCACCCGCCCCGTGCCGTGCGCACCGTGCGAGGCCCCCGACGGACATCCGCTGCTCGCCGAACTTCCCCGCTTCCACCAGCGCACCCCGGACGAGGTGCTGGTGGAGGAGGCGTACGACTGGGCCCGGCCGCTCACCGACGACGAGTGCGCCAAGCGGTTCGTCGTGGGCATCGACGTCAACATGGCCTTCGCGGCGGCCGCCAACGGCACCGTCGTCGGTCTCGGAGCGCCCGTGCACGTCAGGGCCCCCGTCTTCGACCCGAAGACGCCGGGATCCTGGCTGGTGGACCTCTCCCACGTGGAGCTCGACGAGCGCCTGCCCTCACCCTTCACTCCGACCGGTCGGCGGCCCGCCGGACCCGCCTGGTACGCCACGCCCACCGTGGCGTACGCCGTGGAACTCGGCCACCGGGTGACACCCGTCGAGGCCTACGTCCGGCCGGACAACGGCCGCTATCTGGACGGCTGGTACAACCGGCTGCGCGACGCGTACATCGCCACGATGGCGGACCTCGGCGTCACGGGCGACATGGCACCGCAGGAGTTCCTGGACGCCATGGCCGGGCACAAGCAGGCCGACCCCGACATGGCGATCGTCCTGGCGGCGATCAAGGCGACCGTGAAGGGAGGCATCGGCAAGCTCCGCGAACGCCCGCGCGGCGGGGGGTGGCGGCCCGGCCGGCCGTGGCCGGCCCTGGAGCGGCCCACGTGGCGGCCGGACATCCGCGCGGCCGTCATCTCCAAGGCCCGCGTCAACATGCACCGCAAGATGCTCAAGACGGCGGCCGCCACCGGCCGGTACCCGGTCGCGGTCCTGTCGGACTGCGCCGTCTACGTCTCCGACGGGCCGAGCCCGCTCGACTTCCTGCCCTACTCGGGCGGCAAGCCGCTGCCGGGCGGCTTCCGCCTCGGTGTCTCGCCGGGCATGGTCAAGCACGAGGGCACCCAGAGCGTCCTGTGGGCCGAGGGCATCCGCGAGGACCACGGGGCCGAGCTCAACCTCGCCCGGTACATCAAGGACGGCAACATCACCACCCGGGACGACGGAGAGTAGGGGCGTGCGATGGGCAAGCTCGAAGACGGTCTCGACAAAGCGGTGCGGGGCGCGTTCACCCGCCCCGTCCCGAAGACGGCCGGGGCCCGGATGCGCTATCTGGTCAGGCAGCTCAAAGGCACCGGGCAGGTGGCCGCATTGCTCGGGATCACACAGCGCACGGTGGAGCGGTATGTGAAGGACGAGATCAAGAGGCCGCGCGCGGAACTCGCCGCGCGCATGGAGCGCGAGGTCGCCAAGCGCTGGCAGCCCCAGGTCCGCGCCAAGGCCAAGAAGCAGGCCGCGACCACCGGTGGCATCGTCATCGACACCCGCGCCCGCTTCGGCTACACCGCCGCCCCCGGCACCACCGACGACGCCCGCCTGCGCCACCTCACCCAGGCGCTCCCGCCCCAGTACGCCGCCCGCCTCTTCCAGGCCCAGGAACAAGGCGCCACGGAACAGCAGTTGCGTGAGATCGCCGCCGAAGGCCTGCAGGAGATCTACTTCAAGGACCACGGCCGCCGCGCGCAGGGCCTGCTGGTGGAGTTCACCGACATCGACTACGTCGACTTCGAGCTGTAGGCCCCCGCCCCGAAGCAGCCGGCCTCCCGCTACGCTCCCGCTGAGCGTTTGCTTAATCGCCGAAGGCCGTTCGGCACCAGGGATGTGGGGAGAGGGAGAGCATGGCAGTCATCGACGCGTGGATGCAGCATCCGACCGTGAGGCACTCCCAGCACGAGATGTTCGCCTCGCTGCGTCGGTGGACCGGACGCGGCCCGCTGGAGGAGCCGTTGCCGGTCCGGGCGACGGTGGCAGCGCTGGACGCGGGCGATGTGGAGATCGGCCTGGCGGCGGCCTGGTACGGGCCGGAGGGCGCGCTGATCAGCAACGACGAAGTGGCCGAGTTCGTCGCGCAGTCCGGCGGGCGGCTGCGGGGAGTGGCGGGCGCCGACCTGGCCCGCCCCATGGAGGCGGTCCGGGAGCTTCGACGGGCGGTCGAGGAACTCGGCTTCGTGGGACTGCGGATCGTTCCGTGGCTGTGGGGCCTGCCGCCCACCGACCGCCTGTACTACCCGCTGTACGCGGCCTGCGTGGAGCTGGGCATCCCGTTCTGTACGCAGGTGGGGCACACCGGGCCGCTGCGGCCCTCCGAAACGGGTCGGCCGATCCCGTACATCGATCAGGTGGCCCTCGACTTCCCGGAACTGACCATCGTGTGCGGACACATCGGCTACCCCTGGACGACCGAGATGATCGCCGTCGCCGACAAGCACGAGAACGTCTTCATCGACACCAGCGCCTACACCGCTCGCCGCTACCCCGCCGAACTGGTGGAGTACGTGCGCGGCCGGGGCCGTCACAAGGTTCTGTTCGGCACCAACTACCCGATGATCACGCCGACTCAGGCGCTGGAGCACGTGGACGATCTGGGCCTGGACGACGAGGCGCGGGAGCTGTTCCTGGCCGGCAACGCCCGTCGGGTCTTCGCGCTGTAGGCGGGGAGGGTGGAGGTCGGAGGGTCCGCGGGTGGACCTTACGGGCGCGCGGGCATGAGAAGGCCTCAGCCCTCTCCCAGTACCGCCCGGATCACATGCCGGGCGTTGTGCGCCATGGACGGGTTCGTCCTGCGGTAGTACGGCAGGGCGATCAGGGCCTGAGAGAGTGTCCGCCCCCGGCCGCGCTTCCAGGTCGCGTCGTCCACGCCGAGCGCTTCACGGAAGACCTCTCTCGCGTCGTCCGGCAGCAGGTTCCACGCCGGAAACAGATCGCAGGCCGGATCGCCGACCCCCGTGCACCCGAAGTCGATCACTGAGGTCAGCCTGCCACCGTCCACCAGCAGGTTGCCCGGCATCAGGTCGGCATGCAGCCACACCGGCGGCCCGTCCCAGTCAGGGGCCCGCAGCGCGTCCTGCCATACGGCGACCGCCGCATCACAGTCGACGCCCTCCTGGGGGATCCCGCGCAGTTCCTCGATCGCCGCCCGGGTCTCCGCGTCCTGCGAGGCGAGCGGTCCGCCTCGGTGCGCACGCGGCGCTCCCGGCAGGGTGATGCGCCGCATCGCCGCCACGAACCCGGCCAGATCCTCGGCCAGCAGCACGGGCTCGCTCAGCGCCCCGGCCTCCGGGTTCTCGCCGGCGACCCACCGGTACACCGACCACGGCCACGGATACCCTTCGGCGGGCTCCCCGGCACCGAGCACCTCGGGGATGGCCATGGGGAGCCGGGGTGCGAGGAGGGGCAGCCATTCCTGCTCCATCGACACGTCCCCGGCTCCGCCCTTCAGAAGCGGCAGCCGTACGACCATGCCGTCTCCCAGCCGGTACATGGCGTTGACGGTGCCGCCGGACGGAAAGCGCTCCACGGCCAGTCCCGCCCACTGCGGGAACTGCCCGGCGATCAGTCGCCGTACGAGGTCCTCGTCGATGGGATACATGCCGAGATGCATCTGCCCTGTGCTCATGGGGCGCTATCCGACCGCCGGACACCAGCGGACGTCAAACGCTTTTCCGCCCGTCACAGGCCTGGCCCTCGCCGCGGTGCCGTGGGCCGTCAGGGTCTTCACGAGGTGAGGCCTGGAGCCGGGAGCGCCGCGCAGCCGTCCGATCTCTCGCGCGCGAGGGGGAGAGGGTTTGCTTGGCGGTGACCTGTGCAAGAAGTGGTGGGGACGCCGGCCGGTGACCATGGCCGGCCCTTGACCCAGGAGGTCCGCGTGGAGAACGTTCCGGACGACCGCAAGTACACCCGCGAGCACCTGTGGGTGCAGGTGGTGGGGGACGACTGGGTGCGCGTCGGCATCACGAACCCCTGCCAGAGCAGTCTCGGTGACATCGACCGCCTGGAGCTCCCGGACACGGGCGCCGCGATCGACGCGTCCCAGCCGGCCGGGGTGGTCGGGTCGACGACTGCGGTCGCCGAGCTCCGCATGCCGATGAGCGGCACGGTGGCCACCGTGAACAAGAAGACGGTCGCGGCCCCGTCGACGGTCAACACGGATCCGTACGGGGAGGGCTGGCTCTTCGAGGTGACCGTCGACAAGCCGGCGCAACTCGACGGGCTGGTCACGGCCAGCCAGTACATGTCACAGCACGGGGCCACCGACCAGGGCCTGCCCGGCTGATCACGGAAGGGGCGGATGGAGGCCCCTTCTCCACACCCGGGCCTGCCCCGGGTCCGGCAGAGGCGGCAGCGCCGACTGCTCACCGAGCGGGCACGACACAACCACCTACGCACGCGGTGATCGGCTTCCGTCCGGACCCGCTCAGAGAGCGCGCGACTCCTCACCCCGCCGGTGCGGCAGCGGCGTGAAGTGCCTTCGTGGTGAACTCGTCGAGGGGGTAGAACAACTCGATCGCCAGTTCCGACAGCGTCACATCCGCCGGCGCTCCGAACGTGGCCATGGTGCTGAACATCGACAGCTCGCCCAGGGGAGTGCGGACCCTCAGCGGCACCTGCACCGGGCTCGGGCGTGCCGCCGGGGCGGCGGCGTCCGGCGTCTCCTCGTCCGCGGGGACGGGGTACCGGCACACCTCCTCGTACAGCGCGCGCAGTTCCGCGTCTCCGGTGGCGTCGGCCTGCCTGAGCAGCCGCTGGAGGAAGAGCGTCCGGACTTCGGCGAGGTTCGCCAGTCGCGAGGCCAGGCCGTCGGGGTGAAGGGTCAGCCGGAAGACGTTCGGCCGGGGCTGGAGCAGATGCGGCGGTATCCCGTCCATGAGCACGGACATGGCCCGGTTGCTGACCAGCACGTTCCAACACCGGTCGACGACGACGGCGGGGTAGGGCTCGTGCGTGGTCAGCATCATGTCGAGCGCGGAGCGGACGGAGGCCATTTCCTCGTCGTCGAGACGGCTCTCCCGGTACGCGGGCGCGTAATCGGCGGCCAGCAGCAGGGTGTTGCGCTCACGCAGGGGAACGTCAAGCGCGGCGGACAGGCGGAGCACCATCGTGCGGCTCGGGCGCGCCCGCCCGGTCTCGACGCAGGAGAGATGCCGGGCCGAGGTTTCCGCGAGGAGGGCGAGTTCGAGCTGGCTCAGCCTGCGGCGGCGGCGCCACTCCCGTAGCAGGGCACCCACGCGGGACGGCTGATTCATCTCCATGTCGGGGAGGATAGTTGCCTGTTGATCACCGCGGCCATGACCTCGGAGGTCATTGAGTTCGTGATCCCCGCGATGCCAAGGTCTCACCGGACCCGGGCCGGTCGGGCCCCGGCCACGAATCAAGGAGACCCGTATGAGCACCCCGGTGAGCACGCCGGCCACGACGAGCACGTCCGCCACCGCTGCCCCGCCCCAGGCGTCCAACAGCCCCGCGGCCGACCTGCTGCGCACCAGCCTGCGGATCGACGGCTGGAGCACAGCCCTTTTCGGCGTCGTCCTGCTCGCCGGAGGCACGTGGCTCAGCGGTCCGCTCGGCCTGCCGGTCACCTGGTCCGTGCCCTTCGGAATTGCCATGCTGGGCGGGGCCGCGGCCCTCGGCCTCATCGCCGGCTATCCGCAGATCCCTACGCGCCTCGTCGCGACCGTCGTCGTGGGCAACGCACTGTCCTGTGTGCTGCTCCTGGTGCTCGCGTTCTCCGGCGTGCTGCCGCTCACCGGCCCGGGGGTCGCTTTCCTGATCGTCGGAGCGGTGGTGGTCGCCGCCTTCTCCGGGCTTGAGTTCGCGGGCCTCCGCCGCGCAGCGGTCGGATGAGTCGCCGGTCCTGCCGGACACGGACTTCGCTACGCATGGACATCACACTCACCGGAGAAGCGGACGTGCGCGTACGAATCGTTCACGGCATCGCCCTGCTGTCCACCTGCCGTCCTGAGCGTCCGTACCCGCATTGACAGTCGGATCTCCGCGGACGGAAGCCGGCCGGGTGGGATCTCCCGGACGCGAAGACCGCCGTCGAAGTGCCCAGCCGACGAGAACCGCCGCCGCCGCGACGGCATAGGCGGTGGTGCCCACCGTGTCGGACCCCGCGAAGGCCCGGCCGGTGACATACGCGGCAGCGCCGGCGGCCGCGACGGGAAGCCACTCCCAGCGCCCGTCGAGCGCGACGAGCGCGATCAGCAACAGGGCGTACCAGGAGTAGCCGGGGGTGAGGAGCAGGAAGGCGCTGCCGGTGACGAGCAGGGCGCCGCTCCAGGGGCGGTTCGGATCGCCGCGGCGCAGCACGTACATCACGACGATCACAAGCATCACCACGGCGGCCGGGAGCGCCCAACTGTCGGGCAGCACCAGGCGCAGCAGCGCGTAGCGGTTCGTCGCCGACGCGTCGTCGTAGCCCTCCTCCTCCACGTATCCGCCGAGGAAACCGAAGACCGAGGCATGGGAGAGCAGGACATACGGGAGGTACAGCAGCCCGACGGCCGCGGCGGCGGGCAGGACCACCGCGGCCGCGTCGCGGAACCGCCGGACGCCCGACAGCGCGCCGGGCAGGAGGACTGCGGGCACCAGCTTGGTGGCGACCGCGAGCCCCAACAGGGCGCCGCCCGCCGTGCGGTGCCGGGTGACGACGCCCAGGGCGGCCACGGAGAAGAGCACCCCCAAGGCGTCGACGTGAGCGTTGTTCACCGCCTCGATCGGCACGGCCGGACACCAGGCCCAGTACGCGGCCGGGCGGGGATCACCTCGCCGGCGCAGCACCAGCAGCAGTGCACCGGTGATCGCCACGGACAGCAGCGCACCGCCGGTCTGCAGGGGCTTGTGGCGGGCGCCGTCCGGCGACAGCGCGTGCACCAGCAGGAAGTAGCCCTCGGCCAACGGGGGATAGATGGTGTGCACGGCCGGGCGATTGAGCCGGGTGCAGACATCGTCGGAGACCCGGACGCGATCCGGACCGGCGCAGTCCGCGCCGCGCGGAAAGAGCCAGACGTCGCGCAGGCCGGCGAGTGCGGCGTCCCTGGGGGCGTGGTCGTACGGCGAGATTCCGGCGGCCTGCACGCGGCCGTCCCAGGCGTACCGGTAGGAGTCCGTGCTCGTGCGCGGAGGCGCCACCAGGCCGGTCACGGCCACGGCGACCGAACCGATCAGGACCAGCGCCGCCGCCGCGCGCACCGGGACCTTGCGCAGCGACAGGACGGCGAGTGCGAACAACAGCCAGCAGGCCGCGTACCACCACGAGAGGCCGGCGGGGTCGGCGTGGTACCCGTCGTTTCGTACGGTCAGGGCGAGCACGGCAACCAGGGCAGTGAGCAGAAGACCGGTGACGGCGGCACGAGGGCTGATCATGACCTCAGCGTGGCAGCGCAGGGCGCCGCGCACCGCGCACGGCGCCGGACGTCCGCGTTTCGTAAGGTGTCGAACCGCCCACGGACGCGTCGGCACAGATGTGATGGTGGCCATGAGAACGAGCTCGAGACCGCGCCTGAGCCTGAACCCGAAACTGCCCTCCTTCTCCGGCAGGCTGCACGACGCCCGTACGGCCACAGTGATCGGACGCTGGCTCGGCGGCGCGATCGCGGTGTGCTTCCTCACCGGGCTCATCAGCCACTATCTGCAGCACCCACCCGGTTGGCTCGTCAACGCCCTGCCCAGCCGCCCGGCGTGGGGATACCGGTTGACCCAGGGGCTTCACGTGGCCACGGGCGTCGCGGCGATTCCGCTGCTGCTCGCGAAGCTGTGGACCGTCTACCCCCGGCTGTAGGTGTGGCCGGCCGTACGGTCCGTACGGCACGGCCTGGAGCGGCTGTCGGTCGCCGTGCTGGTCGCGACGGCGGTCTTCCAGCTCTTCACGGGCCTGCTGAACGTCTTCGAGTGGTACCCGTGGCCGTTCTCCTTCGTGCCGGCGCACTTCGCCGTGGCGTGGCTCGTGGCCGGCTCCGTGCTGCTGCACGTGGCGGTGAAGGCTCCCGACATCGCCGCGCACTGGAGTAACCGGTCACCGGGCACACGGGAACTTCCGGCCCTGGACGGCCCGGATCGCCGTTCCCTGCTGGCGGCCGTCGGAGCGGCGGTCGGCGCGGTGACACTGACCACCGTCGGGCAGGCGTTCACCCCGCTGAAGGAGCTCGACCTGCTCGCGGCCCGGGACCCCGACATCGGACCGCAAAGACTGCCGGTGAACCGCACGGCCGCCGCGGCCCGGGTGACCGCGACCGCCCTGCGGGACTGGCGGCTGCGGGTGGCCGGACCGCGGCCGTACGTCCTGACGCTGGATCAGCTGCGGGCACTGCCCCAGGCCCGGGTGACCCTGCCGATCGCGTGCGTGGAGGGGTGGAGCCTGTCCGCCGACTGGGGCGGCGTACGAGTCCGGGACCTGCTCGAGCGGGCCGGAGCGCACCCCGACGCGGGAGTCCGAGTGGTGTCGATGGAGGTGAGCGGCGCCTACCGGGTGATGACGATGGGCCGTGAGTACGCCCGCGATCCCTCGACGCTGCTGGCGCTCACCCTCAACGGGCAGGTGCTGTCGGCCGACCACGGCTTTCCGGCGCGGATCATCGCACCGAACCGGCCCGGCGTACTGCAGACGAAGTGGGTCACCCTGCTGGAGGTGCTGTGATGCGGATGGTGCGGTACGGCGTCGGCGCCCTGGGAGCGCTTCTGCTGGGGATCGGCGGGGCGTTGCTGTTCTCCGTAGGGGATCCCTGGAACGTGGTCGTGTGGCTGGGCGGGGCGCTCGTACTGCACGACGTGGTGATCGCCCCCCTCGTCCTCGGGGTCGGCTTGCTGCCGGCGGCCCTCATGTCGCGAGCGGAACCGGGAGTGGTGCGCGGGGCGCTGGTCGTGGGCGGGGCACTGGTACTGATCGCCCTTCCGCCGCTGTTGCGGCCCGGCGCGCCCCCGAACCCGTCCGCCCTGCCGCTGCCTTACGCGCGGAACCTGGTCATCGTGCTGGCGGTGGTGGCCCTCGTGACGGGCGTCCTGCTGCTGCTCGCGCGCCACAGGCGTCAGGATCATCAGGGTGGTCAGGGTGGTCAGGGTGATGAAGGTGGTCAGGATGGCGAGGTGGGTGAGGTTCGCCGTGAGTGAGGCTGTCGGCGCAGCTCGACGAAAAGCCGCCCCTGAGCCGACCACCGGCGAGTCGCCGTCCAGCCGGCCACCACGGCGTGGGCACCGAGGGCACGGGCGCCGACCAGGGCCCACGCGAAGGGTGCGCCGTACCCTCCCCGGCCGTCGTCGACCCGGACCTCGCATCGCTCGTCCAGTTCCTCGCCGGCGGTCTCGGCTATCAGCACCCCGGTGGGGGCGACGAGTTCGCCCATGCGTCGCAGCAGCGCGACGGGGTCACCGCCGATGCCGATGTTGCCGTCGATGAGCAGTGCGGTGCTCCAACGCCCCTCCCTGGGCAGCGGCTCGAACACCGACCGGCACAGCGCCGCCCCGCCCTCGCGTACGGTACGGGCCACCGCTTCCCGGCTCACGTCGATCCCCAGCGCCCGGTGCCCGCGCGAGGACAGTGCAGTGACCAGCCGCCCGGGGCCGCACCCGATGTCGAGGACCGAACCCCGGCATCGGCGCAGTACGGTCCTGTCGGCGGCATCCGGAGCGGCACACCAGCGCTCCACGTCCAGCGGCAGCAGTCGCCCGTCGCCGCGGCGCAGAAAGAGCGGGCCACGGCCGGTGCGCAGCGCGTCGGAGTAAGGGTCGGCACGCCAGGCGACGGCCGTCACGGCATCGCCGCTCTGACGGGCTCCTTGGGCGGCGGCGGCCGTCACCGCATCGCCACGCCGATGGGCTCCTTGGGCGGGGGCGACCGTCACAGGACGGGCGGTGCCCTGATGGGCTGCCTGTGCGGCGGCGGACGTCACAGGACCGCCGCCCCCGTCAACTCCCGGTGCACTGCGGCGAACCGGCCGTCCGGTGCCTCGGCGGCGACCAGCCGGGCGTCGTCCGCGGTGTCGACGTCCCTCAGCACGGGCAGCCGACCGACTCGCAGACCGGCGTCGGTCAGGCGCGCGTACTGCACCGCGCCGGTGGTCGGCGCGGACATCGGAACACCGCGTACGAGCTCCGCGTCCGGCGCGGCGAGCCCGAGCGCCCAGAACCCGCCGTCACAGGCGGGACCGAACCAGGCGTCGTGATCGCGCCAGGCGTCAGGAGCCAGGGCGGGCGCCACGAGTCCGGCCGTGATCTGCGGGGTGTCCATCCCCACCAGCAGCGCCGGCCCGTCGCACAGGGCGAACGCGGCGGCGATCCGCTCGTCGAGACCACCCGCGCACTGCGGCACGACGTCGAAGCCCGAGGGAAGCCACGCTCCCGGCGTCCCCTCCAGGACGAGCACCCGCCGGCCTGCCGGGAGCGCGGATACGACGGCCAGGGTGTCGGCCAGCGCGGCCTCCGCGAACCGCGCGGCCTGGAGCGGAGTGAACGGTGGGGTGAGCCTCGTCTTCACCCGCCCCGCCATCGGCGCCTTCGCGATGACAAGAAGCGTGGTCACTGCTCGCCCCCGACCTCGGCCAGGACCCGACGCATGTCGTGCACCGCCTGCCAGGTGCCCCGCCAGGTGCCGGTGACCTTCGACTTGCCCGCGCGCGGCAGATACGGCACGTCGACTTCCCGCACCCTCCAACGGGCGTCGGCCGCGCGTACGACCATCTGCAGCGGATAGCCGCTGCGCCGGTCGGTGAGACCCAGTGCGAGCAGGGCCTCACGACGTGCGGCCCGCATCGGCCCCAGGTCGCGCAAGCGCAGGCCGGTGCGCCGCCGCACCATCCGGGCGAGCGCCAGGTTTCCGGCCCGCGCGTGGACCGGCCAGGCGCCCCGGCCCTGCGGGCGCCGCCTTCCCAGGACGAGATCGGCCTCGCCGCCTTCGATCGCTCGCACGAACGGCTCCAGCAGCCCCGGGTCGAGGGAGGCGTCACAGTCGCAGAAGCAGACGATGTCCGCCGCCGAGGCGGTCAGCCCGGCGTGGCAGGCGGCGCCGAAGCCCCGCCGCGGTTCCTGCACGACGGTGGCGCCCAGCCGCCGGGCGATCTCGTCGGACCCGTCCGTGGATCCGTTGTCGACGACGATGGCGCGCCACGAGGTGGGGACGCGTTCCAGGACCCAGGGGAGTGCCTCGGCCTCGTTCAGACAGGGGAGTACTACGTCTACGGTCACGACGATCACCGTACGGATTCCCGGCAGACAAACCGGACTTCAACTCCTTACGAAACGCGGACGTCGGGGCGGAGACGGGACGGGCCCGGGCGACACCGCCCGCCCGCCGAGCCCGCCACCGTGCGGCTGGGCGGCTGCGGCCGCCGGGACACGGTGGGCGGGGGCACTGGGGCAGCCCGAGCCGGCCCGGGGACGGGGCACGTGGGAGGAGGACACGGGCCGCCGGCGCCTGAGCCGGGCTCGGCGGCGGGGGCGGAGCGGGGAGCGGGCGATGCTGCGGTCGCCGCACGATCGACCGCCCGCTGTCACCGTGTACTGGCGGCGGTCATGGGGCCGCTGCTGCCGGCTCGGTGGCCGAGCCGGGGAGTGTGTCCCTGGGACCCGACGGTTGAAACGGGGATGGGCGGCGTCAGCCCCGGATCCGCACCGGTCGGATCATGGGCAACGAGCCCCGCGACGTCCCCAGGTGGGAGGGAGGCGCGGGCCCCGCCGCCTCCGCGGCGCCGGGGCCCGGGGGCGTCTCAGGGAGAGGGAGCGGTGGACACCGGGGAAGACGCCGCCCGTTGTGGCGCGCGCGCGAACTCCGCCATGCCGTCCTCGAAGGAGACCTCCGGTCGCCACCCCAAGTCGCGTCGCAGCCGCGCCGAGTCGGCCGTGATGTGGCGTACGTCGCCCAGCCGGAACTCGCCGGTCACGACGGGCTCCGGACCCGCGCACGCCGCGGCCAGCGCGGCGGCCATCTGGCCTACCGTGTGCGGCTCGCCGCTGCCCGTGTTGTACACGGCCAGAACCCCGGCTTCCCGATCGCCCATCGTCTCCAGCGCCGCCACGTTCGCCTCGGCGACATCCCGTACATGGACGAAGTCCCGTCGCTGGGCGCCGTCTTCGAAGACCTGTGGCGCCTCGCCCCGGGCAAGCGACGACCGGAAGAAGGAGGCCACGCCGGCGTACGGCGTGTCGCGGGGCATGCCGGGCCCATAGACGTTGTGGTAGCGCAACGACACCGCCCGCCCGTCCGTGCCCCGCGCCCAAGCGGCGGTCAGATGCTCCTGCGCCAGCTTCGTCGTGGCGTAGACGTTGCGAGGATCGACCGCCGCATCCTCGTCCACCAGGCCTGGGCTCAACTCCGCGCCGCACACCGGGCACGACGGCTCGAACCTCCCGGCCTCCAGGTCCCCGACCGTCCGGGGGCCCGGACGGACCGCGTCATGACGTGGGCACGCGTAGCGGCCTTCTCCGTACACGACCATGGATCCGGCCAGTACGACGTCCCGTACGCCGGCCCGGGCCGTGGCGGCCAGCAGTACCGCCGTACCCAGGTCGTTGCAGCCGACGTACTCCGGAGCGTCGGCGAAGTCCTTGCCCAGCCCGACCATCGCGGCCTGGTGGCAGACGGCGTCCACGCCCCGCAGTGCCGACCCGACGGCCTCCGCGTCGCGGACATCGCCCCGGATCAGCTCCGCGTCCGGCACGTGGGGCGGCCCATGGTGGGCGGTCGGGAGCAGCGCGTCGAGAACGACCGCTTCATGACCCCGCGCGGTGAGAGCCTGGACGATGTGGGCGCCGATGAATCCGGCGCCGCCTGTGACGAGTACTCGCATACGGAGGACGCTACGGCGCCTCAGGACAGCGTGCCCTGACCCACGCGCGGGCGTAAGACTTCCGTCATGTGGCATGGGTCATCGGTCATGCGACCTGCCACCCATCGACCTCAGGGCCGCCGCTGTTCGCCGCGCGAGGGGCTGCGCGGTGGGAGCGCCAGGCGGCGAGGGCCTCGGTGCGGGTGGCGTCGGGATGGGTGGCGTGCCAAGTGCGCAGGAACCGGTTGAGCTCGAACTGTGCACCGATCTCGCGGGTGAAGTAGGCGCGCGGTACCTGGCTGCAGTGGGTCGGCATGCGCGCACCGTCACACCGGCGCCACCCGCTCGCGTCCCACTCCCGCTTCCGCTCCCGCCGCCGTGTCCGGATGTCGGCGAGAAGTTTCCCCACTGCTGGTGAGGAGGTCGGCCAACCGCTGTGCGGTGTCCGTGGGGTGAGCGGTGTGGAGGAGTTCCGTACGGTGGAGCAGCCGGGGTTCCTCGACAGGGACGGCCGTGATGCCGGGGAGCGTGGTGCCCAGGGTCAGGGGAAGAGCCGCGAGACCGTGGCCGGCGGCGGCAAGCACGGCCAGGCCGTGCAGATCGGTGCCACGATGGCGGATCCGGGGACGGAACCCGTCGGTACGGCAGACGTCGCGCAGCCGGTCGAGGGGAATGGCGGTGTCAGGGGCGTCGATCCACTGGGCCTGCGACAGATCGGTCAGCCGTACGGCGCGGCGCCGGGTCAGGGGATGGCCCTCCGGAAAGAGGACGGCCAGCGGCTGTTCGGCTGCCGCGAGTGTGGCCATGGGGCCCAGGTCGGGCAGCGGCAGCGGGTCGCTGGGTGCGGCTACGCCGTCGATGAGGCCCAGGTCGGCGCGGTTGGTGAGGACCTCCTCGATCACCGATTCCCGTCCCATGACCCGTACTTCGAGGTCCAAGGGTCGGGTGGCCGTGCGCAGTTGGGCGAGGCAGTGCGCGAGGGCCGGGGTGAGGGCGGCGGGCGAACAGGCGAGGGTCAGCTGGGCGGGGTGAGCGTGGTGCAGGCCTGCGATGTCGGCGCGGGCGGCGTCCAGGCGCAGCAGCAGGGCGGGGGCGTGCTCCATCAGCCGTGCGCCGGCCGGAGTGGGGGCGACGGGCCGCCGCTCGACGAGTCGGCTGCCCAGATCGGCTTCCAGCGTGGCGATGTGCTGGGAGACGGCGGACTGGGTGTAGCCGAGGGCCGAGGCGGCGTGGGAGAAGGAGCGGTGTTCGAGGACGGCGACGAAGGTGCGCAGCAGATGCGTATCCATGAGTATCAGTGTTGCTTATGCGGAGTGCATGAATCATCGTTGGACGCGATCGTGGGGCGGTCGGCAGGATGGCGGCATGAACCACATGGCACGCATCGCGCTCGTCGGGGACCGCTCCGACGCTGTTCGCTCCCACGCTCGTATCCCCGGCCTGCTGGAGGCCCTTCGCGTTCGGGACGGTCTCGATCTGGACGCGTACTGGATCGCCACGGAGGACGCCGATGAGGGCATGGACGGCTTCGACGCCGTCTGGGTTCTGCCCGGCAGCCCCTACCGCAGCGAGGACGGGGCCCTGGCCGCGATCCGCGCGGCCCGCGAGAGCGGCATCCCCTTCCTGGGGACCTGCGGAGGCTTCCAGCATGCTCTGCTCGAATTCGCGCGCAACGTCTGCGGCCTGGACCGCGCCGCCCACGCCGAGAACACCCCGGACGTCGCCGACGAGGACGCCGTGATCGTCCCGCTGGCCTGCTCGCTCGTCGGCCACGAGGGCACCATCCGGATAACCCCCGGCTCCCGGGCCGCCGGCCTGATCGGGGCCGACCGCGCGCAGGCGCGCTACCACTGCAACTACGCCACCAACCCCGATTATCTGGATGTCCTCCGCGCACACGGCCTGACCTTCACGGGCACCGACGAGAGCGGTGACGTCCGCATCGCCGAACTGCCCTCCCACCCCTTCTTCCTGGCGACCCTCTTCCAGCCGGAGTTGGACGGCGACGGCACTCGGCCGCACCCTCTGATCACCGGCCTGGCCGCAGCCGCCGTCGACCACGCACGCACCCGATGAGCGAGGGCGCCAGTCGGTCCTGGATCAGCACACTGGCTCGCGCCTGGCTGCGCGCGTGCACGGTGCCAGACGCCCACGCGACGAGCCCGCTCGCCCCGACCACAGAGGCCGCACTCGCCGCCGCGCGTGTCGACCACCACCTCCGCCGAAGGAATGGTGACGCATCCTGATCCAGTTGCTCCGTACCCCGACGTCGCGAGGCGGGACAGCCTCGCCGTGGCGCTCCAGGCCGAGGCGGAAAAGGACGGTTTCTCCGTCTCTGGATCTGTCGCTATGGTGCGGCCGTGACCGGCTCCGCGCAGCGTCCGCTGCTATTTCTTGATGTCGACGGACCGCTGATTCCCTTCGGTGCGGCGACCCAGCCGTATCCGACGTATGCGACAGGCCGTGAACCGCTGGATGCTGGTGCCCATCCGCTTCTGACCAGGATCAATCCCGGGCACGGGCCCCGGCTGGCGGCCCTTCCGTGCGAGCTTGTCTGGGCCACGACATGGGTGGCTGACGCGAACGAGTGCATCGCCCCCCGCCTCGGTCTGCCACCGCTGGACGTGGTCATCTGGCCAGAGCCGTCGGACATCGACGACCAGGACGAACGCGACGGACTGCACTGGAAGACCCGCGCTCTGGTCGAATGGGCGGCGGGGCGCCCATTCGCCTGGGTCGACGACGAAGTAACCGACATTGATCGGGCCTGGGTCGCTGCCCATCATGCGGCAGACGCCCTGCTCCTCCGGGTCGATCCCCGCCGGGGTCTGACTGATGGAGACTACGCGGTTCTCGACTCCTGGCTGAGACGGTTGTCTTGACAGTCGGCGGGCACGGCTGCGGCCAAGACGGGCGGCGCCGGTTCCGACCGCTTCGGCTCCGACGCTCGCGCCCTTCGGATTCGTCAGCCCGCCCACCGGCCTGACAGGAACGTGAGGGCGAAGACCGTTGTCAGGGGTACGACGAGACAGAGGTAGAGCGTCCTGACCCGTGGCCGGCGCAGACTCCACGCGGCCAGGGCGATCCACAGGGGCCACCACAGCAGGGTGGCGCGGGGAATGGACATGTACCAGTAGGAGGTGCCCAGGGCCCACAGATTGAGGGCGATGTAGACGGCCTCGGCCCATCGGCGTCTCCGGAGCAGTAGGACGAGCACGGAGAGCCCGACGAGCATGGCGAGGAGTTCGGCCTGGAACATGAAGGCGTAGGGCGTGGTCTGGGCATGGGCGAATGCGGCGTGCCAGGTGTTGGCCCAGGCTTCCCATGGTGTGTGGAAGGTGCGGTACCAGCCGCGTTCCTGGGCATGTTTCCAGGCCATCCAGTCGCCGGTGTGCGCGTGCAGGTACCAGGTGTAGAGGGCCGCGGGCAGCGCGGGCAGGGCCAGCCAGGGCAGCCGGTGCCAGTGGTGGCGGCTGCGGGCGGTGAGGGCGAAGTGCACGGCTATGGCGGCGGCGAGGAAGAGGCCACTGATGCGTACGGTCGTGGCCAGGGCGGTCAGAGTGGCGGCGAGGGGCCAGTGGTGCCGCTGGGCGGCGAGCCAGGCGGGCAGGGCGAGTGCGAGGAAGAGCGCCTCGCTGTAGCCGACGGCCAGGAAGATCGCGCACGGCGAGAGCAGCAGGAACAGAACTGCGCGCCGGCCGGCGTCCGTACGGGGCAGGTGCAGCCGGGCGATCCGCGACAGCGCTACGACGGCTACGGCCCCTGCGAGGAAGGAGATCAGCAGGCCGGCCGCAGTCCAGTCGGGGATGACGGTGTGGACGGCCCGCAGCAGAAGCGGGAAGCCGGGGAAGAAGGCTTCCCGGTTGTCCCAACCGCTCAGCCAGGGGCCCGCCTCCCCGGGGAAGTACCCCTCGCGCGCCACATGCAGGAAGTGGGCCCAGTCCCACTGCTGGAAGGGCGCGAGGACAGAGGCGGGAGATCGGGATTCGGAGTCGGCGGGAAACAGCCACCGGGTGCAGTAGGCGGTGCTCCAGACGCCTATTCGGGTCAGCAGGTACAGCCACAGTGCTTCACGATCCGCGCTGCTCAATCGGTTCGTCAAGAAGCCCCAGAGGGGTGCTCTCGCGCTCTGCGGGGCGGGCCCGGACGGTGTGCGGCGGCGAGGCGGCAACTGGTGCTGGGGGACGAAGAACTGCGTGGACGCAGTCTCCTTCTCGCCCGATTGGGGCGACAAAGTAGGCATATCGGACTCTCTGGAGTGTGCGGAGGCGCGCCGGATCGCCCTGGCCCGCCGGGTCACGAGGCGAAACGGATCAGGGGGCTGACGTGCCGACGCCGTGATCAGGAGGCTGCGACGAAGTGGCGGACGAGCTGCCCGTCGTGGCCGGGCTGGTGGTGGTTCCTGTCGTGCCGGGGCTGGGGTGACCACCGGTCGACGGTGGCCGGGTGGTGGACGCGGGTGACGGTTCGCGCGACGACGACGGGCTGGTGGCCGGGAGGCCGGGGGCGGGCTCGCCCGGCAGGAGTGTCGCCGTGGCGGCACCGCCGCCGGCGACGATCAGGCACGCGGCCGCCGTGAGCGCGACGACGTGGCGCCGGTGCGCCCGCTTGCCGCGTTCGGCGATCTGCGAGATCGGGGCCGTACGCGCGCGGGACTGCCCGGCGTCGGCCGCTTGGCGGAACAAGTGCCGGAGCGGGTCGTGGGGCTCAGGCATCGGGGGCCTCCTCAATGCGCCAGTCCTGCAAGCTGTGAGCGAGTGCGGCGCGCCCGCGGACGAGGTGCGTCTTGACGGTGCTGGCGGACAGACCCGTCTCGCCGGCGATCTGGTCGACGGTGAGGTCGCACAGGTAGTGCAGGGTCATCGTGCGGCGCTGCTGCGCCGGCAGCTCGCGCAGCGCGTCGACCAGCACCACCTGATCCGGACCGGGTCCCTCGACATGAGGTGAGGGGCCACCACGCCTCCAGGCGTCGGTCGTACGCCGTCGGAAGCGCCATCGGCTCACCGCCAGACGCCAGGCGACCGTACGGATCCACGCCTCGGGCCGGCCGTCACGATCAAGCTGCCGTCGCCGACTCCAGCCTCTGACGAACGCCTCCTGTACGAGGTCCTGAGCCTCGTGCAGGTCGCCGAGCATCACGTACAACTGCCCGTGAGACGTGCCGCCGCCTGGGCGTAGAACTCTTCGAACTCCTCGACGGTCAACAGCCACTCCCGGATCTTTTCGCTTCACCGGGCATACGCCCGGCGCGGCCCATCCGGTCGACACCGAACATGAGGAAACAGAGTGACGCTCGTCACGCAACCCAACACACCGGACACGCGTTGCCTGCCGAAGGCCCCAGCCTTACGGCCCAACCCTGCCCCGCCCTGCCCGGAACGTCACATCTCGCGCATCGGCGGTGGCAACGCCCTTGCCGAGATGCCCCGCACCCGGTGCCGCCAAAGGCAGCACCGGGTACGACTCAGGCCTGGCTCGTCCAGCGCTGCGAGGCCTCCCCGGTGCACGTCTGCGTCACCAGGCCGCTGCTCATGCCCAAATCGAGGCAGCCGCCGCCGTAGTCGCTCCGGAGGCTGCCGCCCGACGTCGTACGCCACAGTCGGCCGATGTCCTGCGCGCAGTCGCCCACGAAAACGGCCTGCCCGGAGCCGTTGGAGTACAGGCACTGGCCGGTCTGCTGGTTGACGAGCTTGAAGCTGCCGTCCGACCGGCTCCGTACGGTCCACCGGGCGGTCGAGTCCGAGCAGCTGCCGGAGTCCGACGCGCCGTAGACCTGGGTGATGCACTTGCCGTTGTCGCCGTTGCGGTAGCGGTGAGTGCCGGAGGCCGGTGGCTTGGTGGTCGGGGACGTTCCGCCACCGGAGGTGCTGGAGCCGCCCGAGCCGCCCGAGCTGGTGGAGCCACCGGAACTGGTGGGCCCCCCGGAGGTACTGGAACCAGCGCCACCGCCCGTTCCGTCCTGTGACCCGGGGCCGGCGCCCCCGGAGACGGCGGCACCCCCGGCGACCGCCCCCGCGGACCCGCCCGTCGCTGTCTGCCCCTTACCGCCGTCCTTCTCGCCCACCGTGTCCTTCGCCGGCGACTTCACCGGTGACGCCGCGCCCGACGGGCTCCCGACCCCCGCCGACGGATTCGGACCGGTCGGCGCCGAGGCCGAGGGGGACGGCGTGGTCTGTCCCTGGGCCTGAGGCGTGGACGTGTACGGCAGGTGCTGGATGGCGAATGTCGTACCGCCCGCGACCACGACGACGGGGACGACGGCGAGGAGGACGCGGGTACGGCGGCGGCGCTCCGGGCGCTCCGGGCGCTCGGGGCGCTCGGGGCGCCCCGGGCCGGACCCGGCCCCGGGCTTCGGCTCCGCCTCGGTGGCCTTCTCCGGTCCCTGCTCCCCTTCCACGTCCGGCCCGTTGCCCGGGCCCTTGTCCGGTTCGGGCGCTCCGCCGGTGAGCGGGACCGTCGGTACGTCGATCTCCCGCACCTCCGCGGCGAAGGCGGCCCGCTCGGACAGACGCTCGGTGATGGCCGCCGGCCACAGAGGCGCGGTGAACGAGTCGTACCGCGAGGCGCGTTCGAGAAGTTCGGCGGCGGTGGGACGGCCTTCGGGGTCCTTGTCCAGGCAGGCCGCGACGACCTCGGCGAGGTCCGGTTCCCCTTCCCGCAGCGGCTCCAGATCGGGTTCTTCGTGGACGATGCGGTACAGCACGCCGTGCCCCGACTCGTCGCCGAAGGGCGGCTGGCCGCACGCCGCGTACGCGAGTACCGAGCCCAGCGCGAACACGTCGGTGGCGCCCGTCAACCGCCGTGAGGCCGCCGCCTGTTCGGGCGCCATGTAGGCGGGCGTACCCACGACCATGCCCGTCCTGGTCAGCTGGCTCTGTTCGGCGGCCCGCGCGATACCGAAGTCGATGAGGGTGAGACCGTCCAGGGTCAGCATGATGTTGGACGGCTTGAGGTCGCGGTGCACCATGTCCAGCGCGTGCACCGACGCCAGGCCCGCGGCCGCCTCCCGCAGCAGCAGCCACAGCGCCTGCGCGGGCAGGGGGCCGCCGTGCAGCTCGATGGCTTCCCTCAGGGTGAGCCCGGGGACGTACGCGGTGGCGAACCACGGAGGGCGTGCGGTGCGGTCACTGGCGAGCAGCGGGGCGGTGGCCGTCGCGGGTAGCCGGGCCAGATTGTCCAGCTCGTGGCCGAAACGGCGTACGAAGTCCTTGTCCTCGCCGACGACGGAGGACAGCAGTTGCTTGACGGCGACGTACCGGCCCTCTTGGACCCCGAGGTACACCCGCCCCATCCCGCCGGCCCCCAGCCGGCCCGCCAGCGGAATCGACCCGATCCGGCGCGGATCCTCCGCCTCCAGCGGCTCGGCCCCGCTCCCCCTCAGCTCCAACACGTCAGCCCCGTCAGAATCGGAATCAGTTCCTAGAAATCTACTCTAGAACGAGCGAGTGAACCGGATGGCTCGAAACGGCAACACGGCGAGGTGGAGGGCCACTTGCGCCGCTCGGGGGCGTCACACGTCAATGCCGATGACACCCCGGCTCGTTGAGAAGACTGCTGGGAGAGCTTGCCATGTCAGTCTCTTCCATCCGGGGCGCCTCGGTCTGTCAGGAGGCGTACCTCGTCACATCGGTCACCCTGCAGGTGACCTTTTCGGTGAGCTGCTTGAGGCCTTGGGCAGTGACTTCGGCCTTCTGCCCGGGGGCGAGGTTGTTGGCGGCGGCGATGCTTTCGTCCAGCCGCTTGCCGGAACTGTCCACGAACTCGACGCTGATGGCGTAGTTGCTGGTCTTGCTACTCCGATTAGTGATCGTCAGCTCGGCCGACGCCCACTTGGTGGCGGAGTCGACGGCGCACCGCGTGACCTTCACATCGCCGATCGGCCCCTGTGGCTCCTCCTGCTCCTTCGACGCAGGAGCCTCCGGCCTGCTGGCGGTGGCCGTGGGTGCCGTCGGCGGGGGAGTCTCGTCGGGCGTGCCGTCATCGTCCGAGCCGGAGGAGAGCGTTACTGCGAGGATGATCGCCACGAGCAGGGCAACCGCGACCAGGCCGGCGATCAGACAGCTCCGCCGCTTCTTGCGAGGAGGCGGCGGAGGGCCACCCCACGCCGGTCCAGCTGGCGGCGGTCCGCCAGGGGGCGGGGTTGGCGGCTGCGACCCCCAGCTCGGGGGCTGGCCTTCCGGTGGCTGATTCTGATGGGACACGAGAACCCCCAGAGATCCGTCCGGTGGACTGCCGAGTTCCCCCAGGCGTGCCTATCGGCCAGTAGCCAGCATCTCACCACTCCGGATGCGACGCCTGTCGGCGCTGGGCTGCGTTCCCCTGGGCACACGGAGCCGCGCGCCCTCACTGACTGGCCGGTGCCGTCGCGGGGGCGGATCGAGCAAGCACCGTTCGTCGGCGCGATCGCGGGGGCGGGAGTGGATCGGTTGATGTCAATCTCGCCGTGCGCGACGACCGCCTCGATGCCCACGAGCCCCTGGTCGTCGTCCCGTGCCCCGACGATGCCGGCCAACGCGGTCGGCGGCCGTTTCGGCAGTGGGATCGCACCTGATGTTCCGGTGGTCGACGCTGTGAGTTCCGGCTCGCCAGAGGCGTGGGCGGAAGCGGATGACTTTCGGGCCCGGCCGGCAGAAGGACAGCCTTGCCGACTGAGGTTTTCTCAGTGAAGATCACTTCCAGTGGCCGTTGAGGGCAAGGGCGGCGCGGGCAATGCCGATACGGCTGGGGCTGAGAGTGACGCGCTTGAGCGTGCGTCAGCGTTCTTTGAGTTCGGCAGCGGTGCGCTCAACGAGTGCGCGGAGGTCTCTGACCAGGCAGTGCACGCAGCCCCGCTCACGGAACCAGCGCAGCACGAGGACCGCCTGCCGGAACGTGTAGGTGACCAACGTGAAGCCTCTGGTTCAGCGGACGATCTTGTGGTGAGAACCGTCCTACCAGGGGCTTTACGTCTCTCGACGATCGGGGCCCACCTGCCCCACGCTGGCTCCAGGACGCAACCGTTTCCAGAAGACGCACGCTACCGGTTCCAGCACGTGGCACCTCCACCGAGGATGGCCTCGGCGCCGGCAACGGTTCCCGGAGGGTCGGCCCAATATCCTGCGCGAGGTACGGACTGGAGGTTCCGGTCGACGGCGGAGGGCCCAACACCAATGATCACTGAAGTCACCAGGGGGAGCCCGCAGCATGACCGGCACCACGGAGGCCCTTGGCGGGTCGGCTGCAGTCGACGATGCAGCACGAAGCGTCACGCGCCCGTTCTACGTATACGCCGTGCTCGCCAACTCGCTGTTCCAGCGTGGCGTGTTCGTCCTCTTCCTTCAGCAGCGAGGCTTCTCCGCCGGGCAAGTGGCCCTCCTTCAGACACTGCTCTACCTGGTCAGCGGAATTGCGGAGTTGCCGACGGGAGTCATCGCTGACCGAATCGGCAGGCGTGCCAGCATCGTGATCGGCCAGGTGCTGATAGCTGGATGCCTGCTCGGTCAAGTGACGTCCTCCAACTACTGGGTGTTCCTGACGCTGTTCATCGGCCAGGGCGTGGGCATGGCATGTGTATCCGGTTCGGACACCGCCCTGCTGTACGACCTGCTCGTGCGTCGTGGTGCAACGGCCGGCTACGTCAAGATCAAGTCCCGGTTCACCATGCTCGGGACGGTCACCTCGGGAGCCGCCATCGTCCTCGGCGGCCAACTGCAGCAGTTTTCCTGGGGAATCGTCTACGTCGGTTCGGCGTCGTGCCTCGTCCTGGCCGTGGTGGTGCTGATGTCACGGGTGCCCGAGATCCGCGGCGCGGACGCGGTGGACGAGCAGGACGGAGCCGAGAAGGAGCACGGCGACGCCACAGCATGGCGGGCGATGCTTCGGGTCGCCACGCCGGCGCTCGGAACGCTTGTCGTGGTGTCCGGATTGATGCATGCGACTTTGACGCCGTACATCATTTTTACGCAGAAGACCCTCTCCGATCAGGGAGCGGGCACCGCATTGGTCAGCGTGGTCATATCGGCGGGATTCTTCGTCGGCGGACTCACTCCCTTGCTGTCGGACCGCGCGGACCGGCGCATCGGGTATCGGGTCATCGTCCCGGTGTCTCTCCTGACGCTCGCCGGGGCGCTCGGCCTGAGCGGCCTCGGCCTTGTCTGGGTCACCATCGCCGCGTTCCTGGTCCTCGTCGGAATTCCCGAGATCACCGCCGTGATCGTGGACAACGTGTTCAACGAGGCAGTGCCGTCGCGCCACCGGGCGAGCCTGCTGTCGATGATCGCATGCGTGGAGTCGGCGCTCATCGGCATCGGCTATCTCGTCCTCGGCGCGCTCATGGACGGGATGGGCTCCAGTGTGGGCATGGCCACCTACGCCGCAGTCCCCCTGCTGGCATGTCTCCTGTGGCTCCCGGTGCTCTTCCGAGGGGCACGCGTGACCACCGAGATCAAGAAGCCCGCCGACCAAAAGGCATCCTGAAACAGACCATCTCGCGCAACGTCGCGCCCGATGGAGGGCGATGCGGCGTTCCGAGGCGAGGGTCTTGGTGTGCAGGATGGTCAGGCCCCGGCTGCGGGTGCGCTGGAGGGAACGGTGGATGGTGGCGGTGCCGCTGACCAGATCGAGATCTTCCCGAGGCCGGGGTTGAGGTGGAGGCGGATGGAGGCGGCGTAGCGGGGTGTGGGTGTTCTCCAGCAGGTGGTGAACGGCGACGTCGTCCAGCCAGGCGGCCGCCCCCGCCCCCGGCCTTGCCGCGCTCCCCGTCGACGCTCCCGCCCCCCGGGCCTGCCGGTGACGAAGCCCGGCCCGGTGACCCAGACACGGGCGGCCGCCCGCCCTCGCCGCTGACGCTCCCGCCCCGGCCCGCCGGGCGGCGAGCCCCGAGCTGGTAGGGCGCCGCCGCGGTCTCCCGCTCGCGATCCGGGCCGCATCAGCCGCCCCGGGCTGTCCGGCTCCGAGCTGCCGGGTACCCCCTGGGTAGGGTGGCGCGACAGCACATCGTGAACCGGAAACAAGGAGCAGACGTGAGCGAGCCGGCGTCCATCGCCCTGCAGCAGCAGATCGCTCGGGAACTCGAGGTCGCCGAGGCCTTCGAGCCCGCCTACGAGATCGAACGCCGGGTGGCCTTCCTCACCGAGCGGCTGACCTCCACCGGTCTGCGCTCCCTCGTTCTCGGCATCAGCGGTGGTGTCGACTCCACCACCACCGGCAGGCTGTGCCAGCTCGCCGTCGAGCGGGCCCGGGCCGCCGGGCACGAGGCGCGGTTCTACGCGATGCGGCTGCCCTACGGCGTCCAGGCCGACGAGCACGACGCCCAGCTCGCGCTCTCCTTCATCCGGGCCGACCACGTGCTCACCGTCGACATCAAGCCCGCGAGCGACGCCGCCCTCGAGGCCTCGCTGGCCGCCGGCGTGAGCTTCCGCGACGCCCGTCACCAGGACTTCGTGCACGGGAACATCAAGGCCCGGCAGCGCATGATCGCGCAGTACGCGGTGGCCGGCGCGCACGACGGCCTGGTCGTCGGTACGGATCACGCCGCCGAGGCCGTCTCCGGCTTCTTCACCAAGTTCGGCGACGGTGCCGCCGACCTGGTCCCGCTGACCGGTCTGACCAAGCGCCGGGTGCGCGCCGTCGCGGATGCGCTGGGCGCGCCCGCCGAGCTGGTGTGGAAGACCCCGACGGCCGACCTGGAGACCCTCGACCCGGGCAAGGCCGACGAGGACGCGCTCGGGGTCACCTATGACGACATCGACGATTTCCTGGAGGGCAAGCCGGTGGAGGAGCGGGTCTTCGAGACGATCGTCAACCGCTACCGCCTCACCGACCACAAGCGCCGGCTGCCCATCGCCCCCTGATGCCTTTCCCGGCTGCCCATCACCCCTGAGGCCCGGCGGGACGGCGGACGACGGCGACTCGCCTGTCCGGCGGACCGGCCTGGTACGAGCTCGCCGGCGTCGGTCCGCCGATGGCGTCCGGGGCCGCGTCCCGCACGCATCGCGGGCTGACCAGCCCCTGCGGGGGAGAGGACGGCTGCGGTAGGCGGCCAAGGGAATGCGCGGCGCGGACGCGCGGACGCCGACCGTTGTGCCTACGCGGGAATGATTCCCGTGGGCCCGGCCGGCAGCCCTGCCACGGCCAGCTCCCGTTCCGTCAAGGGCGGACCTTGCGGTGCGGGGGCCTTGGCGCCCGTCGCCGCGGCGAGGAGCATCCCGGGACTGAACAGGCGCGTGGGGGCCGCCTCCATCGTCATGACGTCCAGAACCGAGAGCATGACCCGGCGGTTGCCCGCGCCCACGGTGACGACGCGATCGAGATAGCGGGCCAGGGCCCGCTCCATGAGCGTGGGCGGCTTGTCGGCCGCGCCCGGGTAGAAGATGTCCTGGCCCGTCGCCAGATTCCAGGCGTCACCGACGGGCCCGGCGACCGCGCGCTGGACGCGCCGTGCCGTGCCGGCCCCTCGCACACCGAACTCGCGCAGTACGCGCCCCATGGCCAGGACGGACTTGGCCGCGACGGGCAGGCCGTGACCGTAGACCGGGTTGTACGAGGCGACGGCGTCGCCGAGGATCGCGAAGCCCTCGGGCCAGCGCTGTGCCTTCTCGAAGAAGCGTCGGCGGTTGGCCGTGCTGTGGCTCACGGCCACGTCGGTCAGCGGTTCGGCCTCCGCGACGAGGTCGCCGATGATCGGGTGGCGCAGGCCGCGGGCGAACGGTACGAACGCGTCGGCGATCGCGGTCGGCCGGCCACCGCGCGTCCCCGACAGCGTCACCAGCCATCGACCACCTTCGATCGGGACGAGGATGCCGCCCTGGCCGGGTCGCCCGGACCGGGGGTCCGCCTGGACATTGACGACAGGGAACTCGCGGGCCCCGGCGGGAGCCCGGTAGACCCGGGTGGCGTAGCCGACCCCGGAGTCCACCGAGCGCTCCTCGACAGGCGGCAGGCCCAGGGCCTCCAGCCAGGCCGGAGCACGGGACGCGCGGCCGGTCGCGTCTATGACGAGATCTGCGGGGATGGTCTCCTCGGCCTGCCGGACGCGGGCGCGGACACCGACGACCCGGCCTGCCGGTCCTTCGAGCGCGAGGACGGTGGCCCGCTGGCGGATGGTGACGGAGGGCAACCGCCGCACGTGCGCGCGGATCCGCGCGTCCAGGAGGTCGCGGCTGGATGCCAGGATGTAGTGCCGGGGCCGCTCGTGCCGGCCGAACCACGCGCCGGGGGGACTGAGGGACACCAGGTCCGTCATGACCGGGATCCGCTTGGCGCCCGCGCCCACGAGGTCGTCCGATATGCCGGGCAGGATGTGGGTCATGGCCTTGACGCCGCCCGACCAGATGACGTGCGCATGGCGGGCCTGTGGAAGGCCCTTGCGCGGCTCCGCGCCCTCGGGGAGCTCGTCGTGTTCGAGGACGGTGACGTCGGCGAAGGCGGACGCGGCGGCTGCGGCGAGCATGCCGGTCGTACTTCCTCCGAGGACGACCACCGCCGGCCGGGGATCGGCCGGCCGTGTTTCATCCATGGGTTGTCACACCCTCTCTCTTGCGGCCGCGCGCTGAAGGATCGTTTCCACGGTGGCGGGTCTGCGCAGGGCCCGCGAGATGGGTTCCAGGGCGCGGTAGTCCTCGCCGAGGGAGGCGGATGCTCCGTGGTCCTCGGGTTCGCCCCCGGAACAGAAGACCCTGATGGCTCCGGTGACCGCCACGGCCGATGCGAGAGCAGCCGCTCGTTCCTGGTCGTGGCCGATCTTGACGGCCTCGCCGTAAGCCCTGGCGCGCAGGTCACCATCGAGGAATCCGGCCAGTTTCAGCAGACCGTCGTTGATGTCGGACTCCCGCCGCATCAGGCGCACCCCCGTCGGTGCCCAGGGTCCCAGACGTACGGCTGCCGCCGACGGATCGATGGCGCGCATCAGCCGCCACAACGGCCCCAGATTCCGGTAGCTCCTGCGCTCCTGCATGTGTTCCTGTACGAAGGGGCCGGCCTGGGGAATGATGAATCCGACTGCCACGAAAGCGCCGTTGAGGGCTGCCATGGGCGGTGCCACATGGGTGCTGAGCCAGTCCAGGTCGCCGCCGGCCCATCGGGCGAAGTAGGCGGACAGTTTGGCGCCCTCGTACACGATGCCGATCACGTAGCCGATCTGCATGGAGATCAGCCCGGCGCGGAGATACGGCCACTTCCTGACGCGGGGGATCCATGTCCACAGCAGGAGGGCGGCCACCACGGTGGAGGTGGTGTGGGCGAGGAGGTACAGCAGGATGTGCTCGCGCATCCACGGGGTGGTGGCGTAGTAGGTGTCGAGATCCCGCAGGCGCTCGACGTCGGCGTGGGCAGGGAAGAACGTCACCCACAGGCCGACGATCACCGCGCCGTACGCGACCAGTACCGCCCGTACTTTGCGGGTCCTGCCGGGGGAGGGGTCCTCCCGCCAGGTGATGATCAGACCCAGGCAGGACGCGCAGAAGGCGGTCAGCAGGGTGTAGACGATCGGCGCGGCCACGTTGGGTTCGCCGATGAGGGCGTTGATGCGTGCGATGTTGCTCGGCGCCGCGGAGACGAAGACGCAGGTGGCAAGGACCAGAAGGCCGGCGACGGCACGGACGTCCGGCTCCCGTCGCCAGGCGCGGACGATGCTGGGCGCCTTGATGACGAGGGCGGCCGTCAGGGCCGCGGCGGGGATGGCGTAGGAGATGTAGTAGTCGGCGAGGGCCATGGGTTCAGTTCAGTCCGTGGTAGTCCAGGGACGTCCGGAGGCGGCCGACGACGGTGTTCTTGGTGACCGGCCCGCGGGCGTGGGGGCCGGTGATCCAACTACGGAACTGCCTGCCGACCAGGAGGCCGAAAGTCTCGGCGTCGGCCTCGTGCTCTTCGTCGAAATCGCTGCGAGCGGCCACCGCGAGCAGGGCGTCCCAGTCGGCTTCCTCCAAGGAGAGCATGCGGGCGGCCACGGCGGCTCCGCCGAGGCTGTGGGTGCAGTCGGCGGCGTGCTCGTGCCACAGCTCATGGCCCAGGATGACGAGCTGGTGCTCCGGCGTGGCGCGCTCCTCGATCACGATCAGCGTGTTGGTGCCGAAGTCGATGCGGAGCCCGGACGCCGTGTCAGCCGGGAATCTTCTGAACAGCATGCGAATCGGACGGTCTTGACGTCGACTCATCACGTCACAGAGAGCCTGCATCACTACACCCGGCTCGGCCGGTCGCTCGAGATTCTGCCCTGCCTCATGGGCCAGTTCGGCCAGGAGTGCCTTCATGGGCCTGGTGACGCTCACTTCGCCTCCCGCCCGTTCGACCCGAGCATCGGCCCGAGCGTCCGCCCGAACATCGCCTTCTGCACGGTGGTCGGTTGCCGACCTTTCTCTCGCAGCGGCTCGTTGAGACGCGAGTGCGTCTCGCGGAGAGGAGTCGCGGACTCGCTCACCGGTGGTTCTCCCTTGGTCGGGACATGGATCTGGTGATTCTGTGACGGCTTGACGGTACTTGCCCGCCCTGGGTTGGGCCAGGGCTCTTTCTGCGATCGTTGCTGGCCGGAAAACGATCGTCGACGCGGCGCGGTCGGCTCGCCGACGGCCGCCGCCGCGGATGGGCGCGTCAGTGAGCGCGTCGGTTCATCGAGTGGTGTGAAGAAATGGCATAGAGGACATTCGGGTGGGAAATGGCCCGTATGGAAACTGTCCCGGTCTCCGTGCCGTCGTCGTGACCAGTTGCACGACAACCAAGGAGGCAGTCATGACTGTTGGGAAGTTTTCCACCATGGCCTCGACGGCGGGATTCACGGTCGACCCCTACCGGTTCCCCGGTGCGGTCATCGACGATTTCACCGCACCCGCCTGTGCGTTTGAGCCCGACGACTTCCTTCTGGCCGCCCCGGATCCCGGACAGCGTGTGTCGCTGCCGCTGGAGCCGGCGGACCGCAGGCGATTGGACCTGCACGCCGCCCTGACCACAGCCGGTATCGCACCATTGCCCGGCGACCTCGAGGCCATCAAGGCCCTGTGCGCTCTGGACGACGCCACCCACACCGCGCTCCGGCGGTGGATCAGCCGCAATGTGTGAGGCTGCAGTCGTACGGACGTAGGAGCGCCCCGACTCCGCGGGCAGGTCCCTCCATCCTCTCCATACTGGGCACTTGAACCGTCCAGGACGGCATCCGTGGAACGCGTGGCGGGCAGGGACGGCCGTCGCTGTCCCGCACGCGTACCCCTCACCACTGCGATGCTGTCCGCCCCTGAAACACTGCCCCCATGCGCATCGGCTTATGGATCTTGGGGGCGGTCTACGCCGTGCTGCCCGGCGCGGCCGCCGTGTCCGTGTATCTGGACGGCCCGCCCGTCGACATGACGCTCATTCAGGTGGCCTCGATGGTCCTCTTCGGCCCGCTCGTGGTCGGCCTCCTCCTGCGTGCGGCGTACGATCCGGTGATCGGGGAGGGCTGGCGGTACATGCCCCCGGCGCTGCGCGTGCTCCTTCCCCTGGCGTACGTCGCCCTGATGGTGTTCCTCGCGTTCGTGGCGCTGGCGGTGCGCGTGGCCGTCCTCGGCAGCGAGTTCGACCTCGTCGACAGCCCGCGGCAGTGGTGGGCGGGGGCGTCCGCCCCGCTTCACCAGCTGTGGGTGCTCATGGTCGCCCTGGCCGCCCCCCTGCTGATCTGGACCCCCGTGGTCCATTACGAGGGCGCGCAGTTGGGGCTGCGGTTCCTGGTGTTCCTCGCGGCCCGCAAGGCGATCGAGTCGGGTGACACCGAGGCGCTCCAGCTGGTCACCGCGCCGCTGCGCAAGCCCCGGCGGCTGCCGAGCGTGACGGCGTTCAACGAGGCCGTGGTGGCGTCCCTCGACAGTCTCGTCCTGCTGAACCGCCTGGGCGAGAACGACGAACCGGAGTCCCTGGACGCATGCCTGGCGGCGGTCCGCCGCGGGCTGGCCGGGATGCAGGCGCTCCCGGGGCGCAGTTCCCGGAAGTTCCTGTGGACGCTCCGGGACACCCTCGGCGACGCGCTCTGGGAACGGCACCTGGAAACGCTCAGCTCGGCCGCGCTCGACGAGGCGATCCTGATCCGCCGCCAGGTCGTGGCCGCCCCGCGCTGGACGAAGGGCGTCGACGACCGCCCGTACCTGCTCCAGCTGAGCGAGGCGCTGGGCGCCCGGTTCGACCTGAGCGGTGACGAACGGGATCTGCGGGAGGCCGTCGACGTGGCCGAACGAGCCGTGCGATCCCGTCCTTTGGGGAAAGGCCCGAGCATAGAGGCCCTGCGGGTCCTGGGCATGCAGCACATCCGCGGAGTGCGCGAGGGGATCGACGGCCCGGCCGCGTGGGAGGCGGCCGTCACGGCTCTCCGGGAGGGCATCGCGCTCGAAGCGGAGGCCGGCGGGCGGAGCTGCCGCTACCAGCTGGCCGTATCGCTGCTCGAGGCGCCCCGGGAGGGACCGCGGGCCGCGGCGCTGGCCGAGGCGGAGGAACTGGCCCGGGGTCTGGCCGACGAGGCGGCCCCAGGGAGCAGGGCCGAGGGCGAGTACCGCAACCTCCTGGGCATAGTCCTGCTGGAACAGGTGAACGACGATCCTGATCCGGTCCCGGCGCTGTGGGATGAGTGCGCCCGCGCCTGCCGCGCGGCGGCGGAGAACGCGGCCCTGCCCGCCCGGATGCGCGTACACGCGGCCCGGCACTGGGGCCTGTTGGCGGCGGCAACCGCCGTCGAGATCGTCATGGGCCGGCTGACGCCGGAGGCGGCGGGCGACACCGTGGACCGGCTGTGGGCGTCCGGCGCGGACGGCCTTGCGCTCGCGGTGGAGCTCATGCCGCTGGTGGCGTGGCGCGGCGTCGCCCACCACGACCAGCGCACCTTCCTCACCGAACTGAACGAGCTCGCCGTCGACGCCGCGGCCGCCGCCATCGGAGCGGGCCGCCCCGAGCGAGCCGTCGAACTCCTCGAGCGGGGACGGACCGTGATGTGGTCGCAGCTGCTCGACCTGCGCACCACCGAACTCTCCCGGCTGCGCGCCGAGGACCCGGAGACGTTCGCCCGGCTCGACACGATCCGGGCGGAGCTGGACGGCTCGCTCCCGGAGGGCGAGGAGGAGAGCCCCGCGGCGGCCGAGCGGCGGACCGCCCTGGCCCGCGAGTGGGAGTCGCGGATCCGGCAGTCGGGCCTGCTGCGCAGCCCCGACTACGCCTCGCTGCGCGTGGCCGGCGCCGACGGGCCCGTCGTGATCGTGAACATCAGCGTTCTGGGCTGCCACGCCCTGGTCGTACGCGCCGAGGGCTCCCCGGCCGTCGTGCCGCTGGAGGGCCTGACCCACACGGACGTCGGGGAGGCCCTGGAGCGCGCGGCCCGGGCCGACGAGCGGCTCGTCCAGGCCCACGCGACGCTGAGGGCGGCCCGGGCGAACGGGGCCGCCGGCGCCAGGGACGCCCGAGGGGCCGGGGCCACCGCCGTCGAGGCCACCGATGCCGACGTCGAGGCGGCCGAGGCGCTCGTCATCCGGGCCGAGATGCGCCGGACGCAGGCCTCCGCGCGGATGCTCGACTGGCTGTGGAGCCGCCTCGCCCGTCCGGTGCTCGACGCCCTCCCCGAGCTCGACGGGGGCACCGGCGAGCTGCCGCGGCTGTGGTGGTGCCCCACCGGTCTGGCGACCTATCTGCCGCTGCACGCGGCCGGCGCCCGGCGCGGCGGCGAACGGGAGTCGGTACCGGGGCGCGTCGTGCCCTCGTACGCGCCGACGCTCACCTCCCTGCTGCACGCCCGCAGGCCCGTGACCCGCGCCGGCGCCCCGGGGCGTCTGCTCCTGGTGACCGTCCCCGAGCCGGATCTGCCGGAGGTCGGAGCGGAGGCCGAGGTGGTCGCCCGGCACATACCGGCGCTGCGACGACTGCACGACGAGCAGGCGACCGTGGACGCCGTCACCCGTCTGCTGCCGGACCACACGCGGTTGCACACGGTCTGCCACGGCGTCGCCCGCGAGGGCCTGCGGCTGGGCGGCGGCGAGGTCCTCACCCCGCTCCAGCTGTCCCGTGTCCCTGCCGTGGACGCGGAGTTCGCGTTCCTGTCGGCCTGCGACACCGCCGTACCGGATCCGGACGTGTTGGACGAGGCGACCCACCCGGCCGCGGTGCTGCACTTCGCCGGCTTCCGGCACGTACTGGCCAGCCTCTATCCCGTACAGGACGCGAGCGCCCCGGCGGTGACCGACGCGGTGTACGGGCGTCTCGCGCGGGGGGACGGCGACCTGGACGCGGGCCGGGCGCCATGGGCCCTGCACGCCGCCCTCGCCGAACTGCGTGCCGCCCACCCGCATCAGCCCAAGATCTGGATGCCGTACATCCATGTCGGGGCCTGACCCCGTTCGTCGCAGGAAGAGGAGAAGATGACCGACCGCGCCCTGGAGAAACGCGCCCGTACCTGGCTGTGCGACCACTACAGCGAGGTCCGCGCGGACTTCGAGGAGGACGGCGCCCTCGACGAGTTCGAGGACGTCCTCGACGAGGTACGGGAAGGCGGCAGTGCGCTGGAGGCGCTGCGGCAGCTGGGTCATGATCCGTCCCTGGTGCTCGGCGAACGGCGCAAGGACGGCGTGGGCGCGGCCGGGCTGTGGAGCGAGGAGCCCGAGGTGAACAGCGTGTTCCGGTGCCCGCGCGCCACCGGCCGCTGCACGGCCCGCCGCTCGCGCGACGAGTCCGGCGCCTGGCCGATGTGCTACCTGGACCCGGACGACCCGGACGGAGTCCCCCTCAAGCCGGCGGCACAACCGGCGGACGGGAGTCCGGTCTGATGGACGGATTCCTCTCGGAGGTCGGCAAGAAGGTCACGGAACGCTGGCTGACCCGGATCGTGCTGCCCGGACTGCTGTTCGTGGTCGCCTGCGCCGTGGCCCTGGCCCCCGGCCGCTCTGGAGCCGTGGACGTGGCCGCGACCATCGACTGGCTGGAGCGGCTGCGCACTGGCCGGTACGCCTCGCCTTCCGGGAAGGCGGCCGGGCTGGTGATCCTGATCCTCGCGGCCGCGGCTTCGGCGCTGTGCGCGGACTGGCTGGCGTCGGGTGTCGGCCGGCTGTGGGCCGGACGGTCGCGCCTGCTGCGGCGGACGGTGGGGAGGCTGCGGGGCAGCGCGGGAGAGGTCCCGGACCGCGCCACGTGGATCGGGCGGCGACTCGGCGCGGTCGAGGAGCGGATACGGGTCCAGCACGGCGTCCACATGTCCCTGGTGTGGCCGCGTCTGTGGCAACTGGCCCCCGACAGCACCCGGCAGGAGGTCAACGCCGCGTGGGACCGCTACGCGGCCGCGGCCCTCCGCACGGCTTGGGCGGTGCCGTACGGGGCGCTGGCGACGGCCGCCCTCTGGTGGCCGGCACTCGTGATCGGGACCGGCCTCGCCCTGACGGGTGTGCGCGAGGGGCGGGCGGCCATGACGGGCTTCGCCGTGGCCGTCGAGGCGGCCGTCGACACCGGCCTCAAGGGGCTGGCCGAGGTGCTCGGGGTGCCGCTGCGGCACGGTCGGGTACTCCCGGCGGACGGCGCGCTGATCAACGAGCTGCTCAACAAGGGGCGTTAGCGCACACTCCGAACCCCCTGTCCGCGACGCGCGCTCCCTGGACCGTCGACGTGACCGGACCGGCGGGGCCGCGGCGCCCGGTCGGTGGATGTCGCGGCCCCCGTAATGTCCGGTCAGGTGCGGGCGTCTTCGCCTTCTTCAGCCGCGTCCGCGGGAGGGACCGGCGGCCAGGGGACGTCGGCCAGAAGGGGAAGTATGGACGCTTCCTCGTAGTCGAGGTGTGCGTTCAGCTCCGACGACATCTCCTCGAGCTCGGTGCGGAAGCGCTGTGGCTCGGCGATGCTGATGCCGGCCAGCAGGGCCACGAGCCGGCTCTGGATGTGCGCGACCGTGCGGTGTTCGTCGCCGAGTCGGTCGAAGGTGTCGGTCAGGTGGGGGTGATGGCGGGCGATCCCGGGGAACATGTGCGCGTCCTCGCTGGTGTGGTGGAACTCCAGCGCCTGACAGAACGCCAGGCAGCGCTCCCGGATCTGCAGCCCGAGACCGGGGGCCGGCGGCTCACCGGGACCCTGGTGAGCCGCGCGGATGGCGAAGTGGGCCTCGACCTCCGCCCTGACCTGGCGCAACTGGCCGCGCAGCCAGGTATGGACCTCCATGAGTTTGTCGGCGAGTGTGCGGACTTCCCGGGGCCCCTCCCAGTCGTGGGGCTCGGCCCGCTCCAGCACCACGACGGGCAGCGGGCGGGACGTTCGGGCCTGGTAGTCGCCGTATCCGGGAACCTCCCGCACGGCATGCGCGAACAGTTCGTCGCGCCGGGCTCCCTCGGCGGGGACCGCGAGGGCCTGGAAGGTCTCGGAGCCGATCTCCACCCGCACCATCGGGTGGGCCAGCACGTTGTGGTACCAGGCGGGATGCCTCGCGCCGCCGAGGTTGGACCCGACGAGCAGGAGCGAATCGCCGTGACGGACGTAACCGAGTGGAGTGGTCCGCTCGGTCCCGGACTTCGCGCCGGTGGTCGTCAGCAGGAGCAGGTTCCCGCCTTCGAACGGGCCACCGACCTTTCCTCCGTTGGCGCGGAATTCCTCGATGACCGATTCATTGAAAGACATGGGCATGCGTGTGTGTCTCCGGAAGACGCGGGTGCGTCCGCGGTGCGTACGGATGCGTGCGGACGCGGTTGATGGACGAGCGCGGGGCGAAGCGGCCGCACGGTCTCTCACCGGACACGGGCTGCGGACGGATGTACACAGCGGTCGGAATGGTGCCGCCGGCGCCCCATTTTCGGGCGCGGTCCGCGCATGGCACACGACACACGTGACGGTGCCCGGATACGCGAAGGCGGAAAAGACGACGTGCGGCTGCGCTACGTCAGATACAGGGCGCGGAGTAGGAACTCATGACGGACCCCTTGGAGGAAGGGTGTTCGCCCGATCGCCGACCGGCCCACTGCTCTTTGGCCGGCGCCACGCGACACCGGCTCCATTACATGCATTCGACAGGCACCTGTCAACACGGATGATCACGCGTCTTCGGTGATCGCTGCTCCTTCACCGCATTGAACGCCAACCGGCCGCGTGAAGCGGCTACTTGTTCTTGCCGCGCCTGTGGCGAACGGCCCCGAAGACTGCCGCCGCCCCGGCCACGAGGGCGCCTCCGACGAGAGCCGCCGTCAGGGGACCGGTGCCGGCCGCGGCCGTAGGGGTCTGCGCCTCGTCGGTGTGCGCGGCCGTCGTCGGGGCGGGGCGCCGTTTCACGGTGGGGGAGGGCGGTGCGGGTGCGGTGGCCACGGTGATGTCCGCCTCGTCCCGTCCCAGTGCCGGGTGGCCCGCCTCCACGGTGACCTTCCAGGTGCCGGGGGGCAGCGCTTCGGCCGTGGTGTAGGAGTTCGGGTGGGCGGGGTCGCGGACGAGCATCCAAGGCCCGGCGGTACGGGAGCCGTCGGCGCTCACGGCGTTGACGGTGGCGGCGACCCGCTCGGTGACGGGGTCCTCGTCGTTCTCCCAGGTGACCACCGCGGTCACGTGGCCTGCCTGCTGGCCCTTGATGTCGACCGCCAGGGTGCCGCCGTGTGCCCACGCTCCTCCCGTGCCGAGGGCGGTCAGTGCGAAGACCGTCACGGCGGTGAGCAGGGCGGGTCGGAGCGCTGTGCGCATGGTCGTCGTCCTCCGGTGGGGCGAAGTGGGTGGGGCCGACGGGCGGTGGGGACCGCCCGTCGGCCGGGTTGGTGGCAGAAGCCGACAGGTCAGGAGGCCTTCTGAAGCGTCCAGACCTGCGCGGGGCCGCCTACCGGGTGCTGCAGCTCGATCAGCCAGGACCCGTAGTAGGGGCGGTTGCTGACGGCGAGCACATAGCCGCTCGAACCGGCACTGACGGTCACACCGTTGCCGCTCGCCGCGACCCTCCACTGCTGCGGGGCGGTGTTCCCGCAGGGCTGCTGGGAGACCCACATGCCGGCGCCGGCCGTACCGCCGACCTGCAGGCACTTCCCGGACACGACCGAACGGACGCGGCTGAAGCCGTTGCCCGCGTCGTCGAAGTACCACTGCTGCTGGGCGTACCCATTGCGCTGGGAGCCGACGAGGACGGTGCCGTCGGCGGTCCTGCCGCCCCAGACCTCAGCGGCCGTTCCGGTGGGGCCGTTGGTGAGGAGGTAGCGCGTACTCGGCGTGGTGGTACCGCCGCCGCTGCCGGACGTACGGAAGGCCGTGGCCCTGCCGGGACCGGTGTCCCGGCCGGACGTGTCCCGTACGGAGACGGCGAGCGTGTAGGCGGTGCCCGGCTTCAGGTTGTACACGCGGGCGGTGTTCGTCTGCACCCAGCCCAGCGGCTTTCCGTCCAGGAAGAGCTGGTACCAGGCGGCCGTGCCGACGGCCTTCCAGCTGGCCACGGCGGAGTCGGACGCGACCTGCCCGACGGTGACGTCGGGCGCCGTCGTGGGTCCGGTCGTGGGGCCGCCCGTCGGCGTCGGCTTCGGGTCGGGCTGCGTGGTGCCCTTCGTGCCCATCAGGAACTGGTTGTCGGCGATGTTCCAGTGGGTGGCCAGGTAGCTGCCGGGCTTGGGGTTCGTGTGGAAGTAGTCGTCGTGGTTGCAGTCCAGCCGGTTCTCGTACGCGCCGTCCTGGCAGATCGAGCGCATCTTGGGGTAGTACGGCGTGTCCGAGTAGCACATCACGTCCCACTCGTCGGTGCAGTGGGCCCCCAGGCTGGTGTTGGGCGCGCTGTTGTTGACCGCGCCCAGGTTGTGGCCGAGTTCGTGCGCGGCGGTGTGGCCGCCCCAGCAGCCGGTGTCGGTACGCCCGTAGGAGGGGCCGAAGTTGCTGAGATTGCTCTGGCCGGGGCGCTCGTCGCCCGCGAACGTGCCGATGCCGCAGTAGACCTGCGTGTCCGCGAAGATCATGTACTTCCGGTCACGACGGTCCAGGCCCTTGCCGGCGAGCGCCCGGTTCGTGGCACTGAACTCGCCCAGGGACGAGGCGGGGAGCTCGATGTCGAGCACGGTGGGCAGACAGTCGGAGCCGGTCACATAGCGGATGTGCCGCACACCGCCGGTGTCCTTGGCGCTCTCCGAGAAGATGAGGTCGGCGTCGGACGACCACTTGCGGAAGGACGCCAGGTACTCGGCGTACCTGTCCCTTCCGGGAGCGTGTACGTAGACGACCTGGACGCGGTTGCCGGTGCTGCCGTCGCCGTCGCACTGCACGGTCTGTCCGGCCGGGGCGCCGGCGCCCGCTGTCCGGGGGGCGCCGGAACCCGTGGCGGCGGGCGGCCCGCCGGCCTTCGGGGCGGCGGCGTCGAGCCGAGGCGTGGTGCGGGGCAGTTCGCGGTCGGACGGCTTCGTGGCACCCGGCGTGGTCGGGTCGGCCGCCGGCGCGGTCGACCTGACGGCCGGCGGCGTGTCCTTCTTGATGTCGACACCCTTGGGCGGGGCGTCCGGGCCGTGGGTGCAGTGCCCGTCGGTGGTGCGGTACACCCCTGCGCACGGATCCCCCGCGGGCGCCGGCGACAGGCCCTTGTAGACGATTCCCCGATTGGGCTCGCTCTTGGGCGTCTTGCTCAGCGGCTTGGGGTCCTTCTCCCGGGTGGGCTCGGCGGCCGGTTCGGGAGCGACGGTCGGCGTTCCGGCCGGCTGGGCCAGGGAGACCGGGCGGTCCGTGTCATTCGCCGGTCGGGTGACCTCGTAGGCCACCCCTCCCAGCACGGCCATGGCCGCGACCGCGGCCGTGCCGAATATGAGTCCGCGGGATGTGCGGCGCTGTGACGTGAGTCTTCGGCGTCCGGGCAAGTGGCACCTCTTCCTTGGTCAAGGGACGGTGCGCGGAAGCCTGCCAGAACGAATGGAGGGAAAATTCAGGCATAGAGGGTCTAATGAATAAGTACGTTCCGTTACCTGGTGGTTCAAACTGACGAGAAATCAATTAGCTGTGCCTGTACGGGAGTTGTCTTTCTCTCGCCGCATTGGTCTAGCCCTATTTAAGGTTTCCGTGATCTGATCGAGATATGGGAAGTTCTTATTTGACTCACTGTCAGTGGAATCCCTCACTCCAAGGAATTCGCGAGATCACGCATGGTGCGCCGACTGAAAGAGTTTCCTTGAGGTCGCATAAGTCGGCCTATGGCTCGGCCGCCCGGGCGGCCCTAGACGTCGGTGAACGACCGGAAGCCGAGCAGGTCGGCGAACGCCAGCAGACTGAGGGCCAGGCCACTGCCCACCAGGGGGAAGGGCCAGAATGAGGAGGACCGCCAGTCCGGCGACGAGCTGTGCGACAGTGCGGCGCCGCAGCTGGCAGACGCCCGGGTCGCGCGGATCGTAGGTGATCTCCTCCTCGTCACGGCCCAGGTTCACACCCGGTAGGCGCGCGCCACCCCGTCGGTGTCGGTGAACAAATAGACGTACTGCGCGTCGGTGTCGCCCCGGTCGAGGGAGCCGGAGTTCTTCCGGTGGCCGTCCACCGTGATCCCCCGGGTCGTCAGGGCCCAGCCCTCCCGCGTCGGCTTCCAGCCGAGCTCGATCAAAGAGACGCCCGCACCGGCCACCATCGGGACGAACACCCAGCAGAACGCGCCTCCCCAGGACCCGGTCACCAGCAGGGCCGTCATCACCAGGCAGAACACGGCGGCCAACGCCGTCCCGGGTTCGATGCCGGGGCGCCGTGGCCTCCCTTGCCGCTCCACGGTCACCTGTGGCGAGCCGGGAACTCGCAGTTCGGCTTCGTCCCGGAGTCCGCCGCGTACTGCGGCCGGGCGGGCGGGTTCGCTGTCCACTTCTTTCCCCGCGCCCTGGTCGACTCCCTCGCCGTCGGCTGGACCCTCGACGAGGTGCACGCCTTCGAGGAAGGCGACCTGCCCCGCCGCCTGTGGCGTGTCACCCAGCCCCTTCCCGGCGACCGCGGATAGCTGAGGCCGCGTCGTGGGCCCTGCCCACCCGACATGTGGGGCGGGAGCCCGGAAACTCGTCCTCGCGCCCCGGGAGCTCCTACTCCCGTCGGTGGGGCAGGCTCTCCCCGGCCGTTCGGCCGTCAGCCGTTCAGCGAGCTCATCAGCTCGGGGGCGTACCGGTCGCCCGAGGCCACGCCGTGCGGGGCCACGGCGTCGATGGCGGCCAGATCCGCGTCGGTGATCGTCACCGAGGTGGCGGCGATGTTCTCCTCCAGGTAGCGGCGGCGCTTGGTGCCCGGGATGGGCACCGCGCCCTGGTGGAGGGTCCAGGCCAGGGCGAGCTGCGAGGGCGTGACGCCCTTCTCGGTGGCGAGACGGCGCACCTGGTCGACGACGGCCAGGTTGCGGTGGAAGTTCTCGCCCTGGAAACGGGGGTCGGTGCGGCGGAAGTCGTCGGCGGCGAAGTCGTCCGGGCTGGTGATGGCGCCGGAGAGGAATCCCCGCCCGAGCGGGGAGTAGGCGACGAGCCCGATGCCGAGCTCGCGCAGGGTGTCGAGGACGCCGTCGTGCTCGATACCGCGTTCGAAGAGGCTGTACTCGGTCTGTACGGCGGCCAGCGGGTGGACCGCGTGCGCGCGGGCGATGGTGGAAGGCGCGACTTCGCACAGGCCGATGTGGCGGACCTTGCCTGCGGCGACCAGCTCGGCCATGGCACCGACGCTCTCCTCGACGGGCACGTTCGGGTCGATGCGGTGCAGGTAGTAGAGGTCGATGTGGTCGGTGCCCAGGTGGCGCAGGGAACGGTCGACCGAGTGGCGGATGTACTCAGGAGTCGCGTTGTGGCCGCGGAGCCGGCCATCGTCGGTGAACTCGACTCCGGTCTTCGTGGCCACCACGGCGGCGTCGCGGCGGCCGGTCAGCGCCTTGCCGAGAAGCTGTTCGTTGCGGAAGGGGCCGTAGCCCTCGGCCGTGTCGAGAAGCGTGACGCCCAGCTCCAGGGCGCGGTCGATGGTGGCGAGGGCCTCGGTCTCGTCGGTGGCTCCGTAGTGGGCGCTCATGCCCATGAGGCCGAGCCCTTCGGCGCCGACCTCCAGCCCCTGGCCGCCCAGCGTACGGATCTCCATCGTCGTCTCCATGGTGGTGCCCTTCGATAAGTAAGTAACTAACTGGATAGATAGAGAATGCGGCACAGTCGCCACCGATGTCAATAACCAGATAGTTACTTGCTAGGATTCGAACATGGCACGGGATTCCAGCGCGACCAAGGCTCGGCTGCTCGACGCGGCCTTCTCCGAGTTCGCGGCGTACGGCATCGCCGGTGCGCGGGTCGACCGCATCGCCGAGGCCGCGCAGGCGAACAAGCGGCTCATCTACGTCTACTACGGCAACAAGGAGCAGCTCTTCGACGCCGTGCTCCAGCGGGCCCTGGAGACGGGCTCGGAGTCCGTACCGTTCGACGCCGACGACCTGCCCGGCTACGCGGGCGCTGTCTTCGACCACCTCGTCGAGCGGCCGTCGCTGATGCGTCTGGTGCTGTGGAAGCAGCTGGAGCGTCCGGGGTCCACGGGCGTGGAGGCGGAGTCCTATCAGGCCAAGCTCATGGCAGTGCGGCAGGCGCAGGAAGCAGGCCGGATCGACGCCGGGCTGGACGCGGCCGATGTGCTGACGCTGGTGATGGGCCTGTCGCAGGCGTGGTTCGGTGCGGTGGGCGGCCCGGCGGCGGGTGAGACGGGCGCCGACTGGCCACCGACACGGCTGGCCCGGCACCGGGCCGCGGTGGTGGAGTCCGTACGCCGCGCCATCACACCGCCCGGGAATGGGGCTTGAGGGGCGAGGTCACCGCTCTGATCACCGAGCACGCCCAGTGCCGCGAGAAGGTCCGGGCGCGATCCGTCAGCGGGACCGGTGGGCGTTGAGCCGGGCGGCCTGGCGCATCAGGTGATCGCGCTCGGCGAGGTTGGGTGCCTTGTGGGCGGCCTCGGCGTACAGCCGGGCCGCCGTGGCCGGGTCGCCGTCGCGTTCGTGGAGGTACGCCGCCACCGCGGCGTGGCGGGGGATGGGGCGTCCCGTGGTCGAAGAGCTGGGGGAGGAGTCGTCCAGCGCCGCGAGCGCCGCCAGCCCGGCGCGCGGTCCGTCGGCTTCGCCGACGGCCACCGCGCGGTTGAGCCGGACGACCGGGCTGTCGGTCAGGCGGACGAGCTCGTCGTACCACTCGACGATCTGCACCCAGTCGGTCTCCTCGGCGGTGGGCGCGTCGGCGTGGAGTGCCGCGATGGCGGCCTGGGCCTGGAACTCGCCCAGCCGGTCGCGCGCGAGGGCCCCTTGCAGGATCTCGACGCCCTCGGCGATCGACCCGGTGTCCCACCGGCCGCGGTCCTGCTCACCGAGCGGCACCAGGCGGCCGTCGGGCGCGGTCCGGGTGGCGCGGCGGGCGTGGTGGAGCAGCATGAGGGCGAGCAACCCCGCCACCTCGGGGTGGTCGATCACTGTCGCGAGCTGCCGGGTCAGCCGGATGGCCTCGGCGGCGAGGTCGACGTCGCCGGAGTAGCCCTCGTTGAAGACCAGGTAGAGGACGCGCAGCACGGTGGCGACGTCGCCGGGCCGGTCGAACCGGACACCGGAGACGGTGCGCTTGGCACGGCTGATGCGCTGCGCCATGGTCGCCTCGGGCACCAGGTAGGCCTCGGCGATCTGGCGGGTGGTGAGCCCGCCCACGGCGCGCAGCGTGAGCGCGACCGCGGACGACGGCGTCAGCGAAGGGTGGGCGCACAGGAAGTAGAGCTGGAGCGTGTCGTCCACCGCGGGCGCGGGCCCAGCCGCCGGCTCCTCGTCGACGAGGTCCTCACGCCGGCGGCGGGCCGTGTCGGCCCGGGCCTGGTCGAGGAACTTGCGCCAGGCCACGGTGACCAGCCAGCCCTTCGGGTCCCTCGGGGGACCGGTCGGCCAGACACGGACCGCCTCGACCAGCGCGTCCTGGACGGCGTCCTCGGCCGCCGCGAAGTCGGCTCCGCGGCGGACGAGGATCCCGATCACGCTCGGCGTGAGGCTGCGGAGCAGGGCCTCGTCCATCGATGTGGTCACTCCGTGATGGTGGGCGGCGCGGTCAGGAACGGGCGCAGCTCGAGCCACTCGTGGATGGGCTTCCCGCCCGCTCCAGGGGCAGCCGACAGCTCCCCGGCCAGTTCGACGGCGCGCTCGTAGCTGTCGACGTCGATCACCATCCAGCCGGCGATGAGGTCCTTGGTCTCGGCGAACGGGCCGTCGGTGACCGGCGGGCGCCCCTCGCCGTCGTACCGAACCCAAGTCCCCTCGGGGGCGAGCGCCTGTCCGTCGACGAACTCGCCGGTCCCTTCGAGCCGCTCCGCGAAGTCGCGCATGTACTGCACGTGCGCCGAGATCTCCTCCGGGGCCCACTGGTCCATGGGTACGTCGTTGACCGAGGCCGGAGCGCCGCGGTAGTGCTTCAGCAGCAGGTACTTGGCCATGGTGTTTCTCCTCAGCGCTGGTGCGACCCATTGTGGTCGCGTTCACCTCGGGGACGGAGCCGGTCACGGGTTCTCGACATCGCCGTCCGAATTTTTTGGCTCTTGTGCTGACCCTAGAGTGTGATCCATGACACAGATCGCCGGACGGTCCCGTATCCGCAGCCCCCGCCGGCTCGGATACGTGAGCGCCGGGGCGGTGTTCGCCATCGGCATGGCCGGTACGACTCTGCCCACCCCGTTGTACGGGCTCTACCGGCAGGAGCTGGGATTCTCGGAGCTGGTGGTGACGCTGGTCTTCGCCGCCTACGCGGTCGGCGTGATCCTCACCCTCCTGCTGGCGGGGGGTTACTCCGACGACGTGGGACGCCGCCCGGTCCTGTTCTACGCGCTCGGGCTGGGCGCCCTGAGCGCCCTCTGCTTCCTTCTGGAGGGCGGGCTGCCGCTGCTGTTCGCCGGCCGGGTGCTGTCGGGGTTCTCGGCCGGGCTGCTCAGCGGGGCGGGAACCGTCACCGTTCTGGAGCTCGCCCCGTCGGAACGCAAGGCGCGCGCCGCCCTCGTCGCGACCGCCGCCAACATGGGCGGGCTCGGCTGCGGCCCGCTGCTCGCCGGTCTGCTGGCCGAGTACGCCCCCGCGCCGCTCATCCTGCCCTTCCTCACCCATCTGGCCCTGCTGGCGGTGGCGTGTGCTGTCGTGCTGCTGCTACCCGAGACGGTCGAAGACCCCCGGCGCCTGGCCCCGCTGCGGCCCCAGGGTCTGTCCGTCCCGGCGTCCGTCCGGGGCGTCTTCGTGCCGTGCGCGCTGGCAGCCTTCGCCGGATTCGCCCTGCTCGGTCTGTTCACCTCGCTCGCGCCCAGTTTCCTGGGGGAGACCCTGGGCGTCGGCAACCACGCGGTGGTGGGGCTCGTCGTCTTCTCGGTGTTCCTCGGTTCGACCCTCGGCCAATGGCTGGCCGGCCACATGCCGGTGTCGAAGGCGCTCCCGCTCGGCTGTCTCATCCTGGTGGTCGGCCTGCTGTTGGTCGCCGCGTCCCTGTGGACCGAGCTCCTGGTACTGCTGTTGGCCGGCGCGGTGGGCGGCGGCCTGGGGCAGGGGGTGGCGTTCCGGGCAGCGCTCAGCGCCGTGAGCGACGCGGCACCGGCCGCGCATCGGGGCGCCACGGTCTCCTCGTTCTTCGTCGTCGCCTACACCGGCATCTCGCTGCCGGTCGTGGGCGTCGGCGCCCTGACCCTGTGGCTGGGGCTGGTGGGAGCCGGACTGACGTTCAGTGCGTGCGCGATGGTCGTGACCGCCGCCACGGGCCTGTACCTGCTGCGTCACCGGCTCCCCGCCTCCTGAGCGGGCAGCCCCATCGGGATGGGGGTGTCCGGATGTGACACAAGCCCGTCATTGCGGTCGCACGGGCCCAGGGCGAACGATGGGGGCATGCCCGAGATCAAGCACCGCGTCGTGATCGCGGTCTTCCCCGACGTCGATCTGCTGGACGTGACGGGGCCGGCCGAGGTCTTCGCGCTGGCCAACCGAGAGTCCGGCGGCCGCGCCCGCTACCAGGTCCGCCTCGCCGGTCCCGGGCGGGCGGGGGAGGTGGTGGCCACCTCCGCGGGAGTGCGTCTGGTCACCGATCTCGGCTTCGTCGATGTCGGCGACGCGGTGGACACCCTCCTCGTGCCCGGCGCGGTGGACACGTACGCCGACGGGCCCCGGCCCCGGATCGACCAGGACGTCGTGGGCTGGATCAAGGACACCGCCCCCCACGCGCGGCGGATCGCCTCCGTGTGCGTGGGTGCGCACCTGCTGGCGGCGGCCGGCCTGCTGGACGGCAGGGCCGCGACGACGCACTGGTCCACAGCCGACCAGCTCGCCGCCGACCACCCCGAGGTCACCGTGGACCCCGACCCGATCTTCATCCGCTCGGGCCGGGTCTGGACCGGAGCGGGCATCAGCGCCTGCCTGGACCTGGCGCTCGCCCTGGTCGCCGAGGACCACGGCGAGGATCTCGCGCTCACGGTCGCCCGGCACCTGGTCGTCTACCTCAAACGGCAGGGCGGCCAGAGTCAGTTCAGCGTTCCGATCAGCCGCCCGCCGGCGTCCCGACGGGACATCGACGAGCTGCGCCTGTACGTCTCCGATCACCTCGACGCGGACTTGTCGGCGGGCGCGCTGGCGGAGCGCATGTGCCTGAGCGAGCGGCACTTCGCCCGCGTCTTCACCCAGGAGACCGGGGCCACACCCGCCGCGTACGTCGAGGCCCTGCGAGTCGAGGCCGCGCGCCGTCTGCTGGAGACCACCGACCAGCCCCTGGAGCTCATCGCCCAGGCGACGGGGCTCCGCTCGGTGGAGACCCTGCACCGCGCCTTCCGGCGGCAGATCGCCACGAGCCCCGCCGCCTATCGGCGCCGCTTCCGCACGACCACGGCCTGACCAGTCAACAACCCCCGGCACGGCTCACCGGCGCGCACGTCCGCGCGCCCGGCCATGCCGGTTCCACCCTGTTCCCAGATCCCCAGATCCCCAGATTCCCAGATCCCCAGAGGAAGACAACCATGCCTGTTTCCAGGACACTTCGCGACGTGATCGGTCTGGACAACCAGCTCCCGGAGCTCGCCGGCGCCACCCTCCTGATGATCGACTTCCAGAACACCTACCGCACCGGCGTCATGGCTCTGGAAGGGGTCGAGGAGGCGCTGGCCGCCGGCGCGCGTCTGCTGTCCGCCGCTCGCGCCCGGGGCGCGCACGTCGTGCACATAGTCAACGACGGTGGCGAGGGCACGCCGTACGACATCCGTGCCGAGATCGGCGAGATCAGCCCCGAAGTCGCCCCGATCGAGGAGGAGCGGGTGGTGGTCAAGCGGTTCCCCGACGCGTTCCACGAGACGGACCTGGAGAAGACGCTGCGTGACCTGGGCGCGGGTCCTGATCTGGTGCTGGCCGGATTCATGACGCACATGTGCGTCACCTTCACCGCACAAGGAGCCTTCAACCTCGGCTACCGGCCCACCGTCGTCGCCGAAGCGACCGCCACCCGCACTCTCGTCGCCCCCGACGGCACCGCTCTGCCTGCCGAGGCCCTCCAGGGCGCAGCCCTGACCACCGTCGCCGATCTGTTCGGCCCCGTGGCCCCCCGCGTGCGTGACATTCTCGGGGAGATCGCCGACATCGAGCAGGAGGCGGAGCCGAACGCGGTGTGATCGACGCGCACCTGTGGGCTAGTCGGCGGCCGGGGCCCCGGACGTCTTCCGCAGAACGCCTATCTTGTCGATGCGGTGTTCGGGGTTGCCCTGGGCGTCGCTCCAGAAGTTGCCCGCCGCGTGGTCCTCAGGTGTGGCGCAGGTCGAGATCGTGATCATGGCCCGGGTCGGTGCCACCCCCGGGTGGCCCGGCACGGCGGCGCGCTGTTCCTCGAGCGAGCGCTCCGAGCGGAAGGACGTCTTGCGGGTCGCGACGATCTCGTAGGTGTAGACGACCTTCCCGGCCGTCACGAGGACGGTGTCGCCCTCGTCCACGGAGGGCAGGTCGCGCAGCGGGCCGCCCGCCGACAGGCGGTGCGCGGTGATCAGGAAATTGCCCACTTGGCCGGGACCGACCCCGCCCCGCTTCCCGTACGGGCTGGCCGCCATACCGCGGTCCTGGATACGGGTGCCTTGCGCGTCGTCGGTGGTGCCCTCGTACGGGACCACGCGCAGCGCGGCGATACCCGCCGAGGGTATGGACAGCATGGACACCTGCGTGCGCGGCGAGGGCCGCGGGGAGGGGGAGCTCTCAGTCGCCGCGGACGGTTCCTGGCGGGGCGTGGCGGCCGCGGTGGTCACGGGCGGGGCGACGGGTGCCGTGGCGGGTACCGCTGCCGTCGTCCGCGGCGAGGAAGCCGGCGTGCCTGCGAGGGCCTCGGGCGCGCACGCCGCCAGCAGGACGGTCATGGCTCCGGCCAGTACGGCGGATGCGGTGCGGTGCGGGGAGAGCAGGTGCATGGGTGTGATCCGTGTCGATCGGCCGGGCCGTGCGGCAAGTGGAGGACCCGGTCCACCCCGCCAGAGTGACATACGGAGCAAGAGGGCCATAAGGGGTAGGGGCTGTGACCTTTCCGCCTGGCTCGAATCCGGTGGGCGTGGTAGGCGCACGCCGAGCGGCAGCGCGTGGCCGTTCTCCCGGGCCGCGGTGATCACTGTCTGTACGGAGGCCGAACCGCATCCGGACCGTGGTCCGCCGTCGTGCGGAGCACGGTCCGGCTCATCCGCCCGTCCATAGGTGGCCGGACCTGCGCGGTCGCGGTTCGGCGCCTGCGGCCCTGCCGCCACGAAGCCGTTCGCGGCTTCGCACCACGGTCGACCGTGACCATCCCCGTACTACGGCAAGTGACCCGTCACTGAGACACCGACGGCCCGCCGGGACCTCGAAGGTTCCGGCGGGCCGTCGGGCGCCGTCGTCAGGTCTCGGCCGGTCAGGCCTGAGCGGCGGCCGCGGCCGCCTGAGCGGCGCGCTCCTCGCCCTTGCGCTGTGCCCGCTTGGCGTACAAGGTCGTCCAGACCGCGAGCACGCCGAGAACCCCGTAGATCAGGACGGGGCTCAGAACCACCATCGTGTCCGTGCTCAGCGTGTACGCCAACGCGATGCGGACCACGGCCTCGACGCAGTAGGCCACACCCCAGACCGTCGTCATCGTGACCATGGTCGTGCGGAAGCCCTCGAACTGCCAGAGACCGTTCCACCACGCGGTGCTCTCGGCGGTGCCGTCGGTCGCGAACTTGCGGCCGAAGTAGAACATCAGCGGCCGCCGCGCCAACAGCGTCGCCAGACACAGCAGTCCGAACAGACCCGTGACGGCGGAGTCCTTGACCAGCAGCGAGCGGGCCGACTGCTCACCGACGACCGACACCACGGCGGTCACCGCGAGCAACACCAGGGTGACGATGCCGAATTCGTCGAGGCGGCGCCGCCAGGCGAAGTGGACGGCGCAGTCGAGCACCGGCCAGGCGCCGCTCACCAGGAGCGCGGAGAACTCGCTCCAGCCGTGGTCGTGGAGCGCGTTGTACGTGACGATCGGAGCGACGACGTTGAGCGATATGGTCAGCGCCCAGCCCAGGGCCGCGGCGCCACGCGACCGCGCCGGCGGCGCCGGACGCTCATGGCGCCGCGTCGCCGGCTCGCCCTCGGCCCCCGGAGTGTGGGGAGCGCTTGGAGCGCCTGGAGTGTGAGCGGTGTCCTGAGTGGACATGGTTCCCCCTGAAGTGCCTGGTGAATGCGGTCTCGCGAACGCTATGCAGGCCGGCGGCCAGGAACCAGAGGCTGGATCCCAAATGATCACCAAATCTGGCGGAGCGATCGAGACCGCGCCCCGGGCGCCGAAGCTCCGTCCCGGGGCCGCGTAGGGTTCGTTCATGGCAGACGAGAGCGAGCCGGCGGTGCAGGCGGCCATCGCTGCGGAGCTGCGGCTCCTCGACCCCGACGTGCGTGCGTCGCCGGCCCTGGTATCGGCGCTTCTGGACCGGGAGTTCACCGAGATCGGAGCGTCGGGACGACGCTGGGACGCGACGTCGATTCTCACGGTGACGAGTGCCGGTTCGGTGGTTCCGCAGTCCCCGGTGAAGGTCAGCGAGATGACCGGGGTCGTGCTCGCTCCGGGCATCGTCCATCTGACGTACTTCACCGATGACCGAGGACGCCGTGCGTGGCGGAGCTCTCTGTGGCGCCTGACGGAAACGGGCTGGAGGATGTACTTCCACCAAGGCACGTTGGCGAGCTGAGGGAGCGCACCCGTCGACCGTCGGGGCGTCCCGAGCCGGCTCGGCGAGGGAGCGGATCGGTCGTACGACCGACGAGTTGGGGCCGTGACGAATCCGCCGCGCCGGACTGAGGGCACCGGACACTGGCGCGAACAGCGCTTCGCCCGCACCAGGGCGGGGTGCGGGCGGAGCGCTGCGCAGTCGGGGCTTCGGACCTGGTGGGGCTTTTCAGCAGCCGGCGGACCAGGTGTGGGAGCCGCCGAGGTCGTTCGCGCCCCCGTTGTAGCCGACTTCCTGCCCGGGGGCCAGGCAGAGGGTGACCCGTCCCAGCAGCTCGCGGCCCTCGTAGACCTTGACGTGGTCGGGGACGCCGGGCCCGGAGAGGCCGTGGTTCGCCCACGAGGAATCGTGCTTGAACATGTCGCCCTCCCACCAGTGGTCGTCGCCGCTGTGCTCGATCTTCATGCCGTCGAAGTTCGCGTCCGTCCACACACAGAAGTAGCCACTGCGGCAGTCCGCCGCCTGGGCGATCGCGGCGTGGGCCAGGACGGCGCCGGTGGACAGGAGGGTGGCCGCGAGGATTGCGGTGAGGCGCTTCATCGGGAGGGTTCTCCGTTCGGTGAGGGGTGGTTGAGCACGGTGGTGGCTTCGGAGAGGGCGTGGTCGCGCAGCCTTCGCCAGTCGTCGATCTCGGCGCGGTGCCGAGCACGGACCTCGGCCATGCCGCGTTGGGTGTGTTCGGCTTCGGGCTGGAGGTTGTTGACGGTCACCGATGCCCGGAACCAGAGGCTCTGGTCGCCGTAGAGACGCTGTTGGGCGGCGGCGAGACAGCCGTCACTGTGGGCGCGTACGACATGACCGGTGGGCAGTGCGAGGGACAGCTCCGCCGGACCGGAGCCGAAGAGCGCGTCGGCGACCCGCTGCTGGTCGGCCGGCGACGGGCTCTGGCCCGGGCGAGGCGCGGCGAGGCCCTGGCGGGCGAGGCAGGCATCGGTGAGGCGCTGGGTGGCGGCCTTGATCACCTCGTCCGGGGCCGGCCCGGGCGCGGGGGCCGAGCAGCCGGCCAAGAAGCAGCCGGTCAGGGCACCGACCAGGGCCACGGCCCAGGGCGTACGAACGGGGACGATCATGCCCACTCAACGTCCTCGGGGTGATCACGTCACGCCCTGAGCCGTAAAGCACCCCCCGGCGAGCGGAGTTGCGTGACCTCGCCGCGCGTGAGCCGAGCGGCGGCGCGCTCTCGTCGCGCAGGCGCGGCCCGGCCCGGCCACCCCGCGCTCTCGTCGCGCAGGCGCGGCCCGGCCACCGATCACCAAGACCGGCGCGAAAGACGGCGGCACACGCCGAACCGTCCATGACCACCGGTCGGATCACCGAGCCGAACGGGAGTGCCCATAAGGTGATCCCATGTCTGCCACGTTGAGTTCCACGAGAACCCGCGCCGCACTCCGCGCATCGGCGCGCATATCCGCCGAGTTGCTGCTGGTCCTCGTGATGGCCGCGGTGGCCCTCTGGGTGCTGGGCCGGATGTGGTCGGTCGTCTGGCCGCTCATCGTCGGCCTGCTCCTCACCACCCTCACCTGGCCCCTGACCCGCTTCCTGCGGCGGCACGGATGGCGCCCGGCCCTGGCCGCTTCGGCCGTGACCCTGCTGTTCCTCCTGGTCGCGGCGGGCGTAGTGGCACTGATCGCGGTACCGGTGGCGTCCCAGTCCGGCGAGCTGACCGACGGCGTGGTCGAAGGCATCCACCGAGTGCGCGAGTGGGCCGCCGGGCCGCCGCTCAACATCGGCGACGCCCAGATCACTGATGGAGTCGACGCCGCGGTCGCCCGTATTCAGAAGAGCGTCGGCAGCATGGTCACCGCACTCGTCACCGGGGTGAGTACCGTCGTCAACGGTCTGGTGACGGCCGTCCTGGCGCTCTTCCTGATGTTCTTCTTCCTCAAGGACGGCCCACGGTTCCTGCCGTGGCTCGCCCGCCAGTTGCCCGGCCGGCTCGCCGTCGACATTCCCGTCGTGGCCGCGCGCGGCTGGGACACCCTGAGCGCGTTCGTACGTTCGCAGGCGCTCGTCGGTCTGCTCGACGCGGTCTTCATCGGCCTCGGCCTGTGGGTGCTGGACGTACCCCTGGTGCTGCCGCTCGCGGTGCTGACCTTTGTCTCCGCGTTCGTGCCGATCGTGGGCGCACTGTTCGCCGGTCTCGTCGCGGTGCTCATCGCGTTGGTGTCGAACGGCCTGACGGACGCGCTGATCGTTCTGGCGATCATCGTCGTGGTGCAGCAGCTCGAGGGCAACGTCTTCCAGCCCATGATCCAGAGCCGCGGGCTCGGTCTGCACGCGGCGGTGGTCCTGCTGGCGGTGACGTTGGGCGGCAGCCTGGCGGGCATCGTGGGCAGTCTGCTCGCCGTGCCGGTCGCCGCGCTGATCGCGGTGGTCTGGAACTACGTGCGCGAGCAGCTCAGCGAGCCCCCGAACGAGCCGGACGCCGACGAGCCGCACACCGGTGCCCCCCTCCCTTCATGACAGCCACATCTGTCCCCGTCCCGTGGTGAGAGGCACGAGGCCTCCCCCCGGCTCGTCGTAACCTCGGCCGACCACCCGTGAGCCCCGGCGCCGCGGGTGGCCCCGGACGTCATTCCGTCGCCGTGAAGATCCGGTACGCCCCGTGGCGCACATCGGGGTCCGGGTGCCGGCGCAGCAGCCGCAGCACCGACCGCCACTCCTCCGGCCAGTCGAGGGCGTTGGCCGTCCCGGTCACGAGAGCGACCGCCAGCAGGCCGGCCGCGGTGCCGCCGTCCCGGGCCAGCCGGTCGGCCGCGGCCAGTACCGGGCCGGTGTCCTGCGGCAGCGGTCGATGCGCCCAGGTGGTCCACAGCCGGGCGGCGGTCTGCGTCGCGACGGTCACTCCGCCGGCTTCCAGGACGTCCGCGAGCTCCCGCAGGCGCCCGAGGAGTACGGTCGGCTCGGCGGCGCGGTCGATCAACCGGCTCAGCAGGTCGGCACGTTCGGCGACGAGGAGGGGTTCCGGCGCCAGCTGCCTGGCGACCTCCTCGGACACCTCGGGCCGTGCGCCCGGGTCGGAGAGCGACACCAGAGTCCGCAACCGCTGCAGCGCCGGAACGTCCCGGTCCCCCAGCGCGTCGCCCCCGCCCCCGGGCCCGTGCATCGCGGCCAGGAGCTCCTCCACCGCCCCGTGGAACACACTGCCCACAGCCGCGCCGCCCACCGGGTGTGGCAGCTCGGAGACGGCCAGGTCGCGCAGCGTCCACGCCGCGTACTGCCAGGGGCCGCGGCTGCCGAGATCGCAGACCGTACGGGCGAGCCGGCCGGCCAGTTCGGGGGCGTAACGGGACCACACACCCACGGCCCGCAGTGTGCCGTAGCTCGCGAAGCCGTCGAGCGTCGCAAGGCACGCGTCGTATGCCGCGTCGACCACGGAGGCGTACCCGCGGCGGTGCCCGTCGGCCAGCTCCCAGGGGGTGACCTCGAGGAGAGCCCCGAGCACCGACGGGGCGTCGTCTCGTGCGGCGTCCTCGAGGAGGCGCCAGGCCTCGGACACACCGAGCAACGGCGGCAGGGCGCGGATGACGGCGGCCCGCACGTCCGGGTGCCGGTCGGGAGCGTGGAAGGCGCTCGCCAGCAGGTCCACGGCCCGCCGCGGCGGCAGGAAGCGGGCGGCGAGCCGTACGGCCTCCTTGCGGGAGGTCACCTTCGCCGGGTGCTCCCCGGTCAGCAACGGGCCGACCAGGACAGCGAGTTGGGACGGAGCAGTGAACCGTGCGGCGCGTCCCGCCGCGTACACGGCGACCCGCGCCCGGTCACCGCCCGCGTGCTCCAGCAGCACCGGCAGCACGACCTGAGGCCGGTCCGTCCAGGGCAGAGCGCCGAGGGCTGCCTCGGCGACGACCGCGTCGCCGTCGTCCTTGTGTCGCATCGCCAGCGCATGCCCCAGCTCCGGTACGGACGCGGCGGCCCGGATCGCCGCAGCGCGGTCGTCCAGGGGAAGAGAGGCGTCCGCGACCGCCCGCCCGGCGATACCCACCGCCGCCCGCTGCTGGCGAGGCAGCCAGCGGTGGCTCTGGGCGAGGTCCGGCAGCGGGCGCCGGGTGCCCCGTACCAGGAAGCGGCCGTACGGCGGGGTGTCGTCGAGGAGCGGGTCCAGCAGATCCGTGCGTCGCCGGGCCAGCACATCCCGTACGGGCGCGAGGACGACCGCCGAGGGTTCGAGCGCGACGATCCCGGCCACCCGGTCGTCGCGGGTGGCCGGGGCGGCGAGCCACAGCCGCGCGGCCGCCGCGAACGTCTCGTCGTCGCCGCGCTCCAGCGCGGTGACCAGCATGTGCTGCAGCTGGGGCATCGATCGGGCACGCGGCCCCAGTGCCTCGGCCAGGCCCAGCAGCAGCCGGAAGTCGGCCCGCCCGGCCGCGGCTTCGAGCCAGGGTCGCAGTGCCTCGAACACCTGGTGCTCCTGGCCCCGGCGCAGGACCCGGTGCAGCGGTCCGAAGTCCGGCACGCCGATCCGCCCGGCGATCCGCTCCAGCGTGCGGAGCGCCCATGTGCGCAGGGCCGTTTCACCGTCCGTGGCGTGCTCGACCACCACCCGCTCGGCGAGGGTGCGCAGTGCGGTCCTGCTGCCGGCCGAGCTGTCCCGCGCCTCCAATGCGTCGAGCGCGATCCGGTCCAGCGCCGCGGCGTCGTCCGAGCGGAACAGTCCCGGGCGTACCGCGGCGAGCGCGCCCAGCGCGGCGGCGCGCACGGGATCGCGCTCGTTGCGCAGGCGCTCCATCGCGGTCAGTACTACGGTGACCGCCTCGCGGCAGCCGTCCCGTCCGGCGCACGCCACCAGCAGCGGCCAGGCGAGGGCGCGGTCGTCCGCGTCGGGCCGTCGGACCGCCGCGAGCAGTGCCGTCCGTGCCTCTGCGAACGGGCCATGGGCGAGGGTGTCCAGGTCGTCCCACCAGGACCAGGCTTCGTCGGTGAACGCGGCCGCCGCCCGTCGCACCTCCGCCCAGCGGCGCTCGCGGGGCAGCAGGTCGAGGACGCTCAGAGCCGGCTCTCCAGGCGCCCCTCCCGCAGTGACCGTGTCCAGGAACACCGCGCGCCGGGCAGGGGCCATGGCCTTCAGCAGCGCCTCGAGATGGCCGCCGCGGTGCAGCCAGTGGCGGCCCAGCGCCGGCAGCGACGCAGGTGCTGCCCGCACGAGTCCGCGCAGCACTCCCGGCGGCGGTATCGGCTCGTGGCGCTGTTCCCTGCGGTCGGGGGAGACGATCCACCGGATCACGCGCTCGGCGTCGGCGGTGACCAGCGCGCCGAGACCGCTCCGCAGCAGCGCGGGCGGCAGGCTACCGGGCCCGTACCGCTCCAGCAGCGTCAGCACCCGCTCGGGCCGCAGCGGCGAGAGTGCCGCGACCGTCGTGGCATGGGCGCGCCACCAGTCCTCCCGCTGGTCCCCGACTCGGTCGGCCAGGCCGCGTTCGGCGTGGTCCAGAACCGGCTCGGGATGTCGGCGGGCGAGGGTGGTCCAGCCGTCGACGGCATGCGCGAGCTCCGGCAACCGCTCTGATACGAAAGGCGTGGAGCAGGCCACCAGCAGTCGCGCGGCCTCGGCGTCGCCCCACTCCGCGCGCAGCCGCACCACCAGGCGTTCGGCGAGCGCGGTACGGCCGCCGGAGGCGAGCAGGCGCGCCAGCCGGTGCCGCAGGGCCGCCGGCGCGTCCTCGTACGCCGCCTCCACCGCCTCGTCCGGCACGGCCAGGACACGCGCGCCCCGCAGGGCGTAGCCGGCGACGACAGGATCGGGATCGGCCAGCCGCTCGGCGAGGAAGCCGGCGTCGCGCCCGGCGGAGGCGGCCAGCGCCGCGAGCCGCCGTTCGTACGGCCCACCGGCGTCCAAGTCGGTGAGCAGCGGGACGAGTTCGCCCTCCTCCGCCAGTCGGCGGGCGGTCCTCGCGGTGAGCGAGAGGCGGGCGGGGAACGGCAGAGGTTCGAGTGCGGAGAGCAACTGCTCCGCGGTTGTCGGCATGCGCCGATTGTGCTCGCGATGATCTGTTTGTGCGATGGGTTATCCGAGCGGGCGCCGACGGGGGGTCGGTGCGCCCCGGCTCCGGTTCGAGGACGGCAGGCGCCGTTCGTCGGACGCGTCGGCGTCCGCGAAGCGCGGCCGGCCCCGCGCCGGGATGGGCGGACGCTCGGTCAGGAGAGCGCGAGCCGCACCCCGGTGCTCCAGATGGCAGCGCGGGACCACCGGGCCGACGCCCTCTGCTCGTCGCCGACGTCAGGGGCGCCGCGCCTACAGGGTGAGCGCGTCCTCCGCGTTGTCCATCCACGGGGTCACGGAGTTCTTGGCGGGCGAGACGTACAGGCCGGGAGTCGACGCCTTGAGCGGCGTCTGCTCCAGGTCGGACTGGGTGTCCATGGTCATCGCGATCGACGCGACGGTCTTGCCCGTGCCGTCCTTGAGACCGCCCATGAGCCCGGCATAGGCGGATTGGCCCGGCGCGAGCCTGATCGCGTCCTCGATGGCGGGGGACGCGCCCCGCTTCTCGGCCTGCCCGTCCAGATCGCCGAACGTCACGACCGGATGGCCGATCGCCTTGCACGCCTTGGTGCCCTTGTTGGTGATCTTCAGCAGGTAGCTGCTGGTCGTGGGCTCGGCGAGGGTCGCGGTGAACTTCACGTCGAACGTACTGCACGGGAAGACGTCGTAGTCGGGGTCGGGCGACGAGCCGTCACCGCCGCCGGACGAGCCCTTGCCCGGGGGCTTCGACGGTGTCGACGGCGTCGCCGACTTCTTGGGGCTCGTGGTCGGCTTCTTGGCCGCTCCCGCCCCGTCCTCGGTGGGCCCGCAGGCGGTGAGGGCGAGGGCCGATACGGCGGCGAGGGCGAGGGCGGCTCTGCGGACGGTGCTCATCATGTGTTCCCCCGAGTGAGAAGCGCGAAGTGCGCTGGAGTGAGCACCACTTTCCCGTAGAAGTTTCACAGCTTGGTGACGGTGCCTTGCCGAGTCCACAACGGTCGCCGGTGCGCGGCACCTCGGCCCGCGCCGGCTGGCCGCCTTCCGGCGCTCGGTGTGTCAGCCCAGCAACCGGTGACGGAACAGGTCGAGCACCGTGTCCAGCGCGGCGCGCGTGGGCTGGCCCGGCGCATCGATGAGGTGCTCGGTCAGGACGGAGTGCGGGGCATGTGCCGCTTCGGGGTTGGCGGTCGATCCGTCGAGTTCCACGGCCACGAAAGCGTCTCCGAGGGTCTTGCGCAGGAACGCGAAGCGGTCCGGAGGGACGAGCCGGTCGCCGTGGAACCGCAGGCCCAGGACCCGCAGCCCCTCGCGCTCGCAGCGTCCCCGTACGGTGGCGAGCTCGTCCGCGGAGATGTCGATCCCGCCCGCCCGGCGCGGTGTGACGGCCAGCGGCAGAGACGGCTGGGACAGTACGGCGGCCAGGAGGCGCGGATCGCTGGCCATGGCGAGCGCGAAACCGCCGGTCAGGCACATGCCGACGGCCCCGACCCCCGGCCCTCCGCAGCGCTCGTGTTCGGCTGCGGCCAGCGCCCGCAGCCAGTCCACGATCCGCGAACTCCGCCCCGTGGCCAGGACCGTGAACTCGCGGCTCACACACACCCGGGCGATCGACGCGCCCGCGTACAGCGCCGAACGCAGCGGCCCTCGGGCGCTGGGAGCCGGGTCACGGCCCGGTATGCCGAAGAGCACGGGGAGCACGGCCGTGCAGCCGATCGCGGCCACCCGCTCGGCGAACTCCAGGACCTTGGGCGTGATTCCCGGAATCTCCGCCAGCACGATGACGGCGGGTCCGGTGCCGCGCCGCAGGATCTCGCGGGTGGCTCCCTGGTGGGTGAACGTCTCCCGCTCGAATCCTGACAGATCGTGATCGGCCACAGGCTTCCTCTCGGAGTGGGCGGACGAGCGTCTTCGCGTGAACGAGCGTGTTCGAGGGAACCGCCCAGTGCCCGGCTGACTTTAGAACAGATCTTCGTGTGCCACCGGCCATCGGGAGGCCCACCGGACCGCGGACGCCAAGCCGTTCCCGCGGCGGCGGCGCGGTTCGGCGAATCATCCGGCCGCGACGGGCAATGAGGGATTCCATGACGACGGAGAGCGGTGCGGCCTCGAGACGTTCCTGGCTTGTGGTGCTGGTGCCGGCGCAGGTGACGCTGATGGTGGGCCTGGGCCTGTTGGTGACGGGTGCCCCGGCCGGCCGGCCGCTCGTCCCTGCCGAGGACGGGATCAACCGGGGATTCGTCGCGCACCGCGGCTCCTTGGCCGACGGCGTTTCGCAATGGCTGTCGGTAGTGGCCAGCACGGAGGGCATCGTCGGCGTCACGCTGGTCTGCATGGCCGCGCTGCTGATGCTGCCTGGTCTCCCGCGCTGGACGGAGGCCGTGTTCCTGGGTACGTCCGTCGCCGTGCAGTCGGCCGTCTTCCTCGTCGTGACGATGTTCGTGCAACGGCCCCGCCCCGACGTGCCCCATCTGGACGGAGCCCCACCGACGTCGAGCTTCCCGTCGGGGCACGTCGGAGCATCCGTCGCACTGTACGGAGGGCTGGCGACGCTGGCACTGACCCGCATCCGTGGTCCCTGGCGCCATGTCACGGCGCTTGGACTGCTGCTGGTTCCTCCGGCTGTGGGGCTCTCGCGGATGTACCGGGGCATGCACCACCCCACCGATGTCATGGGCGGCCTGATCAACGGCGCCCTGACGCTCCTCGTCGTCGGGGCCGTGTTCCTCTCCGGCCGGGGCCCGGCCGACAGCCGCGGCAGCCGCCGGTCCTCACCCGACACCGTTCCCTCTGAGCCCGTGGGTCCCACCGGCGGCCGCGTCGTCGTGGTCCGCCATCCGCTCGCCTGCGGGGACGAACTGGCCGACCGCGTGCGTGCCGTCCTCCACGACCACGGCTGCCCGGATCAGCGGTGGACGCGGACGTCGGTCGAGCGGCCGAGCGGCGACCTGGCCGAAGAGTGCGCCTCGACCGGGCCCGGCGTGGCAGGCGAGCGCGGACCGGCCGGGCCCGGCGCCCCGGGCGAGGGCCCCGGCCGCGTCGACCTGGTCGTCGTCTGCGGAGGGGACGGCACTGTCCGCGCGTGCGCCGATGTGGTGGCCGGTACCGGGATCCCGCTCGCCGTCGTGCCCTGCGGCACCGGAAACCTTCTGGCCCGCAATCTGGGCCTCCCCCTGGATCCGGCGACCGCCCTCGCCGAGGCCCTGGCGGGAGACCGCTTCAGCATCGACGTGGGACGGGTGCGAGGCGACGGCCTCCCGTCGACGCGGTTCACGGTCATGGCGGGCGCGGGCTTCGACGCCGCCATGGTCCGCGACGCCTCCCCGCGGCTCAAGGCCAGGCTCGGCTGGGCCGCGTACGTCCTGTCGGCGGCCCAGCACCTACGAGACCCCCGCACACGGCTGTCCGTCCAGGTGGACGGCGGCCGGCGTCATCGGCACCGGGCCCGCATGGTCGTCATCGGCAACGTGGGCGCTCTGCAAGGGGGTGTGGACCTCCTGCCCCGGGCACGGCCCGACAGTGGGCAGTTGGAGGTCGTGCTCTTCGACCCGAGGGGGGCCTCCGGCTGGTTCGCCGCCGTTGGACACCTGGCGTCCCGCCTCGTGCACAGGGGCACTCCGAAGCGGGGGCCGGCGGCCGACCTGGGACCGGGAACGGACGGCGACCGGTCCGAGGCCGGAGGAGCTCTGAAGTACTTCACCGGAACGCGGATCGACATCCGCTTCGCCTCGGCGCAGCCTCGAGAAGTCGACGGCGACACCGTGATGGACGGCTGCCGGCTGACCGCGGAGGTAGAGCCGGGCGCCCTGCGGATTCAGCTGCCCCGCGCTCCGGGCGCGACCACCGGGCGCGCGCCGGACACGGTCGGCCGGGGCGAGGTCGCGAATTCCCGGACCCCGCCGCGTCCCCCAGTACCGCCGAGCCTGCCCGCACCGCCGAGTCCCCCCGACCCGCCGAACGTCCTCGCGCCCCACGCGCTGAGGCACACACAGTCAGGATGACGATGGCACCGCCACTCGCGTACCGCAGAGACGTGACGTCCAGGGCGAGGAACTGTCCGGCGACGAAGCGTGGGCCGCCCTGCGCCGCTACGGCGGCTGGAGTCTGGCCCGTGACTCCTTCATACGCTTCCGCTACGCCGACGGGTTCAGCCACTCCCGCGCGCTGGCTCTCCAGACCGTCCTGTCCATCGTGCCGCTGGCCATCGCCGCCATAGGTCTGTCCAGCGTGCTCCACACGGAGGAGATCGGCCGCGTGGCCGAGATCACGATAGGCCGGATCACGAGCGGTCCCAGTCAGGAGATGGTCGACGAGGCATTGCGCCAGAGCCGTCGGCACGCCGGCGACGGCGGTGAGGCGGCCCTCTGGCTGGGCCTGTTGTTCTCCCTGGTCAACGTCACCACCAGCCTGTGCCAGGTCGAGCGCGGCGCCAACCGCATCTACGGGAACGAGCGCGACCGGCCCTTCCTGCACAAGTACTCCCGCGGGCTGGTGATGGCCGCGCTGGCGGGCTTCCCGCTGGGGCTGAGCTTCATCCTCACCGTCCTCGGCTCCGACCTGACCTACGCGTTCGCGCGGGTCTACCACCTCGGCCCGGCCACCACCCGGGCCTGGGAGATCCTGCGCTGGCCGATCGGGATCCTGCTGGCCGTGCTGGCCACCAGCGCGATCTTCCGTCTCTCGCCCCGCCGTGCCCAACCCGGCTACACCTGGCTCGCCTTCGGAGCCGTCGTGTACCTGGCGCTGTGGATCACGGCGACCTGGGGGCTGAGTCTTTACGTCGGAGTGAGCAGTTCCTTCACCAGCGTGTACGGGCCGCTCAGCGCGGTCATGTCATTGCTGCTGTGGTCCTACCTCACCTCGATGGCGCTCTTCCTCGGCCTCGCCTTCGCCGCCCAGCTGGAGGCGGCGCGAGCGGGTGTGAGGAGACCAGTCACGCGGGACCCCGGAGTCTGACCGGCCCCGGCCGCCGCGTAGCCCGGCGCCGACCCGCCGCCCCCGCGCACCGCTCACCGAAGGAGGAGGGCGTCACCATGGCACAGCGCACCGTCCGAGCCCGAGGGCCCGTCGTCCGCGCACTCCTTGCCCGTCACGGCGGGACCGATGCGACCTTCGGCATGAGGCTCGTGCTGACGGTGGCCGCCACCGCCGTGGTGGCCGTGCCCTTCGCCCTGGCCCTGGTCCTCGTGGAGTCCCAGTGGGCACCGCTGCACCGCCTCGACCGGACCACGGCTGAGCGGCTGCACCACACCGCCCTGGAACACCCCGGCTGGGTGCGCCTTCTGGAGTTTCTCACCAGCTACGCGTGGGACCCGGTGCTGATGCGGCTGCTGGTCGCCGCCTTGGTCGTGTGGCTGATGACGCGCCGCGCGTGGCGGCTGGCGGCGTGGGCCGCCGTCACGGCGGCGGCCGGCGGCCTGATCGGCCTGCTGACGAAGAACGCCGTGGAACGGGCGCGCCCCCATCTGCCGGATCCGGTCTCCCACGCGCCCGGCTTCTCGTTCCCCTCCGGTCATGCCATGACAGCCACCACGTCCTGCGCCATTCTCCTGCTGGTCCTGCTCCCTCTGGTGCCCCGTGTCTGGCGCCCGCTCCCATGGGCGCTCGCCGTCACGGCCGTGCTGGGGGTCGGATACACCCGTGTCGCGCTCGGCGTGCACTGGGTGAGCGACGTCGTCGGAGGATGGCTGCTCGGCATCACCGTGGTCACGGCGACGACCTGTGTCTTCGAGGCCTGGCGTACGGACATCGGGCGCCCGCGGACCACGGTCGCGCAGGGCCTGGAACCGGAGCTCTTGGCGAACCATCACCCGGAACCGCCTCTCGAGCTGCGTCACCAGCCTCAGCCCCCGGACGGCCCGCCCAGCTCCTGAGGGCGGTTCAAGGGCGTTGGGCTCGCCATTCGGGGGCGAGGACCGCCCACATCTGCTTGTCGTGGCGGGTGCCGCCGACGGGCCAGGACTGGCGCCGCACCCCTTCGAGGGTCATCCCGAGCCGCTCGGCGACCGCGGAGCTCCGCTCGTTGTCGGCTCGGCAGTTCCACTCGGCGCGATGGAGCCCCCGGGAGGTGAACGCCCAGTCCAGCAGGGCGCGGCAGGCCTCAGTGACCAGCCCGTGGCCCTCGGCGGCGGGCTCCAGCCAGCAACCGATCTCGCACGAACCGGCGGCGGCGCTGAAGTCCACGAACATCACGCCGCCGACCAGCGTGCCGCCGAGCCGGATGCCGTACAGACGGGCACCGTCAGCGGCCTGTCGTTCGGCGTACCGACGCAGGGTGGCCCGTGCGCCGTCGAGGTCGTCGGTCACGAACGCCGGGCCGACCCAGGGCCGGATGTGCTCGCGGGCCCGGTCCATGTGGGTGGCGAACTCCTCGGCGTGCCAGACCTCCAGCGGCTCGAGGCGGGCGTTGTCCCGCAGCGGCAGCGAGAACATGATGACCCCATTCACACAACAAGCGTTACGGGTATGTACCGTAGCAGCATGCCACGCACCAAGGGCGATCACGAGGCCCGCCGTCGCGACGTCTCCGAGGCGGTCTGGCGGGTGTTGGCCGCGCACGGCTTCGGCGGCCTCACCCTGCGCGCCGTAGCCACCGAACTCGGCGCGACCACCGGTCTGCTCACCCACTACTTCCCGGCCAAGCGCGATCTGGTCGCGCACGCGCTCGACCTGCTCGAACAGCGCACCGCGTCCCGTCCCCGGCGCGCCCGGGGGCAGGGCCTGTCAGCGGTGAGGGCCGCCCTGCTCGACGTCCTGCCGCTGACTCCCGAGGCCACCGACAGCAACCGGATCTGGGTGTCGTCCTGGGACGCGGCACTCGCCGACCCCGCTCTGAGCGAGGACTACGCCCGCAAGTACGCACAGAGCCGCGACAGGCTGCGCGCCCTGGTCGCCTCGGCCCAGGAACTCGGCGAACTGCCGCCCGGAGACCCCGCGCGCATCGCGGCCGGCGCCCAGTCGTTCGTACTCGGGCTGGTGGTACAGGCCCTGTTCGACCCCAACGCCTTCCCGCCCCGTCGCCAGGTCGAGCTCCTCGACGACCACCTGGCCTCACTGGCGTCGCCGGCCCCGCCCCAGGCCTGACCGTCCCCGACCTGGGATGTGTGAGACGAACCCCGGGATGTGTGAGACGAGTCTGGCGAGGCAGGCGGTCCAGGACGATCCGTGAGCATCACGACCGGAGGAGAGCCCGTGACCGAACGCAAGAACATATTCGTCCTGGGTCTGGACGAGGCGAACCTGCCGACCCTGCGCAACGTGCCCCACGCCGACGAGTACGTGTTCCATCCGCTGCTGACCGTGGAGGAGCTCCAGCACGGCGAGGTGTCCGTGGCTGAGCTGAGGGAGAAGGCACAGGGCGTGCTGGACGCCTTCGACGGCAGCATCGACGCGATCGTCGGCTACTGGGACTTCCCCGTGAGCACACTCGTACCGATCCTCAGCGAGCGTTACGGCACGCGCAGCACGAGCCTGGAGTCGGTCGTCAAGTGCGAGCACAAGTACTGGAGCCGACTGGAGCAGCAGAAGGTCGTCGAGGAGCATCCGCGCTTCGGCCGGGTGGACCTGGAGGCGGACGACCCGCGCCCGCCCGAGGGCATGAGCTTCCCCATGTGGGTCAAGCCCGCCCTGTCGTACTCCTCGGAACTGGCCTTCGGCGTGAAGGACGAGAAGGAGTTCCGCGAAGCGGTGGAGGAGATCGGCAAGGGGGTCGCGCGCGTCGGCCGGCCCTTCGAGTACGTGCTCGACCGGATCGACCTGCCCGCCGAGATGGAGGGCGTCGGAGGCCAGGTCTGCCTGGCGGAAGAGGCGCTGTCCGGGGTCCAGGTCGCCGTCGAGGGCTATGTCCACGACGGCGAGGTCACCGTCTACGGCGTCCTCGACTCCATCAACTACCCGGACTCGTCGAGCTTCCTGCGCCACCAGTACCCGTCCGCTCTGCCCGAGCCGGTCGTCCGGCGACTGCACGACGTGTCGACACGGGTCATGCGGCAGATCGGCATGGACGCGGCGACGTTCAGCATCGAGTACTTCTACGACCCGCGGACCGACGCGATCAATCTGCTGGAGATCAACCCCCGGCACTCCCAGTCGCACGCCGAGCTGTTCGAGTACGTCGACGGCGTCCCCAACCATCACTGCATGATCAGCCTTGCCCTGGGCAGGGATCCCTCCCTGCCGCACCGGGCCGGCCCGTACGAGGTGGCCGCCAAGTGGTACCACCGGTGGTTCGCCGACGGCGTGGTCCATCAGGTGCCCACGCGGGAGGAGCTCGACCGGATCGAGCACGAGATCCCGGGCGTACGGATCGACGTGGTGCCCGAGGAGGGGCAGCGCCTGTCGCACACCCCGCAGCAGGACAGCTACAGCTACGAGATCGCCCACATCTTCACCGGCGGGGACAGCGAGGAGGACCTGCGGGCGAAGTACGACCGCTGCGTGGCGGCCCTCGGCCTCGCCTTCGACGGGACCACTCCGGGCGGCCGAGACACGAAGAACGCCTGAGGGAAGGGAGCGGACCGGCCGTATGCGTTTTGTCAGCAATCTGCCCTGTGCGACGAAGCAAGAGGAACACGTCGTCGTGCCCATGTCCGACGGCACCCGCCTGTCGGCCCGCGTCTGGCGTCCGGTCTCCTCGGACGGGGAACCGGTGCCCGCGGTGCTGGAGTGCATTCCGTACCGCAAGCGCGACCTGACCGCCCGCCGCGACTCGATCCACCACCCCTATATCGCCGGTCACGGCTACGCGTGCGTACGGGTGGACCTGCGGGGCACCGGCGACTCCGAGGGCGTGCTGGCCGACGAGTACACCGAACGGGAACTGGCGGACGCCGAGGAGGTTCTCGGGTGGCTGGCGGAGCAGCCCTGGTGCGACGGCGACACCGGCATGATGGGCATCTCCTGGGGCGCGTTCGCGGCCCTCCAGACGGCCGCCCGCCGGCCGCCGAGCCTGCGCGCAATCGTCATCGCGTCGTTCACGGACGACCGTTACGCCGACGACATGCATTACATGGGCGGCACCATGCTGTCCGACAACCTCGCCGAGGCGGGCACCATGTTCGCCTACGCCACCTGCCCACCGGACCCCGCCGTGGTCGGCGAGCGCTGGCGCGAGATGTGGCACGAACGCATGGAGCACACCCGGCCCTGGGTGCTGGAGTGGCTGCGCCACCAGCGACGGGACGACTACTGGAGGCACGCCTCTGTCTGCGAGGACTACGCGGCGGTGCGCTGCCCCGTGCTGGCGTCGAGCGGCTGGGCCGACGGGTACTCCAACGCCGTGACACGGCTGCTGTCCCATCTGGACGTACCGCGCAAGGGCCTGATCGGTCCCTGGTCGCACAAGTTGCCCCACCTCGGCGAACCGGGCCCCGCCATCGGCTACCTCCAGGAAGTGGTGCGCTGGTGGGACCACTGGCTCAAGGGCGTGGACAACGGAGTCATGGACGGGCCCATGTTGCGGGCATGGATGCAGGACAGCGTGCCGCCGTCGACTTCATACGAAGAACGCCCCGGCCGGTGGGTCGGCGAGCCGGACTGGCCCTCGCCACACATCACACCGGTCACCCACCCGCTTCTGCCGCACCGCATCGGCCGGCCCGAGGAAGCGGCGGACGGTGAGTCCTGCGGCGACGAGGACGGCGACAGTACCGACCACGCCATGACCGTGCAGTCGCCGCTGTCCGTCGGCCAGTTCGCGGGCAAGTGGGCTTCGTACAACGCCCCGCCGGACCTGCCGTACGACCAGCGCGAGGAGGACGGTGGCTCGCTCGTCTTCGACACCGGACCGCTGAGCGATCCCGTCGAGATCCTCGGCTCTCCCACGGTCGAACTCGACGTGTCCGTCAGCGAACCGGTGGCCACCGTCGCCGCCCGCCTCTCCGACGTCGCACCCGACGGCCGGGCCACCCGTGTGACGTACGGCCTGCTCAACCTCGCCCACCGCGGCGGCACCGGCGAGCCGGAGCCCCTTGAGCCGGGGCGGCGCTACCGGGCCACCGTCGAACTCAACGGGGTGGCCCAGGTGTTCCCGCGCGGCCATCGCATCCGGCTCTCGCTGTCCACCTCCTACTGGCCGCTGGCCTGGCCGCCGCCGCGTCCCGCCCTGCTCAGCGTCCATCAGCGGACCAGCACCCTCACGCTGCCGGTGCGACCGGCCGGGGAACCGGACGAGGTGCCTCAGCGCCCCTTCGGGGAGCCCGAAGGCACCCAGCCCCTCGCGACCACCTCGCTGACCGCTCCGGAGCAGCGCTGGGAGGTCAGGCGCGACCTGATCGGTTACGACTGGGCGCTGGAGATCGTGAAGGACCGGGGCACCGTACGCATCGGTGACATCGGTCTCGATGTCGGATGCCGGGCCTACGAGCGCTACACCGCCACGGCCGACGACTTCACCTCCGTCGGGGGCGAATCGGCGTGGACCATGCGCTTCCGGCGGGACGACTGGGATGTGCGCGTGGAGACCCGCACGCGGCTGACGTGCAGCGAGACGGAGTTCTTCGTCGACGCGACCCTCGACGGCTATGAGGGAGAGCGCCGAGTGTTCTCCCGCACCTGGAACGAGACGCTGCCCAGGGACCACCTGTAGCGCGGGGTGGTGCGAACCAGCACGGGCCGCGCCGGGTGCCGGTGCGGCCCGGCTGTCCGCCCGTCGGTGCCGCCCCCGCGGCGGAGAGGATGGGAGAGTGGTGTCATGTGCGGCCGATATGCCTCCACCCGAGCACCGGAGGATCTCGCCGGCCTCTTCGAGGCCCGCTGGAATCCGGAGGAGACCCTCGCCCCGAGCTGGAACGTCGCCCCGACCGACCCGGTGTGGGCCGTCCTGGAACGCCCGGACCGTGGCAGTGGCGAGCTGCAGCGCCGGCTGCGCGCGGTGCGGTGGGGCCTGGTGCCGTCGTGGGCGAAGGACCCCTCAGTCGGTTCGCGGATGATCAACGCACGCGTCGAGACGGTCCACGAGAAGCCGGCCTACCGGCGGGCGTTCGCCACACGCCGGTGCCTGCTCCCGGCGGACGGCTTCTACGAGTGGCAACCCGTCCCCGCGACCGGCACGGCGAAGGCCTACAAGCAGCCGTACTTCATCCGCCCGCAGGACACGTCGGTGATGGCGATGGCCGGACTGTACGAGTTCTGGCGCGACCCGGCCGTCACCGACGAGGACGCGCCCGAGGCGTGGCTCACCACCTGCACGGTCATCACCACCGAAGCCACCGACGCGGCCGGTCGCATCCACCCCCGCATGCCCCTCGCCCTCGACCCCGGCGATTACGAGGCCTGGCTCGACCCCACCCACGAGGACGTGCACGCGCTCCGCGCGCTGCTCCACACTCCCGGGGGCGGCCGCCTCGACGTACGACCGGTGTCGACCGCGGTCAACAGCGTCCGCAACAACGGCCCCCACCTCCTCGACGCCCCCGCCTGACCTCCACGCCGGTCACCACCGCCGCATGCCGACCCCGTCGTGTCGGCACGCCCTATGCCGGTTCATCCACGACGGGCCGCGCTCGGAGTCGCGAGCCGAGCTGGACGACGGCCCGGGGCCGGCTGAGGAGGAAAGCGGCGCAGGCGGCGGTCAGGGTCACGGCTCCCGCGGCCAGGGCGGCCGTGGTGAGCCCGTCGATGAACGCGTGGTGGACGGCGCCGAGCAGCCGGACACGCACGGCGTCGGGGAGAGCGGCGAGTTGGTCCGCCTGCGGCGTGCGCTCCGTAATGCCCCGGAGAATCCCCGGAGGGAGGCTCTGTTCCTCGGCGAAGGTGTCCAGGCGGGCGGTGCAGACGGTGGCGAGGACCGAGCCTTGGACGGCGACCCCGAGGCAGGCGCCGACCTGGCGGGTGGCGTCGTTGATCGCGGACCCCAGACCCGCCCGCGCGGACGGGACGGCGTTCATGACCGCCTCCGTGCCGGCCGCCGCCACCATGCCGGCGCCGAGACCCGCGATGACCTGGAAGACGACCAACCGGAGGTAGCCGGAGGTGTCCTGGGTGCCGGCCAGTACGGCGAAGGCGACGGTGCTCAGGAGGAGTCCGGTGATGATGGGCGGCATCTCCCCGCCCCGGGCGAGCAGGGGCAGGGCGGCCGTCGCGCCCGCACCGAGAGCGGCCAGGAGCGGCAGGGTGTGCAGGCCGGCCTGCCAGGGTGTGTAGCCGAGGACGCCCTGCAGATAGAGGGTCATCATGAACAGGGCGCCGTAGATGCCGAAGGAGCTCATCGCCAGGGTGAGCGCGCCCGCGCCGATACGGCCCTCGCGCAGGATCCACAGCGGCAGCATCGGGGCCCTGCCGCGGCTCTGCTGAAGAAGGAAAGCGGTGAGGAGCAGAGCCGACAGAAGGTAGCCGGTCACCATGGGGGTGCTGGTCCAGCCGCGTCGGGGTGCCTCGATGATCGACCACACGAGGGTCAGCAGCGCCGCGGTGGACAGAAGAGCTCCCGTCAGGTCGACGCGTCCCGTGCGGGGCGCCTTCGATTCGGGTACCAGCCACAGGGCCAGCGTGATGGTGAGAGCGGCGACGGGAAGGTTCAACCAGAACCCGGCCCGCCAGGAGAACTGCTCGACCAGCCAGCCGCCGATCAGGGGCCCCGTCAGGCCACCCGCGCTGCCGATGACCGCCCAGATGGCGATGGCCCGCCGGCGCAGGGCCGGTTCGGGGAAGAGATTGGTGATCACGGACAGGGTGGCGGGCATGAGCAGCGCTGCTCCGGCGCCCATGGCGCCTCGTGCCGCGATGACCTGTACCGGGGTGGTGGCCAGGGCTCCCGCGACGCCGGCCGCCCCGCACAGGGCGAGACCGAGCATGAAGGCACGACGCCGGCCGATCCTGTCGGTGACGGCGCCCAGGGCAAGGACGGTGCCGCCCAGGACGAGGGCGTACCCGTCGACGATCCACTGCACCTGGGCCATGGACGGGGAGAGCCGGCGCTGGAGGTCGGGGATGGCCACATTGAGGATCGTCAGATCCAGCCCGAGCAGGAACAGTCCTGAGCACACCACGGCGGTGGCGGCATAACGTCGGTCGGGCAGGCGAGGGCTCATGGTCAGCTCGTCAAGGTCGGTGTGGCGGAGTGGGCGGCAGCCGCACGGTCGGGCCGCGCGGCACGGTGCACGGTCAGGCCGTGGTGAAGACCAGTACGGTGTTCTGTCCGCCGAAGCCGAACGAGTTGCTGATGGCGGCGTTCATCCGGTGCCGGCGGGGCACCTTGGTGACGACATCGAGGTCGATGTCCGGATCGAGACAGTCCAGGTTCGCCGTGGGAGGGATCTCCTGGTGGACGAGGCTGAGGACGGTCAGGGCCGCCTCGATGGCGCCGGCTCCGGCGATGCTGTGACCCGTGACGCTCTTGGGCGCTGTGACCGGTGGCGGCCTGTCGAAGACCGACCACAGCGCCCGTGCCTCCGCCAGGTCGTTGAGACGGGTCGAGGTGCCGTGGGCGTTGACGTGGTCGACGTCGGCCGGATGCAGGCCCGCGTCGGCGAGCGCGAGGCGGATGGCGCGCGCGGCCCCCGAACCGTCGGGGGTGGGAGCCGTGGGGTGGTGCGCTTCGCCGGCGACGGCGGCGCCGGCGAGGTAGGCGTGGATCGGGGCGCGACGAGCCCGTGCGTGCTCGGCCCGTTCCAGGACCAGGACCGCGGCGCCCTCGGCGAGGACGAACCCGTCCCGGTCACGGTCGAAGGGGCGACTGGCGGCGTCCGGCGCCGACGTGCGGCGCGACAGCGTCTGGAGCCGGTCGAAACACATCGCCGCCATCGGGCCGCAGGCCACGTCCGTGCCGCCGGCAAGAACGACGTCACACGTGCCGGAGCGCAGCAGGTGACGTGCCAGGCTCATGGCGGTGGCGCCCGAGGCGCAGGCCGTGCTCACCGTCAGTCCCGGACCCTGGATGTTCATGTCGAGGCTGATCTCGCCCGCGGCCATGTTGGGGCTGCTGCGCGGAATGGTGCTCGGGGCGATCCTGCTGCCGCGGCCGTCGAGGAACTTCTTCCAGGTGTTTCCGGCGGTCTCCTCGCTCTGCCCGCTGGCTCCGATGATGACACCGACGCGTACGGGGTCCCAGTCGGCCGGATCGAGCCGCGCATGGCCGACCGCCTCGCGGGCGGCCGCCAGCGCGAGCTGGATGAAGCGGTCCATGCGCCACACCAGCTTGCGGCCGAGCCTCTGCTCGGCATCGAAACCGTCGGCCCGGCAGCAGAACGTCACGGGCAAGCCGGCCAGTTCGGGCTGCTGAGCGGCGGTTCCGGTACCCAGGCGCATCCGCTCCCACGTCCCGGCGACGTCGCTGCCGGCCGAGGTGATCATCCCCACGCCGGTGACGGCCACCGCGTCCCGGCTCATGCCACCGGCCCGCCGGCCGCGGTGGTGTGCGCCGGCTGGATGTCTTCCAGCAGCGTGGCGACCTCCGCGAGGGTGGACTGCTTCTGAATGCCGCTCAGGTCTTCCGGCAGGGTGATGTGGTGGTCGTCCTCCAGGATGGTCAGCATCTCCATCAGCGCGAGCGAGTCCACCTCCAGTGCCTCCAGCCGGGACTGACCGGTGATGGAGCTTTCATCCACCCCGAAGTGGTCGGTCAGGGTACGGATCAGCAGATCGAGCATTGCGGACAAGGCGAATACCTTTCTCGTCGAGTGGTCCCGCGGGGTGTGTTCATCCGGACGCTTGGGTTTCCACGACCAGGCAGGTGGCGGTCAGGCCGACGCCGACCGACACCAGCACCGACACCGGTGCGGTCCTGTCGGCGCCGCGGGCGCACAGCCAGGCCAGATCGGCAAGGAGATCGCCCGGCCCCAGGTGCGCGGAGTGCTGTCCGCTGGTGCTCACCTTCGCTCGCAGCGCTTGGGGAAGGGCCGACAGCAGCCGGCGCGCCAGCATCGGACCGAGCCGCGGCAGCATCACCAGGCCGATCGACGGGTCGTCGACCGACAGCCCGGCATCCAGCAGAGCGTGGTGAACGGCTGTCTTCACCGCCCGCAGCACCGCCATGCCGTGCTCGAGATGGCCTCGCACCGTGTCGTCGACGACCATGCGCGTACCGCGCCGCTGCTCGGGCGCGCCGGATGGGCCCGGGGACTGGCGTACGAAGGGGACGCCCGCCGTCGCAGCGGAACGGATGGACAGCGGACCGCGCCCACCCCGGCGCAGCAGTACCGCGGCGGCACCGTCCTCGAGTTCGACACCCTGGACCGAACCGTGACCCCAGTGGTCCGGGGACAGGTCGGCGAAGCTGTCGGCGGCGACCACCAGCGCGGCTTCCATGCCTGGTTCGCACAACAGGCTCATCACCGCATGGGTGACGCCGGCTGCTCCGCCGTTGGACATCTGCTGCATACCCAGCACCGTGGCTGCCCGCGCCCCACAGGACTCGGCGAGATGGAAGGGAGCCAGGCGCCAGTCGTCACCGTTGTCGAAACCCAGGGCCAGACACAGCAGATCCAGTTGCTGTGCCGCCTGCCCGGTCTGCCGCAGCAGTCGGCACGTCACCTCGCACGCCAGCTCCGGACCGGTGCGCATGGTCGCCGTGACGCCGCTCATGCCGGGGCGCGAGTGAGCGGACGGAACCGGTACGTGCGGTGAGGAATGGCGGATCCCCGGCAGCAACTGAGCGGCACCGGCCACGCTGACGCGGTTGTCCACCCTCACACCGAACCCACCTTCGCCGTGGCGCGGCAGGTGACCGGCAGGCTCTCCAGAGAGGCGACCGCGCCCTCCTGGGCCCGCAGCGCCTCGACGGGCACCGCGAGGGCGAGGTCGGGCATGAGGGTGAAGATCTGGAGGAGCGCGCTGCGTACCTCCCGGCGGGCCAGCGCCGCTCCCGGGCAGAAGTGGGCGCCGAAGCCGAAGGACAGATGGGCGGCGGGAGCCGGACGGTCCAGCCGCACGCTCAGCGGATCGGGCCACCGTTCGGGGTCGAGGTTGGCGTGCAGGAAGGAGACCACGACCGCCTCGCCCCGCCCGATGTCGGCATCGGGGAGCCGAAGCGGCTCCCGCGCCACCCGCAGGGTCGAGTACGGGAACGGGGGCGCGAGCCGGAAGAGCTCTTCCAGTACGCGGTCGCGGACAGCCTGTTCCCCGCGGCACAGCAGCTCACGAACCGCCGGGCGTTGCATCAGCAGCAGCGAGGCGGCCGGAATGACCGTGACCAGGGACTCCACCGTTCCGAACACCATCAGCTCGACGGCCGCCAGCGTTTGCGGCCCGCTCAGCCGGCCCGCCTCGTACGCCTCCATCAGCACACCCGCGACACCGTCGCTGCGCCGCCGCCGGGCATGCGCGACCATGCGTACGGCGATGCCGTCCAGCGCACGCTGCGCCGACGGACTCGGTCGCACGCTCCACCCGCCGCCCACCACCGCGGCCACGGCGTCACGGGCCAGATCGTCCGGCACTCCGAGCACCGCGGCCACCGTCGCCTCCGCCAGGGGCACGGCGACATCGGTCACGAGGTCGAAGGCGCCCTGCGCGGCAGCCCGCCGCACCAGCGCCGCACACGCCTCGTCGACCACATCGGCGACGGCCCCCACCGACGCGCCCCTGAGTCGCTCGCCCAGCGCGCCGCGCAGTTCCCGGTGGGCGGGCCCGCTCGCGGCGAGCAGCTGTGGCGTATCAGCCAGCAGGACACCGGTGTTCGTGAGAGCCCTGGCGTCGATCGGTGCGCCGTTCCATGACAGGCCGCCGGCGCTCACGTCCTTGGCGAAACGGGTGTCCGCCAGTACGGCCCTGGCGTCGCGGTCGGTGAGCACGGCCCATGCCGGAAGCTCGCCGAAGACCCGGACGGCAGCAGTCCGCACCGACGGCCTGGTGAAGCGTGTCGCGAAGCGTGGATCCCACACCGCCGGACACGAGAGACGGGGTGGGAGCGTTCGTGCGGGCATGAGAACGCCTCACCAATCTCGACAGATGCAAGGGCTCATTCCGAGCATCGTGCCAAGGCGGGCATACAGGACAAGCGAGACACGCTTCTGGTGGGGTTACTTCAGATCATGCGACCGGATCCACGCGCACCTGAAAAAGGGCCTGATCCTCGGCGAGGACCAGGCCCTGTCTTCGTGCCGCTACAGCAGGATTCCCAGCAGGGATTCAATGGCGTGGAGGAGGTGGGAGAGGAGGCCACCGTGTCCCGGGTTCAATACCATGGCGTTTCTCGATTCTGCGGAAGAGGATGAAATCCAGCAATTCCCGTAGGAGCGGTTTCGTAACGAGACCGACCGGGTGTTTGCCGGAGATCCGAAGAGACACGACATCGGCAGGCCCGCCGCGCCGTGGGGGACAGGATCAGCCCGCGCAGCCGGGGACACTTCCGGCCGGGCGGCAGTTGCCGCCGGTGTTCCCGGTGACGCTGGTCTGGACGAGGCTGACCGTGGACCCGGGGTGCTCCCAGATGCCGCCGCCCTGTCCACCGTCGGCCGTACTGGCGGTGTTCCCGACGACCCGGCTGGCGGTCAAGGTGGCCACGCCGTCGTTGAAGTTGCCCAGGCCGCCGCCGCGGTGGACCGCGCTGTTGCCCTGCAGAGTGGTGGAGCTCAGTCGCAGAGTGCCGGTGTTGAGAATGCCGCCGCCGTCGAACACGGTCGCCCTGTTCCCGCTGACATTCGCGGAGTTCAGGGTGGCGCGGCCGTCAGAGGCGTTGTACAGGCCGCCTCCGCCGTCGGTTGCTTGGTTGTTGGTGAGGGAGCCGCCCTGGACGGTGAGATTGCCGTGGTTCTCGATACCGCCCCCGTCGCCTCCGACCACTCCGTTGCGTACGTTGATCTGGTTCAGGGTGAGGGATCCGCCGGAATCGACGGAGAAGATGCGGAAGGTGCTCGCGGTGGTGGAGCGCTGGATGGTTGTGCCCAAGCCGTTGATGCTGACGTTGCCGGTGATCCGGGGCAGGCCGGCGGACGTGTTGTCGGCCTGCGTCAACGTATAGGTGCAGAACGGAGCCAGGAAGACGGGTGCGCCCGTGGTGTTCGCCTGCTGGATCGCCGCCCGCAAGGCCGTCGTGTTCCCACAGGGAACGAGGATCTGGGCGTGCGCCCGCGTGGCCGGAATCACGGCCAGGCACAGGCCGAGGCCCGCGGCGGCAACGAGGGTCTTCGGTCGTGGCATCACTGTCGCTGTCATGGCGCCCAGCAAAAGCGGCGGCCGCTACCCCCACCACACGGACTGCGCCGCCCGGGTCTGGAATCCACCCACCCGGACGCGCCCTGGGGGCCGACTGGGCCCGCCGGCCCGTCAGGGAGGTGTCGCCTCCAGCCCCTTGGGGGCGCGCTCTTCCGAACTCACGCTCGTGGCAGCTAGTTTGGAGGGGTCTCTTTCCGTCGGTGTCCAGCTGTAGGGGCAACGCCCATCGATGGGGGAGGGCCGCCACCTCGAGGCGGACCCCGACCGGAAGGAGGAGATATGGCCGACAAGCCGTCGTCCATGCGGGCAAGGTTGAGGCGTGAACTCGCGATACGGGTCGCCGCCGGTCTGGGCGTACGCGCCCTGTGGGCGGTGATCGTAGAGCTCTTGCGTCACGACATGTGAGGAGCGCCATAGGCCGGTCCTGAGGGTGGCGCGGGCACGCCGGGGGTCGCCCCCATGCTTCCCGTCGTGCCGCGCTGCCCTTCCCGGCATCGCTGGGACCGGGCTGGTGGCACGGCTCGTCACACGGCCCGGGGGGCTCGCCACTCCCGACTGCTTCGACATCGCCGAGGTCGCCGTCCCCGACCCGGCGCCGGGCCAGGTGCTGGTCCGTACCTCGAAACCCGCGAGCGCGTACGCGCGTGATCGCTTGCCGGTCCGTACTCCGGCTCCGGAGGCCCACCTCCCGGCCTCCCTGCATCAGTTCACAAGCTGGTCAGGATCTGAGGGGCGAGGGTCTTGACCATGGTGTTGGTCCAGCGCATCTGCCGCAGCGTCTGCGGGTGGCACGAGGAAGCCAGCTCGAGCAGCGTGTCGTCCTTCGTGGCCTGAGCGGCTTGGGCCAGCATCTCCCAGTACAACGAATTCTCCGACGCGCTCACATGCAGATCGCGCAGATCGCGCAGGAGAAGCAGCCCCGGCTCGGGTCGGCGCCCCACCGCCTCGGCCATCTTCCGCCGCACCGTCGCCAGAAAGCCGGAGGAGGTCTCGTCCGGGGGATCTCCCAGGTTCAGGCTGTAGTCCGCGGCTGTCCGGGCCAGTCGCCGGACGTGCTCGCGCGACCAGGCTGCGAGGTCCGTCGCGACGTGGTGGATCTCGTGCTCGGTGCGGTGCCGGTCCGCCACGGCCACGAGTTCCCCGGCCAAGTGCCGCTCGCCGTGATGGACAGCGCGCAGGACGAGCCTGATGCCGTTCACGTGCCGTCTCCTTCGCGCGTGCTCCGTGGGGCGCTTGCCGACTGCGATACGTAGGCCGGAGGACCGCCCACGGTCGGGGGCAGGTGGGCGCCCCGAGAGGGGGCGGACGCGGTGGTGGTGGGTGCCGGAGCGGTCTTGCCGTCACCGCGCTCGACGAGACGCACGGCGGCTGCCGCTGTCTTGAACAGCGGCTGCTTGGAGACGGGATCCCAGTCGGTGACGGTCGCCTCGTTCGCGGCCCGCCCCTCCGTGGTGCCGCCCGGGCCGTGTCCGGCGGGCGTGTCCCAGTACCCGTAGTGAAAGGGCACGAACAGCAGACCCGGGCGGATGTCCGTGACCCGCAGACGCCCCCGCAGGGCACCGCGCGGGGTGGTGACCTCGACCAGGTCTCCTTCGCCGAGGCCGAGCACGTCGGCGTCCGGGGATGACATCTCCACCCACACATCCGGTGCGGCGGCGTTGAGTTGCGGCGCGCCCGGTCTTGGTGCGGGTGTGGAAGTGATAGATCGTCCGACCCGTGGTCAGCTGGAAGGGGTGGTCGTCGGTCGGTTCCTCGTGTGGCGGGATGTACGCGGCGGCCTTGATCATCGCCTTGCCCTCCGGGTTGAGCGAGCGGTACTCGACCACGCCGTTCGCCGCTCCGGTGACGAGGTCCTTGCCGTAGCTCTCACAGACGTCAGGGTGGGCCCAGGCGGCGCCTTCGGTGCACAGACGCTCCGTCCCCCCGGGTGCGGCCTCGTTGCAGGGCCACTGGATGCCGCTCGCGCCGCGCAGCTTGGCGTAGGTGATCCCGGTGTAGTCGCAGGGGCGGCCGGCGCTGCACCGCTTCCACGCCTCGAACGCCGACTCGGGGTCGTGCCAGGTGATGAGCGGGCCGCCGTCCTTGTTCCTGAAGTCCATCCTCGCGGCGTAGTCCAGGAAGATGTCCAGGTCCGGTTTGGCCGCGCCCGGCGGCTCGACGGCCTTGTCGGACAGATGCACCGTGCGGTCGGCGTTCGTGAAGGTGCCGGTCTTCTCGCCCCACGTCGCCGCCGGCAGCACCACGTCGGCCAGCTGCGCCGTTTCGGTCAGGAACAGGTCCTGGACCACGACGAACAGCCGCTCCTGGGACAGGATCGAGCGGATACGGGACAGCTCGGGCAGGGAGACGGCCGGATTGGTGCCGCTGATCCACAGCAGGCGGAGGGAGCCCTGTTCGGCGTACCGGAACATCTGCATGGCGTGCGTCGGCGGGGCGTAGTGCGGGATCGCCCGCGGCTCGACGTTCCACACCTTCGCCAGGTCGGCGACGTGCTCGTCGTTCGCCCAGTTGCGAAAGCCGGGCAGGTCCCCGTTGGCACCGCACTCGCGAGTGTTCTGCGCGGTGGGCTGGCCGTTCATCTGCAGCACCCCCGCCCCAGGCCGGCCGAGCATCCCGCGGATCAGGTGCAGATTGTTGATCTGCACGGCGGCGGCGGTGGCCTGATGGGACTGGTAGACGCCCTGGAGCACCGTGGACAACAGCCGGTCCGCCGCGCCGAGGAGCTCCGCCGCCTCCGAGATCCGGTCGGCCGGGACGTCACAGATTCCGGAGGCCCACCGAGGGGTGCAGTCCTTGACGCCCGCCGCCAGTTCGTCGAAGCCGACGGTGTGGGCGGCGATGTAGTCGTGGTCGACCCGGTCGGTGCGGATGATCTCGTGCAAGAGCGCGTTGAGCAGCGCCACATTGGTTCCGAGGCGCGGCGCCAGATGGACAGCGGCCCGGCGCGCCACCGGAGTGGGGCGCGGGTCCACACACACCAGCCGGGGCGGGGCACTGCCTTCCAAACGGTCGAGGACGCGCATCCACTGGACCGGCTGCGTCTCGGCGATGTTGTGGCCGAACAGCGCGATCACGTCCGAGTGATCGATGTCGTCGTAACTGCCGGGCTGCCCGTCGCAGCCGAAGGACTCCTTCAGCGCTTCCGCGGCGGTGGAGGTACACAGTCGTGTGTTGCCGTCCAGATGGTTGGTGCCGATTCCCGCCCTGGCCAGGACCGCGAGCGTGTAGTACTCCTCCAGGAACAGCTGACCGGTGGTGTAGAAGCCGACCGCACCCGGACCCCGCGCATCCAGCAGAGCTCTGGAACGGGAAACGACCCGTTCCATCGCGGTGTCCCAATCGGTCTCCACCAGACGCCCGCCCTCTCGGACCAGGGGACGGGTCAGGCGGTCCGGTGAGGCGTTGGCCTGCCAGCCGAAAAGGTCCTTCGGTCCCAGCCGCCCGTGGTTGACACGGTCCTCCGGGCGTCCTCGTACGCCGACGATCCGGCCGTCCCGGACGGCGATGTCCATCGCGTCTCCGTCGGAGTGCAGGATCGACGCCGACTGCACCCATTGCCGCACCGCGTCCGGTTCGACGCCCTCTGCCAAGTGGGTGTCCACACGCGCCGGCCAGGACTCATGGCGTCCGTACGGGGTACGGCCGCCCCACGGCTCAGCGATCCGGTCCACCGAAGCGTCCACGCCTACCTCCCAGCGACCCCGGGCGAAACCTCGCGCGCCGACGTCATCGGTACCCTCGGCCTTCGCCGTCCAACGTCACCTCTGCCGCCGTACGAGGGTCGGATCGGGGACCTGAGGCGCGGACATCGGCAGTCAGGAAGCGGGCACGCCGCCACACCGTCGAGACCCACCGCCGTGATCGACTCCTGGCCCACCGAGGCGGGGGTGTCCGGTGCCGGGGTCCAGGCCGGCCAGGTAGGCGTCGCCCGATGTACCCTTTCGGCGCTCGAAGCAAAGGCGATATTTCACCCCTTGCGCACGAGCTGCCCGGAGGAATCGATTTTGTGCTTCAGGAGCTCCTCGACGAGTGCGTCCACGTCCGGCTGCGACAGCAGATCCGACGGCAAGTCGACATCGTGGTGGACGTGTTGCCCTTCCAGAGCCACGATGGTCTGGTAGAAGTCTGCCCGGCTCTCTCGCTCTGACCTGCTGGTAAGCGAGCCACCGATGACGTTTCCGGCCTCATCGGTGACCAGGGTGATTTTGTTCATCACGCCTCCGTTCAATCATGAAATGCATGACTTCGGTAGGTCACTCCGAAGTTGTTGTTGTTCGTGACCGTGTTGTGGTAGCCGCACGGACTGGTCAGACTGCCGATCGCAGTGAAGTCCACATGCCCAAGCGAAGCGTTTAGTGCCACATTCTTCGTTCTGGGCGCGGCACCGAGGACAATCGGACCCTTGTAGGCATTACCCCCGAAGGTCCAAAAAAAGCCCAGTGTAGTGTTCTTGGCGATAAAGTGGTCTGCCGGGTCGTAGCTAACGGCCATTACAGGTCTCCCTATCTTTCCGGCCCAGGCTCTTTCGGCATTGGAACCAGCATTCGGCCTTGCCGACAGCGCCGCGAACTACCGTGCCAGGGGAATATTCCAGAGTCGCCCGCCGCAGGCACTCGCATCCCCTACGAATGACCCGTTCGTCGTACGCCACTCAGCCTGCTGGCTCATCGCGCTCCGGCACGTGTGGAACCGTCCGCGCGGTTTCGACAGCTCTGCGTCGTCGCTGCTGCCGGCAGAGGGTGATCCAAGGCGCCGGATCGGGGTAGCAGACGGTCAAGCGACAGCGGCACGAGTGCGGAGGTGTGCGGAAGTGGGCGTTCCACCGGAACGGACGGGAGTCGAGGAGCGTGTCGACGACTGGCAGCGTTTGCTGGACCGGCTCGAGGCCGGGGCGTACGTGGTGGACGCCGACGGCTCCATCGTCGCCGTGAACACCGAGTTGGAAGCGCTGCTGGGACGCCGTGCCGACACCCTGCTGGGTCAGGACGCGCATGATCTGCTTCACCGGGACGCTCATGGGCACGCCATGCCCAGAAGCCAGTGCCCGATGATGGAGGCTTTCGTGGCCGGACGGGCCAGGCAGGAGGAGTCGGGGTACTTCGAACGCGGCGACGGGACCTCGGCGCTCCTGTCGTGGCTCGTGTCCCCGCTTCGCCTCACGGCCGACGAGTTGGGCGCGCTCGTCGTGTTCCACGCACATGAGCCTTCCGGCGTCCGGGGGCAGGGGGCACCTGTCCGGACGGGGCCGCTGCCGGAGCTGGAGCGACTGGCGCTGCTGGCCGAGACCACCACTCAGCTCACCTCCACCCTCGACATCGACGACGCGCTCGAGCGACTGGTGCGGCTCGTTGTTCCCCAACTGGCGGATTGGGCCGTGATCGACCTCATCACGGAGAACGACGAAGTGTGGCGCGCAGTGGTCGCGTACGAGGACGGCGGCAGGCCGTCACGCCTGACAGACCTGCAAGGAGCCATGCCACCGGTGCCGCAGTCCTCGCCGCTGCCGCTTTCCAGGGCGTTGCGCGGCGCCGGCTCCACGCTTGCCACACCCAGGACGTACCAAGGGCCTCCCGATTCCGGAATCGCCGTCGAACAGCGGAGATTGTTCGAGACCACCGGTATGCGGTCGGCGGTCATCGCGCCCATCCACGGACTGCGCGAAGTCCTCGGAGCTCTGACGCTCGGCAGATCCAAGCAGCCCGACGACTTCACCGCGTTCGACATTCCGCTGGTCGAGGACATCGCCCGCCGCGCCGGCCTGGCACTCGACAACGCACGCCTCTACCAACGCCAGCGCAAGGTGGCCGAGACGATGCAGCGCCACCTGCTGCCCCAGATGCCTCACGTCCCGGGCCTGGAGATGGCCGCCCGCTATCTGCCCGCGCCGCACGCCTCCCAGGTCGGCGGCGACTGGTACGACGCCTTCCATCTCCCGGACCAGGCCCTGGCCCTCGTCATCGGCGACGTCGTCGGGCACGACCTGGACGCCGCAGCCGACATGGCCCAGCTCCGCAATATCCTGCGTGCCTACGCCTGGTCCCGCCAAGATCCCCCCAGCGTCATCGTCAGCCATGTCGACCAGGCCCTTCCCCACATCACGGAAGTGGACATGGCCACCATGATCCTCGGCAGACTGGCGACCGACGCCGACGGCCGGTGGCAGCTCCAGTGGACGAACGCCGGCCATCCGCCGCCCCTGCTCGTCACGCACGACGGGCGGACCGAGTACCTCACCGACGGACACGGCATCCTCCTCGGCGCCAACGCCGCCGGTGTCACACGCACCAACGGAACGGTCCACCTGCCGCCGCTGTCCACACTGGTGCTCTACACCGACGGCCTGGTGGAATCCCCCGGCCACCCCATCGACGACGGCCTCGAGCGACTACGCCGGCACGCCGCGTCCCTGGCGCACCGGCCACTGGAAGCCTTCAGTGACCTTCTGATGGAGAGGACCCGTCCCCGCGACAACGACGACGACATCGCCATACTCGCCCTGCGAGTGCCTCCGGGAGAGGGTCCTCGTACCTGACCGGGCGCCGGACGACAGAGGGCGCTTCCCGTCGCGTTCTCGAACGCCTGAAGCCCGGGCCGGCGGCGACCGCCGAAAGCCCGGGCCTCGCGTGGGCCCGTGAGAGGGCCCGGGCCGGCGGCGACCGCCGAAAGCCCGGGCCTCGCGTGGGCCCGTGAGAGGGCCGGTCCGCCGGCGGGTCTACTTGCCGACTTCCTTGCTGACCGCTGCGGGGGAGTCGTACTGCTTCTCCGGGAGCGACTTGAGCGCTTCCTTGATCTCGCGGCCGGCGCCGTTGTTCTCCGCCTGCTTCAGGATGTCCTTCTTGGAGGCGGGGTAGTCCACGCCGCTGAGCGACTTCTGCATTTCGATGGGGTTCACATTCATGGGCCGAATATGCCTCCGCCGGCTGTGACTGAATACGCTCCCACCGTTGCTTCACCACGATGGCGCACAAAGCCGCAGCCGCTATGACGCTTCGTACGCCACCGCGTGTTGGACAGACGCGGTGGCATACGTCACGTCCCCGGCAGGCGGGGCCGTGGCATACCCCACGACAGCGCCGTGCCGCGCCGCCTCCTCGCCTGGGATGGGCCCACGTTACGGAGGAAGGCCACCGTGTGTCGTTGCGACAAGCGGTCGTGTCATCCGATCGCCTCACCATCGGCAGTCAACGCACCCGGAGACAGCCATGGGCAGAGCGCCCGGCACCAACCGACATACATGCTGATAGCGGACATTCCTCGTGGTCCGCCTAAACTGCGCGCACCATACACAGAGCGGTCAGCCGACCCTTACGGAAGTGGGATTCAGTCCATGGCGTCCGACACCCCCAGGACAGTCCTGATCACCGGCACCTCCTCCGGCATCGGCCTGGCGGCAGCCGTGGCCGCCGCCCGCGCCGGCTGGACGGTCATGTCCACCATGCGTGACCTGGGCAGGTCCGAGACCCTCGTGAGAGCCGCCGAGGCCGCCGGTGTCACCGGACAGCTGCGGCTCAAGCAGTTGGACGTGATCGACCCCGCCTCCGTCGCCGCCTGCTTCGAGGACATCGTCGCCGAGTTCGGCGGGCTGCAGGCGGTCGTCAACAACGCCGGCGCCGGTCACGTCGGCACGATCGAGCTCGAGACCATCGAGGACGTTCGCGACACGATGGAGGTCAACTTCTTCGGCGTGGTCGCCGTGACCAAGGCCGCGATGCCGCACCTGAGGGCCTCGGGTGGCCGCGTCATCACCGTGTCGAGTGTGGGCGGTGTGATCGGACAGCCCTTCAACGAGGCATACTGCGCAGCCAAGTTCGCCGTCGAGGGCTTCATGGAATCTCTGGCCCCGCTGGCCGGGTCGGTCGGAGTGGACGTCGTGGTGGTCGAGCCGGGCGCCGTGGGAAGCGAGTTCGTGGCGAATGTGGGTATCGACATTCCCTCCTACCTGGCAGCCGCCGGCCCGTACGCGCCTGCCCTCACCAACTACCTCGCCCATGTGAGGGAAAGCTTCTCGACGCCGCAGACCATCGAGGACGCGGCCGCGCACATCATCGACGCCCTCAACGCCGAGCGCCCGGCGTTCCGCGTCCAGACCTCGGACTGGGCGCGGGACTTCGTCGCCACCAAGCTCGCGGACCTCGACGGCTCCGCGACGACCTCGAAGACGGCCGGTTGGGTCTCCACCGGCTGACCCTCCCGCCCCGTGGGCGGCTCGGTGCGGGTGATCCGACGGAGTAACGGCGATGAAGGTGGCACGATGACGCTTGCCTCAGCTGGGGCGCAGCACCGGCCGGTACGGCACGCGGGCTGGCTGGAGCTCTTCTTCGACCTGGTGTTCGTGGCGGTGGCGGCCCAGCTGGCCCACACCCTGCACGGGAATCCCGGCGCGGCGGACTTCGGCCGCTTCCTGGCGCTGTACTTCCCGGCCTGGTGGGTCTGGATCAACATCACATTCTTCGCCAACCTGTTCGAGGGTGACAGTCCGCGCAGACGGCTGCTGATGCTGGTGGCGATGCTCTGCCTCGCGTTGATGAGCGCGGCCGTCCCGGACGCGTTCGGCGACCGCGCGCCCGCCTACGCCCTGGGGTACGCGGGCACCCGCGTCGTGTTGTGGACGCTGTGGTGGCCGGCGACCAGGCTGTCGGGCCCCGTGAGTCTGCCGCGCTGGCGGCCGGTCGCCTACTGCCTGGGCAGCGGCGCGCTGTGGGCGGTGTCCGCCGTGGTGCCCGCGCCGGGGCGGTACGTCCTGTGGGCGGTGTCGCTGGCCTTCGAGATCGTGCTCCTGCTCAGCTACACCTGGCCAGAAGGTCCCGGTCGGCTGCACGCCGGCCACCTCGTCGAACGTGTCGGCCTCTTCGTGATCATCGTGCTCGGCGAATCAGTGGTCAGCCTGATCACCGCCGTCGACCACGCATGGACGGCCGCGTCAGGAACCGTCGCCGTGGTGGGATTCGTCCTGCTCACCTCGCTGTGGTGGTCGTACTTCGACTTCGCCTCCTCCAGCGCCGAGCGCGTCCTCGACTCCGCCCAGCGCAAGGACGCGTACCTCCTGGCCCGCGACACGGCCGGGTTCCTGCACTTCTTCGTCACGGCCGGGATCATCGCCATGGCCGCGGGGCTCGCCACCGCGGTGGACGAGGCGAGTCATCCCCATCTCGCCCTCGGCGCCGTGGTGGCCGTCGCGGGAGGCCAGGCGCTCTACCACACGGCACATGCCGCCATCGCCCTGCGCTACGGACGCCGCCTGCCCGGCATCGCGGTCTGGGCCGTGCCGGGCATCTGCATCCCGCTGCTCGTCATCGTGTTCAGCGACAGTCTTCCCCCGCTGCTCGCCATCGCCGCCCTGGCGGCCGAATCCCTCGGACACCTCCTCTGGGCCCGACTGGCCGTGCTTTCGGGTCGGGTCACACCCCTGCGCTGACGGTACGACCGGTTGCCCCGCAGGGCGGAGTACTCGGCGTGGGCCAACGTTCGTGCGGCGGTGTCGCCGTGGAGGGCGAGGGTCCGGACGGCGGCCGAGATGTTGCCGCGCCCGCGTCTCGGGGAGACGCTGAACGGGATGACCACGATCTCCGTCAAGAGCGCGTCTCTGCGGGACGGGCCGACCCTTCCTTACGCCGAGGCCGGCTATTCCGGTGGCACGCCCGTCGTCTTCATTCACGGCATCGCCGACTCATGGTGGTCCTTCGAGCCGATGTTGAGGCGGCTGCCGATGGCCCTGCACGGGTACGCGCTCACCCAGCGCGGGCACGGCGACGCCGACCGTCCGGACGAGGGCTATCGGCCGGACGACTTCGCCGCTGACATCGTGGGCTTCCTCGACGCCGTCGGGATCGAGCGCGCTGTCCTCGTCGGCGCCTCCAGCGGCGGTGTGGCCGCCCGGATGGTCGCCGGCAGCCACCCCGACCGCATCTCGGGCCTGGTCCTGATCGGCGTACCCGCCACGCTCGCGGACAAGCCGGTGATCGCCGACGCCTGGGAGGAGATCCAGGGGCTCTCCGATCCCGTCCCGCGCGAGTACGTCGACGGCCTCATGAGCACGATGACGGCCCGGCCCATCGCCCCGGGGCTCATCGAGACCATGACCGAGGAGAACCTCAAGGTTCCCGCCCGTGTCTGGCAGGAGACCATGCGCGGCCTGATGGAGGCCGATCTTCCCGCCACCCTCGCCGGGATCCTGGTGCCGACCCTCGTCATCTGGGGCGACCAGGACGGCTTCCTTCCGCGCGCCGACCAGGAGGTCACACTCGATGCCATCCATGGGTCACGGATCCTGGTGTACGAAGGCGTCGGACACGTCGTGCACTGGGAGCAGCCTGATCGCGTCGTCGCCGACATCGCGGCGTTCGTGGCCGACGCGCTTGGGTGAAGAGGGAGGCCGGCGCGGAATCCCGCGGTGACTGTCCCGCGACGGGTGCCGCCGACCCTGACCGTGCCGGGACCGCCCGGCTACGGAAAGGTTGCCGGTCTGCTGTCCGCAAGGACGCTCCGCGCGTAGGCCACGTAGCGGTCGAAGAGCTCGCACTGAGTCGCCCGGGCGATGTCGACCACAGGTGAGTCGGCTCGCCTCACCCCGGCCAGGTACGGGGACGTCCGGCACCGCCCAGCCGTGGAATCAGGGTCGGAGCGGGCCGCCCCTGCGCATGGATCGTCAGGCCCCGGCCGCCACCGGAAGCGAACAGCCTCTCGTCGAGGAGTTGCGCGGCAGGCCGGTGACCGCACGAGGGCGGCAGTACGCGTGGTTCGTTCCGGCCGGCGATTACCCCAGCCGCCGCGTCCAAGAGCCGCTGTGTTTAGGGGATCTCGCACGGTGTTAACCCTCATATGCCCGCAGTCGACGGTGAAGTGGGAGCCTCAACATGTTCCTCACCCAGCTCGCACTCGTGTCCGAAACGCAGAGCAATCCGATCACCCCTTCCGAACTGAATCGAGTCGCTGCCGCACTCCAGAAGCAGGCCACCCGCGACTTCGGTCCGCTGTGGCAGGTCGAGGCGACCGTCGACGCATTCGACCGTCTTGAGGATGTTCCGGTCGGCTATTGGCCGCTCATCGTCGTGGACGACGTCCAGGACGCCGCCGGATACCACCACGACAAGAACGGACAGCCGTTCTCGCTGATCGAGTTCAGCGACAGCTGGTCACTGACCGCGAGCCACGAGATGCTCGAGATGCTGGCCGATCCATGGGGGAACCGGCTGATCCCGGGAAAGTCCCCGCATCCGAACCAGGGCCTGGTCGAGTTCCTGGTCGAGGTCGCGGACCCGTCCGAAGCCGCTGAATTCGGCTACATGGTCAATGGGCTGCTCGTCTCGGACTTCTTCACACCTCGCTTCTACGATCCGGTTGCCTCCGACGGCGTCCGCTACAGCTTCGGCGGCCACATCAAGGAGCCCCGCCAGATCCTGCGTGGGGGATACATCAGCTGGCGGAATCCCCTGACGGACGAGTGGTGGCAGCAGCATTGGTTCGAGGGCAACAAGCCGAAATTCGAGAAACTGGGACGGCTGGCCAGTGGCACGAACATCCGCGCGGCCGTCGACGCCAAGACCAAGACGGTCAGCCGTATCGCCCGCAGCGGCCCGGAAACCGAGCGATTCGAGGCGGCCAGGGAACTCATGGCGGCAGCTCGTGAGTCAACGGGCGCCCGCGCCGAAGCATGGCGCGGACAGATCGACGAATTGCGCCGTGCGAACCCCGACGCGCAGGCGTGGGCAGACGGCGACAATGGCTGAGGGTGACTGAGCACGACTGAGGACATGGTGAGCGAGTGACTGCGAGCGGCCCCTGGCGGGTCGGTCGAGGAGGCCCTTATGAGCGAGGATTCCGCGAACAGGAAGGCCCGCGCAGAGCAACTGCGCGCAGCGATCGACGAACTCAGGCGCCGCTCCCGGCAACCGGCTCCGAAGGGCGAGGGTTCGGACGAGGCCCCGCGGGCTGGCGAGAGCCTACGGGAGGCGGTCCATCGCCGCATGCGTGAACTCGACGAAACCGACAAGGGCCGCGAGGGCGACGACCCGGGTGCGGCACCCAGAGGTACTCACCACCAGAAGTAGGGGGCGGCGAGCCACCCTTCAGCCGGTGAACATCGCTCTGGGGCCATGGAGTTAGGATCGTCAGGAGCCCTTATGCTTCCGCAGGCATCAAAGATCATCCAGTGCGGAAACCAACGGGGACATGAACAAATACACGGTAATGGCCACGAGCCTCGTCCTGTCGCTCGGACTCGTGGCGGGCTGCGGCTCCTCCGAGCCGGAGAAAACCAACGCGCAGGAAGAGAAGGGCGGTTCGGCCGCCCCCAAGAATGCCGCGAAGGCGACAGGGCCGGTCTACGCCGGGCCCGCGATACCCGGCCTCGGCGCGAAGCCGGTGTGGAGCCTGCCGCCTGCCGGTGCCATCGACCTCGGCGACACCCTCCTCTTCGTGAAGGACGCGAAGGGCACGTACGCCCAAGCGGGAATGTACGAGAAGGAGCCGGTCGACGGCACGACCGGCACACTCCACTCCAGTGACACACCGGAGCCCCTCACGCTCGAGTTCCGCGACCTGAAGACCGGTGCCGTACGCAAGACCCTGAAAGTGACGGCCGACCATGTCGCCGCCACCACCTGGCACAACGGCGTCCCGGCGCTGGAGCTGCGCGCGAGCAGTACGACGGCATCCGACGGCCTGAGCGCCGAGAAGACCACCGTCACGGTCACCGTCTACGGCGCCGACGGCGCGGAACTCGGGAGAACCCAGCACTCCGGCGACGGCACGTTCCACGTCCACGAGGGCCATCTGATCGAGCAGGCCGGTGACGCGAGCTTGCTGCTCACACCGATCGACGGCGGAAAGGCCCGCAAGGTCACCTGCACCGGCACCATGGCGAACTGCTCCTACGACCCGCGCAACCATGAGATCGACGGCGGTCAGGCGCACGCCCCGCTGATCACCGGCGGGTACGCCTTCCACGTGGAGAACGCGTCGAACTACGAGAGCGAACCAGAGCAGCTCGTCATGTCCGACCTCGCGACCGGCAAGAAGGTCTGGAGCACGGCGGACGTCACCCCGCCGCAGGGCGTGGACCACAACGACGACAAGGAGCGGACTTCCGGAGCCCTGCGCGTGCTGGACGTCCGTGACGGGCGGGTCCTCACCGCCTGGGGTGCGGGCGCTTTCTCGCCGGACACCTGGATCACGGCGACCTACGACCTCACCACGGGCAAGCAGATCGGCGGTTCCACGAAGTACTCCTACGCCGACAGCCCCAACGACACGATCAACACCGAGGGTTCGTCCGTCGTCTCCCCGGACCGCGAGCTCGCCGCTGCCGCCACGAAGAGCGGCGCGGCCGTGTGGCAGCTCGCCGACGGCAAGGAGGTCTGGGCACAGAAGGGGAACGAGAAGCCGCTGACCCCCCTGCGTCTCTCCTCGAACGGTGTGCTCTACGGCACCGTCGAGGGTCAGGGCGAGACAGTGCTCGCCGTCGACGCCCGGACGAAGAAGGTGCTCGCCAAGAGCCTTCCCGCGGGGAGCGTTCCGCTGTTCTCGAAGGCCGCGGACTACGGCTGGATCAGCATGGACGGGTTCTTCGTCTTCCAGGTGGAGGGCTAGGAAGCCGGGTTCGCCGGTCAGCACGGGCACGGCGTGGGGGAGTCCAGGAAATGACGAGGGCTGCTGCCGCGGAGGTGCCCGGGCCGGCCGGCCCTCAACCCCGGTGCTGTACGGGGACGGTGGGCGAGGCCGGGCGAAAAAGCCGGCGCACGCCTCTTGACCGCGGATACTTACCGGTCAGTATGCTCGCGCCACCCCTCAACGACCCAGGTGTCCCTCCTTCCTGCGGCTGCGGTGAACCGGCTCCTCCGCCCGGCCCCGCACGCCGCAGCCACGGCTCCCGCAACCCGGGAAACGCCCTCGCGCAGTCCTCGTCAGACGCGCCGTCGAGCGCCCCTCCCAACCGCACCCCGTGAGGCCCTTCGTGAAGAGATCCCTCGTGTCCGCGGCTGTCGCCGCGGCCGGTGCCCTTCTCGCCGTGCAGGCGTCAGGTCCCGCCCAGGCTTCCAGCAGCTCCACCTTCCGCTCCACCAGCAACCCCATCCTTTTCGTGCATGGCTACAGCGGTGACGGCAGCAACTGGAACACCATGAAGAACCGTTTCGTGACCGACGGCTGGCCATCCTCCTACGTGGACCAGTGGACTTACGACTGGCGTCAGTCGAACGCCACGACCGCCCAGCAGCTGTCCTCCGAGGTCGACCGGCTGCTCGCGGCGACCGGCGCCACCAAGGTCGACATCGTCAGCCACTCCATGGGCGGCCTCTCCTCGCGCCACTACCTCAAGAACCTCGGGGGGACCTCCAAGGTCGATGCCTGGGTGTCACTGGGAGGGCCGAACCACGGGACCGACAGCGCCAACGGCTGCTTCGACACGTCCTGCACCGAGATGCGCGTCGGCTCGAGCTTCCTCGCCGCCCTCAACTCCGGCGACGAGACACCGGGCTCGGCCCGGTACGCGACCTGGCGGTCGCCCTGCGACACCGTGATCAACCCCGACAGCTCCGTCCCCCTGTCCGGCGCGACCAACACCCAGACTGCCTGCCTCGGCCACACGGACCTGCTCACCGACGCGACGGTCTACGAACAGACCCGGGACATGGTCAACCGATAGCCCGCCCCTGGAAGCCGGCGGGGGCCGAGGCCATCACGGCCCCTGCCGGCACCGCGTCGTACAACCCTGTGCCGGCGGCCGGTCAGGAGATGCCCTCGCCGTGCTCCGGCGCCGCGGCACCGGGCGGCACGAAGCAGGCGGTCACGGTCTTGCCCGACCGCTGACGATGGGCCTCCCAACTGTCGGCGACGGCGTCGACGATGGCCATCCCGCGCCCCCCGGTCGTCGTGACGTCGTGCGGTCGCTGGGCCGGCAGCACGGGGGCGGAGTCGTGGACACTGACGTGCAGGCAGCGGCTGTCCCAGGTCAGGATCAGCTGCGCCTCGCTGTGCGCGTGCACATGCGCGTTGGTGACCAGCTCCGAGACTGTGAGCAGTACCGCGTCCACGGTTTCGGGCGCGTCGTTCGTCCAGCCCAGGGATTCCAGGTGCTCCCGCGTCCAACGGCGGCTGGCCCGTACCCCGCGCGACACAGGAAACGACTGCGCCCACCCGACCGCACGCATCGACGAATCCTTCGACACAGCACCTCCCTGGCTCGGTTCCCCACACCCGCCTACCCCCGTCCGTCCGGGTTACGGCATCGGCCGTCGGAGGAGACGCCGCTCGGGCTGTGATGGGATCATTTCCCCTATGGGTGCGGAGCGGGATGCCGATGCTGAGGGTGTAGTGCTCGACGACCTTCTGCGCGAGGTCGGCGGGGACAAGACGGGGGCGCTGTGGCGGCTGACCGGTGCGGCACGGCAGCTCGATGCCAATGTGGTGAGGCTGGCGCCGGGGGCGTCCATCGCGGAGCATGTCGAGCCTGATCTCGACGTGCTGGTGGCGGGGATCGCCGGCCGCGGAACGTTACGGTGCGACGGCACTGCCTACGACCTTCTGCCCGGAACGACGCGTTTCCTGGCGCGCGGGGCGAGGCGGGGCGTGGACGCGGGGCAGGACGGCGTCGTCTACATGACGGTGCACCGCAGGCGCCCCGGCCTGGCGCCCCGCCCCGCCTCGTACGCGGCGGTGTTCGAGGACGCCCGGCGCGGCGACGAGGGGCAAGGCGGGGAGGCGCCCTGTCTCCTCAACCAGGTCTGTGAGAATTGCGGGGCAGTGGTCGAGGTGCGCGCGGCCGCGTACTGCCCGCGGTGCGGTCAGCGGCTGCCGTAGTCACCGCTGCGGAAGCCGGGCGGTGACGGTCACGGGGAACCGCCGCCCGCGGCGGCTGCCGCCTGGGCGCGCCGTATGGGGAACATCGTCTGGATGGGCTCGTTGGCGAGGAAGTCGAGAATGATGCGGTTGACCTCCCCGGGCTTCTCCATCGGCAGCGCGTGCGACGTTCCGGGTACGACGGCCAGCTCGGACGTGGGGATCGCGCGATAGAGGGCGATCGTGTGCTCGAACGTGACGACGTCGTCGTCCCCGACGAGGACGAGGGTGGGCGCGCCGATGCGAGCCAAGTCCTCCGCGAGGATGTTCGGCTCCGTGCGGTACATGGCGGACAGCTTTTCCGCGACGACCGGCCAGTGGTCGGCGCCGTCGGGCGACGTGGCTTCGTACATCTCTCGGAACACCGCCAGGTCGGGGGCGTCGGGCGTCAGGTGATCGAGCATCTCCGGTACCGCGGCGCTCTGTGGACTCGGGAGGAAGTTGGCCCCGATGGCCACGACCTTCCGGACCAGGTCGGGGCGTGCGATGGCCACGAGGAGGGCGACGATCCCGCCGTCGCTCCATCCGACGAGATGGGCGGGACCGCCGACGACCGACTCGATGAAGGCGGCGGTGTCGTCGGCCATGTCCTGGTAGGAGAGCGGTCCCGCGACGTCGGGCGTATGCCCGTGCGCGCGACGCTCCTGGAGGAAGAGGCGGTACTTCGCCGCGAAATCGGGTCGCTGAGCCGCCCATGTCTCGTTCGTGCAGAAGCCGCCGTGCAGGAGGAGCAACGGGTCGCCGGCGCCCTCTGCCTCGTACCACGTCCTGACGCCATGGAGATCCACGTAGTCGCCCATGTTCCGGGCCTTTCCCGAGTGCCGTCCTTCCTGGCAAGTCTTCGCCGTCGTCGAGGGACGTGCCATCCGAGCGCCTCTGTCGGCGGGGAGTAGCCGCGTAGGCGTCCGGTTACGGTACGTAACGGCGGGCGGCGTGTTCCCGGGATGACAAAATATTCGAACACGCGATCTAATATTGGCATGGACGCCACCGCCTTCCCCGACGACCTGGTCCAGGCCCAGCACGACTGGAACACCACCTACGCGGCTCTTGCCGCGCCGCGCCCCGCCAACAACACGGCGCTCCGCCGCCGGCTGCTGCGTCTGTCGGTGCGCCTGTGGTGGCACCCGTACTGGGACGCCGCCTGGTCGGTGCCGGCGGCGCGGATGGAGCTGCGGCAGCTGGCCCGCTCGCAGGGAGGGCGGGGGCGGCATGAGGCGGGAGCGGCCGGCATCGGGCCGACCGGCTCCCTTCCTGCGCTGTCGGGGACGTCAGCCGGCGGTGGCCAGTCGCTCACGCCACCAGGCCACCGTCGCTTCGACCTGCTGGTCGAGGGGGGTGGCCCGCACGGTGAAGGCCGCTTCGTAGGCGCGTGAGTCGAGGACGAACGGGCGGTCGAACTGGTAGCGGATCTCCTTCAGTTCGCGGATCAGCGGGGAGAAGGCCGATGCGATGCCCAGCAAGGCCGGTGCCATCGCGCGCACCGCGACCGGCCCCGTTCCCGCGCGGTCGGCGAGGCGGTCGGCCATCTCCCGGACGGACAGCGGGGGCGCCGTGGGAACGTGCCAGGGCCGTCCCCAGGCCCGCTCCTCCTCGGCGACTTCGACCAGGACCCTGGCGACATCGGGGAGGTAGCTCCAGCTGTGCGGGGCGTCCGGGTCTCCGAGTGTGGAGACCGGCCTGCCGCGCAGCAGTCGCGGCATCACTCGCGCGGCCAGGTGCCCGCCGTCGGTCACACCGGGCCCGAAGAAGTCCGAGGCCCGGACCTCGACCGCCCGGATACGCCCCTGCTCGTGCAGTCTCCGCGCCTGCTCCCAGACGGCGGCGCGTACCCGCCCCTTGGGTCCGGTCGCCGCGAGCGGCAGTTCCTCGGTCAGGGGACCGTCCACCGGGCCGTAGCCGTAGAGGTTGCCCAGCAGGACCAGGACGGCCCCGGTCGCCTCGGCCGCCGCGCACATCGACGCGGCGAGCGGCGGCCAGTGTGTGGCCCAGCGGTGCAAGGGCGGTGCGGCGCAACTGAAGATCGCGGCCGCACCGTGCGCGGCCTCGATCAGCCGCTCGGTGTCATTCGCGTCCAACGCGACGTGCTCGATGCCGGGCTCCGGTGGGCGTCCCGACGTGGTGATGACGCGTACCGAGTGCCCGTTCTCGGCCAGCAGCCGAGCAGTTGCCGCCCCAGCGGGCCCGAATCCTACGACGATATAAAGACTCACCCCCGCACACTAGTACGAGTGTGTGGTGCTCAGAGGAGTAGTGGCCGGATTGCGAGACGGGCGGAGGGGGCGCCGTGATGCCTCGACCGCATGACCGCGGCTGTGTTGCCAGTCGCTCACCGAGGCGCTCGACTGCTCGCCTTTGCCGCTGCCGGGCTCGCCGGTCTACCGTCTCTCCGGCCACGGATCAACTCCCGTACTCAAGCGAGGTCCTGTGCAATCCGAGGTGTGGATCCTGCGCGTCCCCGAAGCCTCCGCGTACCCCCGGCTCGACCTGTCCGTACTGGACGAGGCGGAGCGCGCGCGGCTCGCCACGCTCAGGCAGCCGGAGAGCCGGGTCCGTTACGCGTACGCCCACCTCGCGCTGCGCACGGCACTCGCCCACCACATCGGGGCCGAGCCGCGCGCTTTGAGGTTCGGGCGCCGCCCCTGCCCTTGCTGCGGCGGACCGCACGGGCGCCCCGTACTCCAAGGCCGCCTCGGTGCACCGGAGTTCTCCCTGTCGCACCGGCGCGACCTGGTACTGATCGGCATGGCTGACCGGACGATCGGAGTCGATGTGGAGCCCGAGCCGTCCGAGGAGACCGTGACGGACGTTCTTCCACTGCTCCACCCTGCGGAGCGAGCACGCGTCGAATCGGCCCAAGCGGCTTCCCGCAGAGCGGAGTTCGCTGTTCTCTGGGCGCGCAAGGAGGCGTATCTGAAGGGGCTGGGCACCGGGCTCGGCCGGGACCTGGCCGCCGATGACGTCACGGGTGACCTGCCAGGCTGGACCGTGACCGACCTGTCCGTGGGGCCCGCGGCGGCCGCCGCGGTCGCCACGGCGGCCGGGGGTGGTGCCCCGGATCCGGGCGGGGTGCGGTTGTGGCACGAGCTGCCGGGCCCCGTCTACCGGGAGGGCTCCACGAGCCCGGTCTCGTAGGCGGTGATGACCAGGCGGACCCGGTCGCGGGCGTCGAGTTTGGCCAGCAGCCGGGTGACATAGGTCTTGGTGGTGGCCACGCTGATGTGCAGCTCGCCGGCGATCTCGGTGTTGGACAGTCCGCGGCCGACCAGGGTCAGCACCTCGCGCTCCCGGTCCGTCAGGACTTCCAGGCCCCGGGCGGGTGCGGTGGTGGCCCTCTCCGGGCGCTGGGCGAACTCCTTGATCAGCCGAAGTGTCACCGTCGGTGCGATCAGCCCCTCACCTGCGGCGACCACGCGGACCGCTGCCAGTATGTCGTCCAGTGCCATGTCCTTGACCAGGAAGCCCGACGCCCCTGCGCGGAGCGCCGCGTACACGTACTCTTCGTCGTCGAAGGTGGTCAGGACGATCACCCGCGGACCTTCGCCGTGCTTCGTGATGTGCCGGGTCGCCTCGATGCCGTCCATCCCGGGCATACGGATGTCCATCACCATCACGTCCGGCCGCTCGGACTCGGCCAGCTCGACCGCTTCCTCCCCGGTCCCTGCCTGGCCGACGACCTCCAGGTCTTCGGCCTCGGCGATCACCATCTGAAGGGCGGTGCGGATAAGGGGCTGGTCGTCGACGAGTACGACACGGACGGTCATGGGGCTCCTGTCAGGGTGGGCCGAGGGTCTTGCGACGGGGGAGTGGGCGGTACGGGAAGCCGGGCCGTGACCCGGAATCCGCCGCCCGGCCGGGTCGCGGCGCTGAACTCGCCGTGCAGCAGAGCCACGCGTTCACGCATCCCGGCCAGCCCGTAGCCGGTTCCGGCCGTCGCGGCGGAGCCCGCGCCCCGGTCGGTGATCTCAACCGACACCTCCCTGGCGCCGTAGCCGACGGCCACCTCACAGGAGTCGGTGCCCGCGTGCCGTACGACGTTGGTGACCGACTCCTGGATGATCCGGAACGCCGACAGGTCGATTTCCGGTGGCAGCGGCCGTCGTTCGCCCTGCCACCGGACCAGTACGCGCACCCCCGCGGCCGTGGTCGCGTTCGCCAGCCGCTCGACGTCGGCCAGGCTCGCCGGAGGTTCCAGCGGCGCCCGCCCACGGTCCGCGCCGCGCTCGTCGTCCGCCTCGCGCAGGGCCACCAGCATCTGCCGCAGCCCCGCGAGTGTCTCGCGGCCCGCACTCTCCACGGCCAGCATCGCCTGTCGCGCGCTCTCCGGCTGGGTGGTGACGACCCGTGCGGCGGCACCGGCCTGGAGGGCGACGATACCGATGCTGTGCGCCACCATGTCGTGCAACTCCCGTGCGATGCGCAGACGTTCGGTAGCCGCCGCACGCTCCGCGACCTGCGACAGGAGCTGAGCGCGCAGCTCCTCGGCGTAGGCGCGCGACTGGTACAGCGAGTTGCCGACGAGCCAGGCCACGACGACGGTCAGGGCGACGTACGGCTCCGAGGCCGTCCCGCTTTCCGCGGCGTGCGTCAGCCGTACGGCCAGCCACAGCGTCAGCGTCGTGAGCGCGGCCCCCGCGAACGGGAGCGAGGCGCGGCGCGGGTGTGTGGCGGCATGGAAGCCGACCGCCATGTCGACGGCGAGGAACTGCAGCGGCGGGATCTCCCACTGCCGCCACACCACCGCGAAGGCGCCGGTACTGGCGAGCAGCAGGGCCAGTCCGGGCCACGGCCGGCGCGCCAGCAGGGCGCAGCCGGCCAGCGCCAGGGTGGCGGCCAGGATCAGGAACAGCTGTCCCCACAGATCGTCCAGGGCCCCGGGCGTCGGGGCCGCCGCGCCGTGGGTGCCCCGTGTGGGCTGGACCAGCGGATACAGGGCCGTGACACACCAGGTGGCGCCCACCCAGACGCCCGGTGGCACCCGCTTGAGGAGCGTGTGGCGGAGGGGGACCATGCACGAATTCTAGTTTGGCGGCTCGGGCACGGGATCCGACCACGGTTGTACAACGGTGGTCGACACCGGAGTCCGGCGATTGTCCACCGTGGACCGATGACCTCCGGGAAGGCCGCGAGGCACGATGAAGCGCATGATCGAAGTCAGGGAACTCAGCAAGCGCTACGCGACGAAGGCCGCGGTCAGCGATCTGAACTTCACGGTGCGCCCAGGACACGTCACGGGATTTCTGGGACCGAACGGCGCCGGGAAGAGCACCACCCTGCGCATGATGCTCGGCCTGCACCGGCCCACCGCCGGCAGCGTCACCATCGACGGCCGGCCGTTCGCGGACCGGCCGCGCGGCATGCGCCACGTCGGGGCCCTGCTGGACGCCCACGACGTGCACGGCGGTCGTACCGCCCGCGCGCATCTGACCGCCCTCGCCGTCAGCAACCGCCTCCGTCGCCGCCGGGTGGACGAGGTACTGGAGGAGGTCGGTCTCGGTGACGCCGGCCACCGCCGCATCGGCGGATACTCGCTGGGCATGAAGCAGCGCCTCGGCATCGCGACCGCGCTGCTGGGCGACCCGCCGGTGCTGCTCTTCGACGAGCCGCTCAACGGGCTGGACCCGGAGGGGGTGAAGTGGGTGCGCGGCCTGTTCCATCGGCTCGCAGCCGAAGGCCGCACCGTCTTCGTCTCCAGCCACCTGATGTCCGAGATGGAGAACACCGCCGACCACCTCGTCGTCATCGGCAAGGGCCGCCTGATCGCGGCGGAGAGCCTCAAGGACTTCGCCGCGCGCGGCACCCGCCAGAGCGTCACCGTCCGCACCCCCGACGTGGCCGCGCTGCGCACCGCCCTGGCCGACGCGGGCGCGTCCGTGGAACCGCACACCGACAACTCGCTGACGGTGACCGGCCTGAGCGCGGCCCGCATCGGTGACCTCGCCTTCCAGAACATGGTGCCGGTGCACGAACTGACCCCCCACACCGCCTCGCTGGAAGCCGCCTTCATGGAACTCACCGCCGACAGCGTCGAGTACACCGCAGGAGCCCGCCGATGACCACGACCACCACTCCCTCCGCCGAGGCCGCCGTGCGGTCCGCCGAGACGGCCGAGCCCCGCCCGCGCTTCATCGATCTGGTCGCCGCCGAGTGGATCAAAATGTGGTCGCTGCGCTCCACGGCGTGGGCGTTCGTGGCCGGCACGCTGGCGATCATCGGCTTCAACGTCTTCACGACGTACAACGACTACAGCAACTGGCCGAGCTGGTCTCCGGTGCAGAAGGCCGAGTTCATGCCCAACTGGGCGATGCTCGACGCCTTCACCGACGCCTCCGTGCTGGGTCTGATGCTGACCGCCAGCGCCCTGGGCGCCCTCACCGTTGTCGGTGAGTACAGCACCGGTCTGATCCGCACGACGTTCACGGCCGTGCCCGCCCGCCGCCCGGTGATGGCGGCCAAGATCGTCGTCGTCACCGTTGTCAGCACCGCACTGGGCCTGGCCGCCGCCGGCGGGTCCTTCTGGTCGACCCAGGCGATCCTGTCCGGCCGCGGCACCGGTCTGTCACTCGGCGATCCGGACGTCGTGCCCGCGCTGCTCGCCTCCGCCCTGGCCGCCCCGGTCGCCGCGCTCGGTGGCATGGCCGTCGGTGCGCTCGTGCGCGCCAGCGCCGCCACGATGGGCGTGAGCTTCGCGCTTCTGCTGCTCGTCCCGATGGGGGTGAGCGACGACCACTACGGCACGGCCGTGGTCGACCACCTGCTGCCGTACAGTGCCTGGGCGCGGCTGGTCCAGGTCGTCGAGAAGCCCGTGGACTTCCCGTGGTCCGAGACCGGGGCGTGGGCCGTGTACGGGGTGTGGTGGGCGCTCTGCGCCGTCATCACCGTCTTCGCGGTGCAGCGCCGCGACCAGTAGCCGGGAAGCGTCACCACCCAGAGCCGTCGTCGGCAGCCGACGACGGCTTCGTCGTGGTCACACGGCCCCCGGCCCCGAGCATCCCTGAACACCCACCCGCAGCGACGAGGTGTGTGGGCCGGCCGTTCAACCGGCTGGAATCCGCAGTTGAACACACCTGGGTGCAGATCCCCCGTATTCCGTGCGGGCGTCGCTCCGAGCCCTGACGTGTTCAACGCCCGGACGCCCTGCGCACATTGATCCATCCGAGGCCCCCGGGTCATTCTGCTGCGGCGGGGAGCGCCGCAGCGAAATCAACGGCGCCCCGCGATTTCCCCTTCTTGTTCTTTCGGTCCGCTGTGAGGTCATGGGCATGCGTGTGCCCCTGGGCGGGTCCTGGTCCTTGGTTCTCCTGGAGGAATGCAGACATGGCTGACGAGCAGCTGTTTCTCAGGTCGAAAGCAATCATCGAACCCCTGGTGGACAGGTTCTTCGCCTGGCCCTACACGATCGCGCCGGTCCAGGCGGCGATGAACCTGGCCTTCCTCCAGGTCCCGCTCCTCGAGTCGTACCTGCAGTCACCGCAGGTGCACGTCACCGCCAGCAACAACCCCGAGCTGCGCGGCGGTTACTTCATCAACATCCCCGAGGAGCGTGCCGACGAGGTACGCGACCTGCTCGCCGCGATCAAGCGCGACCGCGCCGACATGCTCAAGTTCGCCGAGGCGGTCGCCGCGGGCCAGGAACTCCTGCGTGCCAACGCCACCGGCTTCGACCTGACCCCGCTCTACCCCAAGCTGCCGGCCGAGCTCGGCGGCCTGGTGGAGCTCGCGTACGACACCGACAACCAGGCGCAGATGCGCTTCATGGAGCCGGTGGTCTACAAGAGCAACGTCTACCAGGAGGCCCGCCAGTCGGTGCAGCTGTCCATGGAGACCGGCATCGAGCGCCCCTTCATCCTGAGCACCCCGCGCCTGCCGTCGCCGGACGTCCTGGAACTTCAGATTCCGTTCCGCCACGAGGGCCTCGCCGAGCTCTTCAGGAGTCGGGTGCATCCGACGACCCTCGCTCATCTGCGTGACGCCCTCGGCCTCGACGACACCCAGGCCAAGCAGCTGCGTACCCTGCTCTCCGACAAGCCGAGCCTGGCCCCGGACCGCCATATCGAAAGCGGCGGCCGCATACGCTATTTCGGGCACGCGTGCCTCGTCCTGCAGACGCCCGAGGCGGCCATCGTCACGGACCCGTTCATCAGCGCCGACAGCGACAAGACCGACCGGTACACGCTGGACGACCTGCCCGACTACATCGACCTCGTACTGATCACCCACGGCCACCAGGACCACATCGTCCTGGAGACGCTGCTCCAGCTGCGCGGCCGCCTCGGTGCGATCGTCGTCCCGCGCTCCTCGCGCGGCAACCTGGCCGACCCGTCGATGGCGCTGATGCTCAAGCACCAGGGCTTCAACGTGATCGAGGTGGACGACTTCGACGAGGTGGAGTTCCCGGGCGGCAAGATCACGGCCACCCCATTCCTCGGCGAGCACTGTGACCTGGACATCCGCGCCAAGTCGACGTACTGGGCGGAGCTGGCGGGCAAGAAGGTCTTCATCGGCGCCGACTCCTCCGGCATCGAACCGTCCCTGTACCGCTACATCAAGGGCCACCTGGGCACCGCCGATCTCGCCTTCCTCGGCATGGAGTGCGACGGCGCCCCGCTGACCTGGCTGTACCAGGCCCTTCTGACCATCCCGGTCAGCAAGAAGATGAGCAACTCGCGCAAGCTGTCCGGCTCCAACGCCGAGCAGGCCGCGGCGATCATGACGGAGCTCGGCGCCAAGGAGGCCTACGTGTACGCGATGGGCGAGGAGGACTGGCTGGGCCACGTCATGGCCACCACGTACACGGAGGACACCTACCAGATCAAGCAGATCGAGGAGTTCCTGACCTGGTGCAAGGACCGCGACATCAAGGCCGGTCACCTCTTCAAGCAGCAGGAGTGGCGCTGGTAGCCGCTCCCCGAGCACGTCAGTGACGACCCCGGGCGGGACACCCCACGAGAGCCGTGCCAGCGGTGCGGGTGTCCCGCCCCTTCTCTTTTTCCAGCACCGACTCAGGGCACGTGCCTGTCAGGAGGCTTCTTTCCATGGTTGTGCAAGACATCGCTTACGTGGAGCTGTTCACCAAGGACAAGGTCCTGGCCGTCGACTACTTCGTCTCCGCCCTGGGCTTCACGCGAGTCGCCGACTCCGTCCAGGTCGACCGCAGCTCCATTCTGCTCAGGCAGGGTGACGTCCAGCTCGTCGTCACTTCCGGGCGGGGTATCTGGAAGTTCCTCGACGAGCACGGCGACGGCATCGCGGACATCGCCATGACCTGCGGCGACGTGGCGGTCACCCGGGACGCGGCGCTCTCTGCCGGCGCCCGGCGGGGGGTATCGCCGACCGGTAACACCGTCGTGTCGGGCTTCGGCGACGTGACGCACACGCTGATACCCGCGGGCGGGAACCCCGCCGACCGGCTCCCGCCGGGCCGCAACTGGATATCCTCGCCCGCCCCGCGGCGTCCGAGCGGCCACATCCAGGCCCTGGACCACGTCGCGGTCTGCCTGGCGGGCGGCACGCTCGCCGAGTACACCGACTTCTACCGCGACGGGTTCGGCTTCTCCCGCTTCCCGTCCGAGCCCGTCACCGTCGGCGGCCAGGCCACGGATTCCGTGGTCCTGCGCGCGGAGGCCGGCGGCGTGACGCTCACGCTCCTTGCTCCCGACCCGGCCAAGAAGCCCGGCCCGCTCGAGGCGTTCCTGGAGCGCAACGGCGGAGCCGGTGTGCAGCACCTGGCGTTCCTGGCCGACGGCATCAGCCCGGCGGCACGGGAGTGCGGGGACCGCGGTGTCGACTTCCTGACCACCCCCGACGCGCTCCAGCGGTTCAGCCGCTCCCCGTACGAGCGCAACACCCTCTTCTTCGAGTTGATCCAGCGCCAGGGTCCCCGTGGCTTCCCGGGTTCCGACACCTGTGCGCTGCGCGAAGCGGTGGAAGGCGAGCGACTGACCGCCTGATGAGCGGCGCCGGCCCACCACCGTCCGCCCCGGTCGCCCCGGCCTCACCACCAAGCCCGTCTTGATTCCGGCTCCCCGAGGCCATGCTGTCCAGCATCGTGGAGGCCGTCGCGGAGGAGCGCACTCCAACACGACGATGCGGTGGTGGCCACCCCCAGGTCCCCTGGGGTGGCCACCACCGCCCTTCGAAGGCCGCTCCTGAGCGGCCCCACGGGCCTTCGGCCGCCTACAGGTCGCTCGCGGGCACCTGCCGCGGATCACGCGGCAGTGGCCAGGGGGCGAGCCGCGGGTCGGGGATCCGCTTGTCGGCGGTCTGCGACCCGGCCGTCTCGAAACCGCGCGCGCGGTAGTTGCGCACCGCCTGAGGGTGGTCGAGCGTGCTGGTGCGCAGATAGACGTACGACGTGGGCTCGGCGTCGGGCCCGCCCCAGTCGATGCCGCCGCGCCAAGCCTGTTCGACACAGGTCGTCAGCAGCGCGCCGCCCAGACCTTGCCCGTAGAACTGTGGAAGCAAGCCGAACAGAACGATTTCCACGGCTCCGCCGGGCTGGGTCTCCAGCTCGAAGAATCCGGCGACGGTGCCCTGGACCGTGGCGATCCACGTGCTCATGGACTCCCGGTGGACCCACGCCTCCCAGGTTTCGTGGCTCCAGGAGAAGCGGTCCGTCCAGCACACCCGGGAGCCCACGGCGGCGTACAGGGCGCGGCTCAGGTCGATGGAGGGCACCTGTGAGCGCTCTACCCGCATCGCGATGTCCGAACGCGCCGGCCGCAGCCGGCCGGGAGAAGACATCTTCAGCGTCCACGTGGTGACACCCCGCTGCACGATCTTCGCCGCGGGTCCCGCATCGGTGAACTCAGTCTGTGTCACGGCGAGGCCTTACCTGAGAGGGCGTACGAGGGGCGATGGGGCAGCATCAGTACTTGTCCAGGAACTCGAGGATCGCGGCGTTCACCGCATCGGGTCGCTCGAGGTTCCCCAGATGTCCGCAGTCCGGGATCTCCACGTGGTCGCAGCCCGGAATGGCGTCCGCCACCTCGGCCACGAGGTGCGGCGGACAGATCATGTCGTCGGAGAACGCGATCGTGCGGCACGGCACGTTGATCGAGCGCAGCACCTCGCGGCGGTCGCCCGCCCGGTCCACCCCGGCCTGCCCCGCGACACCGGTGTTGCCACCGGTCAGCTCGAAGATTTCCAGCCAGCCGCTCGCGGCCATGTCGTCGTTGAGGGTCGCAGGGGACAGCATCTCCAGGACCGTACGCATCGCCTCGTACTTCGGGGGGAGCGTCACACCGCTCTCGCGCAGGGCCAGGTCCGCCTCCGTCAGCGCCCGCCGCGTCGCGTCGGATCGCGCGCGCGTGGCGATCAGCACCGCCGAGCGCACCAGGTGCGGATGATGCGCGGCCAGCTCCTGGGCGATCATCGCGCCCATGGACGTGCCGACGATCCGACACGAGCCGATGTCCAGCGCCTCGATCAGGCCCTTGGTGTCGGCGACCATGTCGGCGAGCGAGTACATCCCGTCAGGCGCATCGGAGCCGCCGATTCCCCGGTTGTCGAAGATGATCGTCTCGTAGCCCGCCTTGTTCAGCGCCGGTGTCTGATGCGTGGTCCAGACGTGGCCGGCGGCGCCCGAGCCCATGATGAGGAGCACCGGATCTCCCCGGCCCGCGCGCTGGTACGAAAGCCGGATGCCGTTGGAGGTCACATGGGGCATGGCGCGCCCTCGGTCATAACCGTGATGTGCAAGGGATCTCCAGTTGTCGTGGACGCAGTCGTCGTGTGGGGGGAGGGGGCCGGGAACCGCACCGGTCCGTCGCGCACGACGGAGGGTTCGCAAACGGGTGCCGCCTGCGCGGTCGCACGGACCCGTGGCCCTCCGGGCGCCCCACCATGGCACCCCCTCAACCAGACCATCAAGCAGGTCCGTTGATCAGCCCACCGACCCGGCCGATGCTGTTCAACCGGGATGCGGGCGCAGTTGAACGGCCAGGTGCCCGCCGTTGACCCGGCGGCGCGCACCAGAGGCATAGTGGGTCTCCGGCCGCCTTCGTCAGCGAGGCCGACGAGGCCGCCGAAGCCGGGGTCCCGCCCCCCGAGCGCTCCCGGCCCCGCCCCAGGAACCCCCCATCCCGGCGGGTGTCGGGAGCATGGGCCCCTCACGCACACCACGGAGGACGACGTGCCCCTGCGCCAGCCCCCCGCCGCTGCACACGCGCGGCGCGTGCTGTTCGCCCCCGTGCCCATCGCGCCCACCAAGCCCCTCACGCTCAGCCACGTCAAAGGGCTCCTGTGGGGCGACGTCATGCACCGAGCCACCGCCCTGCTGCACCACGTCGACCTGCACTACAGCTGGAGCGTCGGCGTCCTCAACGCCCAGACACTCGGCTTCTGGAGCCACCTCGACCGCACCCGGCCGGATGCCGACTTCAGCACGAGCGACGAGGAGGAGATCGGCGCCCTCTACGTCGAGTACCAGCGGGGGCGCGCCCCCGGGGACGGCCCCGACCCGGCCATGCGGCGCGCCGCCGAGGACGGCGGGCCACCGCACCCCGCAGGAGCCCGCATCCTCGACCTCTGGGCCGCCCGGCTGCGCGAACTGGGAGTCGCCGACCCCGGGCTGCGCCACCAGGTACGTCCGCCGCTGAGCCTCGACGACCTCCTGGCACTGCTCTCGGACCTCGGCCTGTGTGTGGACCACCGCCGCTGGAACGGCCCGGTGTACCTGGACGGAACCCGCGGCGGGCTGCCGCTGCGCCTCCTCGTCGGCACCGACGGCACGGCCAACTATCTCGCCGGCGTACTGCGCGACCTCATCCCGAAGGTGCGGGCCTACGACGACTTCGTCCTCACCTGCGACCGCGACTCTCTCGCCGACCACGTCCTGCTGCGGCACGTCCTGCGCCGGCTGGGCGCCCGGGTCCATCTGATCGGCCTCGGGCGCGTGCGCACCGGAAGCGCCACGGGTCCGGTTGCCTCCTCGCGGCACGGCGGCTGGCAGGGCCTGACGGCCGCGGCGCTGGCCGAGCGCCACCTCGACCGGATGGGGCCCGACGCGTACCGGCTCGGGCTGCGCCTGTACTTCGTCGCGACGCTGGGCCGCGGTGACCGGCTGCCGCACCGCCCCGACTTGGTGGCCCGCTGCATGGCGCGGGCCGCACGCATGCTCAAGACCCAGTCCACCGGCCGGGATGCCGCCGGGACCAGGGACCTGCTGGAGCGCCAGGCCCGCCCGTACCCCTGCGTCGACCCCTATCGGCTCACCACGACCCTGCTCGCACACGACCGCAGGGGCGGGGCCGACGGATCCCTGCTGGAGAAGGTGTACCTCTGATGCATCCCCAGGAAGAACCCCTCCGGGGCGAGGTCCCGCAGGAGCGGCTCCGCCGCGCCCTGGACGCCCGGCTGAACGCCTCCGGAGCCGCCCCCGGCTCGCCGGCCGTCGCGGTGCTGCGCAGCTGCGACCTGCCCCGGTTCGCCCAGTCGGTCCTGGACTTCACGGCGACGCTGCCTCCGGACACGGCCCGCTCCTGGCGTGCCGACTTCACCCGCACCGTGTTCCTCGCGGGCAACCCGCGCAACCTCGCCACCCGGCTGACGCCGTCCTTCACGACCGCCGAAGGAGAGATCGCCTGGTACGCCCCAGGCGCCGGGACCCGCCACCGCGAACTCCGGCTGCTCCTACGCCTGGTGCGCGGAGCCCTGACCGCCGGGCCTCCGCCACCGCCGTACGCCCTGTGCGCCCCGCGCCGCGGGCCCGCAACCGGCCGGCACTGGCGGCTCACCGTCGCGACCGGGGGCCTCACGCTCCCGGACTACCTGGTGCATCTCAACCACACGCTCGCGGAATCCTGGCTGACCGGAGTCCTGGGGCCCGGCGATCGTATCGCCGTCGTCCACGTGCCGTACCTGGACGAGCTGCCGACCCGCCCCGCGTACCTGCGTGTCCACCAGGATGCCGCCGCGCCCGGGCAGCTGCGCGCCTACGCCTGCCTCACCGCCGCCGAAGAGGGCAGCAATGACTGACTTCTGGGTGCTGCTGGGCACCGACCACTGCGGCAAGTCCACCGTCCTGGAACGCCTCGCCACAAGGAGCGGCCCGGTGCTGCCCGTCTCCTACGACTCCCGGCTGGTGCCCCAGGAGTACCGTGCCCTCACCGCGCTGCCCCGGGCGCTCGGCCACGCCGTCGCGGACCGCCACACGCGCGAGTACGTCCAGGCGCTCCTCAACGTCGCCGTCGCCTACTACCACGACCGCGTCTTCCGCGCGCCGCCCGGCCGTACCCCCCTCCTGGACTCGTACTACTACAAGATCCTCGCCAAGTGCCGGCTGCTCGGCCTGGCCGACGGCCCCTGGCCGGAGTACTGGAGGTCGCTGCCGCAGCCCCGGGGCGTCGTCCTTCTGGAGGTCGACCCGGAGACCGCGTGGCAGCGCGCGGGCGAGGGCTCCCGGCTCAACCCGCTGGAGCACTACGGACCGGCCCCCGACCGCGAGGGCTTCCTCCGCTTCCAGCGCGACCTGCACACGGAACTCCGCGCGGAAACAAGGCACTTACACACCGAGCACATACCCGGTGGACAGGATGCGGCGGCCGTCGCCGACCACGTGCTGCGGGCCATGAAGGAGTGACATGAAACGCACCGAGACCCACCCTCGCGCCACGGCCGGGCGCGACAGCGGCCACGGCGGCGACGCCGAAGCCGCGTACCGCAGCCGCCTCGTGGCCGCCAAGGACCAGCTGGCGGCCACGATCCCCGACGCCGCGGCCTGGCAGCGCCGCATCCTGACCGAGATCCTCACCGACAACGCCGACACCGCCTTCGGCCACGAGCACGGCTTCGACCGCATCCGCACGATCGACGACTACCGCTCAGCCGTGCCGCTGCGCACATACCAGCAGTACGAGCCGTGGCTGACCCGCTCGGCCGACGGTGAGGCGCGGGTGCTCACGAGCGAGGCACCCCGGATGTTCTTCACCACCAGCGGCTCCACCGGCGGCCGCAAGCGCGTCCCCGTCACCGAGACCTTCGTCAAACGGGTGTATCTCCCCTTCTTCCAGGCGGCGATGGGTGTACCCGCCCAGTACCACCCCGAGGCGTTCGCACGCGGCGCCGTGTCGCTGAACCTGCGCCACGACCGGCTCGCCCGCCCCGCCACCAGCGCCTCCGGGCGGCCCAGCCTCGGCCCGAGCCAGGCCGACCTGCGCGGCGGCTTCGGCGTGAGCGTCGAAGAGCCCGGCAGCCGGGCCCCGTGGGCTGAACTGCCCGTGGCCGTCGACGACCAGGCCTACCTGGACAAGCTGTACGTGCGCGTCCGCATGGCCGCTGAGCACGACGTGCGCTCGGTGATCGGCCACAACCCCACGATGCTCGCGATGCTGCCCGAGCTGCTCGCCCAGTGGTGGCCCGACCTGCTGAAGGACATCCGCGACGGCACCTACCTGGGCAGGCCCGGCGGCACCCCCGACCCCGACCGGGCGGCCGAGCTGGAGCGCCACGCCGCGACCGCGCCCGGCGGCCTCCCGACACCTGCCGTCGTCTGGCCGAACATGCGACTGCTGTACTGCTGGACCAGCGGCGTCGCTTCCCTCTACCTGCCCCGCCTCAAGGAGTCGTACGGCCCCGACGTCGTCGTCCTGCCCGCGCCCGCCGCCGCCTCCGAAGGGCCTGTCGGCGTACCGCTCGACCGGCATCCCACGGCAGGGCCCCTCGCGGTCTCCTGCGCGCTGTACGAGTTCGTCGACGCAAGCCGGGAGGTGACGCCCGACAGCCCCACTCTCCTCTACGACGAGCTGGAGCCGGGATACGACTACCACGTCGTGTTCTCGCACATCGGTGGCCTGTACCGCTATGTGCTGGGCGACATCGCACGCGTTGTCGACCGGGCCGGCACAGTGCCCCGTGTCGAGTACGCAGGACGCGCCACGCTCTCCGACACGGCCGGCGAGCGGCTGCGCGAGCAGCACGTGGTCCGTGCGATACGGGAGGCGAGCCAGGTCTTCGGAGTCGGCGTCGTCAACCTCACCTGCCGCCCCGAACAGGGCCCTGAGCGCCCGCACTACACGCTGGCCGTGGCCCTGACCGAGGCGCTGCCGACGATTCGGCTGCTCGCCTTCCAGGATCTGGTGGACAAGGAGCTGGGCAGGGTGAGCAGCGACTACCGGCACGCACGGTCCATGGGCGCGCTCGGCGCGGCCCGCGTCGTCCCGGTGGCGGCCTCGGCGTTCACCGCGGACTGGCACCGCCGCCTGGCAGCCGGGATGCGGCCCCCCGAGATCAAGGACCAGGTGTTCCATCACGACCCGGCCACGTGGACCCGGCTGCGGGATCACGGGTCAACCGTCAAGCAAGAAGTCGAGGAGTCTTCGTCATGAGAGATTCACGGAACTGGAAGCCACTGGAGCTGAACCGCGAAGACGGCCCTGCCGGCGCCGAAGGAGTCCGCCGGAGCATCGAGGACATCGGTGACTTCGGCGCGCTGCTGGCCCGCGAGAAAGCCGTCGTCTTCCGTGGCTTCGAGGTGAGCGAGCAGCAGGTGGAGACCGTGATGGACCTGCTGCTGCCGAACCGGCTCGGGTACGTGCACGGAACCTCGCCACGCACCCAGCTCGGCGGCAACCTCTACACGTCCACCGAGTACCCGCAGGACATGACCATAGCCATGCACAACGAGCTGTCCTACAGCCACCACTGGCCGGAGCGGCTGTTCTTCTACTGCGCGACAACCCCGGGGTCGGGCGGCGCCACGCCCGTCGTGGACGGCGGGCTGTGGCTGGAGTCCCTCGACGAGGAGGTCCGGGACGCGTTCGCCGGGGGCATCCGCTACACGCAGAACCTGCACGACGGCCTCGGGCTCGGCCGCAGCTGGCGGCAGACCTTCGAGACCGACGACCGGGAGGCCGTCGAAGCCTTCCTCGACGCCGGGCAGTTCGACTGGACGTGGACGGCGGACGGCGGACTGCGCATGGTCAGCCCGGTCCGGCCGGCCACCATCAAGCATCCGGTCTCGAACACCGAGGTCTGGTTCAACCAGGCCGACCACTTCCACCCGGCCGCGCTCGGCGACGAGACCTCGCGCGAACTCGCCCAGATTCTCCCTCCCGAGGACCTCCCGCAGTCCGTCACCTTCGCCGACGGCAGCCCGATCCCCGACGCGTATGTGCTCCACGTCCACGACCGGGGCCTGGAGATGGCCGTCGACGTGGACTGGCGACAGGGCGACCTGATGGTCATCGACAATGTCGCCGTGGGGCACGGCCGGCGCCCCTTCGCAGGGGATCGCCGCGTCCTGGTCGCCATGTCGGACTGAGCGGAAGGCATGCGAGAGAGGGGCCCACCTGTCGAGGTGGGCCCCTTTCGCGTACCGCTCGCACAAGGCGCCTCAGGCGGCCTTCATGCGGACCGGTAGGGTCTCAGGGCCGTTGACCACGATCGAGTCGAGGAGCTTCGGCTCACCGTCCAGCTCGATGTGCACCCCCCGATCCAGCAACTCCGCATAGAGCAAGCGCAGTTCGGCCTTCGCCAGCATGCTGCCCAGGCAGAAGTGCTCGCCGAAGCCCAGCGACAGGTGCCGGTTGGGCGTGCGGCGCACGTCGAAGACGTCGGGCTCGTCGAAGACGGTCTCGTCGCGGTTGGCCGACGGCAGCCAGAAGACCACCTTGTCGCCGGCCTCGATCCGCCGCCCGTGGATCTCGGTCGGCCGCACCGCCGTACGCATGATGTGGGTGGCCGTCGACGTCCAGCGCAGCACCTCCTCGACCGCGGACGGCAGCAGCCCCCGGTCGTCCCGCACCGCCTGCCACTGGTCCGCGTGCTCCAGGAAGGAGAGCATCCCGCCGGCCGCCGCGATGCGCGTGTTCTCCGTGCCGCCGACCAGCAGATTGTCGCAGTTGAGGATGACGTCGTCGGCACTCAGCCGCTCGCCGTCCACCTCCGCCGTGGCCAGCACGCTCACCAGATCGTCGCCCGGGTTCGCCGCCTTGTCGGCCTGAAGGGTCTCGAAGTACCCGAGGATGTCGAGGTGGGCGAACCGGCGCGTGAGCGGATCGCCCGCCGCGAAGGCCTGGCTCGTCCGGTCGTACAGATACTCCCAGTCGGACTCCGGCACGCCCATCATCTTGCAGATCACATAGAGCGGGATGCGGGCCGCGACGTCAGCGACGAAATCACAACTGCCGTTGTCCAGAGCATTCTTGACGACGCCGTGCGCGATCTCCTGCATCTCCGCTTCAAGGGCACGCACCGATCGCACGGCGAACCAGCCGTCGACCAGTCCCCGCAGCTGCTTGTGCCGGGGCGCGTCCGTCAGGGCCAGCGTGCGACCGCCGCCCGGGTCCGCCCCGTGCTCAGCGGGCCGCAGCAGGATCCCCTGTGCCGAACTGAACGTCTCCGCGTCGCGGTAGGCCGTCCGAATGTCGTCATAACGGGTCAGCGACCAGAAACCCGGCAGCTCGGCCGGCTCGTGCCAGTGCACCGGGTCGTTGGCGCGCAGCCAGCGCCATTGTGCGAAGGGATCGCCATGGGAATAGAGTTCGGCGTCCACCAGATTTATGTGCGGCGCTGATTCGGGCATACGGGTGCCTCGCAGATCTTTGGGTGACCGGGAAACGCAACGGTGCGCGACCCGAAGAGAATTGGCAGAATTCTTTCGACGCGTGCTCAAGTCATAGGCGGCATTCACGGTCGCAGGGCCCGTCTCGCTCCGTCAAGGCCGTACGGAACCCAGGCCCCCTGGAGGCCCGGGGCGAAGGCGGGATCCGTTCAACTGCCGGACTCACGCAGTTGAACGCCCACGGATCCGCATTGATCACCGCTGGTCCCCAGGGTCATAGTGGGTCGCCGCGCCAGGCGCTGAAGAAGTCTGAATTATCAGGTCGCAGCTTGTGCAAGAGGAGCTGGGCGGTCATGCGCATGCCCCGGTGGAGGCATCCCGTGCTGTTCCAGTCGATGACTCGAACGATTGGAGTGCGCGGGAATGGCCAAGAACGAGGGTGAGCTCCGCGAATTGATGGGCGGCCAGCTCGGCATCTGGTATGCACAGCAACTCGCCCCCGGCAACCGGGCCTTCTTCGTCTCGGAGTACATCGAGATCCACGGCCCCGTGGACCATGACCTCCTCGTGCGGACCGCCGATCTGCGCGTGCGCGAGATCGAGACGCTGCGCCTGCGCGTGCGTGTGGTCGACGGAACGCCGATGCAGTACCTCCACGACGCCGCCGACTACCCGGTCCAGATCGTCGACGTCAGCGGCGAACCGGACCCACGCGCCGCCGCCCGGGCCTGGATGAGCGCGGACCTGGAGCGCCCCGCCGAACTCGAGGGCGGGCCCCTGTTCAACAGCGCGATCCTCAAGGTCGAGGAAGAGCTGCACTATTGGTACGTACGCCCCCACCACCTCGTCGTCGACGGCCAGGGCGGCGTCGTCATGGCCCAGCGCGCCGCAGAGATCTACACCGCCCTCCTGGAGGGGCGAGACCCCTCCGAGGGCGCCCCCGAACCGGTCTCGGTACTCCTCGACGCGGACCGTGCCTACCGCGAGTCCGCGCAGTTCGAGCAGGACCGGCAGTACTGGCGCGAGCTGCTCGCCGACCACCCCGCCGTCGACGGCGGCGACACCTACAAGTCCCGCCGCGCCCAGTACGCCCCGCTGCGCCACACCGACGGCGTCGACACCGATGCGGCCGGCTTCCTGAAGAAGGGCGCGCGGCGGCTCAGGACCAGCTTCGCAGGCCTGATGATCGCGGCCGCCGCCCTCTACGAGCACCGCGTCAGCGGCGAACGCGACATCACCGTCGGCCTGCCCGTGCGCGCCCGCTCCGACAAGCGGACCCTCGGCATTGCCGGCATGACCTCCAACATCATCCCGCTGCGCCTCACGATCGGCCCCGAGTCCACCGTCGACGACATCGTGCGGCAGACCTCCCGCGCGATCCGCGAGGGGCTGCGCCACCAGCAGTACCGCTACAAGGACATGCTCAACGACCTGAACATCGTCGACGGCGACCTGTGCGCACTGCACATCAACGTCATGACCTTCGACTACGACCTGCGCTTCGGTGACTGCCCCACCGTCGCCCAGAACCTGTCCACCGGTCCCGTTGACGACGTCCGCATCGACATCTACGAGCGCGACGGCATGCAGATCAACGTCGACGCCAATCCGGACGTCCACGACCTCACGGAGGCCGCGGCGGTCTCCCGCCGCTATCTCAACGTCGCCAAGTGGCTCGCGGGAGCCGCGCACGACGACCTCGTCGCGCACGCGCAGCTCGCGGGCGAGGACGAGCGGCGCCGGGTGGTCGAGGAGTGGAACGACACTGACGTCGATCTGGTGCCAGCTACGTTGCCGGAGCTCTTTGAGGCGCAGGTGGCGCGGACGCCGGATGCGGTGGCGGTCGTCTTCGAGGGCGAGACCGTCTCGTACGCCGAATTGGACGCGCGGGCTGGTCAGTTGGCGCGCCGTTTGGTGGCTCGGGGTGTGGGTCCTGAGTCGGTGGTGGGTGTGTTTCTGGAGCGTGGCGTCGAGATGGTGGTGGCGCTGCTCGGTGTGGTGAAGGCGGGTGGTGCGTATCTGCCGGTGGATCCGGAGTATCCGGCGGACCGGATCGCGTACGTCCTGGACACAGCCGAGGCCGCTGCGGTGGTGACCGTCACCGGACTGGAGGGTCTGCTGCCGAAAGGCGTGTCCCACGTTCTTGTGGACTCGGTCGACCTATCGGGCGTTGATGGCAGTCAACTCCATCCAACTGAGCGTGTGGTGCGGCCGGAGCATCCTGCGTATGTGATTTTTACGTCGGGTTCGACGGGGCGGCCCAAGGGTGTGGTGGTGCCGCATGCGGGGATTGTGA